>NZ_CP109487.1:7675000-8309427 GCF_036227605.1 Streptomyces sp. NBC_01439 | reverse complement strand
TCCTGGACTGTGACGGCGACCCCGTCCGGAGCCTCGCCTTCTCCCCCGACGCCCGGATCCTGGCCGCCATCGGTCACACGGGAACGGTGCGGCTCTGGGAGACGGAGACCGGACAGCCGTTGGGGTCGATGCGGAGCGGGCCCGGCACGAAGCCGTGCGCCGTCGCCGTCTCCCCCGGCTGCTTCCGGCTGGGCGTGGCCGTCGAGGGCGCCGGCCCGTCACTCCACGCGGGCCCCCGTCCCCCCACCGCCCTCGGGGACCGCGTACTCGCCCGTGCGCTCGCCGTCGGGCACGCCGTACCGCTGCCGGTCCTGCAGACGGACAACGGCGTCACCCTGGGCGGCCTCGCCTTCTCTCCCGACGGGCGCCGGATCGCCGCGCTCACGAAGGACCGTCGGGTACTCGTGTGGGATCCGGCGCTGGGCGAGCGGCTGCCCGCAGAGACCGTTGACGTGGTGTCCGGCGGAGAGGCGATCTCCTTCACCGGCCCGGGCGGACGCCCCCGGGCGTGGCCCCTGATCGACGACGGGACGGCGCCACGCGCCCTGACCCCTCTGGACAAGTGGATGGCGGTCGCCCCGGACGGGGTGCTCTGCGCCGCGACGGACCGGGGCGGCACGCCGTTCCTGTGGAACCGTGTGAGCCGGACGTACGAGGCGACCCCGCGGACCGGGATCTCCACCGTTCGACTGGTCTGCTTCTCCCTCGACGGACACCTGCTCGCCCTGGCCGGGGAGAACCGGGTCGAGGTGTGGGACATCGCCTCCCGTCGCCCGCGCCCGGTCCGGCCGAGCGGCGACCGGGCGGACGTGACGGCGCTCTCCTTCGCCCCGGGCGGCCGCCTCGCGTCCGGACACGCGGACGGCGCCGTACGCCTCGTCGAGTACGAGGGCACACAGCACGGTGCGACGCTGCTCGGCCACCCCCGGACGGTCCACGACCTGGCGTTCTCGCCCGACGGCCGGCTGCTCGCCGTCGCGGGCGACCACAGCCTCGAACTGTGGGCGCCCGACTCCGGCACCTCCCTGGGTGCCCCGCTGCGCGGGCACCCGGCCGCCCTGCGCGGGGTGGCCTTCTCCCCCGACGGCAGCCTGCTCGCCGCCTCGGGTTCCGACGGCACCGTCCGTCTGTGGCTGCCGCCCTCCCCTGGGCCGTACGACGCGGCGGCGGCTCGGCCCCGGTGACGCGGGGCCGGGCCGCTCAGGCCGTCGGCGGGATCAACTGGTGGCCGTCAGGGTGGCCGAGCGGCGCGGGATGGCGAAGGCGTCCAGTTCCGCGCGGGTCAGGCCGGTGAGGGCGGTGACCTCTTCGGTGCCCACCGCGCCGCAGTCGAGCCCGCGGACCAGGTATCCGGCCAGGGCCTTGGCGGTGGCCGGCTCGTCCATCACGTCGCCCTCGATCTTGGCGACGTACGCCTTCAGGCGCGCGGCGGCGGCCTCCAGGCCCTCGCGGTAGAAGGTGAAGACGGCCGCGTAGCGGGTCGGCAGATGCGCCGGGTGCATGTCCCAGCCCTGGTAGTAGGCGCGGGCCAGGGCGCGGCGGGTCAGGCCGTAGTGCAGCTTCCAGGCCTCGTGGACGTGCTCGGTGGTGCCGATCGGCAGGACGTTGGTCGAGCCGTCGGAAACGCGTACCCCGGTGCCGGCGGCCGCGACCTGCATGATCGCCTTCGCGTGGTCGGCGGCGGGGTGGTCGCTCGACTGGTAGGCGGCCGAGACGCCGACGCAGGCGCTGTAGTCGAAAGTGCCGTAGTGCAGGCCCGTGGCGCGGCCCTGGGAGGCCTCGATCATCCGGGCAACCGTGGCGGTGCCGTCGGAGGCGACGATGGACTGGCTGGTCTCGATCTGGATCTCGAAGCCGATCCGGCCCGGGCGCAGGCCCCGGGTGGTCTCGAAGGCCTCCAGCAGCTTGACGAAGGCGCTGACCTGCTCGGCGTAGGTGACCTTCGGGAGGGTCAGGACCAGGCCCTCGGGGATACCGCCGTGCTCCAGCAGGCCGGAGAGGAAGATGTCCGTGGTGCGGATGCCGCGGTCGCGGACGTTGGACTCCATGCACTTCATGCGGATGCCCATGTACGGCGCGTTGGTGCCGTTGGAGAAGGCCTCCGAGACGAGGCGGGCGGCGCGGGCCGCGGCCTGGTCCTCCTCCTCGTCGGAGCGGACCCCGAAGCCGTCCTCGAAGTCGATGCGGAGGTCCTCGACGGGCTCGCTGAGCAGCTTGGCGCGGACGCGGTCGTAGACGGGTACGGCCAGCTCGTCGGAGATGCCGAGCACCTTGGCGAAGGTGGCGGCGTCCGGGGCGTGCTCGTCGAGGACGGCGAGGGCCTGGTCGCCCCAGGAGCGGATGGTGTCCGCGGCGAACACGTCACCGGGTACGTAGACCGTGTGGATGGGCTGCCGGGTGCCGGGGTCGCCCGGGTAGTGGCGCGCGAGTTCCGCGTCCACCGGCGCGAGGGAGGCGCTGATGCCCTCGCTGACCGCGCCTGCGAGGCTCGTCGCCACCTTCTCCTGCTGACCCATCGTGCACTCTCCTCTTTTCCACTTCACGGAAGCTTAGATCCGCATAGCAGAATTTAGTCACGGGGTTCCGCTCCGTCAATGGTCCCCCTGCCGCCCTGGGCGAACGACCCGGGGCCACGCGGTGACACACAGCACCGCGTTGAACAGCCCGACCTCGGTGCCGAGCCAGGCCACCCAAGGGTCCCGCCGGACCACCGCGCCCACCAGCTCCTGGACGAGGTAGGACAGGACCAGCAGCACGACCCCCGACAGGAGCAGGACCAGCACCCCCACCCACCACGGGGCCGGCGGCCAGAACAGCAGCAGCACCCCGATGGAGCCACCGGCCGTCAGCGCCGTCGCCAGCCCGTGGTTGTCCTCGTCGACCAGGTCGGAGGCACCCATCAGGACGAGCAGCACCACCAGGCAGGCGAGTGCCATACGACGGGGGCCGCATACGACGAGGGCCTCCCGGTCCGGTGGGGACGTCACCGTCCACACCGGCCCCGGAAGGCCCTCGCTCGTTCGTGCAACCGGTACGCGTCGCTTCCTCGTCCCGGGGGCGGGGCGACTAGCCCTTGCGCGCCTTGATCTCGTCGGTCAGCTGCGGAACGACGGCGAAGAGGTCGCCGACGACGCCGTAGTCGACGAGGTCGAAGATCGGGGCCTCGGCGTCCTTGTTGATGGCCACGATGGTCTTCGAGGTCTGCATGCCGGCCCGGTGCTGGATCGCGCCCGAGATGCCGGAGGCGATGTACAGCTGCGGGGAGACCGACTTGCCGGTCTGGCCGACCTGGTTGGAGTGCGGGTACCAGCCGGCGTCCACGGCGGCGCGCGAGGCGCCGACGGCCGCACCGAGGGAGTCCGCGAGGTCCTCGATGATGTGGAAGTTCTCGGCACCGTTGACGCCACGGCCGCCGGAGACGACGATCGCGGCCTCGGTCAGCTCGGGGCGGCCGGTCGACTCGCGCGGGGTGCGACCGGTGACCTTGGTGCCGGTGGCCAGGGCGCCGAAGGTGACGGCGAGCGCCTCGACGGCGCCGGCGGCCGGAGCGGCCTCGACCGGGGCCGAGTTCGGCTTCACGGTGATGACCGGAGTGCCCTTGGAGACGCGGGACTTGGTGGTGAACGACGCGGCGAAGGCGGACTGCGTCGCGACCGGACCCTCGTCACCCGCCTCCAGGTCGATGGCGTCGGTGATGATGCCCGAGCCGATGCGCACGGCGAGGCGGGCGGCGATCTCCTTGCCCTCGGCGGAGGACGGGACGAGCACGGCGGCCGGGGACACGGCGTCGTACGCGGCCTGGAGCGCGTCCACCTTCGGCACCACGAGGTACTCGGTGAACTCGGGGGCGTCGGCGGTGAGGACCTTGACCGCGCCGTGCTCGGCGAGCACCGCGGCGGTGGCGTCGGCACCGGCGCCCAGCGCGACGGCGACGGGCTCGCCGATGCGGCGGGCCAGCGTCAGCAGCTCGAGGGTGGGCTTGCGGACGGCGCCGTCCACGTGGTCGACGTAGACGAGAACTTCAGCCATGGGACTGCTCTCCTGCGATTGCGAAGTGTCTGGGGGCTAAGAGGGGTGGCCGAGGTTCTTAGATGAACTTCTGGCCGGCCAGGAACTCGGCCAGCTGCTTGCCGCCCTCGCCCTCGTCCTTGACGATCGTGCCGGCGGTACGGGCCGGGCGCTGCGCCGCGGAGTCGACCGCGGTCCAGGAGCCTTCGAGGCCGACCTCGTCGGACTCCAGGTCCAGGTCGGACAGGTCCCAGGACTCGACCGGCTTCTTCTTGGCGGCCATGATGCCCTTGAAGGACGGGTAGCGGGCCTCGCCCGACTGGTCCGTCACCGAGACGAGCGCGGGGAGGGATGCCTCCAGCTGCTCGCTCGCCGTGTCGCCGTCGCGGCGGCCGGTCACGGTGCCGTCCTCGACCTTGACCTCGGAGAGCAGGGTGACCTGCGGGACGCCCAGGCGCTCGGCCAGGATCGCCGGCAGCACGCCCATGGTGCCGTCGGTCGACGCCATGCCGGTGATGACCAGGTCGTAGCCGGCCTTCTCGATCGCCTTGGCGAGCACCAGCGAGGTGCCCATGACGTCGCTGCCGTGCAGGTCGTCGTCCTCGACGTGGATGGCCTTGTCGGCGCCCATCGAGAGCGCCTTGCGCAGCGCGTCCTTGGCGTCCTCGGGGCCCACCGTCAGAACGGTGATCTCGGCATCGTCGGCCTCGTCGGCGATCTGCAGCGCCTGCTCGACGGCGTACTCGTCGAGCTCCGACAGCAGGCCGTCGACGTCGTCACGGTTGACGGTCAAGTCCTCGGTGAACTGCCGGTCGCCCGTGGCGTCGGGCACGTACTTCACACAGACAACGATCCTCAGGCTCACGCCGGCTCTCCTACCGCATCGTCTTTTCTGGTACCGCCTTATGCAGGCAGCATAGGCGCCTTGTCGGGCGGATCCCGGTCGGGGCGGCCCGCGCTCCGAAGGGAATGTTACTCGTCAGTACACCGTGGGTCCCGCCAAGTCGCAAGGCTGGCGAACTGTGATCTGCCCAACGCCGCCCAACCCTGCCGAGCAGGGACGATTCAGTCGCGCAATGCGTTGAAGCGCCCCTGGTGGTACAGCAGGGGACGGCCTTCCCCGGCCGGATCTCCGACGACCGCCTCAGCGATGATCACACGATGTTCACCGGCGGGCACACGCGCGACCACCCGGCAGACCAGCCACGCCAGTACGCCGTCCAGCACCGGCACCCCGTGCGGGCCGCCGGCCCAGCCGGTCGGCGGGCCGAAGCGGTCGGCTCCGCTGCGGGCGAACAGGCCCGCCAGCTCCCGCTGGTGCTCGCCCAGTATGTGGACGCCCAGGTACTCGCTGTCGCGCACCGCGGGCCAGCTGGAGGCCCCGGTGGAGATCGTGAAGGACAGCAGCGGCGGATCGGCGGAGACGGAGTTGAGGGAGGTGGCGGTGAACCCCACCGGGCGCCCGCCGTCCTGGGCGGTGATCACCGCGACCCCCGCGGCGTGCTGCCGGAAGACCGAACGCAACAGGTCGGGCGAGCCGGTGCGGGCCGCGTCGGTGGCCGTTGCGGCGCCGGAACGGAGGGAGAGGGGGGAACGGGGGGACGGAGCCGTGGGGACCGTCGGGACCGTCGGAGCAGTCATCAGGGGTCTGCCTTCTGCCGCGGGACGCGCGGGCACTGTCGGGAATCGGGGGCCGGGCTGTTCAGTGGCCCCGACAGCGCGCGCTCGCGTGGCGGACGAGGTCCACATGGACCCGTCCGTAGAGCAGGAGTTCATACCGCATGCCGCCAGCGTGGCGATCTCCCGTGGACGCAGTCAAGCGAGATCGGGCAGATGTCAGGCGCGTCACGCTGCGTGCGGGCGCGCGCACCGGCGCCCCCGGCCCCGCCACATCGGGCCGCCCGGCGGCCGGGCCGCGCGTCATACGGCGGCCCCGAGGGCGGCGATCACGTCCACCTTGCGCGGCATTCCGGCCGCCCGCCGCACGATCCGGCCGGCCCGGTCCAGGACCAGCACGGTCGGGGTCTTCTCGATCCCGAGGGCCCGCACCAGTTCGAGCCGCTCCTCCGCGTCGATCTCGATGTGCGCCACCCCGTCCACCATCGCCGCGACCTCGGCGAGGATCCGCCGCGTGGCCCG
Source organism: Streptomyces sp. NBC_01439 (assembly GCF_036227605.1). Taxonomy (GTDB): domain Bacteria; phylum Actinomycetota; class Actinomycetes; order Streptomycetales; family Streptomycetaceae; genus Streptomyces. The sequence continues at coordinate 8,303,280 of NZ_CP109487.1, read as the reverse complement.
GCAGGGCTGGCAGAAGGCGCTGGAGAACTGCACCAGGCTGGCCCGCTCCCCCGGTTCCGAGCCCAACTCGGCCGCGCCCAGCCGGGTCCCCCCGTCTTCCTGCCCGAGCACCCGCGCTCCCCTCACCGCATTTCGTCCGCGTACATCATCCTCGTACGCTCGTCCGTGGATCGGAGCACCCCACGGACCCGCGACATTCCCGGCGTGATGAGAATCTCCCCGGGTAGGAGCTTCTGGACTGGCCAGCGGGCCGCGTATGGGGCACGATCCCCATGGTCGCGTACCTACGCTTCCGTAACTTCCGGCCGGGAGCACCTCCCCAGGCAGAAAGCGGGGTCTCCCCCACCATGGCTGAGCTCGTCTACCCTCCGGTGATCGGCGCCGCGCACGGTCTCTTCCGCGCGCTGGACATCCGTATCGACATGAAGGGCACCGAGAACATCCCCCGCAAGGGCGGTGCGGTCCTGGTGTCGAACCACATCGGATACCTCGACTTCATCTTCGCCGGCCTGACGGCGCGGCCGCAGAAGCGACTGGTCCGTTTCATGGCCAAGGAGTCGGTGTTCCGGCACAAGGTGTCCGGTCCGCTGATGCGCGCGATGAAGCACATCCCCGTCGACCGCAAGCAGGGCGAGGCCGCCTACCAGCACGCCCTGGACTCGCTGCGGGCCGGCGAGATCATCGGCGTCTTCCCCGAGGCGACGATCTCCCAGTCCTTCACGCTCAAGAGCTTCAAGTCGGGTGCCGCGCGCATGGCGCAGGAGGCCGGGGTCCCGCTGATCCCGGTGGCGCTGTGGGGCACCCAGCGGCTGTGGACCAAGGGCCGTCCGAAGAACCTCAAGCGCAGCCACATCCCGGTGACGATGCGCGTGGGCGAGCCCGTGGAGGCCCCGGCGGACCAGTACGCCGGCGCCATCACCCGTCGGCTGCGCGAGCGCGTCCAGGAGCTGCTGGACGCCGCGCAGCGCGCCTACCCGGAGAAGCCCAAGGGCGCCGACGACTCGTGGTGGCTCCCGGCCCACCTGGGCGGAACCGCGCCGACGGCGGCCGAGGTCCGCGACGCCGGCTGATCGCCTCCGCCCGTGGCGCGGGCCTCCCGGCCCGCAGGCCCTCAGGGCCGGGCACCGCTGGGCGGCCCACAGGGAGCGGCGAAATACTGCCACTGCGGCTCCCCGTCCGGGACGCGCACCCCGACGTCCCCCGTGCCGTAGGGGTCCCATCCTTCGTGGGGGTCCGCTTCCGGAACGGTGTTGCCGGGCGGTTCGCACGGGGCGGCGAAGCACTGCCACTGCTGCCCGCCGCCCGGGACGTGCACCCCGCCGTCGGTGGCGTCCGCCACGACTCCGTGCGGCGCCGTCGGGGTGGTGGCGAAAGCGGACGTGGGTACGAGCACGCCTCCCGCGGCGATGGCCGTCGAGGCCACCAGCAGGGCGAGACGTCGGGGTCGGGGTTGAGAGCGGGGTCGGGGTCGAGGTCGAATGGGGTGGGTCATGGCCGTTCTCCTCGTGAAGGAAGTCGGAATGATCCCCTCCAGTAGGCCGCGCCCGGCGGCTCCCGTCATGCCCCTGGATCTCGTGACTTGACGGATCGAAGGGCCCCCGGTTCGACCCGCCCGCCGGTGTGCGCGAGCGCACCGCCGTAGCCGCCGGGGGCGCCCTTGCCCAGCCCGGCCCGGAGCGGGCGGGTCGCACCGGGGGCTCAGTCCTGCGCCTCCAGCCTCCGGCGGCGGTGGGCCGCGACCCTCGCCCGCGTGGCGCAGGTGCCGGAGCAGTAGCGGCGCGTGCTCCCCGGTCCGGTGGCGAGGAAGAACCGCCCGCAGCCCGCCGCGGCACAGGCGCCCCAGGCGATCCGCCCGTGCTCCGTCAGCAGCTGGGCCAGCGCGAGGGCGCCCGAGGCGAGGAACCAATCGCCCCAGCCGGCCTCGTCGCCCCGGTCGACGTGCAGGTGCCAGGGGTAGCCGTCGTGCCGGGTCAGGCGGGGGCGGGTGCCGTACTCCACGAGCAGCGCGTTGAGGGCCTCGGCGGCGCGGTCCTCGTCGACCTCCCCGAGCACCTTCCCCATCCGCCGGGCCGCGGCGCGCAGTTCGGCCGCGCTCGCCTCGGGGAACGCCTCCTGCGTGAGGTCGGCGGGCCGCTCCCCGTGCCCGGCCAGTAGCTCCGCGAGGGCGGCGCGCGGCAGTTCGGGGGTCGCCCGGACCGCTTCGGCGAGGTCTATCAGCCTCCGGGCCGCCGAGAAGCCGCCCCGCGAGTCACCCATCCGCACGTCCTTTCGCCATGCACGCGCATGACGTAACGTCTTGCGCGTCTATGGCGTTACAGCATACCGGGGAGGGACCCCATGGGCGGATTCGGGCGGTACCTGGCGGCGGCACTGGCCGCACGCATCGCCTCGGAGGGCATGGGCATGGCCGTGGTGCTGCTGGCCCTGGAGCGCACCGGGAGCGCGGCGCACGGGGCGTTCGTCCTGACCGCCTGGCTGGCCCCGCACGTCCTGGCGGCCCCGCTCGCGGGCGCTGCGGCGGCCCGGACCCGCCGGCCGCGCCTGTTCCACGCCGGCGCCCTGGCCGGGTTCGCGACGGCCGTCGCGGCGCTGACCGTCCTTCTCGGTCGGGCCCCCGCCCCGCTGGTACTGGTCGTGGCGGTGCTGGGCGGCTCCTGCGGGCCGATGGTGACGGGCGGACTGTCCAGCCTGATCACCGGTCTGGTGCCGGCAGGGCCCGGGCGGGACCGGGCGTACGGCTGGGACGCCGCGACCTACAACGCGGCGGCCGTCACCGCGCCGGCGGCGGTCGGCCTGGTCGCGGCGCTGGGCTCGGCCGGGCCCGCCATGGCCGTCCTGGCGGCGTCCGGAGCCGTGGCGGCCGCGCTGGCGGCCACCCTCCCGTACGAGGACCAGGGCGCGGGCCGGACTCCCGGCGCGCCCCGGGCCGGACTGGGAGCGGGGCTCGCGGCCCTGTGGCGGGTCCGCGAGCTGCGGGCGGTCACCTCGGCGACGACCCTGGGCTTCGTGGGCATCGGCTCGCTCACCACCGTCTCGGTGCTGCTGGCCACCGAGCTCGGCAGCCCGGGCGGCGGGGGCGTACTGATGACGGCCTTCGCGGTGGGCGCGCTGGGCGGCTCGCTCACGCTGGGCCGGATGACGTCCGTGGAGCCCGGCCGGCTGGTGCGGTGGGCGCTGGCCGGCACCGGTGCGGCCCTCGCGGCGGCCGCGTTCGCCCCGTCGGTGGCCGTGACGGCCGCGCTGTTCGCGCTCGCCGGGGTGTGTGACGGGCCGCTGCTCACGGCCACGCTGCGGATCCGTGCGCAGTACGCGCCGGACGGGGTGCGGACCCAGGTGTTCACCCTGGGTGCGGGACTGAAGGTGACGGCGGCGTCGACCGGGGCGGCCCTGGTGGGGATCGTGGCCGACGCGCCCGCGGCGGCGCTGCTGACCGGGATCGCCGGACTGCTGCTCGCAGCGGCGCTGTTGCACGTCCTGGTGGTGGCGGCGCGGGACGGGCGCCCCCGGCGGCCCGGACGGCCCGCTCGCACCGGGGCTACAGGGCCGTCGGCAGGTTCCGCCAAGACTGCGGCCGGTCCGCGGACTCCTGAAGGGCCTTGAGAACGGCCGGGTGCGGGACGGCGTGGAGTTCGGGGTAGTCGATCTCGCCGAGTTCCGGACGCACGGGGAAGGCCAGTCGTTCCCGGTCGAGGTCGAACCGGGCGTCCACGCCGGGCTTGTTGCCGCGCGGATCGAGGCGGGACCAGCGGGTGCTGCCGGGCAGCCGCAGGGCGATCAGGCCGTGCACGACGGGGTTCGCACCGTCGTCGTCGGCGAGGCGCTGGTAGCACAGGGCTCCTGGGACGCCCCGGGCGCGCAGCAGGGCGACGAGGGCATGGGATTTGGCGTAGCAGATGCCACCCGGTGCGGCGAGGACGTCGGACGCGCGCCAGGTGACGCGCGGGTCGCCGGAGTCGCCCGCGTGCGGGATGGCGTCGCGGACGAACTCGAAGGCGGCCCTGGCGTATGAGTATGCGTCGCCGCCGGTGAGCCAAAGGGCGTCGGCGGTTTCCTGGACGATCGGATTCCAGTGGTCGATCGCCTCGTCGGACACCAAGTAGGCCTGGATGTCCGGGTCCTGTTGGATCAGCTGCATGGCCGGAGCATAGGCAAACCCCCGACCGCAAACCAATGGATTTACGGTCGAGGGCATGTCTATGCACTTCTCGCGGTGCGTCGACTAGCGCGCCAGCTCTTCCTTCAGTGCCTGGAGGAAGCCGTCCACGTCCTCTTCCTGGGTGTCGAAGCCGCACATCCAGCGGACGTCGCCCGCGGCCTCGTCCCAGAAGTAGAAGCGGTAGCGCTTCTGCAGCCGCCGGGAGACCTCGTGGGGCAGCCGCGCGAACACCGCGTTCGCCTGCACCGGGTAGAGGATCTCCACGCCGTCCGTCTCGCGCACGCCGGCGGCGAGCCGCTGCGCCATCGCGTTGGCGTGCCGGGCGTTGCGCAGCCACAGGTCCTTGGCGAGCAGGGCCTCCAGCTGCACCGACACGAAGCGCATCTTGGACGCGAGCTGCATCGACATCTTGCGGATGTGCTTCATCTGCCGGACCGCGTCCGGGTTGAGCACCACCACGGCCTCGCCGAACATCATGCCGTTCTTGGTGCCGCCGTACGACAGCACGTCCACGCCGACCGCGTTCGTGAAGGCGCGCATCGGCACGTCGAGGGAGGCCGCGGCGTTGGCTATCCGGGCACCGTCGAGGTGGACCTTCATGCCGAGCCCGTGGGCGTGCTCGCAGATCGCCCGGATCTCGTCCGGGGTGTAGACCGTGCCCAGCTCGGTGTTCTGGGTGATCGACACGACCTGCGGCATCGCCCGGTGCTCGTCCTCGAAGCCCCAGGCCTCCTGGTCGATCAGTTCGGGGGTGAGCTTGCCGTCCGGGGTCGGTACGGCGAGCAGTTTGAGGCCCGCCATCCGCTCCGGCGCGCCGCCCTCGTCCACGTTGATGTGGGCGCTCTTGGCGCAGATCACCGCACCCCAGCGGTCCGTCATCGCCTGGAGGGCGGTGACGTTCGCGCCGGTGCCGTTGAAGACCGGGAACGCTTCCGCGTACGGCCCGAAGTGGCTGCGGATGACCTTCTGCAGGTGTTCGGTGTAGTCGTCCTCGCCGTAGGCGACCTGGTGGCCGCCGTTGGCGAGCGCGACGGCGGCCAGGACCTCCGGATGCACGCCCGCGTAGTTGTCGCTCGCGAACCCGCGCACCGCCGGGTCGTGGTGGCGCCGGGCGTCGGTCTTCCCTGCCTCGGTTGTCACGGTTGCGGAGTGAGCCACAGACGCTGTCCGTTCACATCGATGGCGGGCCGCTCCCAGACGCCGGCGATGGCCTCGGCCAGTTCCGTCACGTCGGTGAAGCCCGCGAACTTCGCAGTGGGACGCTCGGCGCGCATCGCCTCGTGCACCAGTGCCTTGATGACCAGGATCGCAGCTGCCGCTCCGGGACCCTCGTCACCCCCCGCCTTACGGAAGGAGTCCGCCATGGCCAGGGTCCACGCCTCGGCCGCCGCCTTGCCCGCGTTGTACGCGGCGTTGTTGGCGACCGGCTTGTGCGCCCCGGACTGGCTGATCAGCACGTAGCGCCCGCGGTCGCTGCGCAGCAGCCCGTCGTGGAAGGCCAGCGAGGTGTGCTGGACCGTGCGGATGAGGAGCTTCTCCAGGAAGGTCCAGTCCGCGAGGTCCGTATCGGTGAAGGTCTTGCTGCCGCGCCAGCCGCCGACGAGGTGCACCAGGCCGTCGATCCGGCCGAACTCCTTCTCGGTCTGCTCGGCCCAGGCCTTGGTGGCGTCCAGGTCGAGCAGGTCCACGGTGTCACCGGTGATGGTGGCGCCACCGTGGGCGTAGCGCGCTGCGTCCACGGCCTCCGCGAGCCGCGCCGGATCGGCGTCGGACGCGATGACCACCGCACCCGCCTCGGCGAGGCGGAGCAGGGTGGCGCGGCCGGCGGGCCCACCGGCCCCGGCCACCGCCACCACCGCTCCGTGCAGCTTTCCGTTGCCGTTCCCGGAGCCGTTCATCTGTGCAGCCTCCTGTGGGCGAGTGCTCACGCGGCGACTCGCTCGGCCTGCTCCGCGTTCCGGGCGGTGATGCCCTTGGTCGCTGCGATCGTGCCCTTGAGCTTCTTGGCGAGCGCCTCAAAGAACATGCTGAGCGGAAACTCGTCCGGAAGCACGTCGTCCACGAGCTTGCGCGGCGGCTGCGTCATGTCCAGGGCGTCGGGGCCCTTGGCCCACTTGGAACCCGGGTGCGGGGCGAGGTAGGTGGAGACCAGCTCGTAGGCCTTGAACCAGTGGACGAGCTTCGGGCGGTCGATGCCGGCCCGGTAGAGGTCCTCGATCTCGGCGCACAGCTGGTTGGTGACCTGCGGGGCGCGCATCCAGTCGATCTTCAGCTTGTTGTCCGTCCAGCGCACGACGTCGTGCTTGTGGAGGTACGCGAAGAGCAGCTGGCCACCGAGGCCGTCGTAGTTGCGGTTGCGGTCGCCGGAGACCGGGAAGCGGAACATCCGGTCGAAGAGGACGGCGTACTGCACGTCACGGCCGTGCTCGTTGCCCTCGGACTCCAGCTTCACGGCCTCCTTGAAGGCGGTGAGGTCGCAGCGCAGCTCTTCCAGGCCGTACATCCAGAACGGCTGGCGCTGCTTGATCATGAAGGGGTCGAACGGCAGGTCGCCGTGGCTGTGGGTGCGGTCGTGGACCATGTCCCACAGGACGAAGGCCTTCTCGCAGCGCTCCTGGTCCTCGACCATGCGGGCGATGTCCTCGGGCAGGTCGATGCCCAGGATGTCGACGGCGGCCTCGGTCACCTTGCGGTAGCGGGCGGCCTCGCGGTCGCAGAAGATGCCGCCCCAGGTGAAGCGCTCGGGGGCCTCGCGCACGGCGATGGTCTCCGGGAAGAGCACCGCGGAGTGGGTGTCGTAGCCCGGCGTGAAGTCCTCGAAGGTGATGCCGAGGAAGAGCGGGTTGTCGTACCGGGTGCGCTCCAGCTCGGCGAGCCACTCGGGCCACACCATCTTGAGCACGACGGCTTCCAGGTTGCGGTCCAGGTTGCCGTTCTGGGTGTACATGGGGAAGACGACGAGGTGCTGGAGCCCGTCGGCGCGCTCGGCGGCCGGGTGGAAGGCCAGCAGGGAGTCGAGGAAGTCCGGGACCTTGAAGTCGTCCGCGGCCCACTTGCGCAGGTCGGCGACGAGGGCCCGGTGGTACGCGGCCCCGTGCGGGAGCAGCGGCGACAGCGTCTCGACCGCCGTGATCACGCGTTCCACCGCGGCCAGGACGGTGGCACGGCCGTGCGCACCCTCGACCTCGAAGTCGATGGAGCCGTCCTTGGCCTGCCAGGGCCGGATCTCCTCCACGGCGGCCTTGAGCTCGGGCCACGCGGGGTGGTCGACCACCCGCGCTCCGGCGGTTATCACGGCGCCGCCGGTACCGGGCACAAGAGTTTCCGTCATGTCACTTCCTCCACAGGAGAACCTCACGTATGGGCAGAGTATGCGCGCGAGGCTCTCCCCCTCAAGAGGGAACTCGGGAAATTGTCCTGCGTCACCCCCCATTTCACCGGAAGTCTTCCCGTTCGTTGGTGCGGAACCGACCACTCCGCCCAATTGCGCCAAGGCCCCTGCGGCCTGAAGCCGCCTGTCGGCCGGGCCGGGCCGGAGGGGGCCCGACCGGCCACAGAGGTGCAGATCACATACCTCGGAAGCGCGGAATGACCTTTTCGCCCCATTGCTTCAAGGTCTCCAGGCAGGCCTCCTGCTCCACCGTGCCCATCTGGATCAGGCACATGACCTCGTCGGCGCCCGCCTCGCGCAGCCGCTCCACGTACGCGACGGCGTCGTCGGCGGTCCCGTACGCGTGGTCGGCGTTGAAGGTGGCCGTCGAGGTCGGCCGGACCGGGATGTCCAGCTCGTGCAGCCGGGCCACCACCTGCTCGGCCGCCCTGCGCAGCTCCGCGGCGTCGTCCGCGCCCGCCACGACGGCCTCGTCCGGGACGCCGGCCCCGCCGTACCAGTGGCCGATGGACTGGGCGAAGAACCGCTGCCCGCGGGTGCCGATCCGGCGCGCTTCCTCCCAGTCATCGAGCACGATGGTCGGGCACAGCACGGAGAAGTGGTCGTTGACCACGCTGGACACGAACCGGCTGCCGTCCCGCCCGGCGATCGCCGCGTCGTAGACGGAGCGCATCTGCGCGATGGAATCGGGGCCGGCGAAGCCCATCACCAGCGCCCCGATCCCCAGCTCGGCCGCCTGGACCAGGGTCTCGCCCCGGCTGCAGGCCAGGAACAGCGGCGGGTGCGGGGTCTGCCGCGGCCTCGGCAGGATCGGGTGCGGGTCGATGTCGATCAGCTCGCCGTGGTACTCCAGCTCCTCCTCCTGCCAGGCGCTGCCGATGATCCGCAGGGCCTCCTCGACCTCGGCCGTGGTGCGGTCCCGGTCCACCCCGCACAGAGAGGTCTCCTGTGCGGTGCCGCCGCGCCCGGCCCCGAGGTCGAGGCGCCCTCCCGAGAGCAGGTCGAGCATGGCGGCCCGCTCCGCGACCCGCACCGGGTGGTTGAAGTTGAAGGGCATGCACACGACGCCGTGACCGATGCGTATGGTGCTGGTCTTGGCGGCGACCCAGCTGAGGAAGATCTCCGGGGCGCTCATGTGTGCGTACCACTTGAGCGAGTGGTGCTCGACCGCCCAGATCCGGTCGAATCCCATACGTTCGGCCAGCACGGCCTGCTCGACGCAGTCGCGGATGACCTGGTGCTCCCGCTCCACCGTCGGGTCGGCAAGCTGGGCCTCGAAGATGACGGAGAATTTCACGGTGCCTCCAGGATTGGATCGCGTACCCGGTCTTACTTCGATTCGAAATATGACTAGTAGTCATGAGTCGAAGAAGCAAGAGCTGCCGCCGACCGCGTGGGCCGTTCTGGGTCTGCTCTCCTTCCCCGGCGAGCGGACCGGGTACGAGCTGAAGAAGTGGGCGGACTCCTCCCTGCACTTCTTCTACTGGTCACCGGCGATCAGCCAGATCTACGCGGAGCTGCGTCGTCTGGAGGAACTGGGCTACGCGGCCTCCGTGCGCTCGGGACCCGAGGAAGCGCGGGCCAAGCGGCGCTACGCCATCACCGACGCGGGGCGGGGCGCACTTGCCGGCTGGGCCGCCGACACCGGCGAGGCCGGGCCCCCCGTGCTCAAGCACGGACTGCTCCTGCGGATCTGGCTCGGCCACCTGGCCGAGCCGGAGCGGCTGCGCGCGATGGTCGGCGAGCACCTGGACCGCACCCGGGGTGAACTGGCCGCCGTACGGGAGGCCATGGAGCACGCGGGCCGCGTACCGGAATGGACCTTCCCGGCCCTTGCCCTGCGCTGGAGCGAACGGCAGCACCTGGCCGAACTGGAGCTCGCCGAGGCCCTGCTCACCGACCTGGACGGGCTCGCCGGGGCCCGCGCGGAGCCGGGCCGTCAAGCCGACGGGGACGCGCCCACGCCCGGGTGACGCGACAGGCCGCCCCACCCGTCCCGGTGGGGTGCACAACCCTGGCGGGAAGCGGCCGGGACGCTCCTCGGGGGCCGTGCACGCCCGGTCCCTTCGCACCCGCGGCGCACTAGCATGCGACCTCATCGCGCGCGGCCGGTCGGGACACCTGGAGCCGCGCGGGGAGCCGCCGTCGACGGAAGCGAGAGAACCTTGACTTTCCTCACCATCGGTCACCGCGGGGTCATGGGTGTCGAACCGGAGAACACCCTGCGGTCGTACCTCCGAGCAGAACGCTGCGGCATGGACGTCATCGCTCTGGACCTGCGCCTGAGCAAGGACGGAGCCCTCGTCGCCGTACACGACCGCGAGGTGGACCGGACCACGGACGGCTCGGGGGCCGTCGCCGATCTGACCCTGGCCGAACTGCGCGGGCTGGACGCCGGTCAGGGCGAGCACGTACCGGTCCTGGAGGAGGTCCTGGACGCGGTCCGGGTGCCGCTCCAGGTCTTCGTCGCCGACCTGGCCACCGTCCCGGTGCTCGCCGAGCTGATCCTGCGCCGCGACCTGACCTCCCGGGTGGAGGTGGCCTCCGACCGGGAGGCGGTGCTCGCCGAAACGGCCCGACGGGTGCCGGGCGTACGGACCGTCCTGTACGCGGACTCCCCCGGCAGCGGAGCCGCGTCCGTCGTGGACCGGGCGCTGGCCGTGAGCGCCGGGGCGATCGCCGTGTACATCCACCGGCTCAGCCTGGACACGGTGGAGTCGGCACACGCGGCGGGCCTGCGCGTGACGGGCCGGGCGGTCGACACCCTGGACCTACTGCGGCTCGCGCGGGCGCTCGGACTGGACGGCGCGGCCACGGACTTCCCGGAGATCCGCAGCACCGGCCGCTTCACCGCCTGAGGGCGTCCGGGGCCGGGGCGGGGTGGCCCGCGCTCAGAGCGACTTGACCAGCAACTCGAAGGCGAGGTCGTCACGGAGCGGGACGCCGAAGCGCTCGTCGCCGTAGGGGAAGGGGCTCATCTCGCCGGTGCGCCGGTAGCCGCGGCGCACGTAGTAGGCGATGAGCTCCTCCCGTACGTGCACCACCGTCATCCGCATCTCCTTGGCGCCCCACGTCTCGCGGGCGCGGCGCTCGGCCTCGGTCAGGATCTCCTTGCCGAGGCCCGCGCCCTGGAGGCCGGGGCGGACCGCGAACATCCCGAAGTAGACGTGGTCGTCCCGGTGTTCGAGCTGGCAGCAGGCGACGAGCTCGCCCGCGCGCTCGACGACGAGCAGGACCCCGTCCGGGGCGGCGATGACGGCGCGGACCCCGTCCGGGTCGGTGCGCTGCCCGTCCAAGTAGTCGGCCTCGGTGGTCCAGCCGGCCCGGCTCGCGTCGCCGCGGTAGGCGGACTCGACGAGTTCCACCAGCTCCGGTACGTCCGCCTGAACGGCGCTTCGGAAGCTCAGGGCGGCGTGCTGGGCGGTCGACATCGGGTGCTCCGTTCGGTGCGGCGGCATATGACATGCCTGGAAGGCAAGGAGAGCCTAACCCGGAGCCGCGTGAGGGTGGTGTGAGAAGGGCATCTCTCCCCGTGACGCCGACGAACCGGGAGGTTCCGCCGTGCACGGTTCCGCCACTTCCCTCACCGCCTCCTTCTCCTCCTGGCTGCTGGTGCTGCTGTGCGCCGTGAGCGGTGCGTACTGCCTGCGGTGGGCGCGGGGGGCGGGCGGTGCCGCCGGGGAGGCGGTGATGGGGTTCGGGATGGCCCTGATGGCCGTGCCCCTCGGCGGCCGCGGCGACGGGTGGCGGGCGCCCGTGCTGGGCGTGGTCTTCTGCGGCGCGGCCCTGCACGCCCTGTGGCTGCTGCGGGGCGGACCGCACCACGCGCACCACCTGGTGGGCTCGCTGACGATGGTCTACATGGCCCTGCTGGCCGGATCCGGGCCGGTGCACGGGCAGGAGCACTCCCAGGCGGCCGGGCCGCCCCTGCTGACGGGCGCGCTGCTCCTCTACTACGCCGGGTACGTGGTGCTCGGCGGAACCCGGCTGATCGCCGCCGGCGACGTCGGGTCGGCGCGGGCGACCGCCGACCGGGGCGGACCCGCGGAACTCGTCCGCGCCTGCCGACTCGCCATGGGAATGGGGATGTTGGCCATGCTGCTCACGATGTGACGGCGAAGGGCGGACGTGTCCTGCGTCACCAATGGCGCGAGGACGTACCCGCAGGTAGCCCCTCGCTCATAGGCTGGCGACCATGATGGTCCCCGCCGTTCTCCTGTTGCTCGGCGCCCTGACCGCGGTGCTCGCCCCCCGTCTGCTCGCCCGGGCCCGATGGCCCGAGCGCGAGCCGGTCGTCGCCCTGTGGGTGTGGCAGTGCGTGGTCGGCGCCGTGCTCCTGTGCTTCGGACTGTCGATGCTGCTGAGCGCGGCGGCCGCCTGGCAGCAGGTCCGGGGCCGACTGTTCGCCTCCGCCCCGCACGGGGTGGTCGACGCCTACGCCCTCGGCGCGGCCGGCGGGCCCTGGGCCACCGTCACCGCGCTCGCGCTGGCGGGCGGCGGGCTGTGGACCGGGGCGACGCTGACCGGTGAGGTGCTGCGGGCGCGGGCCCGGCGGCGTGCGCAGGGCAGCGAACTGCTGGTACGGGCCCCGCTGCTGCCCGGGGAGGACCCGACGGGCGCGCGACTCGTCGTCCTGGAGGGTCCCCGGCCGGACGCCTGGTGGCTCCCGGGAGCGGCCCCGCAGCTGGTGGTCACGACGGCAGCGCTGGGCCGGCTGAAGGGCAGCCAGCTGGACGCGGTGCTGGCGCACGAGCAGGGCCACGCGGCGGCCCGGCACGACTGGCTGCTGAACTGTTCGCGGGCGCTGGCCCGGGCCTTCCCCCAGGTTCCAGTCTTCGCGGCGTTCGAGGCGGAGATGCACCGACTGGTGGAGATGGCCGCCGACGACGTGGCCTCCCGGCGGTTCGGCCGGCTGACGATCGCGCTCGCGCTGGTCGGACTCAACGAGGACCGGGGGGTGTTCGCGGCGTCCTCGCCCGAACACGCGCACGTTCCGCAGCGGGTGCGCAGGCTGCTGTCGGCGACTCCCCGGCTCTCCCCCGGCCGCCGGCTGCGGCTGACGGCGCTGGCCACGCTGGTCCCGGCGATCCCGCTGCTGGTGGCCTTCGTACCGGGGCTGAGCGCCCTGGCGTGAGCCGTCCGCCGCGGGGATCCTGCCCCCTGGGCGCGGACGCCCCGCGGACGCCCCCGCCCGCCGTCCCTACGGTCGGCATCTCGAAGGCACGGACGGGTGCGCAGCCGACCCGTCGCCCCGGCGCGGCCCCGTACCGGCCGGGGCCGCCGGTCGGGCGGCGGTGCGAGGATCTCGGTATGCGGAACGATCACTTTCGGTGGATGGGCATCGGCTGCGCCCTGCTCGGAGCGGTCCTGACGGCACTGGTGGTTGCGCAGTGGCGGCCGCTGCTCGCCCACGACGAGCGGGTCGCCCGGGATCTCCACGCCCACGCCGTCACCCACCCCGGGGTCACGCACCTGATGCAGGTGCTCAGCGACTGGGTGTGGGACCCCTGGACCATGCGGGCGCTGGCGGCGGTCGCCTGCACGCTGTTGTGGTGGCGGGGCGATCGGGAGCGGGCGCTGCGGGTGGCCCTGGTGACGCTGGCGGCCTCGGCGCTGCAGCAGGGACTGAAGGCGCTGGTGGGACGGGAGCGTCCGGTGTGGCCGGATCCGGTGGACTCGGCGCAGTACGCGGCTTACCCGTCCGGCCACGCCATGACGGCGACGGTGGTGTGCGGGCTGCTCCTGTGGCTGCTCCCCCGCCCGGCCGGGGGCCGGGGGCGGATCGCCCGGGTGGTCGCCGCATGGGCGGTGGCCGTGGTCTCGGTGCTCGGGGTCGGTTTCACCCGCGTGTACCTCGGGGTGCACTGGCCGTCGGACGTGCTGGCGGGCTGGCTCCTGGGAGTGGCCCTGGTGGCTCTCGCGACGTCCGTGCCCGTCCGCGAACGCGGCTGCGACCCGGTGGAGCAGTGAGGGTACGGCGTGCCTGCCCTGGATGATCCCCCGTGTCACCCAGAGCAGGCGACCCCGTGCGCTGAGTATATTGGCCAGGAGCCAGTCAACGCAGGAGTAAGCATGTCCCCGCGCAGCGCATCGGTCAATGAAGAATTGCGCAGACGTTCCCGGGAGCGGCTGCTGCAGTCCACGGTCGAACTCGTGGCCGAGCACGGCTACGAGGCCACGACGCTCGGCGACATCGCCGACCGGGCGGGCACGGCACGCGGCCTGGTCTCGTACTACTTCCCGGGCAAACGGCAGTTGCTGCAGTCCGCGGTGCACCGGCTGATGCACCTCACGCTACACGCCGCGCTCGAGCGGGAGCCCCGCAGCGAGTGCGGGCGCGAGCGGCTCGCGCGTGCCGTCGACGCGGTCCTGGGGCTCGCCCGGGACGAACCCCTGCTGATGCGCACGCACATGGCGGGCATCCTCACGGCCGAGGGCTTCGTGCAGTGCCCCGAGCAGCAACGGCTGGCGGAGCTGCTGCGGGACACCGTCGCCCGGTACGGCTCGGCGGACCCGGACGCGGACTATCCGCTGCTGCGGGCCCAGCTGATGGGCGCGGTGGTGGCGGTCCTGCTGCCCGGCGCCCCGATGCCGGCGCAGCGGCTGCGGGCGGAGCTGTTCCAGCGCTACGGGCTGGACTGGGAGCTCGGCGTTCCGCCGGACGGCGGGCCGCCCGGCGGAACGCTTCCCTCACCCCCTTCGCACCCTTCGCACCCGCCGCACTCCTGAGGTCAGTGGTACTCGGGCTGGGTCTGCACGTTGAGCCGGTCCATCCGCACCCGCTTGGCGCTCTCGGTGCGCCGGTCGTCGAGCCGCAGCACGTCGAGGCCCTTGACGATGTCGTTCGAGTAGATGTGCCCGTTGTAGTAGTAGGCCGACCAGGACCCGCCGAGTCCGAGCTGGTCCGTCGTCAGCGGTCCGCGCTCGAAGTAGGCGATCTCCCTGGGCCGGGCGGAGTCGGTGAACTCCCATACGGAGACGCCGCCCTGGTACCAAGCCTGCACCATGATGTCGCGGCCGCCGCCGACCGGGACCAGCGAGCCGTTGTGGGCCACGCAGTTCTCGGTGTCGGCCTGGTGGCGCGGGATCTTGAAGTAGCCGCGGAAGGAGAGTTTGCGCTGGTCCCCGCGGCCGGTGATGTCGTAGATCCCGTCGGCGCCCCGGTTCGGACCGGTGGCCTCGTTGCAGGTGGCACCGCCACCGCCGCCGAGTTCGTCGGTGAACACCACCTTGTTCGCGCGCTCGTTGAAGGTCGCCGAGTGCCAGAACGCGAAGTTCACGTTGTCCTGGACCCGGTCGATGACCCGCGGCTGCTCGGGCTTGCTGATGTCGAAGAGGATGCCGTCACCCATGCAGGCGCCGGCGGCCAGGTTCTTCGACGGCAGCACGGTGATGTCGTGGCAGCCGGTGGTCTTGGAGACACCGGGGTTGGTGGGCGCGCCCGGGTTGCCGCCGTCGGGGAAGAGGATCGGGAAGGCGACGACCGCGGCCTGGGTCGGCGCCTTCTTCGGGACCTTCACGACCGAGATGCCGTCGTGCGGCGGCTTGCAGTCGGGGAAGGCCTCGTTCGGGGAGTACGAGGCGACGTAGAGGTAGAGGTCGCGGTCGCCCGGCACCAGGGTGTGGGTGTGAGAACCGCAGGCGGTCTCGACGGACTTGATGTACCTGGGGTTCTTCTTGTCCTTGATGTCGAAGATCTTGATGCCCTCCCACGAGGACTTCTCCGTGGCGGGCTGCGAGACGCTGTTGCAGGAGTCGTCGCTGCGCGAGGAGTCGGTGGAGAGGAAGAGCAGGTCGCCGTGGACGGAGACGTCGTTCTGACCGCCGGGGCAGAGCACCTGGGTGACGGTCTTCGGTGCCTTCGGGTTCGCGATGTCGTAGATGGTGAAGCCGCTGTAGCTGCCCGCGTAGGCGTACCTGCCTTGGAAGGCCAGGTCGGTGTTGATCCCCGTGGGGTCGCTGCTGGGGATGTTGGCCAAGGGCTTGACGTTGGCGCTGTGCACGATCTCGTCCTGGCCGGGGATGTCGCCCGGGGCGAGCGCCCCACTCCCGGTGAGGCCGGCGCCGTGCTGGTGCGCACTGCCGGGCGCTAAGTCGCCCGGGTCGGGGGTGGCGGCCGCCGGTCCGGCCGCCAGGAGCGTGGCGAGGAGTCCGGCGGCGGCAACGGCCACCCCCACCCTCCTGTTCCGCACCCGCCTGCTGTGTAGCGAGGTCACTGTGCCCTCCCTTGAGAGCCCGATCGGTTCCGCCCGTAGGGGAGCGGAACCCGGACCCCGGAAGTATCTTCCCTTCATGGACATGGCAAAAGACCTCAGGGGTCGCCGTCGGGCCTTACCGGCGCCGCCCGTCCGGTTCACCGCGGTGGTGGCGGCCGCCGCCGGCCTCCTGCTGACGCTCTCCGGCTGCCAGGGGGACCGGGGACCGGACCGGGCCGACGACGGACGGGCCGCGGTCGTCGCACCGGGCAGGCCGGGCGAGGCGGCCCGCCGCCTCACCCCCGAAGAAGCCGCTAGGGCCAAGCCCGACGACAGCCCGAACGCCGCCGACCACACCTACGTCTCCCACATGATCGAACACCACCGGCAGGCGCTGACGATGAGCGCGCTGGCACCGGAGCGGGCCGCGGCGGACGCGGTCAAACGGCTGGCGGAGCGGATCACGGCCGCCCAGAAGCCCGAAATCGGCGCGATGGAGAAGTGGTTGGCCCGCCACCCCGCCACGACCACGCCCGCAGCACCGGCCACGCCCGCGGCACCGGCGGCCGGCCACGACCACGGCGCGATGCCGGGCATGGCGACCGAGCAGCAGCTGGCGGAACTGACCGCGGCCAGGGGGACCGACTTCGACCGGCTCTTCCTGAAGCTGATGACCGCCCACCACGAGGGCGCCGTGAAGATGGCCGGCGAGGCGCTGGCCGGCGGGAACAACGTGGCGGTGGAGGAGATGGCCACCGAGGTGGTGGCCACGCAGAGCGCCGAGATCCACCGGATGCGCGCGATGGGCTGACTCCGCGGGGGGCCGGTGTCATGCTGGAACCACTTGCGGGAGGAGCTCCGCCGTGCTTCGTGTCGCCGTCGTCGGATCGGGCCCCAGCGGGGTCTACGCGGCCCAGACGCTGGTGCAACAGCGCGAGGTGCCCGGGGTGCGGGTGGACGTGCTCGACCGGCTCCCCGCCCCCTACGGCCTCGTCCGGTACGGGGTCGCCCCGGACCACGAGAAGATCAAGTCGCTCCAGGGCAGCCTGCGCACCGTGCTGGAGGACAAGCGGATCCGCTTCCTCGGCAACGTCGAGGTCGGCGGGGAGGCGCTGACCACGAGCCGACTGCTGGAGCTGTACCACGCAGTGGTGTACTGCGTGGGCGCGGCCCGCGACCGGATGCTGGGGATCCCCGGCGAGGAGCTGACCGGGGTGCACTCCGCCACTGCCTTCGTGTCCTGGTACAGCGGGCATCCGGACGCCGCCGCCGAGGCCTTCGACCTGCCCGGCGTGAATGCGGCGGTGGTGGTCGGGGCCGGCAACGTCGCGGTGGACGTGACGCGGATCCTGGCCCGGGGCCGGGCCGAGCTCGAGCCGACGGACATGCCGCAGCCGGCGCTCGGCGCGCTGGGGCA
This sequence comes from Streptomyces sp. NBC_01439, assembly GCF_036227605.1. Taxonomy (GTDB): domain Bacteria; phylum Actinomycetota; class Actinomycetes; order Streptomycetales; family Streptomycetaceae; genus Streptomyces. Next base: position 8,286,121 of record NZ_CP109487.1, on the reverse strand, counting down.
GAGCGGGGTGCGCGGGGTGGCGATGGTGGCCCGGCGCGGTCCCTCGCAGGGCAGGTTCACCACCAAGGAACTGCGTGAACTGGGCACGCTGCCGGGCGTGGACAGCTGGGCCGATCCGGCCGAGCTGGCACTCGACCCCGTGTACGCCGACCCGGCGGCGGCCGCCGCCCTGCCGGCGGTGGCGCGGCGGAACCTGGAGGTGCTGCGCGGCTGGGCCGGCGCGGCGCCGGGGGCGGGGCCGCGGCGGATCGCGCTGCGGTTCTACCTGCGCCCGGTGGAGGTCCTGGGCGGGCCGGACGGCCGGGTCACCGGGGTGCGTTTCGAGCGCACCGCCCCGGACGGCCGGGGCGGTGTGACCGGCACGGGCGTCCACGAGGACATCGAGGCGCAGTTGGTGCTGCGCTCGGTGGGGTACCGGGGCGTTCCGCTCGCCGGGCTGCCCTTCGACCCCGCGAAGGGTACGGTCCCGCACGCGGCGGGCCGGGTGCTGCGCGCGGGCCGGGCCTCGGTCGGCGAGTACGTGGCGGGCTGGATCAAGCGCGGCCCGACCGGGGTGATCGGCACCAACCGGCCCTGCGCCAAGGAGACCGTGTCCTCACTGCTCCAGGACGCGGGGGCACTGGCCCGGCGCGACCTCCCCGGGGACCCGCTGGACTCCCTGCGGGCGGCGGGCCTGCGCCCGGTGGAGTGGCCGGGCTGGCTGGCCATCGAGGCGGCAGAGGCCGATCTGGGCCGCTCCCTGGGCCGCCGCTCGGTGAAGATCCCCGACTGGACCGGTCTGCTGGCCGCGGCGGGCGCGGGCCGGCTGTAGGCCGGTTCCCGCGGGGCGCCGCTCCCCGGCCCCGCGCCGGCCGGTGTTCCGTGGCCGCGGGGCGGAATTCCTGCGGCACCCTCGGCCCGGTGTCGCGCGGGGCCGCCGGACGTCGGCCACGCCCCGCCCTCCACGGAGGTGCTTCCGGGTGGTCATCTGGCGGAAACGCCCTCATGCCGCGAGTGTCGCCGTGACCGCCCCCGCGCGCGGGCCGATCATGTCGCGGGAGCGAAGCCCCGGAACAGCACGCGGACGGAGTGTCATGGCACCGAACGATTTCCGCCGGTCATGGGACGGATGGCGGCCCTGGGTGCTCGGCATCGCGACGACGGCGCTGCTGGTGTCGACGCCCTCGTACGCCGCCGCGGCCGGGGCGGGCGCGACGGTCCGGAACCAGCCCGGCATCACGATCTGGGCTCCCGGGGGTGCCGCCAGGTGCCCGTGCCCCACCGTCGACGGCCACCACGGGTGGTGCCCCCTGCCGCACTGCGATGCGGGGCCTCCCGGCTGCGAGGGCCCCGGTGCGCCGCCGACCGGCGAGGTGACGGTGGTCAAGGAGGACGAGTCGACCGGCGACCCACTGTCCGGCGCCGTCTTCCAACTCTGGGAGGAGACCAACGGCATCCCCGGACTCCAGACGACCGGCAGCGACCCGGACACCTCCCTCGGCGACTCCTGCACCACCGCGACCGACGGCACGTGCACCCGCATCGTGCCCGTCGGCGTCTACTACTGGCAGGAGACCCAGGCCCCTCCCGGCTACGACTTGCCCGCGAACCCGGTGTTCGGCCCGCTGGTGCTGACGGAGGAGAACGTCGCCGAAGGCGTGACGGTGACTGCCGAGAACACGCCCACGCCCGTGTGACCGCCGGTGAGGTCGCCCCGGGCGTCTCAGCCGGTCCAGACGGTGTGGGTCATTTCGACCTGCCAGTCGTCGCCGAGTTCTTGGCACAGGGCGGCGAAGGCGGTGTCCGCCCGTCGGCGGAACAGCTGCCACTCCTCCTGCGGCCACGGCGACGGGGCCGGCGGGTAGTCCCAGTCGATCGACGACTGGTACCACCGGCACAGTCGCACCAGTTCGGTCCGGGTCCGCGCACTGATCGGCAGCCGGTCCAACTCGCAGGGGGAGCCGTACGGGCCGTCCATGTCCGGGGCGGCGGGCCACAACGGGGTGTGCGGGACGCCAGCTTCGAAGAAGAACCGCAGACGGGGCACGACGACCGCTAGGCGGTGAGCCGGGCGGACTCGGCCGCGGCCGCCGCGAGGACGCTGTCGAGGAGGCCCGGGAAGAGCGCCTCCAGTTCCTCCCGGCGCAGGGCGTTGAGCTTGGTGGTGCCGCGATAGGCCTGCCGTACGACGCCGCTCTCGCGCAGGACGCGGAAGTGGTGGGTGGTCGTGGACTTGGTGACCGGCAGGTCGAAGTACGAGCAGGCCAGGTCCTCGGTCGAGGCGGCCAGGTCCAGGACGATGGACAGCCGGACCGGGTCGGAGAGCGCGTGCAGCACGCCTTCCAGGCGGATCTCGTCCGCCTCGGGGTGGGCGAGGGTGCGGGAGGTGTCCCGTTCCGTCATGTCCCTGCTCCACTCGCTCGATCGGGTCCGCTCCGGAGGGTGCGGGCCCCCATCGTACGAGAGCTGTCGAAGAAGTCGGGTGTGGCGTGGAAACCGGTGGTACGGCTCCGGGGCCGAAGGTGCGGGAGCCGGAGCCGTACCCGCGTCACCAGGAGCGGTGGTACTGGTCGGGCGTGCGGATCTCCCCGCCCAGCTCCTTGGCCGCGCGCCGGGCCCAGTAGGGGTCGCGGAGCAGCTCCCGGCCCAGCAGGACGGCGTCGGCCTCCCCGTTCGCGAGGATCTTCTCGGCATGCTCCGGTTCCGTGATGAGGCCCACGGCGGCCACGGGGAGCGCGGTCCCGGCCTTGACCCGGGCCGCGAAGGGCACCTGGTAGCCGGGGCCGACGGGGATCTGCGCGTGCGGCGCGAGGCCGCCGGTGGAGACGTCGAGCAGGTCCACTCCGTGCTCCCGCAGCAGATCCGCCAGCCGGACCGTCTCGTCGGCGGTCCAGCCGTCGTCCTCCAGCCAGTCGGTGGCGGAGATCCGGAAGAACAGCGGGAGCTCCTCGGGCCACACCGCCCGTACGGCGTCCACGACTTCGAGGGCGAAGCGGGTGCGGTTCGCGAAGGAGCCGCCGTACTCGTCGGTGCGCCGGTTGCTGTGCGGGGAGAGGAACTCGCCGATGAGGTAGCCGTGGGCGCCGTGGATCTCGACGACCTCGTAGCCGGCGGCCAGCGAGCGCTCGGCGGCGGCCGCGAACTGGCCGGTGATCTCCCGGATCTCCTCGGCCGTCAGCTCGTGCGGTACCGGGTGGTCCGCGGAGAACGGCAGGGGGCTCGGGGCGAGCGGCTGCCAGCCGTGCGCCTCGGGCCCGACCGGCAGCCCGCCCTTCCAGGTCCGGTCGGTGGAGGCCTTGCGGCCGGCGTGGGCGATCTGGATGCCGGGGACGGCGCCCTGGGCCTTGAGGAAGGAGGTGATCCGGCGGAGCGCCTCGACCTGGGTGTCGTTCCAGATGCCGAGGTCGTAGGGGGAGATCCGGCCTTCCGGGGAGACGGCGGTGGCCTCCTGGATGATCAGCCCGGTACCGCCGGTGGCGCGTGCGGCGTAGTGCGCGAAGTGCCAGTCTCCGGCCACGCCCGCGTTCGGGCCGAACGCCTCGGCGCTGTACTGGCACATCGGGGCCATCCACACCCGGTTCGGGATGGTGACGGAGCGGAGCGTGTAGGGCGCGAACAGGGCGGCGAAGGCGGCGGGTGCAGCACTCATCAGGCTCTCCAGATACGACCGGGCATGCCGGGGATCGACTAAGTACGAGGAACACCGTACTACGAATTCCCTCGTACTACGAGACCTCTCGTACAAGCTCGTCGAGTTCTGCGCGCAGCGCCCCGGTCAGGGCCGCCAGATCCGGGACGGCCGCCGCGTCGGCGACCAGTCCGTAGTGGACCGTCCCCTTGTACGTGGAGACCGCGACGGCCAGCGACTGCCCCCGGGCCAGCGGGGCGAGCGGGTACACCTCGCGGACCGGGCTGCCGCCGAGGGTGAAGGTGAAGCTCGGCAGCGGCACGCTGGTGACCAGGATGTCGAAGAGCAGCCGGGCGGCCTGGGCCACGAGCGGACCGCCGAGCCGGTGGCCGAGCGGGTGGACGTGGTCGGCGAGCAGGGCGACGGCCCCGGCGCCGCGGGCGGGTCCGGCGTCCTTGTTGCGGTCCATGGCTGCGCGCACGCTGTCCAGGCGGCGCAGCGGATCGGATTCGGCGAGCGGCAGCCGGAGCAGATAACCGGAGAGCCGGTTCCCGGCACCCCCCGAACCGCCGGGCCCGCGGCGGCGGGACACCGGGATCAGCGCGCGCGGTCCCGCACCCCAGGGCTCGGGATCGCCCCGCTCCGCCAGCCAGCGCCGCAGTGCGCCCGCGACCAGCGCGATCAGCACGTCGTTGACGGTGCCGCCGGCGCCCTTGCGGACGAGGTTGACCTCGTCCAGGTCGAGCGCGAGGCCGGCGACCGCTCGGGCGCCCGAGCCGGTGGAGTCCGTGGTGAGGGCCGCCGGCACCCCGAGCGGCAGCCCGGCGCGGGCCACGGCCGCGCCGATCTCCAGGGCCTGGCCGACGTCCTGGACCCGGGCCGCCAGGGCTCCGGGGAGTCGGCGCAGCACGGAGCCGCCCCGCTGCTCGGGGACCGGGCGCGCGGGTGGCCGCGGGGCCGTCGCCTCGTCGAACAGGGTGGCCGCGAGGGCCAGTGCGCCCATGCCGTCGGCGAGGGCGTGATGGAACTTGAAGAGCACCGCGAAGGAGTCCGGATCGGGCCCGGCCAGCACGTGCGCCTCCCACGGGGGCAGCGCCCGGTCCAGCGGCCGGGCCATCAGCGGTCCGGCGGCGGCGTGCGGGGCGGCTCCGTCGGTACGGACGAGGAACACGTGCCGGGCCGGGTCGAAGCCGGGGTCCGGTGACCAGGCGGCCGCGCCGACCGGCAGCAGCACGTCGCGGATCCGGCGGCGCAGGCGCGGCACGGCCGCGCAGCGGGCGGTGAGCAGGTGCGCGGCCCGCTCCGCGGAGCCGGGCCCGGTGGCGCGGAAGACGGCGAGGGCGCCCAGGTGCATGGGGTGGTCGACGGATTCGATCCGCCAGAAGGCGAGGTCGAGGGGGGACAGGTGCTCGGTGGCCACATATGTCCTCTCGCGTGCGGCGGCAGTGACCTGAAGTCAATCCATTGCGGACACCCACATGCAAGCAACAACCATTTCGGGGCGGTAAATGATCGGTATTGATCTGCTCATCAGCAGCCCCCACCGTCCGCCGGGTCACGGTCACCGGACGGGTGCAGACTGGCTGAAAACATACCTTGCACGTGCGCCCGCCAAGGGCGCCGAGGTCCGGAGGTGCCGGCCATGGCCGACGCAGTGCTGCTCGTGGGAACCCGCAAGGGCCTCTTCATCGGCCGTCGCCGGGGCGGGGCGCCCTGGGAGTTCGACGGTCCCCATTTCAACGCCCAGGCCGTCTACGCGGTCGCCGTCGACCGCCGGGGTCCGGCGCCCCGGCTCCTGGTCGGCGGGGACAGCTCGCACTGGGGGCCGTCGGTCTTCAGTTCCGACGACCTCGGGACGACCTGGCGGGAACCCGCCGCACCCGCCGTGAAGTTCCCCCGGGACACCGGGGCCTCCCTGGAGCGGGTCTGGCAGCTGCAGCCGGCCGGCCCCGAGGCCCCCGGCGTGGTGTACGCGGGGACGGAGCCGGCCGCGCTGTTCCGCTCGACCGACCGGGGCGACTCCTTCGAGCTGGTCCGCCCACTGTGGGAGCACCCGAGCCGCGGGAAGTGGGTACCGGGCGGCGGCGGTGAGGGCCTGCACACGGTGATCACCGACCCGCGCGACCCGGACGCCGTGACGGTGGCCGTGTCCACCGCCGGGGTGTTCCGCACCCGTGACGGCGGCGCCAGTTGGACACCGTCCAACCAGGGGGTCTCGGCGGTGTTCCTGCCGGACCCGCACCCCGAATTCGGCCAGTGCGTGCACAAGATCGCCCGGGACGCCGGGGACACCGACCGGCTGTACCTGCAGAACCACTGGGGCGTCTACCGGAGCGACGACGCGGGCGGCCGGTGGACCGACATCGGCGGCGGGCTGCCTTCCGACTTCGGCTTCGCGGTCGCGGCCCATCCGCACCGACCCGACACCGCGTACGTCTTCCCGCTCAACGCCGACTCCGACCGGGTCCCGGCCGAGCACCGGTGCCGGGTCTTCCGCACCCGGGACGCGGGCGCCACCTGGGAGCCGCTGGCGCGGGGGCTCCCGGCCGGGGACCACTACGGCACGGTGCTCCGGGACGCCCTGTGCACGGACGACGCGGACCCGGCGGGCATCTACTTCGGCAACCGCAACGGCGAGGTGTACGCCAGCCACGACGACGGCGACAGCTGGCAACTGCTCGCCGAGCACCTGCCCGACGTCCTGTGTGTGCGGGCGGCCGCGTTCGGCCAGTAGAGTGATCCACCGTGGCAGCAAGACCGTTGAACGAGATCGTCGAGCCGGGCTGGGCCCGGGCTCTGGAGCCGGTGGCGGGGCAGATCGCCGCCATGGGCGACTTCCTGCGCGCCGAGATCGCGGCGGGGAGGACGTACGTACCGGCCGGGGCCAATGTGCTGCGCGCCTTCCAACAACCCTTCGACGAGGTCAAGGTACTGATCGTCGGGCAGGATCCCTACCCCACGCCGGGACACGCGGTGGGACTGTCCTTCTCGGTCGCCCCCGACGTACGACCGGTACCGCCGAGCCTCGACAACATCTTCCTGGAGATGCACCGGGACATCGGCACCGGCCGCCCGGCCAACGGCGACCTCACGCCGTGGACCCGGCAGGGCGTCCTGTTGCTCAACAGGTCGCTCACGACGGCGCCCCGGCGCTCCAACGCGCACCAGGGCAAGGGCTGGGAAGCCGTCACCGACCAGGCCATCCGGGCCCTGGCCGCGCGCGGCAAGCCGCTGGTCTCCATCCTCTGGGGACGGGCGGCCCGCAACCTGCGGCCGCTGCTCGGCGAACTGCCCGTCGTGGAGTCCTCGCACCCCTCCCCCAAGTCGGCCGACTACGGCTTCTTCGGCTCCCGGCCGTTCAGCCGGACGAACGAGCTGCTGGTGGGTCAGGGATCACAGCCCGTGGACTGGCGCTTGCCGTCCGTCAGTTGAACGTATCTGATATTCACCGGATAAATACGGACAGATGCCCCGCTAGAAGGCCCTGCCCGAACACCTTGTTCCGATAAGCCAGTAGCATGCGGCGCCATGAGCTCCCCCACTGGGCCCGCAAATGGCCTGCCCGTACGAATGCCGCGACCCCGCCAGACCGGACGGCACCGCCGGCCCGAGCCCGCGGTGGCGCCCGAGGGCGCGCCCGCGCTGGTGCTCGCCGTGCCCGGTGCCCCCTCGGCCGCCTCGCGAGGGCTCGCGGAAGAGATCATCAGCATCGGCCGCTCCGAGCTGCCGGGCCTCGACGCCCGGATCGGCTTCCTCGAAGGTGACGACGACACCGAGTTCCCGTCCCTGTCCGGCGTGCTGACCGCCGTCGCGACCGAGCGCGTCGCGCGCGCGGAGTTCGCCCGCACGGCCGGCCACGAGGTGCCCGCGCCGACCGGCCCGGACGCCGTGGTCGTGCCGCTGCTGGCCGGCCCCGACAGCGATCTGCTCCGCCGGATCCGCCAGGCACTGATGGACTCCTCGGCCGCCGCCGAGCTGGCCGACGTGCTCGGCCCGCACCCGCTGCTCGCCGAGGGCCTGCACGTGCGGCTCTCCGAGGCGGGCCTGGCCCGCGCCGACCGCGCCCGGCTCTTCACCGTGACCACCGCCGCCGACGGCATCGTCCTGGCCACCACCGGCGGCGAGGAGGCCGTACAGGCCGCCGGGATCACGGGCATGCTGCTCGCCGCCCGGCTCGCCGTGCCCGTCAAGGCCGCCGCGCTGGACCAGGAGGGCTCGGTGGCCGCGGTCGCCGAGCAGCTGCGCCGCGAGGGCTCCACGCTCCTCGCGCTCGCCCCGTACCTGATCGGCCCGGAGGCCGCCGACGGGCTCCTCGACACCGCCTGCAAGGAGGCCGACTGCGCCACCGCGGAGGTGCTCGGCGCCTATGGCGCGCTCGGCAAGCTGGCCGTCGCGCAGTACGCCGCGGCTCTCGGGATCCCCCAGGACGCCGCCGCACACTGACCCGCCCGTACGTAGCGAAGGGCCCCCGACGGCCACGGTCTCCCGTGGCCGTCGGGGGCCCTTTCCCATGCCCCGCGGGCCCGTGTTAGCCCAGGACCACGCAGGTGGCCGCCGGCACGGCCAGCGCGCCGGCCCGGTGCGGCTGCCCGGTCAGCGGGTCCACCTCGAACCAGGTGACGTCCCCCGAGCGCTCGTTGGCGGCGTAGAGCCGGTTCCCCGAGGCGTCGGCGGCGAGATCGCGCGGCCACGCGCCGCCGCAGTCCACGGCGCCGGTGAGTCTTGGCTTCCCGGGCCCGTCGGCGAGGGAGAGGGTGACGAGCGCGTCGACCCCGCGGACGGCCGCCCAGACGAACCTGCCGTCGGGCGAGGCGATGATCGCCGAGGGGTAGGCCCGTACGGCCCCTGAGGCACCCTCGGAGGCCACCGGGACCTCACCGACCGGTTCCAGTCGTCCGGACGCCCCGTTCCAGCGGCAGGCGGTCACCTGGGGCTTCAGCTCGTGCAGTACGTACGCGAACGTGCCCTCCGGATGGAAGGCGAGGTGACGGGGCCCCGTCCCGGTGCGCAGCGCCGTCTCGGAGTGCACCCGCAGCACGCCGGTGGCCGGGTCCAGCGCGCAGACCCGCACGGAGTCGGTGCCGAGGTCCACGCTGAGCACCCAGCGGCCGGTCGGGTCGGGCAGCACCTGGTGGGCGTGCGCGCCCTCCTGCCGGCCCGTGTCGGGGCCGGAACCCCGGTGCGGCAGGACGTGCGCGGGCCCGCCCGGGCGGCCGTCGGCGGCGAGCGGGAGGCTACTGACACTGCCGGAGGCGTAGTTCGCGGTGAGCAGCCTGCCCCCGACCGTGCTGAGGTGGGTGGGGCCGGAACCACCGACGCGAACCGCCTCGCCGAGGGGGGCGAGGCCCGCCGCGGTGGGCCGGAAGGCGACGACCGCGCCGCGCTCGATCTCGTTCACCGCGTAGAGCACGCCGGTGGCGCGGGAGAGCGCGAGGTACGAGGGGTCCTCGGCGGCGGTGACCGCGAGCGGGGTCAGCGCCCCGGTCTTCGGGTCCACGGCCGCGGTGGTGACACCGCGGCCGCCCGCGGAGGTGAACGAGCCGATGTAGGCCCGGGATTCACCGTTCCGGTCCCTGCTGTCCGCGCCGCCCACGTCAAGCCCCTCTCACCCTGCCGGATCCGTCCGGAGCCGACGGTAACAGAAGGTCTAGACCAAATCCCGCCCTTGGGCCCGCCCCTGCGCGCCACGGTGGTGGACGTAGGCCGTACTGCTGCTGCGGTCCTCGTAGGTGCGGTGGAAGACCGGGGTGGCGGAGCCGGAGATCGGCGGCACGATCCAAGACCAGTCGGCGCCCACCTCACGCCCCTTGCGCTCCTCCCGTTCCATGTGCGCCAAGAAGCGCCGGGACTCGGTGTGGTGGTCGGCGATCGTGACCCCGGCGCGGTCGAAGGAGTGCAGGACGGCCCGGTTCAGTTCGACGAGCGCGCGGTCCTTCCAGAGGGACCGGTCGCTGGAGGTGTCCAGCCCCATGCGGCGGGCGACGGCGGGGAGCAGGTTGTACCGGTCGGTGTCGGCCAGGTTGCGCGCGCCGATCTCGGTACCCATGTACCAGCCGTTGAAGGGCGCGGCCGGATAGTGGATGCCGCCGATCTCCAGGCACATGTTGGAGATGGCGGGTACGGCGTGCCAGCGCAGTCCCCAGTCCGCCCAGCCGTCGCCGTCGGGATGGCCGATCGGGACTTCCAGGACGGCGTCCGCGGGGGTGTCGAACCAGCGGGGTTTGTCGTCGACGCCCTGCACCACCAGCGGCAGGAGGTCGAAGGGGGTGCCGGGGCCGCCGGACCAGCCGAGCCGGAGGAGGGCCTCGGTCAGCGGAGCGTTGCGGGCGTCGCCGACGGTTATGGACGGATGGTCTCCGTAACCTGCGTACCTGACCAGCTGCTCGCTCCAGATCAGCGGGCCGGGCCGGTCCGGGGCGTCCGGGGCGAAGACCGTGATCGTGGCCCTGACCCGGCCCCCGTTGGTCGCCTCGCGCAGGTGGTCGAAGCACTCGGCGGCGATGTCGTCGGCGTCGGTGAGCCCGCGGCGGTCGCGGACCCGCAGCGAGTTCCAGTAGAGCCGCCCTATACAGCGGTTGCTGTTGCGCCAGGCGACCCGGGCCCCGTGGACCAGCTCCTGGGGGGTGTGCACATAACTGCCGGTCTCGGCGAGCTCGGCCCTCACGGCGGCGAGCCGGGCGCGCGGATCACCGGTGTCCGCGTTCTCCCGGTGGAAGAGGCGGATGAACTCCTCGGCCGCTTCCCACACCTGAGCGGTGGTGGAGCGCTGTTGAAGGATTTCCATTCCGGGCGGTTACCCCCTGTCCGACCAGATCCACCCTGTGCATGCCGGATGAATGTGCAGTAAACAATTACCCGTTGTACATGTCGCAGGTCAGCGTGGGGCGGTCGGCCATGAGGGAGCACCCCTCCGGGTGATCCCTCATGAATCGGGCCGCGGCGGGGCACGCGGGGGCGTACGATCCGGCGCGTCGACGGGATTCGGCCACGCGCCGGTTCAGCGGCAGGGACGGCTCATGTAGAGCGCGTGCTCGCCGGCCGCGGGCGTGCCGCCGTACAGCGCAGTGTCGAGGCCGCAGAAGGTGAAACCCATGCGCCGATAGGCGTGCACCGCCGGGGCGTTGACCGAGCTGACCTCCAACCACAGGTGCTCGGCGCCCCGTTCGCGGGCGAACCGCTCGGCGCACTCCACCAGTGCGCGGCCGATGCCGCGGCCCCGGTGGTCGGGCGACACCTCGATGTCCTCGATGGTCAGCCGTCGGTTCCAGGGGGCGTAGCCGACGGCGGCGAACCCGCAGAGCAGGTCCCCGTCGAGGGCCACGAAGGTCCGCACGTCGGCGTCCGGGCCCTGACCGCCGCCGAAGACCTGCTCGTCGTGCTCCTCCGGCGGGAACGTCTTGTGCACGGGCGGATCCACGGGGACCTCCCGGAGCAGGAAGCCGAAGCCCGCGCCGTCGCCCGAGCCGGGGTCGCTCACCTCGAACACCGTGTCGGTGGTGAAGGAGCTGTCCAGGGCCTCGATGGCGCCCGCGTCCTCGGGACGGGCGGGGCGGTAGACGATTCCGTCGGCTGAACCGTGTGCGGTGGTCATGAGATCCACCGTACGCAAAAAATCCCCCGGCCGAATTGACTGCCGAGGGAGAAGAGAGAGCGTATATTAAATAGTTCACGACTTCGCCCGACCGAAGTCATGGTGAAGCTCACGAGGACACCGTATCGCGACAGGAGCGCAATTGTCAACCGAGGAATTCCGAAAAGAGCAGCAATTCGTCACCGACCTCTATCGGCGCCTCGACGGTTTGCGTGACCAGGCCGAACGGGCGGTCGAAGGGGCGCTGCGCGATGTCGGTACCGGGCTTCAGGCCCGCCTGGAGCGGGACGTCCTGGTCGCCGAGCAGTCCGGTCTGCTTTCCGCCCTGAATGCGGGTGAGAACGGCCTCTGTTTCGGCCGTCTGGAGTTCTCCGACGGCCGCGACCACCACATCGGTCGGATCGGAATCCGGGCCGATGACGCGCAGCGCACTCCGCTGGTCCTGGACTGGCGGGCGGACGTGGCCCGCCCCTTCTACCTCGCCACCGGCCACACCCCCATGGGGCTGCGCCGCCGCCGGCACATCAGCAGCCGGGGGCGCGTGGTCACCGCCCTGCACGATGAGATCCTCGACCTGACCGACGCGGAGCGCACCGGCCACGAGGGCGCCGACGCGGACGCCGTGCTGCTCGCCGCGCTCGACGCCGCCCGGACCGGCCGGATGCACGACATCGTGCGCACCATCCAGGCCGAGCAGGACCGGATCATCCGCTCCACGCACCACGGGGTGCTGGTCGTCGAGGGCGGTCCCGGCACCGGCAAGACCGCGGTCGCGCTGCACCGCGCCGCGTACCTGCTGTACGCGCAACGGGAGCTGCTCGCCAAACGCGGAGTGCTGATCGTCGGACCGGGCCCGGCCTTCCTCGGCTACATCGGCGGGGTGCTCCCGGCCCTCGGCGAGACGGGCGTGTTGCTGGCCACCCCGGGTGAGCTCTTCCCGGGCGTGCACGCCACCGCCGCCGACCGCCCCGGAGCCGCCGCCGTGAAGGGGCGGGCCGCGATGGCGGAGGTCCTCGCCAAGGTCGTGGCCGGCCGGCAGTGCCTGCCGGAGACCGTACCGGCGGACACCGGCGAGGAGTACGACACTGTGCCCGAACCGGCGCTGGAGATCGACCACGAGGAGTACGGGACCCTGCTGCTGGACCGCACCATGGCGTACCGGGCGCGGGACCGGGCCCGGGCCACCGGGCTGCCGCACAACCAGGCGCGCCCCTCCTTCGCCTTCCCGATCATCGATGCGCTCACCGCGCAGCTCGCCGACCGGCTGGGCGCCGATCCCTACGGCGGTCCGAACCTGCTGGGCTCGGACGACATCGCCCAGCTCGGCAAGGAGATCGCGACGAGCGCCGCCGTGCACGCGGCGATCGATTCGCTGTGGCCCTCCCTCACCCCGCAGCGCCTGGTCCGCGACTTCCTGGCGGAGCCCACGCACCTGCCCGCGCACGAGGCCGACCTGATCCGGCGCGCGCCCTCGGCCCGGCCGGAGTGGACCCCGGCCGACGTGCCGCTCCTGGACGAGGCTGCCGAGCTGCTCGGCGAGGACGACACCGCCCGGCGGGCCGCCGAGGAGCGGGAGCGGCAGCGGCGCATCGCCTACGCGCAGGGGGTGCTGGACCTGTCCGAGGGCTCCCAGTCGTACGAGTTCGAGGACGAAGAGAGCGAGTACCTCGCGGCCCACGACATCATCGACGCGGAGCGGATGGCCGAGCGGCACGAGGAGGCCGACCACCGCAGCACCGCCGAGCGGGCCGCGGCCGACCGCACCTGGGCCTTCGGGCACGTGATCGTGGACGAGGCGCAGGAGCTGTCGGCGATGGCGTGGCGGCTGCTGATGCGGCGCTGCCCGACCCGGTCGATGACCCTGGTCGGCGATCCGGCGCAGACGGCCGACGAAGCGGGGTGCGGCTCGTGGGAGCGGGTCCTCGCACCGTACGTGGGCGAGCGCTGGAAGCTGGTCCGGCTGGGGGTCAACTACCGCACGCCGGCCGAGATCATGGAGGTGGCGGCGGCCGTGCTGCGCACGCGCGATCCCGGCTTCGAACCGCCGCGTTCGGTGCGGGCCACCGGGGTGCGGCCGTGGGCGCACGCGACCGGTGACCTGGCGGCGGCGACCCGGGAGGCGGTGGCGCGGGAGCTGCCGGCCGAAGGTCGGCTCGCGGTGATCGCGCCGCGGGCGCGGCACGGGGCGCTGGCCGCCGTACTGCCGGGGGTGCGCGCGGGCGCGGAGCCGGACCTGACCCGGCAAGTGGTCCTGCTGGACCCGCGCCAGGCCAAGGGGCTGGAGTTCGACACGGTGATCGTGGTGGAGCCGGACGAGCTCCGGCCGAGCGACCTGTACGTGGCGCTGACCCGGGCCACCCAGGCCCTCGGGGTGGTGCACACCGCCGGCCGGCTGCCGGCGGGGTTGGCGGACACGGCGGAGGGGTTGCTCAGGCGCTGATGACCAGCGGCGCCCGGGGGTCGGTGCGCAGCGGGGTCGCCAGTGCCACGAGGGTGTGCTCGAGGCCGTGGAGGTGGGCGAGGGCCGGTTCCGCCGCGGCCGGCCGGGGGTGCGGCACGGTGGCGGGACCGGGAGCGCCGTGCGGGGCGGTCAGGGCCTCCACCGCGGCCTCCACGCGCCAGCAGGCGGCGGCCAACCGGGCGTCGTGCGAGGCCTGCGGGTCGGCGGCGACGGCGACCAGCCCGCGCACGTCCCGGGCGCAGTCGTCGAGCAGCGCGAGCACCTGCCGGGCCCGGGCCTTGCGGGCGCGCAGCGGGCTCAGCGGGTGGACGAGCGGCGCCAGCGCCATCCGTACCCTGCCCAACAGCAGCTCCAGCTCGGCGGCGTGCGGGGCGGGGTCGGCATCCGGGTCGCCCGCGAGGCGTTCCAGGGCGGCCGCGGTGGAGGCGCGCACGCAGTGCAGGGCGCGCTGGATCCACGCGTCGTTGGCGGCGTGGGTGGTGACCGGAAGGATGATCACGACGGCCAGGGCGGCGCCGATCGCACCGATGGCGGTCTCCTGGAAGCGCAGGAGCAGCAGTCCGGGATGCAGGACGCCGAGGAGGCCGTAGAGCAGCCCGGCCATCACGGTGACGAAGAACATCATCCAGGAGTACGAGGGCGCGGCCGTGTAGAAGATCCCGAAGACGCACACGGCGACCAGGGCCGCGGTGGGCGCCGGCGCGCCGTGCAGGGGTACGGCGATCAGCAGTCCGGCGGCGATGCCGACGACGGTGCCGAGGACGCGGCGGAAGCCCCGCACGAGGGTCTCGCCCCGGGAGGCGGTGTTCACGAAGATCCACCAGGAGGTGCCGACGGCCCAGTACCAGCGGTCGTCGGAGAGCGCCTGGCCGATGCCGAGCGCGAAGGCGCAGGCGGCGGTGGCCTGGAAGGCCTGCCGGGTGGTCGGCCGCGCGAGCCCGGTTCCGGGCAGGCCGGGCGGGGCCGCGGGGGGCGGGGTGCGCCGTTCGATGGGCCACAGCAGGAAGCGCACGGCTCCGGCGGCCAGGAGCGCCAGGCCCACGGCGGCGTACAGCTCGGGCAGTTGCCCGGGACGGGCGTGCAGGAACTGGGTGACGAAGAACATCATGAAGGCGAAGATCCCGAGGGCGTGTCCGCGCGGGCCGTAGCGGCGGGCGTACACCCCGGCGAACACGACGGCGAGGAAGGCGCCGTCCCGGGCGAGCGGCACCCCGTGCAGGGCGGTGGCGAGGGCCAGGACGGGGAATCCGGCGACGGGCAGCAGGGCGGTGGTGCGGCGCTGGGCGCGGACGTCCGCGTCGAGCACGGTGAAGAGGGCGAGCAGGGCCGCCAGTCCCCCGGTGATGGAGGCGGTCAGGGAGAGGCCGCACACCTCGGCGAGGGCGACGGCGGCGGCGACGCCGATCACCGCGCGGGCCGAGTTCCGCAGTCTCATACGCCCCGGATCCGGAGCCACGAACATCCTCTTCACGGCGGTGTGCCGCCCCCCTTGCAGTGCTGCGCGCCGGCCCGGCGCCGCCCGGGGGTGGTGGGCGGCGGACGGGCACGGCGAAGGCGCCGCGCTCCGGAACCGGCTTCGTTGCCGTCCGGCGCTGCGCGGCGCCGTAAGTACATGGATACGCCACAGATAAGCATCCGGGGGCCCGCTGGCTCAACCCGGCTCATGGGGACTGGGCCATTGGTACATCATTCGAGTCGACTTATCGGCCATGGGCCTGCCAGTGGACCAGCTTGCCGGGCACCCTCCGGGGACCGGGGTCACCACCCCGACGGACCCGGCGCACCGGCCGGGTCCCGCCGCCGTGGCCGACTCTCGTCCACGTGACCACGCGCTGTTATCGTGCAGCGACCCGCGGGACGTACGGAAGGGGACCGACGTTGGCGCGCACGGCGGAGTCCGGGGAGGCCGAGGCGTTCAGCCGGGCCGCCGTGGCGGTCTTCCGGCTGAACGGACGGTTCACCGCGGCCCTCGACCGGCTCGCGCTCCCCTCGGGGCTCAGTGCTGCGCGCTGGCAGATACTCAGCACGGTGACGGGAGAATCACTGTCCGTGTCCGCCGTGGCCCGACGGGTGGGGACCACCCGGCAGAGCGTGCAGCGCATAGCGGACCTGCTGGTGCGACAGGGGCTCGCGGTCTATCTGGACAACCCGGCGCACCGGCGCGCCAAGCTGCTCACCGCCACCGAGCAGGGCGTGGCCGCGAAACGGGAGATCGACTCCTGCCTCGCCGAGCTGGCGCGGCAGCTGTGCGAGGGCCTCGGCGGCGAGGAAGAGGTATACCGCACGGCCGAGGTGCTGCGGGGCCTGTCCGGCGCATTGTCGTCCATCGGATCCGATGACTCTCAGTGAGGCCCGTGCACTTGCCCACCGCTATACAGACAAGCTGGCCTGAAACTGCCCATGTTTTTCCCAAGAGTTGACTGCACCGAGGAACGCTCTTTGCGGTACCGTTCGCGCCTGACGCGGGGTTTCAAGGCCGGGGGACCTTTTGAATCGGTTTGTCTTCAGAGTGCTGGGACCACTGCTCGTCCAGACCGATGACGGTCCGTTGCGCATCAACGGCCGGCGCCAGGCCACGGTCCTGTCGATGCTGCTGCTCTACGCAGACCGGATCGTTTCGGTGGACACCCTGGTGGACGCCGTTTGGCCGGAATCTCCGCCGGCGACGGCCCGCAACCAGATCGCCATCTGCGTGGCCACCCTCCGCAAGACCTTCAAGCAGGCCGGGGTGACCGATCTGCTGATCACCTCTCCCCCGGGCTACCTGCTGGCCAAGGGAGAGCACCGGATCGACGTCCAGGAGTTCATGGAGCGGGCCGAACGGGGGCGGGACGCCGCCCGGCACGGGCGGACCGAAGAGGCGTGCGCGCAGTTCGAGGAGGCGCTCAGCATCTGGCGGGGCTCCGCGCTGGACGAGCCCTCCGGATCCCGGTTGGAGGCGGAGACCACCAGGCTGGAGCAGATGCGGCTCGCGCTGGTGGAGGAACGTGCCGGGCTGATGCTCCAGCTGGGCCGCCACCGCGCGCTCACCGGTGAGCTCACCGAGCTGGTGGCCCGGCACCCCCTGCGCGAGCAGTGCCGCGAACACCTCATGCTGGCGCTGTACCGGTCGGGGCAGCGGGCCGAGGCCCTCGAGGTGTTCCTGCACGGCCGCCGGTTACTCACCGAGCAGCTCGGGATCGAACCGGGTCCCGGACTGCGCCAGCTGCACGAACTGATCCTGCGCGACTCCCCCGAACTGACCCGTCCCCCCGCCACGGCGGCACCCGCGCCGGCGGCCCTGAGCACCATCCCGGCACAACTGCCCGCGGACGTGATGGCGTTCACCGGCCGGCAGGGGGAGATGACCTCGCTGGACCGGCTCCTGAAGGAGCCCTACAACCCGCACACCCCGGCGCTGGCGACCATCGTCGGCGTCGGCGGAGTGGGCAAGACCGCACTCGCGGTGCACTGGGCGAGCCAGGTGGCCGACCAGTTCCCGGACGGCCAGCTCTTCGCCGATCTGCGCGGGTACGACGAGGAGCACGCACCGGTGTCCCCCGCCGCCGTGCTCGACCGCTTCCTACGGGCCCTCGGGATCGGCGCGCCCCAGATACCGGCGGATCCCGACGAGCGGGCCTCGCTGTTCCGGAGCCTCCTCAGCACCCGCAAAACCCTGATCGTCCTGGACAACGTACGCTCCTTCCACCAGCTCAGACCCTTGCTCCCGGGTGGCGGACGCAGCGTGGTGCTGGCCACCAGCCGGGAGAGCCTGGGCGATCTGACCGGGGACTACACGGCGCTGACCCTGCGGCTGCGGATGCTGGAGCCGACCGAGGCGACGGCGCTGCTGATCAAACTGGCCGGGGCCGACCGGTTCGGCAGCGACCCGGTGGCGGTGGAACAGCTCGGCGCCCTGTGCGACTGCCTTCCCCTCGCGCTGCGGATCGCGGGCGCGCGACTGGCGGCCAAACCCAATCTGAGCGTACGGAGCCTGGTGGCGCGGCTGCGCGACCACCGCTCCCGCCTCGACGTGCTGAGCCCGGGCGAGGGCGGGGTGCGCGCCGGCTTCCGACTCACCTACCGGGACCTACCGCCGGAGACGGCCCGGATGTACCGCAGGCTCGGCCTGTTGCGCACGGCGGACTTCGCCGCCTGGGCGGGGGCGGCCGTACTGGACACCGACGTGTGGCACGCGGAGGAACTGATCGACCAGCTGGTCGACGCGCAGCTGCTGGAGGTGGCCGACGCCGAGCCCGGGCGGGCCGCACGGTACCGCTTCCAGGACCTGCTTCGGCTGTTCGCCCGCGAGCGGGCGGAGTCGGACGAGCCGGAGGGGGAGACCGACGCCGCACTGGAGCGGGCGTTCGCGTCCTGGCTCTGGCTGGCCGAGGAGGCGCACCGGCGGATCGACGGGCGCCGGTTCCCGGTGGGCCGGACGCCGACGCCGGCCCCGGGCTTCCTGCCGGAGCTGGCCGACGAGCTGCTGGCCGCGCCGATGGACTGGTTCGAGTCGGAGCGCACGGCGGTGACGGACCTGGTGGCGCACGCGGCGGAGACGGGCCGGGCCCGGTACGCGTGGACGCTGACCGAGAGCGCGGTACCGCACTTCGAGACGAAGAACTACCTGGAGGACTGGCGGCGCTGCGCCGAGCAGGCGCTGGCCTCGGCCCGGCGCACCGGCGACGAGCCGGGCGAGGCGACGATGCTGCGGCTGCTCGGGTCATTGGCGATCTACCAGCGGCGGTACGAGCAGGCCGAGGGCTGGAACATGGCCGCGCTACGACTCCTGCGAACCACCGGTGACGTGGGCGGGGCGGCGCTCGCCCAGCGGAACCTGGCCATGTGCGCGCGGTTCCAGGGGGACTGGGAGCGGGCCCTGGAACACTGCGGGGCGGCCCTCAACGGGTTCCACGCGTCGGGTGACATCGGGAACGAAGCCCATCTGCTCGGCTTCCAGGCGCAGATCGAGCTGGACCGGGGCAACGTGGGCGGCGCGCTGCCGCTCGCGGAGCGGGCGGTGGCCCTGAGCCGGCGTACCGGGTCGGTGCGGGCGGAGGCGCAGAGCGTGTACCGGCTGGCCGAGGTCCGGCTGCGGGCGGGAGATCTGGGCGAGGCCGCGGAGGCCTTCGGCGCGGTGCTGCGGCTGACCCGGGGCGAGGGCGACCGGGTCGGGGAGGCGCACGCGCTGCGGGGGCTGGGGCAGACGCAGTGGAGCCAGGGCCTGCTGTCGGCGGCGGGAGGGACGCTGCAGCAGGCCCTGGAGATCACGAATGAGCTGGCGGACCGTTTCCTGTACGCCCGGGTGGAGACCGATCTGGGATGTGTGGAGGCGATCGGCGGCCGCCCGGCGGAGGCGGCGGAGCGGTTCCGGCGGGCGCGGGCCGCGTTCGGCGAGGTCGGCGCGCAGCCCTGGCGGGCGCAGGCGGGCCGGCTGCTGGCGGCGGTCCAGAACGCGGCGGCCGGGCCGGACGGTGCGGGTGAACCGGGCAGTGCGGGTGGTGCGGGTGGTGCGGGCGAGCCGGGCGGTGGGGGCGCCGGTGAGCTGCCGCATCGTTCCTTCACTGCAGCGGAACTGACCTTGCTGCTGACGCACCCGGAGGACTAGTCGGCCTGACGGCCGCCGGCGCGTCGTGGGGCGGGCAGGAGCGGAGCGGGTCAGCCCCAGGGCATGTCGCCGTGCGTGCCGGCGGAGCCGTGGCGCGGGGGGTCCACCGGCTTGACGACGCCCCACGGCATGTCGTCGTCGGCCTGCACGGTGGTGTGCGTGTCCGCCCACACGGCGTTGGCGCCCCCCGCGCCGACGAACGCCCCTGCAAGAACGACCAGGCAGGCCGCCGCCGTCGTGTTCGCCGTCTTCACCGTCAGCGTGCTGCGCATCTGGGAATCCCCTCTCGGTGGAGTATCACTGCCGCTCGCTGCGGCATGAATGGAACAGTAGGGACGCCTCCTTTTTCTTCTGTGTTCCATCGATTTCGTGACCCGGTCCGCCCTCGAAATCGCCACGATATCGAGGAGACAACGCACTCCACTAGCTTCGTTCAGAGATTCTTCTCCATGAATCACGGATGGGGCGGTAGATGGAATTCCGAGTGCTCGGGCCAGTCGAGGTACGCCGGGACGGCCGCCGGGTCCCCTTCTCCGGGGCGAAGCTGCACACCGTGCTCGCGGCGCTCCTCGTGGCCCGTGAAGAGGTGATCTCCGACGAACGGCTGTGCCGGCTGCTGTGGGGATGGGCTCCACCGGCCACCGTCAGCGCACAGCTCTACACCTATGTTTCCCGCTTGCGCAAGATTCTCGGCGACGACGTTCTGATCGATCGCCGGCCGCCCGGATATGCCATGAGCATCGGTAATGCGACCCTCGACCTGAGCGAATTCGAGAAGCTGGCGTTCAGCGGCCGCGAGGCGCTGGTCGCCGAGGACTTCGAAAAGGCCGGTGAGCTGCTGCGCCGTGCCCTGGCCCGGTGGAACGGCCTGCCCTTCGCCAACGCCACGGAATACCTCGCCGACGCCGAGGCGCCGCGACTGAGCGAGGCCCGGGCGGTCACCCTGGAGCACCGCATCGCGGCCGATCTCGCGCTGGGCCGGCACGAGCAGATCACCGGCGAGCTCACCGGCCTGGTCGCCGAGTTCCCGTTGCGCGAGCGCATCCGGTGCCAGCTGATGACCGCCCTGTGCCGGTCGGGGCGGCAGGCGGACGCCATCCACCTCTACCACCACGGGCGCGCGGTGCTCGCCGACGAGCTGGGCGTGAACCCCGGCGAGGAGCTCCAGGCCACCTACCGGGCGCTGCTGGAGGGCACGCTGGACCGGCAGCCGCGCTCGACGCCCGCCGTGCTGACCGGCTCCCGGCGGGGCGCGGCCGGTCGCCCGGACGGCGCCCCGGCCATGCTGCCCCCCGACACCGTCGACTTCACCGGTCGGGAGCCCGAACTGGAGCTGCTCTGCCGCGCGCTGGCCCCCGATGCGCAGGGCCCCGGGCGGCCCCGCCGGGTCCTGGTCACCGGCATGGCCGGACTCGGCAAGACCGCCCTGGCCGTCCACGCGGCCCACCGCTGCCAACGACACTTTCCCGACGGGCAGTTGTACGCCGACCTGCGCGCGCCCGACGGCACTCCCCGGCACCCGACCCGGGTGCTGCGCGGGCTGCTGCGCGCGCTGGGGCCGATGGACGACGCACCGGACACCGAGGACCAGGACCAACTGGTCCGGCTCTACCGGGAGCGGACCCGGGGCAGGCAGCTGCTGATCGTGCTGGACAACGCCTCCGGGGCGGCCCAGTTGGGGCCGCTGCTGCCCAACACCCCGGAGCCGGCGGTCCTGGTCACCGGGCGGACCGCCCTGCCCACCGTGGCCGGGGCGCACACCGTGGCCCTGGCCCCCCTGGCGCTGCGGGACTCGCTGGAGCTCCTCTCGGCCGCGGCCGGTCCCGCCCGATTGGCCTCGGCGCCCGGTGCGGCGTCCGCGATCGTCGAGCACTGCGCCGGTCTGCCGCTGGCCCTGCGGATCGTCGGGACCCGGATCGCCGCCCGGCCGCACTCCACCCCGGACCGGCTGGCGCGCCGGCTGGCGGATCCGGCCACCCGGCTGCGGGAGCTGCACTCGGGCGATCTGGACGTGCACGGATCGCTGTTGCCGTCCTGGCGGGCGCTGGACCCCGAGGTGCGGGCGGTGTTCCCGGCGCTCGCCGCGCTCGGCCCGCAGCCGTTCCCCGCCGCGCAGGCGGCGCTGTCGCTGGGCCTGCCGGAGACCGAGGCCGAGCGGCTGCTGGAAGCACTCGCCGACGCGGCCCTGCTCGAGGTCAGCGGCGCGGACGAGTGGGGCCAGCCCTGCTACCTGTTCCATCCGCTCGTACGGCTCTTCGCGCTCTCCCTGGGCGAGGGGGCCACGGCCGACCGCAAGGCCGGTGCCCGGGCGGAACATAACCGGCGGCTAACTCACCGCCCCTAGCCTCGCCCTGCCCCGCAGCAGGGCGCTCCGGCCCCGTAACCACCCCGGGCACGCACCAGCCAACGGCCCGTAACACCGAATGGAGTTGGACCATGACCGAGCTCCTGCCCGCTCGCGCGGACAGTGCCGCGTCCTTCCCGATGACCGAGACGCAGCAGGCACTGATGATCGGGCGAGGTGAAGCAGTCGAGCTGGGCGGTATCGGCTGCTACGGATACTTCGAATGGGAGCGTGCGGACCTCGATCCCGAGCGTTTCGCCGCTGCCTGGCGCAAGGTGGTCGCCCGTCACGACATGCTCCGTGCGATCGGCCGCACGGACGGCACCCAGTGGGTGCCGGCCGACCCGCTGCCCTTCGAGATACCGGTCGTGGACCTGAGCGGGCTGTCCGCCGACGCCTCGCGGGAGCGGCTCGCCGCGCTGCGGGACGAGATGAGCCACGTGGTCTTCCCGGTGGGCAGCTGGCCGTTGTTCGACCTGCGGATCATCCGGCTGGGCGGTCCGGGGAACCCGAGCCGGGTCCACCTCGGGATCGACCTCCAGGTGCTGGACGCCTCCAGCGCCTTCCAGGTGCTCTTCCCCGAGCTGGTCGACCTCTACGAGGACCCGGACGCCGAACTGCCGGAACCCGGCATCGGCTTCGCCGAGTACGCCCGCTGGCGTGCGGACGCGCTGCCGCACACCGAGGCCTTCCGCGCCGCCCGCGACTACTGGCTGGCGCGCGTCCCCACCCTGCCACCGGCCCCCTCGCTGCCCACGGGCGGCTCCGCCGGCGACGGTCGCGAGGTGCGCTTCGACCGGCGCGAACACCGTCTCTCCCCCGAGGACTGGCAGCTCTTCTCGGCACGGGCGCGCGGGGCGGGGCTGACGCCGTCGGTCCTGCTGACCGCCGCCTTCGCCGAGGTGGTCCGGTGCTGGGCGGAGGAGTCCGACTTCACCATCAACTACCCGATCTTCCAGCGCCCGGCGGTGCACCCGGACATCACCGGCGTCCTCGGTGACTTCACCAACGCCGTGATGCTCGCCGCCGACGGTTCCGGCGCGACCTTCCTGGACCGGGCGCACGCCCTGCGCGACCAGCTCGCCCGCGACGCCGAG
The DNA here is from genome assembly GCF_036227605.1 of Streptomyces sp. NBC_01439. Taxonomy (GTDB): domain Bacteria; phylum Actinomycetota; class Actinomycetes; order Streptomycetales; family Streptomycetaceae; genus Streptomyces. Next base: position 8,263,434 of record NZ_CP109487.1, on the reverse strand, counting down.
CACGGTGCCTTCAACGGCGTGCGCGTGCTGCGCGAGCTGACCCGGCTGCACGGGGTGGGCGCGCAGGCCGGCATGCCGGTGGTCGTGACCAGCCTGCTCGACTACCCGGTGCGCAGGCCCGTCACGGACCTGGGCCGGGAGGTGTACTCGATCTCGCAGACCCCGCAGGTTTCGCTCGACGTACAACTGCGCGAACTGGCCGGTGAGCTGCGCGTCATCTGGGACTTCGTCGACGGGGCGTTCGCGCCTGGCTTCGTCGACGCGGCCTTCGGCGTGTACGTGGACCTCCTGGAGCGCCTCACGCGGGACCCGGAGTCCCTGCACGTCCGGCGCTTCGACCTGATCCCGGCGGCCGAGCGGACGCTGCGCCGCCAGGTCAACGACACCGCCAGGCAGATCCCGTACACCACCTTGCACGAGCTGTTCGCCCAGCAGGTGGAGCGCACGCCCGGCGCCGAGGCCGTGGTGGACGGCTCCGGGCGGCGGCTGAGCTACGGCGAGCTGGCCTCGTACGCCTGGCGGATCGGGCACGCGCTGCGGGACCACGGTGCGGCCCCGGGCGAACTGGTCGCCGTGGTGATGGAGAAGGGCTGGGAGCAGTACGCCGCGGTGTACGGGATCCTCGCCTCCGGCGCGGCCTACCTGCCGCTGGACCCGTCCGTGCCGCCGGAGCGGCTGCGCCGGCTGCTCACCGAGGCCAAGGTCGACCGGATCCTCACCCAGTCCCGGCTGGACTCCAAGATCAGCTGGCCGCCCACGGCCCGCCGCTACCGGGTGGACCAGGACTTCGAGTCCGGGACCGACACCCGGCCCGACACCGCGCAGACCCCGGCGGACCTCGCCTACACGATCTTCACTTCGGGCTCGACCGGTGAGCCCAAGGGCGTCATGGTCGACCACATCGGCGTGGTCAACCTGATCCGCGACGTCGCGACACGCTTCGAGGTCGGTGCGCGGGACCGGCTGCTGGCCATCTCCGGGCTGCACTTCGACGCCTCGATCTACGACGTGTTCGGGGTGCTGACGCAGGGCGGGACCGTGGTGCTGCCGCCGCCGTTCGACCACGCCGAGCCCGATGTCTGGGCCGATCTGGTCCACGCCGAGCAGGTCACCCTGTGGAACTCCGTACCCGTCCTGATGGAACTCCTGGTCGGCGAGGCCGAGGTGCGCGAGCGGCGCGGCGGCGGCCGGCCCCTGGAGTCCCTGCGGCTGTCCGTGCTCTCCGGCGACTGGATCCCGCTGACGCTGCCGGACCGACTGCGGGCGCAGAGCCACCGGATCCAGGTGGTGGGTTCGGGCGGTCCGACCGAGACGATCTGCTGGTCGCTGTTCCAGCCGATCGGCGAGGTCGACCCCTCCTGGACGAGCATCCCGTACGGCAAGCCGATCACCAACCAGCGCTACTACATCGTCGATGCGGCCGCCCACGAGCGCCCGCTCGGCGTGGTCGGCGAGATGGCCGTGGCCAGCGACGTCGGGCTCGCGCTCGGCTACTGGAACGACGCGGAGCGCACCGCGAACCGCTTCGTGCACCTTCCGGAGAGCGGCGAACGCGCCTATCTGACCGGTGACCTGGGCCGGTACCTGCCGGACGGCAGCATCGAGATCCTGGGCCGGGACGACTTCCAGGTGAAGATCCAGGGCCACCGGATCGAGCTCGGCGAGATCGAGGCCGTGTTGCGCCAGGACGCCGAGGTCGAGGCGGCCGTGGTGGTGGCCCCGGCCAGCGCGCACGGGGTGCGGCGGCTGCACGCCTTCGTCGTGGCCGGGGCAGGGGCGGCCGGTCCGGTCCTGGAGCGGCTCGCCGCGCAACTGCCCGGCTACATGGTGCCGGCCGCGCTCACGGTGCTGCCGGAGCTACCGCTGACCCGCAACGGCAAGGTCGACCGGCTGCTGCTGGCCTCGTCCGCCGGGCGGCAGCAGTCCGCCGACGAGGCGGCCGTGCGCGACGCCGGGGACGGTCCGGGCAGCGCCCTGGAGCTCGTGCTGTGTGCGGCGGTCGCCGACATCCTGGGCCTGGACGGGGCGGCGCCCGGTGACAACTTCTTCAGCCTGGGCGGCGATTCGCTCAGCGGTACCCGGCTGGCCGGTCTGCTCAAGGAGCTGCTGGGGGTGCCGGTGCCGGTGAAGACCGTGTTCCAGAACCCGCTGATCTCCGAGCTGGCCGGGAAGATCGCCGCGGACGAGCAGCACGGCGCGGAGGCGGTCGCAGCCGCCGAGGCCTTCGGCGAGCTGGAGGCGGACGGGCCCGACGCGGCCGACGGGACGGGCACCGCCGATGTGGACGGCTGAGGACACGCACCGGTTCAGCACGGTCATCACGGACGATTCCGAGAGGGGACAGTCATGAGTCTCACCCTGCCCGCGCCCGTCACCGAGCCGGAGCTGCCCGCGGCACCCGGCCCCGGCCCCGGTTCCGGACCCGATCCCGACCTGGTCGATTTCGCCGGGCACGCCGCGACACGGCTCAGAGAGCGCGACGGCGAGCTGTACACGCTGCTGGCCCGGGAGTCGGCGCGCCAGCGCGACACCCTGATGATGGTCGCGGCGTCCAGCGTCGCCGACCCCTCCGTGCTGGCCTGCGAGGGCAGCGCGCTCGGCAACCTGACCGCCGAGGGCTTCCCCGGGAACCGCTACCACGCCGGCTGCGGGGTCGCCGACGAGATCGAACGCCTCGCGATCGACCGGGCGTGCGCGGCGTTCGGGGCCCGGGACGCGATCGTGCAGCCGCACTCCGGGTCCTCCGCCAACCTCGCCGTGATCACGGCGCTGCTGAACCCCGGTGACTCCCTGCTCGGGCTGGACCTGGACTGCGGGGGCCACCTCACCCACGGCTCCCCCGCCTCGGTGACCGGCCGCTACTACCGCGCCCACGGCTACCGGGTGACACCGGAGGGGCTGCTCGATTACGACCAGATCCGCGAACTGGCCCTGGAGCACCGCCCGAAGCTGATCGTCTGCGGGGCGAGCGCGTACCCGCGCAGCATCGACTTCGCCCGCTTCCGGGAGATCGCGGACGAGGCCAACGCCTATCTGCTGGCCGACATCTCGCACATCGCGGGTCTGGTCGCGGCCGGCCTCCACCAGAGCCCCGTCGACCACGCCCACGTGACCACCACCAGCACCTACAAGCAGTTGTACGGCCCGCGCGGCGGTCTGATCCTGCTCGGCAAGGAGGCCCGCAAGGCCGGACCGGAGCGCGGCACCCTGGCAGCGACCCTGCGCCGCGCCGTGTTCCCCTTCACGCAGGGCACGCCCGACCTGGCCTCGGTGGCGGCCAAGGCGCGGGCCCTGGACTTCGTGGCGAGCCCGGACTTCGCGGAGGTCGCCAAGCGGCTGGCCGACGGCGCGCAGGCGATCGCGGAGCGGCTCCTGGACCGGGGGTTCCGGCTGGTCACGGGCGGTACGGACACCCACATGGTGCTCCTCGACCTGCGCGGCACCGGCGTCACCGGGGACGTCGCCGAGCAGGCCCTGGAGTCCTGCGGGATCGTGGTCAACCGCAACCGGGTCCCCGGCGACACCACACCGGTCCGGGTGACCGGCGGACTGCGGCTCGGCACCAACACGCTGGCCGCGCGCGGGATGGACCACGCGGTGGCCGCCGAGTGCGCCGACCTGGTCGCCGACGTCCTCACGGCGCTGCGCGCGCAGGGCGGCGCACTGCCGGACGCGCTGCGCGACCGGGTGCGCACCCGGGTCTCGGAGCTGTGCGCCGCCCACCCCCTGCCGGGGTACCTGCCGTGACCTTCAGCGGCTTCCCGCCCTCGGCACTGCGCCTGTACGAGGACCTCGCGGCCGACAACAGCAAGGAGGCGTGGCGGCTGCGCCACCGCGAGCGGTACGAGCGTGACGTACGTGCGCCGATGGACGAGCTGGCCGCTGAACTGGGCGCGCATTTCGCGGAGTCGACCGGATGGGGCGGGGTGCAGGTGCTCGGCCCGGTCCGGGACACCCGGATGTCCCACGACAAGTCCCCGTACAAGAGCTACCAGGGCGCCTATCTGGACCTGCTGCCCTGTCTGGGCCTCTGGGTGCACCTGGACCGGGACGGCCTGTACGCCTCCGGCCGCTGGTACCCGTACGCCGGGGCCGAGGTCGCCCGGTACCGCGCCGCCGTCGAGGAGGAGGACGGCGGCGCGGAGCTGGCCGCGATCGCGGGCCGGCTGGAGGAGCAGGGGTTCGTCCTGGGCGGCGACCGGCTCAAGTCCCGGCCGCGGGGGGTCCCGGCGGACCACCCGCGGCTGGACCTGCTGCGCCACCGCAAGATCGACGCGGGGCGCCGCCTCGGTCCGGACGCCGGGCTGCACACGGCGCGCGCCGGGGAGCTGGTGCGGGAGACCTGGCACCTGGTGCGCCCGCTGCTGGACTGGATGGCGGCCCGCGAACTCACCCCACGGCCCCGCGAACGAGGAGTTGACGTACCGTCATGACCATCGGGAGTTTCGAGACGGTCGATCTGCGCAGTGACACGGTGACCCGGCCGGGTACCGGGATGCGGGCCGCGATGGCCGCGGCCGAGGTCGGCGACGACCTGTTCGGTGAGGACCCGACCGTCCGCGCGCTGGAGGACCGGCTCGCCAGGCTCTTCGGCTTCTCCGGCGCCCTGTTCACCCCGTCCGGGGTGATGGCCAACCAGATCGCCCTGCAGCTCCTCGTCGGCCCCGGCGAGGAGCTGGTGTGCGACGCCGAGGCACACGTCCTGGCGCACGAGGAGGCCTCCCCGGCCCGCTACGGCGGGATCCAGACGCGCACGGTGACGGCGGAGCGCGGGGTGGTGACCGCGGCCCTGCTGGCCGGGGTCATCCGGCGGGGGAACCCGTACACGCTCGGCACCCGTGCGGTGGAAGTGGAGCAGACCCACACCCGGGCCGGCGGCACGGTCCACCCGCTGGACACGCTGCGCGCCGTACGGGAACTGACGTCCGGCGCGGGCCTGGCGGTCCACATGGACGGGGCCCGGATCTGGAACGCGATGGCGGCGACCGACACTTCGGCGCACCAGTACGGGCGGACGGCCGACTCGCTGTCCGTGTGCCTGTCGAAGGGGCTGGGCGCGCCCGTCGGGTCGGTGCTCCTGCTGTCGGCCGAAAGGCTACCGCGGGCCCGGAAGTTGCGGCACGGTCTGGGCGGCGGCATGCGCCAGTCGGGCATCCTGGCGGCTGCGGGACTGTACGCCCTGGACCACCACGTGGAGCGGATCGTCGAGGACCACGCCAACGCCGCGCTGCTGGCGGCGGGGCTGCGGGACGCGGGGTTCACCGTGCGCCCGCCGGAGACCAACATCGTCCTCATCGAGGTTCCCGGCGCCGACGAGGTCGTCGCACGGGCCGCGCAGGAAGGAGTACTGGTGACCGCGCCCGGCCCGGAGACGGTCCGGCTGGTCACTCATCTGGACGCAGGACGACAGGCGTGCCGGCGGGCCCTCGGGGTGCTGGCCGCCGTGATGACCGATGTCGTCACCGGGTCGCGGGACACCGCGGCCGCGGGACGCTCGTAAGAAGCGGAAGAGAGCGAAGTAGCAGCATGAGTTTAGAAGTACGGCCCGCCACGGCGGATCTGTGGGACGACATCCGCCAGGTGCTCCAGCCGAAGAAGAGCGCGCACACGTGCTGGTGCATGGCGTGGCGGCTGTCCACCGGCGAGTACGGGCGGCTCACGGCGGACGAGCGGGGCGAGCACCTGCGCGGCCTCATGGAGAAGGCCGATCCGCCGCCCGGGGTCCTCGGTTTCCTGGACGGCGAGGTGGCGGGCTGGTGCAACGTGGCCCCGCGCCGGCAGCTCGACCGGCTGACCGCCTCGAAGACGATCACACCGGTGGACGATCTGCCCGTGTGGTCGGTGACCTGTTTCGTCGTGCGCAAGGACTTCCGCGGCAAGGGGGTCGCCTCGGGTCTGCTGGAGGGGGCCGTCGAACACGCGCGCGCCCACGGCGCACCGGCCGTCGAGGGGTATCCGGTGGATCCGGAGGGCGGCCGGGTGAACCCGACGCTCGCCTACGTCGGGACGATGGACATGTTCGAGCGGGCGGGCTTCCGCCGGGTCCACCGCACCGAGGCCAAGAGCGACAAGCGGCACCGCTGGGTGATGCGCCGCGACCTGGTCTGACGGCCCGGTCGGTACGCGGAAGGGGCTCCCGCCGTGCGGGGGCCCCTTCCCTCGTGTGCGCCGGTCAGGGCGTGTGCGCGGCGAGGTCCCAGAGGTGGGCGGGACGCCCGCAGCGCATGGCCTCCCAGGCCGCGCGCCGGTAGCAGCCCGCCACCAGGCCGTCGCGGACCAGGCCCGAGGCGCCGTGCAGGTGGACCGCGTCACGGGTCACGTCGAGGGTGGTCTCCGCCGTGAGGGCGATCAGTCCCGCGGCCTCCCCCGCGGTGAGCCGGTCCTCGTCGAGGTCGCGGGCCGCGTCCCCCACGGCCCAGCGCACGGCGTCGAGGCGGGCCAGCAGGCCCGCCACGCGCAGCCGGGGGCCCTGGTGTTTGACCAGGGCCTGGCCGAACTGCTGCCGGCCGCGGATCCGGGAGACGACCGCGGTCAGGGCGGCCGCCGTGATGCCGGCCAGCAGCGAGGCCTGGTGGACGGCCGCGCGCAGCCCCACGCGGGCGAGGGCCTGTTCGGCGGCGAGTCCGCTCAGCAGCACCGCCTCGGCGGGCAGCCGCACCTCGTCGAAAACGGCACTGGCGACGGCTCCCCCGCCGTGGTCGCGCAACGGGCGGACCCGGACGCCCTCGGTGGGCAGGGGTACGAGCGCCACGCACGGGCCGTCGGGACCGCCGGCCAGGACCAGCAGGGCGCCCGGGCCGACTCCGGCGGCGAAGGGGCCACCGGTTCCGGTGAGGACGACGGCGCCGGTGTCCGCGTCCGGCTTCCAGGTGATGCCCGGCGGTACGGTGCCGCGCGGATCGGGCAGCCGGCCCGGCACGGCGAGTTCCAGTCCTCCGGTGCGCACCTGGTCCAGGACGTTGTCGGCGGCTTCGGGGGCCAGCGGGCCGAGGCCGGCGATCAGGTCCAGGGCGAGGAGGGTGTCGGTCAGCGGGACGGGCTGCATCGCGTTGCCCGCCTCCTCGCACACCATGGCGATGACCGCCTGGCCGAGGTCGAGGCCGTCGTGGCCGATGGGCAGGGCGAACTCCCACGCGCCGACCTGGGTCAGCGCCTCCCAGGCACCGACGGGGGTGTCCCCGTCGACCTCCAGGCCCTGGCGCACCGTGAGCCGGAGCTGCCGGAAGAGCGAGTCCTCGTCCTCCCGCACCCGCCAGCGCTCGGCCGTCGCCGGGCCCTGGCCGCCCGTGCCGTTCCCGCCTACCGCCTGTGAAGTCACGGCCGTACCTCCGCCCCTGAGTCGAGACGCAGCCGGGCCAGCGTCTCCAGCATCATTTCGGCGGTGCCGCCCGATATCCGCATCCCCGGGGCTTCGCGCAACGCCGCATCGAGTGGGTGTGCCACCCCGTCGACCTCGGGGTCGTCGAGGGTCATGCTCGTGTCGCCGTCGAGTTCGGCGGCCCACCAGGCCACCTCTGCGGCGAGTTCGGTGGTGTACCACTTGGCTGCGGCGGCCTCGTCCTCGTTGAGTTCGCCCCGGTCGAGGCGGGTGAGGACGCGGCGGACCAAAGTGCCCGCCGCGAGCAGCCGGGCGTTGAGCTTGGCCAGGCCGATCTGGTCGTGCTGGCCGGCCTCCAGCCGGTCGGTGTGGACCTCCAGCCGTTCCACGGCGGCCCGGTACCAGCGCAGCGCCTTGACGTAGTAGTCGAGTCCGGTGCGCTCGAAGGCGAGGGTCTTGACGACGATCGCCCAGCCCTGGCCGGTCTCGCCGACCACGTCGTCGGCGGTCACGGCCACGCCGTCGAGGGTGACCTCGTGGAAGGCGTCGTCGCCCATGCCCGGGATCTGCCGGATGGTGACCCCGGGCTGGGCCAGCGGGACGAGGAAGAGGCTGAAGGCGTCGTCCTCGCCGCGGGCCAGGCACAGCCCGTAGTCGGCGAGCCGGGCGAACAGCGAGTGGACCTTGGTGCCGTACAGCTTGTAGCCGCCCTTGCCGTCGGAGACGGCGCGGGTGGAGAGGATGTTGAGGTCGGAGCCGGCCTGGGGTTCGCTGAAGAGCACGCAGCCGAAGGCGGTGCCGGCGGCGAAGCCCGGCAGGTGCCGGGCCTTCATCGCCGGGCTCGCGACGTTGAGCAGGGTGGATCCGACGATCTGCACCGTGAGGGTGTGCAGCAGGTCGGGGACGTCGTGCATGGCCAGTTCCTCGACCAGCACGGCGGCCGCGACCTGGCTGATGCCGCGGCCGCCGTACTCTTCGGGCCACTGGGGCGCGAGCAGGCCCCGCTCGCCCAGGGCCCGGTGCAGCGGCCGGGGGTCGCGGGTGCGCCGGGCCTCGGCCACGGGGGCCGAGACCAGGATGTCGTGGATGTCCTCGCGCAGGGCCCGCATGGGGGTGCGGGGCACGTCGGCTCCGCTCCGTACGAGCCCGCAGTCCGCGGGCGCACGGTAGAACTCGGTGGTGAGCACGGGCAACTCCCTAGGTGGTGAGCGGGGATGCGGGCGCGGCGACGGCCCGGTCCAGCACGTCCTCGATTCCGGTGAGCAGCCCCCGCACGTCCTCGGGCGTGACTGCGTGGCGGTTGTACTCGGCGGTGCCGCCGATCTCGCCGTCGCGTTCCACGAGGCCGATGCAGGCGAGCGCGGCGGCCGGGTCGGGACTGTAGAGCTCCAGGTGCCGGGCGGGCGGCCCGGGCAGCTGGCCGACCTCGATGCCCGGCAGGTCCAGGGGGACCGACGGGTAGTTGTGGAGGGCGAACAGGACGTTGTACGGCGGGGGCGTCCCGTCGCCGAACAGGACGTCCACGGGCAGTCGTTGGTGGGCGAGCGCCTCGGCGACGGCGGCCCGGGTGCGGTGCAGCAGTTCCCGGAAGGCGGGGCCGCCCGCGAGGTCGATCCGGATCGGCACGACGGTGGTGAACTGCCCGACGGCGCCTTCGAGCGGTCCGGCGAAGCGGCCGGCCGCCGGGGTGCCGATCACCACGGAGGTACGGCCCTCCCTGCGGGCCAGTACGACGGCCAGCGCGGCGAGGAGGGTCATGAACGGGGTGGCTCCCTCGGCCCCGCCCAGCTCCAGCCCGGCGCGGGCCGGCCCGCGAGCGAGCCGTACGGGCAAGTGGCCGCGTTCGAATCCGCCGGGCGCCCGGGGGGCGGGCGGGTCGGCGGCGAAGGCCGCCCGGCGGCGGGCGAGTTCGGCGGAGCCGTCGGGTCCGGCGAGCCACCGGTGCTGCCAGTCGGCGTAGTCGGGGAGCTGGAGGTCGGGCGGGGCGAGGCCCGTCGGGCCCTCGCGGTAGCCGGCGGCCAGGTCCGCGAGGAAGACCCCGGAGGACCAGCCGTCGAAGACCGCGAGGTGGGAGGCGAGGATCAGGACGTGCTCGTCGGCGGCGAGCCGCAACAGCCGGAAGGCGCTGGTGCGGCCGCTCTCCAGGTCGAGGACGGTGGAGGCGCTCTCGGTGCTCTGCAGGGCCACGCGGTCGGCGGCGGCCTGCGGGGTGAAACCCGAGAGGTCGGCCCGGGTGAGCCGCAGCACCGGTCCCTCGTCCACGTGCAGCCGGGGCTGGCCGCTGGTGGAGACGGTGAGCCGGGTGCGCAGTCCTTCATGGCGGCGCAGCACCCCGGTGAGGGCGGCCACGAGCCGCTCGGGGTCGAGCGGGCCGGTCAGCCGGAGCGCGTGCGAGCCGGTGGCGACGGCCGGGTGGGTGCGTTCGCGGCGCCACAGCCGGGACTGGAGCGCGGTGGGCGGGACCGGCCCCGCGCCGGAGCGCGGGACCGGGTGGGCGGGTACGGGCTGCCGGGCGGCCAGCATCAGGCGGGCGAGCTCGCGCTTCGCCTCGGGAAGCGCGGCGAGGGCTCCTTCGAACCCGGCCGGGTCGGCCATCAGGAACCGTCCGGCTGCTGGAGGGAGCCGAGGAGGGCGGCGGCCTCCTCGTCGCTCATGTTCTCGATCTGCTCGAAGACCGCGAGCAGCCGGTCCTGTTCGCCGGCTGCCTCGGCCTTGGCGGCGCGGACCAGTTCGGCGAGTCCGGCAACGGTCGGGCGGCCGAAGAAGTCGGCGAGGGCGATGTCGATGCCGAAGAGGGCGCGGACCCGGGAGACCACGATGGTGGCCTGCAGCGAGCTACCGCCCAGGGCGAAGAAGTCGCCCTCCACGTCCGGGTTCTGCCATTCGAGCAGCGGGGTGAGGATGTCCCGGCAGATCTGCTCCTCGACGGCGTCGCGCGGCGCGGTGCCGCCCTCGCCCGACTGCTCGGTGGGCAGGGGCAGGGCGGCGGTGTCGACCTTGCCGTGCGGGGTGAGGGGCAGTTCGTCCAGGACGACGACGACCGGGACCATGTAGCCGGGCAGTCGGCCGGCCGCGTAGGCGCGCAGGCCTTCGGCGTCGGCGACCTCGGAGGCGTAGGAGCCCACCTGTTCGACGGTGACGTAGGCGGCCAGCATGCGCTCGCCGCCCGCGGCGGGCTGGGCCACCACGACGGCCTGCTGCACCGAGGGGTGACCGGTGAGCACGGACTCGACCTCGCCGGGCTCGATGCGGTGGCCGCGCACCTTGAGCTGGCGGTCGGTGCGCCCGAGGAAGTCCAGGTTGCCGCCGGGCAGCCAGCGGACCAGGTCGCCGGTGCGGTAGAGGCGGGCCGTCTCGGGGCCGTCCGCGTAGGGGTTGTCGGCGAAGCGGTCGGCGGTGAGGTCGGGGCGGCCCAGGTAGCCGCGGGCGATGCCGGGGCCGGAGACGCAGAGTTCGCCGGGTACGCCGGGCGGGACCGGGCGCAGCCGCTCGTCGAGGACGAACGCCTGGTGGCCGGGCATGGGGCGGCCGATCGGCGGGTTGCGGTCGTAGCTCCCGGTGCAGTCCATGAGCGTGACGGCGACGGTCGCCTCGGTGGGGCCGTAGCCGTTGACGAACCTCCGCTCCCCCGCGGTCCATTCGGCGACGAGTCGGCCGGGGAAGGCCTCGCCGCCCACCGAGACCAGTCGCAGGTCGGGCAGGCCGGCCTGGTCGAGCAGCGGCAGGAGGGCGGGCGGGAGCTCCGCGACGGTGACCGCGTCCTCGCGCATCCGGGTCTGGAGCAGGGCCGGGTCGCGGCGCTCGTCGTCGGTGGCGATGACGAGCGAGCCGCCCGCCAGCAGGGTGGTGAAGATCTCGAAGACGGAGACGTCGAAGGTGAGCGGGGCGAACTGCAGGACGCGGTCCTCGGCCCGGATCTCGTAGGCCTTGGCGATGGTGCGGGAGAAGTGGGTGACCGAGCGGTGCTCGATCATGACCCCCTTGGGGGTGCCGCTGCTGCCCGAGGTGTAGAGCACGTAGGCCAGGTCGCCGGGGGTGGCGGTCGGCGCGAGGGAGGGGACCTCGCGGACGGGGGCCGCCGTTCCGGTGGTCACCAACTCCAGCGGTACGGGCAGCTGCGCGGCTTCGTCGACCAGGGCGTGCCGGGCCTTCGCGTCGGCCAGTACGGTACGGGTCCGCTCGGCCGGGGCGCTCTGGTCGACCGGGACGTAGTGGGCGCCCGCCTTGAGCACGCCGAGGACCGCGGCCACGGCGGCCGGGCCGCGGGAGACGCACACCGCGACGGGGTCGCCGTGGCGGACGCCGCGGTCGCGCAGCCGGTGGGCGATGGCCTCGGACCAGCGGTCGAGGGCGGCGTAGTCGAGCCGGGCGGAGCCGTGGCGGACGGCGACCGCGTCGGGGTGGATGGTGGCCCGCTCGCGGAACGCGCGGTCCAAGGTGGTGGTCCAGGCGGCTTCGTCGACGGGGCCGCCGCGGGACAGCTCGCGGGCGTGCCGGGAGGCGGCCGGCTCCTCGACCAGGCTGATGTCGCCGACCTGGAGGTCGGGGTTCTCGGCTACCTGCTCCAGGACCTGGCGGAAGGCGCCGAGCAGGGCGCTGGCCGTGCCGTGCCGGTAGAGGGAGGTGTTGTACTCGAGGGAGAGTTCCAGTCCGTCGTTCTCGCCGACGAGGAAGCTCATGTCGAACTTCGCTGCGCCGTCGTGCAGTTGGTCCATGGTGAACTCGAGGTCGGCGGCCTGCGCCCGGTGGGTGCCCCAGCGGCCCAGCGAGGTGAACTCGATCTGGAAGAGCGGGTGTCTCAACGGGTCGCGCACCGGGCGGACGGCCTCGACCACCTGCTCGAAGGGCAGCTCGCTGTTGGTGAAGGAGTCCATGACGGAGGACGCGGTGCGGGTGACCAGCTCGCGGAAGGTGAGCTGGTCGGTGACCTCGGTCCGCAAGGTGATCATCTGGACGAAGCAGCCGATGACCTGCTCCAGGTCGGGGTGCGGCCGGGAGGCGCTGGCCGTGCCGACGACGACGTCCTCGGTGCGGGTCCAGTGCCGCAGCAGCGCGTTGAAGGCGGCGAGCAGGGTGGTGAAGACGGTGGTGTTGCCCGCGTCGGCGAGCTCGGTGAGGCGGTCCAGCAGCTTCTGGTCCAGGGTCAGCTTCAGGCCGCGGCCGTCGCCTCGGGTCTCGGGGCCGCGCGGGTGGTCGGGGAGGACCTCGGTGGCGACGGCGCCGGCCAGGATCTGGCGCCACTTGGTCGCGAGCGCCCGGCCGTGCTCGTCGTTCTCCAGCTTGGCCCGCTGCCAGGCCGCGAAGTCGGCGTACTCGACGGCGAGCCGGGGGGCCTCGGGGCGCTTGCCCGCGGCGGCCGCCGCGTAGCTGGTGGTCAGTTCCTCGGTGAAGATCCGGGTCGAGCCCGGGTCCCAGGCGATGTGGTGGACGACCCAGAGCAGGACGTGGCGCTCGGCGGCGAGCCGCACGAGGTGGGCGCGGACGGGCGGGCCGGCGGCGAGGTCGAAGGGGGCGGCGGCGCAGCTCGCGGTGAGCTCGGCGAGTTCGCGGTCCGCGTCCTCGCTGCCGGAGAGGTCGGTGCTCTGGACGCCGAGCACGAAGGAGGGGACGGGTTCCTGCCAGGGGACTCCGTCGATCTCGACGAGTTTGCTGTGCAACACCTGGTGGCGGGCGACGACGGCGTTGAGCGCCTCGTGCAGGGCGGCCCGGTCGAGGGGGCCGCCCAGGCCTATGGCCAGGGCTATGTTGTTGCGGGCCTTGCCGGCGCCGAGCTTGTCGACGAACCACATCTGCTCCTGCTGGAAGGAGGAGCGGGAGCGCGGTCCGTGGTCGGCGCGCTTCAGTTCGATGCGGCGGCCCACGCCGGCCGTCATCTGGTTGCGCATCCGTCCCAGCAGCCGGGAGCGCTGTCCCTGGGGCAGACGGCCGAGCCGTTCGGCGAGATCAGACATGGGTTCCTCCGTTGCGGTGCAGGTCGACGAGGAGAGCGGCGAGCCGGTCGGGCAGGTGCTTGGCGAAGTAGTGGCGGCCCCCGGGGATCACGGCGAGGCGTACGTCGGCCGCGTACCGGCCCCAGGTGCGGTAGCCGTTCTCGTAGCCCTCGGTCGCGTCGTCGGCGTCGCCGATGATGCAGGTGAGCGGGGTGGCGAGGGGTCGGTCGTAGCCGCCCGGGGTGCGGGCGAAGAAGCGGGCCGCCTCGGTCATGTCGTGGCGGACCATCCGCAGGACAGCGGTGAGGTCACGGTCGTCGAGAACGCCGTCGAAGCCGTCCATGGTGGTCAGGTACGCGACGAGGTCGTCGTCGCCGGAGACGCGTTCCATCTCCAGGGCGTACTCCGGGTCCTCCTCCGGGAGGGCCGCGGCGAGGTCCAGGGCGATCGGGCGCTGCCCCATGCGTTCCAGTACGTGGGTGGTCTCCAGTGCGGTGACCACCCCGGCGCAGTGGCCGTAGACCGCGTACGGTCCGCGCACGGTGCGGGCGATTTCCTGGGCTGCGAGTTCCGCGAACTCGGGGACCGGCAGCATCGGGCCGGGGCGCAGTGGGTCGTGTCCGGGCGGGGAGACCGCCAGGAGCTCGATGTGCGGCGGGAGCTGGGCCGCGAGGGGCTGGTAGGCGATGGCGTCGCCGCCGCCGTGCGGGAAGCAGACGAGGGTCAGCGCGGTGGTTCCGGCGGGGCGTTCGGGGGTGAGCCGGTGCAGCAGGCCGTGTGCCTGCGTTCCGGCTGCGCCGAGTTCGGTGGTGCGGGCGGCGAGCCCGGCCGGGGTCGGGTTGCTGAAGAGGTCGACCACGCGCAGGGCGGCGGATCCGCCGTCCGGTAGGGCGGCGGCGACGGCGCGGACCGCGCGCACGGCGGCGAAGGAGTCCCCGCCCAGGGCGAAGAAGTCGTCGTCGGGGGCGACCTCCGGTATCCCCAGCACCTCGGCCCAGACGGCGGCGATCCGCAGGGCGACCGGGTCCGCGTCCGCGGGCGCGGTGGTGGTCCGGTCGGGTGCGGGGGCGGCGGTGCGCGGGTCGGGCAGGGCGCCCCGGTCCACCTTGCCGTTGGGGCTCAGCGGCAGCCGCTCCAGCAGCACCAGTTCGGCGGGGACGCAGTGCGGGGGCAGGACGGCGGCGAGGGCGGTGCGCAAGGTGGTGGTGTCGAGGTCCGCGCCCTCCTCGGGGACCACGTAGCCGACGAGCCGGTCGGAGCCGGCGGTGCGGCGCGCGGCGACGACGGCCTCGCGGACGCCCGGGCGCTCGCGCAGTGCGCCCTCGACCTCGCCGGGCTCGATGCGCAGTCCGTTGAGCTTGATCCGGAAGTCGGTGCGGCCGAGGAGTTCGATGGTGCCGTCGGCGCCGTAGCGGGCCAGGTCGCCGGTGCGGTAGAGGCGTTCGGTGCGGCCGGGTGCCAGCTCGACGTGGACGAACTTCTCCTCGGTGAGCTCGGGCCGGTTCAGGTAGCCGCGGGCCAGTCCGACGCCGCCCAGGTGGAGTTCACCGGGGACGCCGACAGGGACGAGGCGGTCCTTCGGGTCGAGGACGTAGGCGAGCTGGTTGGCCATGGGCCGCCCGTACGGGAGCTTCGTCCACTCGGGATCGACCCGGCCGACGGGGAACTCCACCGAGTGGATGGAGGCTTCGGTCGCCCCGCCGAGTGCCGCGAAGGACAGCTCCGGCGCGAAGGCGCGGATCCGGTCGGGCTGGGTGACGGGGATCCAGTCGCCGCCGAGGAACGCGGTGCGCAGCTTGGGAAGTCGGGGGCCGCCCGCGTGTTCGAGCTGGTCGACGAGGAGGCCGAGGAGGGCGGGGGCGGAGTTCCACACGGTGACGCCGTGCCGCTCGACGAGGTCGGCCCAGTGCGCCGGATCCTTGGCGGCGGCCGGGTCGGGCAGGACGAGCGTGCCGCCCGCGGCCAGGATGCCGAGGGTTTCGTAGACGCTCATGTCGAAGCTGGGCGAGGACAGGGCGAGGACCGAGTCGCCGGGCCCGATGCCGTACGAGCGGTTCAGGTCGAGGATGTTGTTGACGACGCCCCGGTGTTCCAGGGCGATGCCCTTGGGGGTGCCGGTGGAACCCGAGGTAAAGATGACGTAGGCCAGGTCCCGGGAGGTGACGGGCACGTCCGGGCGGGTCGCGGGCAGCGCGGCGAGCGCGGCCCGGTCGGTGTCGAGCAGGACCTGCGCGGTGCCGGCGGGGACGGGCAGCCGTCCGATCAGCTCCGCGTCGGACACGACGATGGGCGGCGCGGAGTCCCGCAGCAGCAGGGCCAGGCGCTCGGCCGGGTAGTCCGGGTCGAGGGGGACGTAGGCCCCACCGGCCTTGAGGACGGCGAGGATCGCGGTGACCAGGGCGGGGCCGCGGCGCAGGCACAGGGCCACGGTCCGGTCGGGGCCCGCGCCGGCTTCGACGAGCCGGTGCGCGAGCCGGTTGGCGCGCTCCTCCAGCTCCCGGTAGGTGACGTTCCAGCCACCGAGCCCGCCCAGGACCACGGCGGGCGCGTCGGGCCGCCGGTCGGCGTGCTGCTCGAACAGCTCGTGCAGGCAGGCGTCCTGCGGGAAGGGGGCGCGGGTGGCGTTCCAGTCGTCCAGGGCGGCCCGGCGCTCGGCGTCGGTGAGCAGCGGCAGGGCGGACAGCGGGGCTTCGGGGCGGTCGAGCGCCCCTTCGAGGGTGGTGAGGAAGTGGCCGAGCAGCCGGTCCACGGTCGGGGCGTCGAACAGGGCGGTGGGGTACTCCACGAGGGCGCGGACCGCGGTGCCGGTGTCGTGGACGCTGATCATGAGGTCGTACTTGGTGGCGTGCGAGGAGAAGTCGATGGGCTCGGTGGCGAGGCCCGCGAGGCCCGGGGCGGTGTCCGGGGTCTCGTCGAGGAGGAACATCACGGAGGTGAGCGGCGGCCGGCTGGGGTCGCGGGGCAGCCCGAGGGCGTCGACGATCAGGTCGAAGGGCAGTTCCTGGTGCGCGTACGCCTGGAGGGTGGTGTGACGGGTGGCCCGGACCAGTTCGGCGAAGCCGGGGTCGCCACCGGTTCTGATGCGCAGCGGAAGGGTGTTGACGAAGAAGCCGATGAGCTCGCTGAAGGCCGGGTGGTCGCGGCCGGAGACGGAGGTGCCGACGACGATGTCCTCCTGGCCGGTCCAGCGGCGGAGGGTGGCGGCGAAGCCGGCCAGCATCGTCATGTAGAGGGTGGCGCCCTCGGACTTGCCGAACTCCCGCAGCCGGGCGATGAGCCGGGGCGGGAGGTCGATGTAGCGGGATGCGCCGGCGTGGCCGAAGACGGGCGGTCTGGGCCGGTCGGTGGGCAGGTCCACGGGGGTGGCGCCGCCCAGCTCCTCGCGCCAGAAGGAGGTGAGGCCCTCCAGCCGGTCCCCGCTGATGCGGCGGCGCTGCCAGCTGGCGAAGTCGGCGTACTGGAGGGCGAGCGGGGCCGCTGCCCCGGCGGGCGCCCCGGTGCGGGCGGCGTAGGCGCGCTCCAGTTCGGTGTAGAGGACCCGCATGGACCAGCCGTCGGTGACGATGTGGTGCAGGTTGAGGACCAGGACGTGGTCCTCGGGGCCGATCCGGCCGAGCCGGGCCCGCAACGGGACGGTGCCGGCCAGGTCGAAGGGGGCGCCCGCGTCGGCGTCGTAGAAGGACCGGGCCGCCTCCTCGTCGGGCAGTTCGGTGAGCGGCAGGGGCAGCCGGTAGCCGTCCACCACGCGGGGCAGCGCCTCGGTGGCGCCCTCCTGGTAGGTGTAGACGGTCCGCAGCACCTCATGGCGGTCGACGACGTCCTGGAGCGCCGCGTGCAGGGCGGGTACGTCGAGCGGGCCGCGGATGCGGGTGGCGACCGGCACGTTGTAGGCGGGGCTGCCGGGCTGGAGCTGGTCGATGAACCAGAGGCGACGCTGGGCGAAGGAGAGCACCGGCGGGTCTGCGGGGTCGCGGGGTGCCGGCTCAGGGTCCTCCCGTACGGCGGCGCGCCCGCCGGTGCGGCCCGTCAGGGCCTGGAACAGTGCCCGGCGGGACTTCGGCAGTGCGGCTATGCGTTCGGCGAGGGACTCGCTCACCTTGAGCCTCCGTGCGTCTTCGGGAGTCGGGAGAGGGATACGGCGAGGGGGGCGCCGCGGGTCGCGGCGCCGGGTGCGGACGTGCGGACGTGCGGACGTGCGGGTGGGTGCGTGCGGGCGTGCGGGCGTGCGGGCGTGCGGGCGTGCGGGCGTGCGGGCGGGTGCGTGCGGGCGTGCGGGCGGGTGCGTGCGGATGGGTGCGGGGCGCAGTGTGGAGTGGGTGCCGCAGGGCCGGCACCCACTCCACGCCCCTGGCGGGTGTCGATCAGGCGGTGATCCTGGTCTCGTCCGCGGCCGGAGATCCCTCCTCGGCGGTGTCGTCCCCGCCGGGCATTTCCTTGATCTTGGCGACCGGTCCGGTGAGCAGGGTCAGGCCGCCGATGATGGTGACGGCGCCGGCCACCGCGAGACCGCCGGTCAGGCCGATCGCTTCGCCGAGCGCGCCGCCGGCGAAGTAGCCCAGGGACAGGGCTCCATACACCGCGGAGAGCGCGGTGCCGCTGACCCGGCCCATCTGCTCGTTCGGGGTGACGCCCTGCACGAGGCTGAGGACGTGGATGTCGAACATCGGGGAGACGAAGCCGATGATGGCCTGGACCACGATCAGTCCGACGAAGCCGCCGACCGCGCCGCCCGTCGGCACCAGGATGTAGCCGGCGCCGAGCACGACCGCGGTGATGACGAGCAGGCGGCCCACCGAGAGGCTCTTGGAGACGACCTCGGAGAGCACCGCGCCGACGATGACGAAGACCGACATGACGGCGAAGGCCGCACCGACCTGGCCGGGGCTGAGGTTCAGCTCCTTGTAGGCGTAGACGATCAGGACGGCGTCGCCCATCGCGGCACCGAGGTTGACCACGACGTTGGCGGTGAACAGGCCGCGCAGGACCGGGTTGCCGAAGAGCGTCTTCATGCCCTCCTTCATCTCCGCCTTCGCGGAGGCCTTGCGGTCCTCGGTCCGCTCGCGCACGTCCCGGTGGCGGATGACCAGCAGGGCGATGAGCGAGATGAGGAAGGTGAACGCGTCGGCGGTGATGGCGCGTGCGGCGCCGAGCAGCTGGATGAGTGCGCCACCGGCGCCCGCGCCGACCGCCTCGGCGACGCTGCGGCTGATCTGGAGCTTGGTATTGCCTTCGATGAGGTTCTCGGTGCCGATGAGCTGGGGCAGCCAGGACTGGTACGAAACCTCGAAGAAGGTGGTGAGGCAGCCGGTGATGCCGGCCACGATGAAGAGGTGGGTCATGCTGACGGAGTCGAGCGCGAACGCCAGCGGAATCGTGCCCAGGGCCAGGAAGCGGCCCAGGTCGGCAACGATCATGACGGTGCGCCTCGACACCCGGTCGGCCACCAGCCCGGCGATCGGGGCGAGCAGCAGGAAGGGGAGGAAGCGCAGCGCGCCGAGCACGCCGACCTCCAAGGCTCCACCGCCCAGCACCACGACCGCGAGGGTCGGTAGCGCCAGGAGGGAGATCTTGTCGCCGAAGTTGCTGACGGTCTGCCCGAACCACAGGCGATTGAAATCGGAATGCCGACCGAGTGCCATGTCGACGCCCTTTTCTGATTGGGTACGGAATTGTCGGACGGCACTGACGCTATGGACCCCGGGTTAGACCCCGGTTATGAATTCCGGGACTATAGACCGCTTGTAGACATGCGATGAGTTCAGCTGGAGAACCGTGCGATGTCTGCGCTCTCGCGGGCAATCCCGGCCGCCACGGCGGGGGTGTGGGGCTCGGCCCCGGGGAAGGGTTCGACCGTCACCGGCACCCCGCGGCGGCCGCCCGACCACGTGCCCACGGCCAGGCCGTCGACCAGGACGGTGGCGCGGATCTGCCCGCCGCCGGGCCACACCCGGCGTTCGTGTGCGGCGGGCACGGACAGGTCCCGGCTGCGGTAGCCCACCAAGTAGTTGTCGTAGGCCGGGAGCAGGCGTACGTCGGGCTCGTCCGGGGCGGTCAACGGCTCGGGCCCGGTCTCCCGTACGGCGGTCCACGCGTTCTTGCCCGTGGTGGCCTTCAGTCCCGACCAGTGGACGAAGTCCAGGGCGTCGGAGGGTCCGTACGCGACGCGGTAGCGGCGCGCGAGTTCGCGTTCGGCGGCGGCCCCGGTGAAGGGCAGGGGTCCGGTGGCGGGCAGCCAGTCGTCGAGGAGGACGAAGGTGGCCTCGCCGTCCCGCTGCGGTCCGTGGCAGATGCGGCCGGTCAGGGCGGCCCGGCGGATCAGGTGGAAGGCGGACTGCCCCTTGGGCTCCACCCCGAGGGTGGTGAGCCGGTCGGTGAGCTGGGCCCGGGTCAACGGCCCCTCGCCGTCGATCGCTTCGGCGATGAGGCGCTCCGAGCGCGTGCACAGGGACTCGTCGAGGCCCAGCTCGCGCAGCCGCCGGGCGGCGAGCGCGAGGTAGACCGGGCCGAAGAGGGCCAACAGCCATCGTGCGTCGGCGGCCGGCACCAGTTGGAGGGTTCCGCGCATGAACCAGCCGCGGACGGCACTGCGTTCGGTGTCGGTGGCCCGGCGCACCGCCTCCCGGGTCAGCCCGCGGGCCCGCACCCGGAGCCCGAGCTCCGCCGCGGGCAGGTCCTGCGCCTGCACGGCCAGCACCCGGTCGAGGACTGCGGCGACCGATTCCTCCCGGACCTCGCCCCCGATCGCCTGTGCGCGCGCCCTGAGCAGTCGGTCGGTCGTACGTCGTTCCACGTTGTCCAGTCTTTCAGCCGTGCGGCCGTGGCCGCGTCTTCTCGTTGCGGGTGCGGCCGCTCCTGCTCGCCACGACGCCGAGGCCCTGCGCCGGGCGGCGTGGGCCGCCCGGCGCAGAGCCGGACCGGGCGTGCGGCCGTCAGCGCCTGCGGCGCAGCACCGCGTAGTAGCCGGGCAGCCGCAGGGCGTCGGAATCCGACCTGGGGTCGATCGCGTGCAGTTCTATCGCCTCGTCCTCGACGACCTCCCACCCGTCCGCACCGAACGCCTCGGCCAGTTCGGGCCGGGTGAAGCGGTGCGAGTGCCGGACACCGGCCGCCTCCAGCGGGCCGACCAGGTCCTCGGCACGGCCCCGCTTGCCGCCGACGAAGCCGAGGTAGCCGAAGGAGTTGCTGGAGTAGTCGGGCTCGTGCACGATCAGCGTGCCCTCGTCGCCCAGCAGCCGGTCGGCGACGGCGGCGAGCCGGGCCCGGGCCTCGCCGTCCAGGACGTGGAAGACACCGCGGACGAAGATGTTGTACGGCCCCTCCCCCAGGACGGCGGCCTGCTCGGCGTCGGTCATGTCGATCGCCAGGTAGTCGACGTTCGGCACGCCCTCGGCCTCGCGCTTGGCGTGGTCGATGGCGCTGACCGAGACGTCGACGCCGATGACCGAAGGGTAGTGCGGGGCGAGTTCGCGGCTGTAGCGGCCGTTGCCGCAGCCGAGGTCGATGACCGGTAGGTCGCCGCGGAAGTGCCGCTGCGCCTGGTCCAGCAGCCAGCGGAACTCCTCGCCGCTGTCGGCGTCCCAGATGACGTCGCCGCCGCGGCCGGTGCGCCGGATCCCGGCCCAGTACCGCTCCCAGGCGTCGCCGGTGTCGCGCTCCTCGGTCTTGCCCGGGGCGGCGCCCTCTTCGCCGGGCGGCGGGGAGTGGCGCTCCCAGGCCTCCTCCTCGGCGAGGGCGTCCAGCAGGGAGGTGAACTCCTCGAACATCGAGTCGATCAGTCCGTCCGGGTAGACGGCGGGCAGGAAGTCCCAGTTGAAGGTGAGGCCGTCGGGCTTTTCGAAGACCTGGAAGTCGAGGGAGACCTGCGGGGTCTGGGAGATGCCGTAGACCGGGGCGCCCAGCTCGGTCTCCTCGTACTGCGGCGGGTGGCCGGCCAGGCTGGTCATCACCACGGGCATGGCCGGGGCGAGGGAGCCGCGCAGCTTGGTCAGCTCGCGCAGCACCTGCACCCCGCTGAAGTAGCGGTGCTCCAGGTCGGCCCAGAGCCGGCGCTGGACGGCCCGGGCCCGTCCGGCGAAGGTGGACTCCGTCTGCTCGACGGCCAGCAGCAGGGTGGTCGTGGTGTCCGCGAGCAGCGAGTTGACCTGCGGGTGCAGCGGAAGGCGGTTGAACAGCGGGAAGTTGATGGTGAACCGGGCCTGCCCGGCGGCCCGGCCGAGGATCTCGGCGTAGGCGGCGGCCAGCACCCCGGAGGGGGTCACCTCGCGGGCGTGCGCGCGCTCCTGGATCCGGCTCCACCGCTCCGGGGCGACGACGTGGCTGCGGCGCTCGAAGCGGACCGGCAGCTCGGGGGCTTCGGCCGGCCGCGCGGGCAGTTCGGGGGCGGGCGGGAGGGTGGCGAGGCGGTCGCGCCAGTACCACTCGGAGCGGCGGTACAGCTCGCTGTCGCGCAGCGAGTTCCCGACGGCGAGGACGTAGTCGCGGAAGGTCAGCTCCAGCGGGGCGAGTTCGGCGCCGGGCTCCACGTAGTAGGTGACCAGGTCGGGGACGAGCACCTGGAAGTAGCTCCAGGCGTCGGCGACGAGGAAGTCCAGGCAGAGGTGGATCCGGGCCCGGCCGCCGCCGAGCAGGCTGATCCGCACGTCGAACAGCGGCCAGCCGTCCCCGTCGAGGACCTGGTGGGACAGCCGCTCGCGCAGGGCGGCCAGCTCGGCCCGCCGGGACCCCTCGTCCAGTCCGCCGAAGTCGGTGACGGGGATCTCGTAGGCCGGGACCTCCTCGAACACCTGCTGGGTGCCGTCGGGCAGGACCCGGGTGCGCAGGGCGTCGTGGCGTTCGACGAGCCGGCGCCAGGCGCCTTCGAGGCGCGGTACGTCGAGTTGCTCGCTCTCCCACTCGAAGTAGCCGTGGCAGCCGACGTTGCCCAGTTCCACGAGCCCGCCGCGGCCGATCCACAGCGCTTGCTGGCTCTCGGTGAGCGGGAAGGGATCGAAGCGGGCGGCGGGGTCGGGGACGATCGCGGGGAGTCCGCCGAAGGAGCCGCGGCCACCGGTGCGTTCGGTGGTGACGAGGGTGGCGAGCTCGGCGACGGTGGGGCAGGTGGAGAGGTCGGAGAGGCTGAGCTCGACGCCGTAGCGGCGGCGGATCTCGTCGATCAGCTGGAAGGCGAGCAGCGAGTGCCCGCCCAGCTCGAAGAAGTTGTCGTGGATGCCGACGCCGTCGGTGCGGAACGCCTCGGCCCACAGCCGGCTGAGCCCGTCCTCGACCTCGTTGCGGGGGGCCTCGTAGCCGGCGCCGACCGCGTCGCGACCCTCCGGGGGCTCGGGCAGGCTGCGCCGGTCGACCTTGCCGTTGGGCAGGCGCGGGAGGGAGGGGAGCACGACGACGGTGGCGGGGACCATGTAGTAGGGCAGGGTGCGGGCGACGTCGGCGCGCACGGCTGCGGAGTCCGGGTCGGCCGCGCCGGCCGGTGACACGTAGGCGATGAGCCGCTTGTCGCCGGGGCCCCGCTCCTGGGTGACGACGACGGCCTCGGCGATGTCGGCGAGGCGGGCGATGTGCGTCTCGACCTCGCCGAGCTCCACGCGGAAGCCGCGGATCTTCACCTGGGAATCGGACCGGCCGAGGAGTTCGACGGCGCCGTCCTCACGGCGGCGGGCGAGGTCGCCGGTGTCGTAGAGCACCGGGTGCGGGTCGTCGGGGAGGAAGTTGGGGTGGAACTTGGCGGCGGTGAGCTCGGGGCGGCCGTGGTAGCCGGCCGCGACCCCGGCACCGGAGACGTGCAGGCGGCCGACCTCGCCTTCGGGCACCGGGCTGCCGTCCTCGTCCAGGAGGTGGACGCGGAGGTTGGCGATGGGCACGCCGACCGGGACCTGCCGGGTGGCGCGGACCTCGTCGGAGGTGGCCTGGCTGGTGAAGTCGGTGCCGGCCCCGAGGTCGAGGCAGGACAGGACGTTGGTGGTCTCGGTGGTGCCGTAGGTCATCACGACCCGGAACGGGGTGTCGACGGGCGGCCAGCTGTGGACGCGCTCGGCGGTGGTCACCAGGATCCGCAGCGCGGTGTCCGCGGGCCAGTCCAGGCCCCAGGCGGGCTCGGCCAGGGCGGCCACCAGCATGGTGTGGGTGATCCCCTCGCCGACGAGCCAGTCGCGGATCTGCTCGGGGGTCTGCGCCTGCCCGGCCTCGGGGATGTGGATCGCCGCGCCGGCGGGCAGGTAGGCGAGCCACTCCATGATCTGGACGGCGAAGCCGGGGGTGGACATCCAGGAGGCGCGGTCGCCGGGCCGGACCCCGTAGGCGCGGGTGGTCCAGTGCACGAGGTTGGTGAGCGCACCGTGCCGTTCCAGGACGGCCTTGGGGGTGCCGGTGGAGCCGGAGGTGTAGATGAGGTGGCTGACGGTGTCGGGTCCGGTCACCACGGCGGGCGCGGTGTCCGGCAGGTCCTGTCCGGCCGTGGCGACCTCGGCCCGGGGGACGTCCTCGGGTATCCGGCGGCCGAGGTCGGCCGGGGTGAGGACGAGCAGCGGGGTGGCGTCGGCGATCATCGCCGCGAGCCGGTCGTCGGGGTTGACCGGGTCGAGGGCGACGATCGCGGCGCCCGTCTTGAGGATGGCGAGGGAACCGATGACGTACTCGGCGCTGCGCGGGTAGCACAGGCCCACGCGGGTGCCTTCGCCGGCTCCGCGGGCGATCAGGGCGTGCGCCAGCCGGTTGGTGGCGGCATCCAGCTCGGCGTAGGTCCAGGTGCGGTCGCCCTGTGCGAGGGCGGTGGCCCGGGGGGTGCGGGCGGCCTGTTCGGCGAGGAGCTGCGGATACCCGGTGGCGGGGAAGGCGGCGTCCGAACGGTTGAAGTCGACGAGTGCGGTGGTCACAGTGCGGGCCCTTTCTTACTTCGCGAAGGCTCGGCTGCGCAGCAGCCGCACGGGGAGACTGTTGATCCCCCAGGTGAAGTTGGAGGAGTTGAAGGTGACGGGGCCGGCCAGTTCGAAGCCGTCGAGCGCGCCGAGCATCTCGGTGAGCAGGGCGCCGAGTTCGAAGCGGGCGAGCCGGGCGCCGAGGCACAGGTGGCGGCCGTGCCCGAAGGCGACGTGCCGGTTGGGGCGACGGTCGACCCGGAAGGCGTGCGGGTCGGCGAAGACGTCCTCGTCACGGTTGGCCGAGACGTTCCACAGCGTCACCCGGGCGCCTTCGGCCACCGGGATCCCGTTGATCTCGGTGTCGCGGACGGCGGTGCGCAGGGCGTGCACCCCGGGGGTGGTCCAGCGCAGGACCTCCTCGACGGCCGGGGCGATGCCGCCCTGGCCGAGGCTGCGCAGCAGCCGCCACTGGTCGGGGTGTTCGGCGAACATGTGGACCGCGCCGGCCGCCGAGTAGCGGGTGGTCTCGTTGGCGCCGGAGAGGACCCCGTTGAGGTTGAAGACGATCTCGTGGTCGCTCAGCGGCCGTTCGACGCCGTCGCCCTCGTCCACGAGGGTGTCGTGGGCGATCTGGCTGACCAGGTCGTCGCCGGGGCGGGCCCGGCGCTCGGCGAGCAGCTCGATGAAGTAGAGGAAGATCTCCGAGTGCGCGTTGGTGCGGACCTCGTCGTCCGGGGAGTCGAAGGCGTCGGTGGTCAGGGCCCCGATCCAGGCCCAGTCGGCGCGCGGGATGCCCATCATGGCGCAGACGACCCGGTTGGGCAGTTGCTTGGCGAGGTCGATGAAGTCCAGTTCGTCGCGTTCGACGGCCTCGGCGACCAGCTCGCCGACCACCTTGTCGACCATGGCCTCCAGGCGCGGCATCTGCTGCGGTCCGAAGGCCTGGTGGAGGGCCCGCTTGAGCCGGGTGTGGTGGGGGACGTCGGAGACGATGAGCATGCGCTGGGCGACGGCGGCGACGGCCGCCGGGTCGCTGCCGAGGCGCATCCCGCGCGCCGAGCTGAAGGTGTCGCTGTCGGCGTACACCTTCATGATGTCGCGGTGCCGGCTCAGCGCCCAGAAGCCGCCGTCGTCGCTGCCGGGCTCGGGGTGCCAGTGGACGGGCGAGTTGGCGCGCAGCCAGGTGAAGGCGGGCCAGAAGTCGTTGCGGCCGAAGGGGCCCGGGTCGAGCAGGTCGATCTCCATCTCAGGCTCCTCGCAGGCTGAGCGGGCGGGTGTCGGGCCATTGGGCGTCCACGAAGCCGGCGCATTCGTCCTCGGTGCCGTCGAACCCGGCCGGCGTCCAGCCGTCGGGGGTCTCGCGGGTTGCGGGGTACAGCGCGTACTGCCCCTCGTGGTTCACGAGGACCTGGTGGGTGATGGGCACGGTGTCCTCCGGACTCGGGCGGGAGTGGACGGTCGGGCGCTCAGGCGCCGGTCGCGGTGGGGGCGGGGGCCGGCCGATCGGCGCCCGCGGCCCGCAGCAGGGTGGTCAGGTGGTCCAGTACGGGCCGCGGGCGGCGCAGTACGGCGTGGTGGCCGCCCGTGGTGGTGTGCCGGGTGAAGGCGGCGGTGGTGACCGCGGCCCAGCCGTCCAGGTCGGCGGAGCTGACGGTCTCGTCGCCGTCGGCCCCCCAGGCGTGGACGGGCGTGCCGAGGCGGACGCCCGGCTCGTGGACGTAGCTCAGGGACAGTTGGGCGTCCTTGCGGAGCATGGCGACCATCAGGGCGCGGGTGTCCTCGTCGAGCAGTTCGGGGTCGAGGCCGGCCGTGTCGAAGAGCTTGTCCAGCTCCTCGCCGTCGTCGACGATGCCGCGGCCGGCGCCGTCCCAGTGGCCGGGGGCCCGGCAGCCGCTGACCACCAGGGCCCGGGGGGCCACCCGGCGGGAGACCTCGTAGCCGAGGAGGCCGCCGAAGCTGTGGCCGAAGACGATCAGCGGCCGGCCGTCGGCGACGAGGTCGCGCAGTTCCGCGGCGATGGCCAGGACGGCCTCGTCGAAGGTGTCCGGCATCGGTTCCCGCCAGCGGTTCTCCCGGCCCGGCAGCTGTACTCCGTACACCTGGGCGGTGCCCGCCAGTTCGGGCTGCCAGGAGCGGAACTGCTGGCAGCCGGCTCCGGCGGGCGGCAGACACAGCAGTACGGGCAGGGCCCGGTCGGCGGGGTCGGTCGTCCAGGTGGAGATCCAGGCGCCCATGGCTCAGGACCCTTCGGCGGTGTCGTCGGCGGGCGCGTCGGCCGGGTCTGCGGCGGTCGCCTCCCGCTCGGCGGCGAGCCGGTCGAGTTCGGCGGCGAAGTGCCGGGCCGTCGGCTCGGCCAGCAGCGCGCCGAGGCCGACGCGCAGCCCGGTGACGCGGCGCAGTTCCGACACCGCGCGGGCGGCCGCGAGGGAGTGGCCGCCCAGCTCGAAGAAGTCCGCTTCGGGGCCGGGGACCTCGGTGGCGAGCACGTCGGACCACACGGCCATCACGATGCGCTCGCTGGTGGTCGGGCCGGCGCCCGGGGCCACCACCGGTGCGTCGGGCGTCCGTTCCGGTGCCACCAGGACCCGGGCCAGCGCCTCGCGGTCGGCCTTTCCGGTACTGAGGGTCGGGATCCGGTCGAGCACCCGTACGGTGCTGGGCACCGCGGCCGCGGGCAGTTGCTTGCGGCAGCGTTCCACGACCAGGTCGGCGAGGCCCGCCGGGTCGGTGCCGGGGGCAGCGACCACGGCGAGGCCGAGGGTCTGCCCGGAGGCGAGCGGGCAGCAGGCGGCGGCGACGACCTCGGGGAGTTCGGCGGCGATCCGCTCCAGCTCGCCCAGTTCGATGCGGTGGCCGCGGATCTTCACCTGGTCGTCGCGGCGGCCCCGGTACTCCAGTTCGCCGCTCGGCCGGCGGACGACCACGTCTCCGGTGCGGTACATGCGCGTGCCGCCGCCCTGGAAGGGGTCGGGCAGGAAGCGGCTCGCGGTCAGTCCGGGACGGCCCCGGTAGCCGCGCGCGACGGCGGGGCCGCCGAGGTAGAGCTCGCCCTCGGTGCCGGCGGGCACCGGGCGGAGCTCCTCGTCCAGGACGTACGCCCGGTAGCCGGGCAGCGGTCGTCCGATGGTGGTCACGTCATCCCCTCGTCGGCTGTCGGCCCAGGTCGCGGCGATGGTCACCTCCGTCGGCCCGTACACGTTGAGCAGCCGCCGGCCGCGCGCGAACCGCTCCGCCAGCGCGGCCGGGCAGGCTTCTCCGGCGACCACGACCACCTCGGCGGTGTCGATCCCGGCTCCGTGGGCGGCGAGCAGCGACGGGGTGAGGGAGACGGTGCGCAGGCCGGCGGGCAGGGGCTCGCGGCCCTCGGCGGCGGCCTGGCGCAGCCCGTCCAGGGAGAGGTCGGTGAGGGCGACCCCCTGGCCGTGCGTCAGGTAGAGCAGGGTGCACCAGAGCCAGCCGTCGAAGGCGGGCGAAACGGCGTTGAGGCCGAGCCCGCCGGCGGGCAGGCCGAGGCTGCCGAGGGCCTCCACGAAGGTGTCCAGGCCCCGGTAGGTGACCTCGACCCCCTTGGGGCGGCCGGTGGTTCCGGAGGTGTAGATGAGGTACGAGCAGCTGTCGGGGGCGGGTAGGAACACCGCGAGCGCGCCGGGGGCGCTGCGGCGGATGTCCGCGGGGGCCAACAGGGTGATCCCGTCGGCCTCCAGGCCCGTGGGAACCTCGGGGGCGACCAGGACGGCGGCCCCGGCGTCGTGCAGGACGCGGCCGAGTCGCTCCACGGGATGCGCGGGGTCCAGGGGGACGGCGGTCGCGCCGAGGCTCCAGACGGCGAGCAGGGCGGGCACGCTCTCCCGGGACCGGCCGAGCAGCAGGCCGACGGAGGTCCCCGCAACGACTCCGGCCCCGGCGAGCGCGGTGGCGTACCGGGCGGTGCGGGCGGTGAGCGCCGCATAGGTGAGGGTGCCGTCGAAGGCCTTGACGGCGGTCTCGTTCGGCTGTTCGCGGGTCCACCGCTCCAGGCGGGCGAACAGCGGCGGGAGTGCGCCGTCGGCGGGTCCGGCGGAGCCCGGTCCGTCGGAGCCCGGTCCTGCGGATCCCCGTCCTGCGTAGACGGGTTCGGCCCGTGCCGCGCCGGGCGGTGTGTCGTCGGCCGGTGCGCCCGGGGCGGTGGCCCCGGCGGACTCGGCGTGCCGGTCGGTCATCCGTCGTTCCTCTCGGTGTCCGCCGGGCGGGCGGCCGCGGTGGCCCGCAGGCGCGGGCCGACCACCTGGCCTCCCGTGCCCTGCGGGAGCTGCATCGACTTGGTCTCCAGGAAGGCCTCCAGTCCGGCGGCGCCGCATTCGCGCCCGATCCCGGACTGCTTGAACCCGCCGAACGGGGCGGCCGGGTTGAACTGGCCGCCGTTCACGTCGACCAGGCCGGAGCGGAAGCGCCGGGCCACCCGTTCCGCACGGGCGCCGTCGCCGGACCAGACCGCGCCGTGCAGCCCGTAGCGGGTTCCGTTGACGATCCGGACCGCTTGGTCCTCGTCGTCGTAGGGAATGACCGAGAGCACCGGCCCGAAGATCTCCTCCTGGCCGATCGTGCTGAGCGGGTCCACGTCGGCGAAGATCGTCGGCTGGACGTAGTAGCCGGTGTCCAGGCCGGCGGGCCGGTCGGGGCCGCCGCGGACCAGTCGGCCGGCGCCCTCGTCGACGCCGCGGCGGACGTAGCCGGTGACGCGGGCGTGCGCGGCGGCGGAGACCAGGGGGCCGAGGTCGGTGGCGGGGTCGCGCGGGTCTCCGGTCACGTACCCGGCCATGGCCGCGGCGGCGAGTTGCACGGCCTCGTCCTGGCGGTGCCGCGGTACCAGCAGCCGGCTCCACTGCAGGCAGGTCTGGCCGGTGTTGAAGAGCATCTGGTCGACGGTGGCGGCCACGGACGCGGCCAGGTCGGCGTCGTCGAGGACGAGGCTCGCGTTCTTCCCGCCCAGCTCGAGGTGGACGCGCTTGACGGTGTCGGCGCCGAGCGCGGAGACCTCTCGGCCGGCCCGGGTGGAACCGGTCAGGGAGACCACGTCGATCAGCGGGTGGGTGACGAGGGCGGTGCCGACGGCGGCGCCGGTGCCGACGACCATGTTGAAGACGCCGGGCGGCAGGTCGGCCTCGGCGATCGCCTCGGCGAGCAGCCGGGCGTGCAGCGGGGTGATCTCGCTCGGCTTGTGCACGACCGTGCAGCCGGCCGCGAGCGCGGGGAGGACCTTCTGCACGGTGAGCAGCAGCGGAGTGTTCCACGGGGTGATGCAGGCGGCGACTCCGGCGGCCTCGCGCACGACGAGCGAATGGCCGACGCGCTCCTCGAAGGCGTAGGAGGCGGCGGTTTCGACGCAGTGCGCCGCCATGCCGAGGGAGAGCCCGACATGGGTCTGGCGGGCCATCCGGGCGGGCGCCCCGACCTCGGCGGTGATGGTCTCGGCGAAGCGGTCGGCCCGGACCTCCATGGCCTCGACGACCCGGCGCAGCAGTGCCGTGCGTTCGCGCACCGGGGTGGCGGCCCAGCGCGGGAAGGCGGCCGCAGCGGCGCGCGCGGCCAGGTCGGCGTCCCGGGCGGTGCCCGCGGGCACGGTGGCCAGGGCGCGCTCGGTGGCGGGGTCGGTGACGACCAGGCGGCCGTCGGCGTCGGAGGCGACCCAGGCGCCGCCGATCCACTGGTCGGTGTAGCGGGGCGGTAGGGGGGCCGCGTCGGGCTCGGCCCCGGCGGGTCTGGAGTCCTGTGGCTCGGTCGGCACGGTCAGCACGGTCACGGTGGGGTCCTCACTCGGTCACGGGATCACGGGCTCGCTGAACAGCTGGGTCGGTGTCACGCGGTCGCCTGGTCGGCCGCGCGGGCCAGGGCGGCCGCGGCCCGGTTGTCGGGCCTGGCCCGCCGCACGGGGCGGACCGGGGCGGTGGTACGGGCGTCCGGGCTCCAGGCGGGGGTTCCGGTGCGGCGGGCGGCCGGCCGCAGCGCGCGGACCGTGGCGGGCGGGGCGCCGGTCACCGCGGAGACGGGGGCCGAGGTGCGGGCCGCGGCCGGGATCAGGGTGGCGAGCAACCGCTGGGTCTCGTGGCCGGGTGCCACGCCCAGCTCGTCGCGCATCCGGCGGGCGCACAGCTCGTACCAGCGCCGGACGCAGGCGAGTTCACCGCGTCGGCCGTGTGCGGTCATCAGCGCGCGGTAGGTCTCCTCGTGATGGCGGTCGATCTCCAGCGTGCGCTTGCAGATCTCGATCAGCTCCACGAAGTCCTCGCGGGCCTCGGCGTCGGCCCGCAGCACGCCCAGGGCCCGCAGCGCGAGCGCCCTGAGGTACTCGCGCTGTTCGACGACCCAATCGGCGCTCTCGCCGCGCAGGAACTCGCCGCCGTAGAGACCGATCGCCGCCCCCAACCGGGTCCGGGCGAGCGGGGCGTCGCCGGTCGCGGCGGCGCGCAGGCCCGTGTGCACCAGTTCCTGGAAGCGGTCGAGGTCGGACCACAGCCCGGTGATGTGCAGGACGTAGCCGAAGTCCCGGTAGACCAGTTGGATCCCGGAGTCTCCGGGGCGGTCGGGGTGGGCGTCGAGCACCCGGCGCAGTGCGTGGGCCGCGACCTTCAGGGAGCTGCCCGCCGCGGCGTCGGCGCCGGGCCACAGGGATGCGTAGAGCCGGTCGCGGGTGAGCATCTGGCCGCGGTGAACCACGAGGTACTGGAACAGGCCACGGGCCTTGCCGGCCCGCCAGCGCTGGACGGGGGCGCCGTTGACGGTCAGCTCGAAGTCGCCCAGGAAGCGGACCCGTACCGCCGGCCCCGCTGTCCCGTCCGCTGCGGTGGTCATCGCGTCCTCCCGGTGGTTTTCAGCCTGCCGCTCTGCCTGCGAGGAGTGTGTCCGGGGGGTCTACAAAGGCCCTACAACGGCTGGATCCGATCGGTGTAGAGCGGTAATAGGGCGTTTTTCGACACTGATGAGCACGACCACCCGAACCGCCGAATCCGAAATGAGGGCTGTTTCATGACCAGCAGCGACACCCGGCTTCAGAAGGTCGTCATCCTGGGCGGCGGCACGGCCGGCTGGATGACCGCCGCATACCTCGGAAAGGCGCTGCAGGGAACGGTCGACATCACCGTGCTCGAAGCGTCGACGATCCCGCGCATCGGTGTCGGCGAGGCCACCGTGCCCAACCTCCAGCGTTCCTTCTTCGACTACCTGGGCATCGCCGAGGACGAGTGGATGCGGGAGTGCAACGCGAGCTTCAAGATGGCCGTGCGCTTCGTCAACTGGCGGACCGACGGGCAGGGCGAGTCGACGGCCCGCGAGCTGCCGGGCGGCGGTCCCGACCACTTCTACCACCCCTTCGGACTGCTCCCCGACTACGACCAGACCCCGCTGTCGCACTACTGGTTCAAGCGCAAGTACGAGGGCCGCACCACCGAGCCGTTCGACTACGCCTGCTTCCGCGAGCCCCCGGTGATGGACGCGATGAAGGCCCCGCGCTGGCTCGACGGCCGGCCGGCCACCCGGTACGCCTGGCACTTCGACGCCCAGCTGGTGGCCGACTACCTGCGCCGGTTCAGCACCGAGAAGCAGGGCGTGAACCACGTACAGGACGAGATGGTGCGGGTCGAGCAGGACGAGCGCGGCTACGTGACCGCGCTGCACACCAAGGGCGGACTGACCCTGGAAGCCGACCTGTTCGTGGACTGCTCGGGCTTCCGCGGCCTGCTGATCAACCAGGCGATGCAGGAGCCCTTCATCGACATGAGCGACCACCTGCTGTGCGACAGCGCGGTGGCGACGGCCGTCCCGCACGACGACGAGGCGAACGGGGTGGAGCCGTACACCTCGGCGATCGCCATGTCCTCCGGCTGGGCCTGGAAGATCCCCATGCTGGGCCGTTTCGGCACCGGCTACGTGTACTCCAGCAAGTTCACCGACCAGGACACCGCCACCCGCGAGTTCGCGGACATGTGGGGCCTGGACGTGGAGGAGACGAAGTTCAACCACATTCGCTTCCGCGTGGGCCGCAATCGCCGCGCTTGGGTGAAGAATGTCGTCAGCATCGGCCTGTCGTCCTGCTTCCTGGAGCCGCTGGAGTCGACCGGCATCTACTTCATCACGGCCGCGATCTACCAGCTGGCCAAGCACTTCCCCGACAAGACCTTCAACGACGGCCTGGTCAACAGCTTCAACCACGAGATCGAGGTGATGTTCGACGACACCCGCGACTTCATCCAGGCGCACTTCTTCTACGCGCCGCGCAACGACACGCCGTTCTGGCAGGCCAACAAGAAGCTGACCCTCCCCGACAACATCCAGCAGAAGATCTCCGCCTACAAGGCTGGCCTGCCCATCAACTCGCCGATCACCGACGAGTCGACGTACTACGGCAACTTCGAGGCCGAGTTCCGCAACTTCTGGACCAACGGCAGCTACTACTGCATCTTCGCGGGCCTCGGCCTGGAGCCGGACGCCCCGCTGCCCTCCCTGGCGCACCGCCCGGACTCGGTGGCCGGTGCCGAACCCCTCTTCGACACGGTCAAGCGCCAACAGCAGAACCTGCTGGAGACGCTGCCCAGTGCCTACGACTACCTGCGCCAGCTGCACGGCGCGTAAGGCCCACCGCTCCCACGGCCCGGCAGTACGGCTCTCCCGCCGGCTGCCGGGCCGCAGTTGCTTCAGCCACCTCAGGAGTCAGACATGCCCCACCGCTCCGTGCCCCATCCCGCCGCACCGGACGAGTCGGCCGGGGTCCAACCGGCGGACATCCGTCCCTTCATGGCCGCCTTCCCCACCGGCGTCTCCGTCGTCACCACGCTGGACGCCGAATCCGTGCCGCACGGCCTGACCTGCACCTCCCTGGCGAGCGTGGCCCTCGAACCGGCGACGCTCGTGGTGTGCATACGAGCGGCGAGCCCGACCCTCGCGGTGCTGCTCGCCGGGGGCCACTTCGCCCTCAACCTGCTGCACGAGCAGGCCCGCAGCACCTCGGACCTGTTCGCCTCCGGGGCACCCGACCGCTTCGACCACGTCGAGTGGCGGCTGCCGCTGGGTGCGGGCGGACCGCACCTGACGGCGGACGCCCACGCGGTCGCGGACTGCGCCGTGGTCAGAACCGTCGGCTTCGGGGACCACACGGCCGTCTTCGCCGAGGTCCGCCGCGTGACCGTACGGGACGACCGGGAACCCCTGCTCTACGGGCTGCGCCGGTACGCCCCGTGGTCCGCGGCGGCCGCGGCCCCGCAGCCGGCCGCACGCCGCGACCTGCCCGCCGCCGCCGGGCGGCCGGGCGCACCCGATGGAGGTACCCGTGTCGTCCGCTGACCCGCTGCCCGCCCTGCTGATCGCCGTTCCGGTGGTGATCGTGGCCTGCCAGGCCGGGGCGGCCGTCTGCCGCCGGTTCGGCCAGCCCCCGGTGGTGGGCGAGATCGCCACCGGCATCCTGCTGGGCCCCTCGCTGCTGGGCTGGCTCTGGCCACAGGCCCAGCACGCGCTCTTCCCGCCGTCCGTACTGCCGTACACCTCGGTGCTCGGGCAGCTCGGGCTGCTCGCCTTCATGTTCCTGGTCGGGCTGGAGCTGGACCTGAAGAGCCTGCGCGGTCACACCCGGGTCGCGGTGGCGGTGAGCCAGGCGGGGATGTTGCTGCCGCTGGCCCTGGGCGCGCTCCTCGCGGTCGCGATGTACGGCGGGTTCGCGCCCGAGGGGGTGGGCCGGATGCCGTTCACCCTGTTCATGGCTGTGGCCATGGCCATCACCGCGTTCCCGGTCCTCGCCCGGATCCTCATCGACCGGGGCCTGTACGCAACTCCGCTCGGGGCGCTCGCCATGGCCTGCGCGGCCGTGGACGACGTCGTCGCGTGGTGCCTGCTGGCCCTGGTGGTGGCCCTCTCCACGGCCGGCTCCCCGATCGAGGCGGCCACCACGGCCGGCCTCGCCGTGGCCTTCACGCTGGTCATGCTGTACGCGGTGAAACCGCTGTTGGCCCGCTGGTCGGCCCGCGCCGACCGGGCCGGCGACGCGGCAGTGCTGGTGGCGCTCTTCAGCGGGCTGAGCCTGTCCGCGCTGGCCACCGACCTGATCGGCGTGCACGCGCTGTTCGGGGCGTTCCTGTTCGGGGTGGTCACCCCGCGCACAGGGCAGCGCATCGAGGCCTCTGCGGCCCGGCTGCGCGCGTTCACGGTGCCTGTGCTGCTGCCCCTGTTCTTCGTGCACACGGGGCTGCGTACGGACATCGGGGGCCTGACGGCCTCGCCCGAACTGTGGCTGTGGACGGCCGCCATCCTCTGCGTCGCCTTCCTCGGCAAGTGGGGCGGCGCGGCGGGTGCGGCGCGCGCCTGTGGAAGACCGTGGCGGGAAGCCCTGTCGGTCGGGGCCCTGATGAACTGCCGGGGGCTCACCGAGCTGGTGGTGCTCAACGTCGGTCTGGAACTCGGCGTCATCGGGCCGCAGCTGTTCACCATGTTGGTGCTGATGGCCCTGGTGACGACGGCGATCACCAGCCCGGCCCTGAGCCGGCTGCGCGCCGGGAAGGAGGTGGGCCGCCGGGCCCCGGCGCAGGCCGAGCCCGAGGACGCCCTCTCCGGGCCCTGACGGGCGGGCCGGGCCCGGAGGGTGCCCGCCCCGGTCGCACCGCGACTGTTCAGGCGCCCTCCGGCCCGGTCGGTACGCACAACACCGGGATCGGCGACAGGTGCAGGAGCTTGTGCGGCGTGGAGCCGAGCAGCGCTCCGCGCATCGGGCTGTCGCCCCAGCTGCCGACGATGATGACGCGGGCCCGGTGCCGCTCGGCGGACTCCAACAGGGCCGGCGCGGGCTTCTCGTCGGCCACCTCGACCGTGGAGGGCACCCCGGCCGCGTCGGCCGCCTCGACGGCGTGCGCGAGCGCGGTACGGCCCGCCTGGCGGACGGCTTCGCGGTGCGCACGGGACTCCTCGCCGGTGGGGCCCGGGGCGGCCGCCCCGTAGACGAGGACCAGGGGCTCGCCGAAGGCGGTGGCCACCTCCAGCGCCACCTGCAGGGCCCGTTCCGCGCCGGGTGATTCGTCGTATCCGAGGACCACGGACATCGGGGGCTCCCTAAGGGGGTCTTGTCGCTAGTGCTTCCCGGCGTGGACGAGTTCCGGGTCGACGACGCCGCGGCGCTCCTGCCAGAACCTGCCGTCCCGTACCCGCCAGAAGCACATGACGGCCACGCCCACGAGCGCGATGCCGATGCCGATGACCAGGGGCGGGCCGAGCCCGAACCAGGAGACCCCGCTGGCGGAGTTCTCCGGGTTGGACATGTCGCCGATCGACTCCACCAGCAGCCAGGTCAGCAGGGCGGCGCCGACCACCGGGCCGAGGCCGATCAGGAAGAAGTTGTGCGGGTTCTCGAACAGGTGGCGGCGGTAGTAGATGGCGCAGGCCAGGCCGGTGAGCGCGTAGTAGAAGGCGATGAGCAGGGAGAGCGCGGTGAGCGAGTCCAGGAGCGCGTTCTCGCTGATCTGGTTGACGATCAGGTACCAGCCGATGGCGATGCCGGCCACCCACCACGTGCTCAGGTCCGGGGTGCGGAACCTCGGGTGGATGTGGGCGAGCCGGTGCGGCAGCGCGTGCCGTCGGGCCATGGACAGGGCGGTGCGGGAGGCGGGGATGATCGTGGTCTGGGTGGAGGCCAGCGCCGAGGTGCAGACGGCGAGGAGCACCACCCAGTCCCAACCGCCCATGACCTCGTGGGCGAGGACCGCGAAGATGGCCTCCTCCTCGCCCGCGTTCTCGGCGAGGTAGACGGTGCCCGCGTAGGAGACGACCGCGAAGCCCACGGACAGGTAGGTGACCAGGAGGATCACGGTCGACCAGAGGCCCGCCTTGCCGGGCGCGGTGGCGGAGTTCTCCACTTCCTCGGTGAGGTTGACCGCGGACTCCCAGCCCCAGTACATGAACACGCCGAGCAGCAGCCCGCCGGTGAGGGCGGCGCCGCCGGCGCCGAAGGGGTTGAGCCAGGAGAGGGAGGGCTCGATCGATTCCAGGGTGCTGGTGTCGGCGTAGACGCGGTAGATGGCGACCACGGCGAAGGTCAGCAGGAAGAAGACCTGGGCGAGGATGAGGATGTCCTGGAGGTGGGCCGAGAGCTCGGTGCCGATGACGCAGATGCCGGTCATGGCGAGGATCACCGCGACGGTGAGGCCCTGCCGGATCCAGGCGTTGGCGGCCCAGCTGTCCAGTCCGAAGGCGAGCAGGCCGAAGTTCACGGCGACGTCCGCGAGCGAGCCGATGACGAGGACGCCGGTCATGGCGATGGCCCAGCCACCGAGCCAGCCGGCCCAGGGGCCCATGGCCCGGGTGACCCACGAGAAGGTCGTCCCGCAGTCCTGGTCCACCTTGTTGAGGTAGTAGAAGGCGGCCGCGATGAGCAGCATCGGGACGAACGAGGCCAGCATCACGCCCGGCGCGTAGATCCCGACCAGCGCGACGATCGGCCCGAGGACGGCGGCCAGGGAGTAGGCGGGCGAGGTGGAGTTCAGGCCGATGACGAGCGCGTCGAGGAATCCGATCGCGTTGGCCTTGAGCCTCGCGTCCTTGCCCTCCGGTCCGGCGCCCGCATCGCCGTCGTCCATGTACGAGTCGTGACCCATGTACGAATGGTCACGCAGACGGCACCGCCGCGCGAGGCGAGGCGGTGCCAGTCGGACCCGGCCGGGCCCCGGTCGGGGGGACCCTCAGGGCCCCGGTCAGGGACGGGTGTTCCAGCCCGCGATCACCGGGAGGCCGTGCTCCGTGGAGAGCAGGCTGACGGTGCCGGTGCGCAGCAGGAACAGCCGGCCGTGCTCGGGCTCCAGGCGCAGGTAGCGGGCGGTGAGGACGCGCAGGAAGTGGCCGTGGGCGACGAGCACCACGTCGCCGCCGTCCGCGCGGAGCACGGGCGCGACGCGGGCCAGGGCCCGGTCGGCGCGGGCACCCACCTGGGCGGCGCTCTCCCCCGGGTGGTCGCTGTCGCCGGGCGGCACGCCGTGGGTCCACAGGGACCAGTCCGGCGTGGTCTTCTGGATCTCCGCGGTGGTGATCCCCTCGTAGCCTCCGTAGTCCCATTCGTACAGGTCGGGGTCGGGTTCCCCGCCGGTGAGCCCGGCGAGCTCGGCGGTGGCGACGGCCCGGCGCAGCGGGCTGGTCAGCACCAGGGCCGGCTGCCGGTCCCGGAAGCAGGGGGCCAGCGAGATGGCCTCCTCGACCCCTCGTGCGGTCAGTGGAAGATCGGTGCGCCCCGTGTGGCGCCCGTTCGCGCTCCAGGCGGTCTCGCCGTGCCTCACCAGCAACAGGTCACTCATCCTCGGGACCCTATGCGTTCCGGCATGTCGGTGCCGGAGCACCCGGGCGGGCGTGTCACTGTCGGGCGTGATGGACGAGAACCGGGAGGCCGGGCGGACGGCCGGTTCGCCGCTGCTCCCGCCGCGCATGCCCGCACTGATGATCATATTGACCTGGGTGACCGGGATGGTGGAGGCGGCGAGCCTGCTGGCGCTCGGGCCGGCCTTCACGGCGATGCAGACGGGCAACGTGCTGTTCCTGGCCTTCGGCGCGGCCGGGGCGGGAAGACTGGAGACGCTCGCTCCCGGGATCTCCCTGGCCGCGTTCGTCGTCGGGGTGGTCTGCGGGTCGCACCTGGAGTCCGTGACCGAGGTCCGCGGGAGGCGCTGGTTCGTCATCGGCCTCATCGCCGAGGCGGGGCTGATCCTGACCGCCGCGGGCATCGGCTGGGGGTTGGCTCCGCAGTTCGGGTCCCCGGCACCGCGGCATCTGGCGGCCACGGCGGTGCTGGCCCTGGCCATGGGGCTGCGCAACACCACGATCATGCGGGCGAACGTGCCGGGCGTACCGACGACGCTGGTCACCCGGTCCATGACCGCGTTCCTGGGTGCTTCGGCCATGGGACGGGAGAACACCTACGGGTTCGGGACGGCCGGCTGGCGGCTGCGGGGTCTCTCCGTCTTGGCCATGTTCACCGGCGGGTTCCTCGGGGCGCTGCTGCTGCGGGCCGGTTGGACCGTGGGCTGGCTGCTGCTGCCGGCCGCCGCGACGGTGCTGGTCGTGGGCCTGCTCTACCTGAACCAGCCCGGGCTGCACACGGACCGGGCCCCTGGTCGGGAACCCTCGGGGTGAACGGGGCCATTGGTACAGTCGGGGCGTGGCGGTGGACGAGCTCGACACCAGAATCCTGCGCCTGCTGATCGAGCAGCCGCGCACCAGTGTCCGTGAGTACGCCCGGATCCTGGGCGTCGCGCGCGGCACCCTTCAGGCCCGGCTGGACCGGCTGGAGCGCACCGGCGTAATCACCGGAACCGGTCCGGTGCTCTCCCCCGCCGCGCTGGGCCATCCGGTGCTGGCCTTCGTGCACATCGAGGTCACCCAGGGCCACCTGGACGACGTGGGTGACGCGCTGGCCGCCGTGCCCGAGATCATCGAGGCCTTCTCGATCACCGGCGGCGGGGATCTGCTGACCCGTGTGGCGGCCCGGGACAACGGGCACCTGGAGGACGTGATCCAGCGGCTGATCCAGCTCCCGGGCGTGGTCCGCACCCGTACGGAAGTGGCGCTGCGCGAGCGGGTGCCGCACCGG
This sequence comes from Streptomyces sp. NBC_01439, assembly GCF_036227605.1. Lineage (GTDB taxonomy): Bacteria > Actinomycetota > Actinomycetes > Streptomycetales > Streptomycetaceae > Streptomyces. The sequence goes on along the minus strand of NZ_CP109487.1, from coordinate 8,224,752 downwards.
CTGCTGCCGCTGGTCGAATCCGTGGGCAGAAACGCCAACAAAAGCTGACAGGATCATAGGGATAGGACATCAGCGGCAGGACGGGCCCCACGGATGATTTCTGTCATATTCGATCTCGACGGCACCCTCGTGGACAGCGAGCCGAACTACTACGAGTCCGGGCGCCGCACCCTGGAGCGGCACGGAGTCCCCGATTTCACGTGGGAGCAGCACGCCCGCTTCATCGGCATCGGCACCCTGGAAACCCTGGAGATCCTGCGGGAGCGGTACGGGATCCGGGCGCCGGTCGAGCAGTTGCTCGCCGAGCAGAACGCCGCCTACCTGGAGCTGGCCCGCACCCGGACCGAGGTCTTCCCGCAGATGCGGGGGCTCGTAGAGCGGCTGCACGGTGCGGGCGCGGCAATGGCGGTGGCCTCCGGTTCCTCGCTCGCGGCGATCGACGCGGTGCTGTCCGGCACCGGGCTGGACGCGCTGCTGACGACGGTGGTCTCCGCCGAGGAGGTGGCGCACGGCAAGCCCGCCCCGGACGTGTTCTTGGAGGCGGCCCGCCGGCTGGGCGCCGCACCCGCCGACTGCGTGGTGGTCGAGGACGCGGCGCCCGGGGCGCGGGCCGCGCACGCCGCGGGCATGGCCTGCATGGCGGTCCCGTACACCCCGGACATCGCGGGGGACCCGGCGTTCGCCTCCGCCGGGCTCCTCTTCCCCGGCGGCCAGCCGGAGTTCAGCGCGGACGCGGCGTACGAATGGCTGACCTCGCGCCGGACCGCATAGACCGCCCCTTCCGGATCCGCCCGCAGGGGGTGTCACTCGGGCCCGGCGGGCGGATCTTCGGCTTCAGGACGGACCAGACGGCCGAGCAGGGCCACCGCGTCGCCGACGGCCACCGGCCGGAAGAACTGCGCGTCGGCCCGCTCGACGGCCGCGATCGCCCGTGGGGCCAGTTCTGCGCCGGCGTCGGTGACGCGCAGCCGTTTGGCCCGGGTGTCGGCCGGGTCGACCGCCCGCTCGACGAGCCCTTTGCGCTCCAGGGCGCGCAGGACCTGGGAGGTCATCTTGACGTCGGTCCCGGCCTGGCGGGCGACGGCCAACTGATTGGGGTGCTCGCCCTGGCCGTTGAGCCACCAGGTGCAGGCGAGCAGCACGAACTGCACGTGGGTGAGGTCGAGCGGGGCCAGGGCCGTGGCGATGTCGCGCTGCCAACGCAGGGTGGCGTGCCACAGCAGGAATCCGGGGCTCTCGCCGGGACTGAGGGGCATCAGCGAAGCGCCAGCTCGACCAGCGAAGCCATCGTGTCGGGCCAGTCGGCGGTGATGCCCGGGCCGATCTGCGGGCCGACCTCGTCGGCGCCGTCGCCGGTGATCTCCATCCGGTACACGACCCGGATCCGGTCCTGGTCCACCGGGTCGATCCGGTGGACGGTCCGCAGCAGTAGGTCACCGAAGCGCGCCTCGTCGACGAACCGTTCGCCCTCGACCGCCTCGGCGATGTGCAGCGGGATCGGGTCCTCCCCGGGCGGCACCATCGTGATCTGCGCACCGACCGCGAAGGGGCCGTCGATCTCGATCTTCTGGATCCCGGCGTTCCAGGCGCCCCAGTTCTCCACGTCCGTCCAGAGCCGCCAGACCGCCTCTGCGGTGGCGGTGGTCTCGATGCTGTGCTCGTACTCCCACATGGGTGGCCTCCCTGGCTAGATCATCTATCCATAGATTATCTACGCACAGACTATCCGTCAACGAGGCGCACCGGTTCGGCGAAGGGGGTGCCCCCGGAACTCGCCTCGCGCGGCCTGCGGGCGCCGCAGCCCGGGAAGATCCACCGCCCGCCGCAGGTTGGTACAACCGTGAACGACATGATGCGGGGCGCGGACGTGCCGGTGGACGTGGACGTGGTGGTCATCGGCGCCGGGCAGGCAGGCCTGTCCAGCGCCTACCACCTGTCGCGGGCGGGGCTCGACCACGTGGTCCTCGACCACGCACCCGGCCCCGGCGGCGCCTGGCAGTTCCGTTGGCCCTCGCTCACGTACGGCAAGGTCCACGGCATGCACGCCCTGCCCGGCATGGAGCTGACGGGCGCCGACCCGCTGCAGCCGTCGTCGCAGGTCATCGGGGAGTACTTCGCCGCCTACGAGGACCGCTTCGACCTGCGCGTACGCCGGCCCGTGGACGTGTCCGCCGTACGCGAGGGGGACGCGGGTCGGCTGCACGTGGAGACCTCGGCCGGCAGCTGGTCGGCCCGGGCCCTGGTCAACGCCACCGGGACCTGGGACCGGCCGTTCTGGCCGCGCTACCCGGGGCAGGAGACCTTCCGCGGCCGCCAGCTGCACACCGCGAGCTATCCGGGTCCGCAGGAGTTCGCGGGGGCACGGGTGATCGTCGTCGGCGGCGGCACCTCGGCGGTGCAGCACCTCCTGGAGATCACCGAGGTCGCGGCGGGAACCACCTGGGTGACCCGGCGGCCCCCGGTCTTCCGCGACGGAAACTTCGGCGAGGCCGAGGGCCGGGCCGCCGTGGCCCTGGTGGACGACCGCGTGCGCCGGGGGCTGCCGCCGCAGAGCGTGGTCAGCGTGACGGGACTCCCGCTGAACGACGCCGTCCGGGCCGGTCTGGCCTCGGGCGTGCTGGCCCGGCGGCCCGCCTTCGACCGGATCACCGCCACGGGCGCCGTCTGGGCCGACGGGAGCCGTGTGGACGCGGACGTCATCCTGTGGGCCACCGGATTCCGGGCGGCCGTCGACCACCTCGCCCCGCTGCACCTGCGCGAGCCGGGCGGAGGCATCCGGGTCGAGGGGACCCGGGCCGTGCGCGACGAGCGGGTCCACCTGGTGGGCTACGGCCCGTCGGCGTCGACCATCGGCGCCAACCGCGCGGGCGGCGCCGCGGTCCGCGAGATCCGCCGGCTCCTCGCCCGCGAACGGACCGGCGCCCCGGTCCCTGCCTCCGCCCCGATGCCGGTCCCTGCCCCCGTCCCCGTCCCCGTCCCGATGCCCGTCCCTGCCCCCGTCCCCGTCCCTGTCCCGGTGGTCTGAGCAGCCTGCGGACTTCAGCCGGTCTCGGGGCGGTCGAGGGGGATGATCCGGTCCGGGGTGCCGTTGGCCCCGCGGGCCTCACGGGTCGGGTACACCCGGCCCGTCCCGTCCGTCACGTCCAGAACGGGATCGGTCCAGCTCTCGGTGGCCTCCGGGACGAGGATGCGCGTGGTGCCCCGCTCCGCGTCGTGGATCAGGAGCGAGACGATGTTGTAGAGCTCGCGGCCCATCTCGCCGGGCCCCTGCTCAGGGTGGTCCTTCGGGCCCTCGATCCGGATCGTGAAGTAGCGCTCATCCTCCCAGAAGCCGCCCTTGTCCAGCCGTTCGCCCTCCCCCACGCGCACGCCGTCCACCCAGAGCCGGGCCTTGCCCGGATGGTCGCGGAACAGGAGCACCGACCGGTGGTCGTCGCCGTCGGCGAAGGTCACGTCGATCTGGTGCTCGGACCAGCAGTCGAGGAAGCTGCTGCACGCCCCGGGTACCTCCCCGTGCCGATGGCTCGCGAGCTTCTCGCCCGGCGGTACGACGGGATCCTGGCTGCAGGTCCCGGCGAAGCGACAGGCCCGGTCGACACGCCGGGTGCAGCCGATGCCCATCGCCGCGATGTCGCGCGCCGACGCCTGCGAGAGCAGTTCTCCCAGGCGTTCCACGTACCGTTCCGCACCGACCAGGGCGGTCAGTTCGGCCTCGTCGTACCACCAGTGGAGCAGGTCCACTCCGGCGGGGGAACGGGCCAGCCAGCCGCGCCACTCGACGACCCTGCTGCCCCACCGTTCGACCATCCGCTCGTGCCCTGCCCGCTCGGCGGACGCGGCGGCCTTCGCCTCCGCGTCCAGGCGCGCCTGAATGCGCTTGCCGATCGACTCCGCGTCGAAAGCCAGTTCGTCGATCGCTTCCGCGCTGTTTCCGACCTCGGCTTCAGCCTCCGTCTTCGCTCTCCACGGCCATTTCACGGTTCGCCCCCTCGGTCCACCGGTTCGGCAGGCCGCCGATCGTAGATCCGTCGCGAGGTCCACCGCCCCTCATTTCCCGGGGGGACCGGCCTGACCCGTGCGGGGGCCGGCGCCCGCGCGGATCCGGTTGAACTCCGCGACGTGCTTCTTGTGTTCCTCGTACGTCGTCGAGAAGCGGGTGTCCCCCGGCTTGACGGTGACGAAGAACAACCAGTCGTCGGGCGTCGGGGCGACCGCGGCAGCCATCGCCTGTAGTCCCGGGCTGTCGATCGGCGTGGGCGGTAGTCCCTGGCGTGCGTAGGTGTTGAAGGGGCTGTCGATCCGGGTGTCGCTCAGCTTGGTGTCGACGGTGCTGCGGTTCAGCGCGTAGTTGATGGTGGAGTCCATCTGGAGCGGCATCGACTTCGCCAGCCGGTTGTGCACCACCCGTGCGACCTTGGCCATGTCGGCGCGGCCCTCGGCCTCCGCCTCGATGATGCTGGCCAGGGTGGCCGTCTGGTACGGGGTCATCCCGTGGGCCTTGCCGCCGTCGGCGACGGCCTGGGTGGCGAGCTTCTGGTTCGCCGTCCGCACCATGTGCGTGAGGAGGGTGGCCGGGGTGGACTTCGAGGTCACCGGGTACGCCGCCGGGAAGAGGTAGCCCTCCGGGTTGCCCTTGGCCTCCGCGGGCAGGGCCAGTCCGGCGGTGGCCACCGCCGCTTTCGTGGATCCCGGCGGGAGCTTCAGCTCGCGGTCGACCGCGGCATACACCTGCGGGGCCCGCCAGCCCTCGGGGATCAGTAGCCGGCGCGGCGTCTGGGGCACTTCGCCACCGCGCAGCACGGGGATCAGGGCCGTCGCACCGAGGGCGAGCAGCGTGCCGAGGAAGAGCGCCAGCCGACCCCGGCGGGTCAGCCGGGAACGGCGTTGCGGCGGCCGGTGCTCATGGCGCATGCGGGAACGCTAACCCGCGATTCCTCACATTTTCGGCACCCGGCCGGTGTGCCGGTCGTACGGTCACACATTTACCGGAGCCAGCTGGGCGCCCTCGGGCGGTTCGGGCGCGAGCGCTGCGTCGCGGTCCCGGCGGACCAGGGCCGCGTACCGGCCGTCCACCTTGAGCAGCTCCTCATGGGTGCCGCGCTCGGCGATGCGCCCGGCGTCCAGGACCACGATCTGGTCGGCGTCGCGGACGGTGGAGAGGCGGTGCGCGATGGTGATGGTCGTGCGGCCCGCGGAGAGGTTGTCGATGGCCCGCTGGACGGCGTGCTCGGTACGGGTGTCGAGGGCGCTGGTGGCCTCGTCGAGGATCAGCACCGGTGGGTCCCGCAGGATGGTGCGGGCGATGGCCAGGCGCTGCTTCTCGCCTCCGGAGAACCGGTAGCCGCGCTCGCCGACCAGGGTGTCGTACCCGTCGGGCAGGGAGGCGATGTGGTCGTGGATCTGGGCCGCCCGGGCCGCCTCGGCGATCTCCTCGTCGGTGGCGTCCGGCTTGGCGAAGCGCAGGTTGTCGGCGACCGAGGCGTGGAAGAGGTAGGTCTCCTGGGACACCACGCCGATCGAGCGGGCCAGTGAGTCGAAGTCGAGGTCGCGCACGTCCACCCCGTCGAGGGCGACCCGTCCGCCGGTGACGTCGTAGAGCCGGGGCACCAGGTAGCTGAGGGTGCTCTTGCCGGAGCCGGTCGGGCCGACGACGGCGAGAGACCCGCCGGCCGGAACGGTGATGTCGATCCCCGAGAGGGTCGGACCGTTCTTGGCGTCGTACGCGAAGTGCACGTCCTCCAGGGTGACCTCGCCCTTGGCCCGGTCCAGCCGCACCGCGTCCGCGCGCTCGGTGATGTCCACCGGAAGGTCGAGGTACTCGAAGATGCGGGCGAACAACGCGAGCGAGGTCTGGATCTGCACACCCGTCGACAGCAGGCTGACGGCGGGACGGAACAGTCCCTGCTGGAGCGTGACGAAGGCGACGAGGGTGCCGACGGAGAGCGAGGGCGCGCCCGTCTGGAGGGCGATGCCGGCCGCCCAGTAGATGAGGGCGGGCATCGCGGCCATGACGATGCCGATGGTGGACATCCGCCAGCGGCCGGCCATGCTGGAACGCACTTCCAGACCGACGAGCTTCTCGGACTCGGCGGAGAAGGCGGAGGTGAGGGACTCGGAGCGGCCCATGGTGCGGCCGAGCAGGATGCCGCTCACCGAGAGCGACTCGGTGACCGTCGCGGCCATGGCGGCCATCTGCTTCTGCCGCTTCATGGTGATCTTCTTGCGCTCCCGGCCGACCCGCCGGCTGATCCACACGAAGACGGGGAGCAGGAGGAGCGAGACGAGGGTGAGCCGCCAGTCGAGCGCGAGCATGGCGACCACGGAGGCGACGACGGCCGTCAGGTTCGAGACGAGCGAGGTCGCGGTGGAGGTGACGGTGGCCTGCATGCCACCGATGTCGTTGGCGATGCGGGACTGCACCTCTCCGGTGCGGGTCCGAGTGAAGAAGGCCAGCGGCATCCGCTGGAGCTGCGCGTAGACGGCGGTGCGCAGGTCGTGCATGACGCGCTGGCCGACGGTGGTGGAGATCAGGGTCTGGAGCACGCCGAAGACGCTGGTGACGACAGCGGTGAGGATCATGCCGAGCGCGAGCAGGCTGAGCAGCCCGGTGCGGCCCTGCGGGATCGCGACGTCGAGTATCTCCCGGAGCATGAACGGGGAGGCGACGCCGACCAGCGAGGAGGCGCCGACGAGCAGGCCAACGACGGCGAGCCGACCACGGTAGGGCCGGAACAGCCCCACGATGCGGCGCAGCTCGCGCGGCTGCTCCGCCGGGGCGGGCCGGGCGGGGTCGACGGGGTCTTTCGACGGGATCCACTTCGGTTCGTCGTGCGGCATGGGCACCCTCTCGGGGGTCAGGAGTCAGGGGTCAGGAGTCAGGGTCGAGGTCCTCGCGATGTCCCCTTCGGCAAGGTCGGGGCCATTGGAGCATAGGTCATTGTTACCTATGCTCACAATGAATGGCATCCTGATATTCTTCCCGCATGAGCTCCGCCTCCGCCTCAGCCTCCGACACCGATCGCCTTCTCGCCGAACAGCTCCTGCGCCTGACGCGCAGGCTGCACCGGATCCAGAAGCGCCACATGGTGCCGCTCGGGATCACTCCCGCCCAGAGTCGTTTGCTGCGCCTCGTCTCGCACTACGAGGGAGAGCAGGCACCCCGTATGGCGGATCTCGCCGCCCGCCTGGAAGTCGTGCCGCGTGCGGTGACCACCCTCGTGGACGGCCTGGAGGCGGCCGGGTGCGTACGGCGCGCACCCGACCCCGCGAACCGCCGCGTCATCCGGATCGAGCTCACCGACACCGGCCGCGCCACGCTGCGCCGACTGCGCAACGCGCGAACCGACGCGGCGGAGGAGATCCTGGCTCCGTTGACCGCCGACCAGCGCGAAGTGCTCGGCGGTCTGCTGGCCGCCCTGTCGGACGCCCCGGCGGAGCGCACCTGCTGAGTAGGCCACCCGTGGGCCTCGACGAAGCGAGGGGTCGCAGATGCCGCTGCTGGAACCGAAGCCGGGGGCCCTGCGCCCCCGCAGCATCAGCGGCCCCGCGCCCGACCGGCTCGCCGGGCACCGGGCCGGTGGCACGCCCGAGCCGTTGCGCACCGAGCTGACCGAGCTGCTGGGCCCGGAGAAGGTGCTGTGGAATGTCTCCGACCTGGTCCGCTACGCCTCCGACGCCTCCCCCTACCGCTTCGTACCCCAGGTCGTGGTGATCGCCGAGGACATCGACGACGTCTCCGCGGTGCTCTCGTACGCCCACGGCCGGCAGCGCGAAGTCGTGTTCCGCGCCGCCGGGACCTCGCTCAACGGCCAGGCCCAGGGGGAGGACATCCTGGTCGACGTACGCCGTCACTGGGTCGGGATCGAGGTGCTGGAGGAGGGTCGGCGAGCCAGGATCCGACCCGGCACCACCGTGGCCCGGGCGAATGCGGCCCTCGCCCGGCACGGCCGGATCCTCGGCCCCGACCCGGCCAGCGCGATCGCCTGCACCCTCGGCGGGGTCGTCGCCAACAACGCGTCCGGTATGACGGCGGGCACCACCCGCAACTCCTACCGCACGCTCTCCTCCCTCACCTTCGTCCTTCCGGGCGGCACCGTCGTGGACACCGCCGACCCGCTCGCCGACGAGGAGCTGTCCCGCGCCGAACCGGCCCTGTGCCGGGGGCTGATGGAGATCAAGCGGGAGATCGAGGCCGATCCCGCGCTGGTCGCCCGCATCCGAGCCAAGTACGAGATCAAGAACACCACCGGCTACCGCCTCGACGCCTACCTGGACGGCACCACCCCCGTCGAAATCCTGCGGGGGCTCATGGTCGGCTCGGAGGGCACCCTGGGCTTCATCTCCGAGGTCGTCTTCGACACCCTCCCGCTGGACCGCGAACTCTGCTCCGCCCTGCTGTTCTTCCCCTCGCTGCCCGCCGCGGCCGCGGCCGTGCCCCTCTTCAACGGGGCGGGAGCCGTCGCCGTCGAGCTCATGGACGGCAACACCCTGCGCGCCTCGGTCAGCGTCGCGGGCGTGCCCGCCGACTGGGCGGACCTCCCCCGGGAGACCACGGCCCTGCTCGTGGAGTTCCGGGCGCCGGACGAGGCGGGCCGGGACGCCTGCGCGCAGCGGGCCGCCCGGCTCCTGGAGGAGCTCGACCTGGTCGCCCCGGCGGCTTCGATCACCAACGCCTTCACCGGCGACCCGAAGACCGTGGGCGGCTACTGGCGGGCCCGCAAGGCCTTCGTCACCGCCGTCGGCGGAGCCCGCGCCCGGGGCACCACCCTGATCACCGAGGACTTCGCGGTGCCGCCGTCCCGGCTGGCCGAAGCCTGCGAGGCGCTCCTCGCGCTCCAGGCGGAGCACGGTTTCGACGCGGCCGTCGCCGGTCACGCAGCCCACGGCAACCTGCACTTCATGCTCGCCTTCGACGCCGCAGACCCCGCTGACGTCGAGCGCTACGGGGCCTTCATGGAGGCCTTCTGCCGGCTCACCGTGGAGCGGTTCGACGGTTCCCTGAAGGCCGAGCACTCCACGGGCCGCAACATGGCCCCCTTCCTGGAGCTGGAATGGGGCCCCGCGGCCGCGGACCTGATGTGGCGCACCAAGCGGCTCGTCGACCCGGAGGGGGTGCTCGCGCCGCGCATCCTCCTCGACCGCGACCCACGGGCCCACCTGCGCGGCCTGAAGACCATTCCACAGGTGGAGGCCGTGGTCGACCCCTGCATCGAGTGCGGCTTCTGCGAACCGACCTGCCCCAGCGAGGACCTGACGACCACTCCGCGCCAGCGCATCGTGCTGCGCCGCGAAATGCTGCGCCAGCAGCCCGGTTCCCCCGTCTTGGACGGACTGCTCGCCTCCTACGGCTACGACGCGGTGGACACCTGCGCCGTCGACTCCACCTGCAAGCTCGCCTGTCCGGTCGGCATCGACACCGGGGCGCTGATGAAGGACTTCCGCCACCGCCGTCACGGCCCGCGCGAGGAAGCCGCTGCCGCGCTGGCAGCCCGGCGGTTCGGGGCCGCCGAGGCCGCCGCCCGGCTCTCGGTGGCCGCCGCCGACCGGGTCCCCTCGCGTGTCGGCGACCGGCTGCTGGAAGCGGTCACCGGGGCCGCGCGCAAGGCCGTGCGTCCGGACCTGGTTCCCCAGTGGTCGGCGCAGCTCCCCGGCGCCGCCGCCCGACCGCTGCCGCCGACCCGGCGGGTGGGCGCCGCGGCCGTGTACTACCCGGCCTGCGTCAACCGCATCTTCGGCGGCCCGGAGGGCCGGCCCGGCCCCTCCCTGCCCCAGGCCGTCGTGACCGTGTCGGAGCGGGCCGGACGGCCCGTCTGGATCCCCTCCGACGTCGGCGGCACCTGTTGCGCGACGATCTGGAGCTCCAAGGGCTACGAAGCCGGCACCCGGGTGATGGCCAACCGGATCGTCGAGGCGGCCTGGGGCTGGACGGCCGGTGGGCTGCTGCCGCTGGTCGTGGACGCCTCTTCCTGCACGCTGGGCATCGCGCGCGAAGTGGTCCCGTACCTGACGCCGGAGAACCGTGCCCTCCACGCAGAACTGCGGGTCCTCGACTCGATCGGGTGGGCCGCCGAGGAGTTGCTGCCGCGTCTGGAGGTCCGGCGCAGGGTGGGCTCGGCCGTGCTCCACCCCACCTGCTCGATGCGGCACTTGGGCGACGAGGACCGGCTGCGGGCGGTCGCCGAGGCGTGCGCCGAGGAGGTGGTGGTCCCCGACGACGCGGGCTGCTGTGCCTTCGCGGGCGACCGGGGAATGCTGCACCCGGAACTGACGGCCTCGGCGACGGCGCGCGAGGCCGCGGAGGTGACGGCGCGGGCCTTCGACGCGCACCTGTCGGCGAACCGCATGTGCGAGGTGGGCATGGACCGGGCGACGGGGCGGACCTACTACTCGGCCCTGCTCGAACTGGAGCGCGCCACCCGCCCGTGAGCGCCGGGGCGCGCAACCCCCGTGACCAGGCGCCCAGTCCTCCCCCGCTGCCGCAAACCTGCTGGCCGCAGCGTACGTCCCGCGGAAAACCGATTGCTCGGCGTCGGTCCCGAAGGCGAACCTTGCACGGTTTGGACCACTCGACCAGTCTTGGGGCGTCATGCAGATCAGCGATCTTCCGTATCCGGATCCAGGGGTACCGGACGCTCGGTCCGGCCCCCGGTTCCTGCTGTGGCTGGGGCGTGGCCAACTCGGCGGACAGCTCAAGAGCCTGTGCTGGGGGATGCTGCACTTCACCGGAGTCGCCGCACTGCCGTACGCGGTGGGCCTCGGCGTCGACGCGGTCGTCGACCGCGATCCGAACGGGCTGCTGCTCGTCGGCGCGCTGCTCCTGGTCACCGGCATCGCCATCTCGGTCGGCGATTCCATGCTCCACAGCACGGCCGTCACCAACTGGATCACCGCCGCGGCACGGGTGCAGCAGCTCCTGGCCCGCAAGACGGCCGAGCTGGGCTCCGCCCTCACCCGTCGGGTCGCCGCGGGCGAGGTGGTCGCGGTGTCCACGGGCGACGTGGAGAAGATCGGATGGTTCGTGGAGGCGGTCTCGCGCTTCCTCGCGGCCCTCTTCTCCGTCGTCCTCGTCTGCGTCGGGCTGCTGTTCTACGCCCCCGAGCTCGGCGTGGTCGTGGCCATCGGCGTGCCGCTGGTCGCCCTGGCCTCGCTACCGCTGCTGCCGCGCGCCACCCAGCGTGCCGACGTCCAGCGGGAGAAGGCGGGCAAGGCCACCGAGCTGGCCTCCGACACCGTCGCGGGCCTGCGCGTACTGCGCGGCATCGGCGGTGAGGAGCTGTTCCTCGGCCGCTACCGCGAGGCCTCTCAGGAGGTCCGCGAGGCAGCCGTGCGCAGCGCCCGGATGTGGGCGCTGATCTCGGCGATCCAGGTGGTGCTCCCGGGCGCGCTGATGATCACGGTGGTCTGGTACGGCGCCACGCTCGTCTCGGACGGGCGCATCGCCGTGGGCGAGCTGGTCGCCGCGTTCAGCGTGGTCGCGACCCTGCTCTACCCGCTGCGGCACTTCCAGGAGATCGCGATGGCGTACTCCTTCTCGCGTCCCTCCGCCCAGCGGGCCGCCCGGGTGCTGTCACTGACCCGGACGGACTCCGCCGGCGAACGCCCCGCGCGCACCGATCCGGTGCAGGCACCGGCCGCGGGCGGGGACCTCTACGACCCGCAGACCGGGCTGCTGGCCCCCGCGGGGCGGTTCACCGCCGTCGTGTGCGGGGACCCAGACCTCGCCGGGCGGCTCGCCGAACGCCTGGGCGGTCATCCGATGGACGGCGACCCGGTGTCGGAGGCCGGAGCCGGAGCCGGAACCGGGGCCGACGCGGAGGCCGACGCCAGGGCCGGTTCCGGGGCGGATTCCGGGGCTGATTCCGGGGCCGACGAGGCCGGGACGCCGTCCGTGCTCCTCGGCGGAGTCGCGCTGGACGAGCTGGAACTGGACACCGCGCGCACCTTGGTCCTCGTACAGGACAAGGATCCGGTGCTGCTGTCCGGGACCCTGCGGGAGCTGTTCGACGTACCGGCCTCCGGAGCGGTCGACTCCGGTGCGGCGCTGGGCGCCGCCCAGTGCGCGGACGTCCTGGACGCACTGCTGCAGTCGGCTCCGGACGGGGTCGAGGACCCGATGGACGCCCGGATCACCGAGCGCGGCCGGTCCCTGTCGGGCGGCCAGCGCCAGCGGCTCGCCCTGGCCCGGTCCCTGGTCACCGACCCGGAGGTACTGGTGCTGGACGAGCCGACCTCCGCGGTCGACTCGCACACCGAAGCGCGGATCGCGGACGGGATCGCGGCCCTGCGCGCCGGGCGGACCACGGTGGTACTGGCGTCCTCGCCGCTGCTGCTGGACCGCGCGGACCGGGTCGTGCTCATCGACGGGGGCAAGGCGGCGGCCGTCGGCACCCATCGCGAGCTGCTGCAGCGCGAGCCCCGCTACCGGGCGGTCGTCACCCGCGAGACCGACGAGGAGCAGCGGCTCGGCGGGTTGGAACTGACGGAGCTGGCAGAAGCACTCACAGAGATCGAGGAATCCGCATGATCGGCGTGGCGCCGCCAAAGTACGATCCGGCGGCCCCCGACTCGGCCGCGACCCTGCCCGTGGGCACGTCGGCGACCGTACGGGACTATGTGCGCGGCCTGTTCCGGCGCCACCGGCGGGCCTTCGTGGTGCTGGTGAGCGTCAACGCGGCCGCGGTGATCGCCTCCATGGTCGGCCCGTACCTGCTGGGCCGGATCGTGGACGACCTCTCGGCGGGGGCGCGCGAACTGCATCTGGGGCGTGTGGCCCTGCTGTTCACGCTGGCGCTGGCGGTCCAGACGTTCTTCGTCCGACTGGTCAGGCTGCGCGGGGCGATGCTCGGCGAGGAGATGTTGGCCGATCTGCGCGAGGACTTCCTGGTGCGGTCGGTGGGGCTGCCGCCGGGCGTGCTGGAGCGGGCCGGTACCGGTGATCTGCTGTCTCGGATCACCACCGACATCGACCGGCTCGCGAACGCGATGCGCGAGGCCGTGCCGCAGCTGGCCATCGGTGTGGTGTGGGCGGGGCTGTTGTTCGGGGCTCTCGCGGTGACGGCACCGCCGCTGGCGCTGGCCGCGCTGGTGGCGCTGCCGGTGCTGGTGATCGGCTGCCGCTGGTACTTCCGGCGGGCGCCGTCGGCGTACCGCTCGGAGGCGGCCGGCTACGCCGCCGTCTCTGCCGTGCTCACCGAAACGGTGGACGCGGGCCGCACGGTCGAGGCGCACCGCCTCGGGCCGGAGCGGATCGCGCTGTCGGAGCGGCGGATCTCGCAGTGGGTGGCGTGGGAGCGGTACACGCTCTTCCTGCGGATGGTGCTCTTCCCCGTCATCAACGTGACCTTCGTGACGATCCTCGGCTCGGTGCTGATGATCGGCGGCTTCTGCGTGATGCGGGGCTGGATGTCGGTCGGGCAGCTGACCACGGGCGCGCTCCTCGCCCAGATGCTGGTCGATCCGATCGGTCTGATCCTGCGCTGGTACGACGAGTTGCAGGTCGCCCAGGTCTCGCTCGGCCGCCTGGTGGGCGTGCGGGAGATCGAACCGGACGCGGGGGACGCGAAGGTGGCGCCCGAGGGCAGGGACGTGCGGGCCCAGGAGGTCCACTTCGGCTACCGGGCGGGCGTGGACGTCCTGCACCAGGTGTCGATGTCCGTGCCGCCGGGCACCCGGATGGCGCTGGTCGGCCCCTCGGGGGCGGGCAAGTCCACCCTGGGACGGCTGCTCGCGGGCATCTACGCGCCCCGGACCGGCGAGGTCACCCTCGGCGGGGCGCAGCTGTCGCGGATGCCCGCGGAACGGGTGCGCGAACACGTGGCCCTGGTCAACCAGGAGCACCACGTGTTCGTGGGCACGCTGCGGGACAACCTCCTCCTGGCGCGGACGGGCGCCGGCGACACCGAGCTGTGGGCGGCGCTGGCCGCGGTGGACGCCGACGGCTGGGCGCGGGCCATGGAGGCCGGCCTGGACACCGAGGTCGGTTCCGGTGGCACGGCGCTGACCCCGGCGCAGGCCCAGCAGATCGCGCTCGCCCGGCTGGTACTGGCCGACCCGCACACGCTGGTGTTGGACGAGGCCACCTCGCTGCTGGACCCGCGCGCGGCCCGGCACTTGGAGCGCTCGCTGGCCCGGGTGCTGGACGGCCGCACGGTCATCGCCATCGCCCACCGGCTGCACACCGCGCACGACGCGGACGTGATCGCGGTGGTCGAGGGCGGACGGATCAGCGAACTCGGCTCGCACGACGAGCTGGTCGCGGCCGGCGGGGCGTACGCCGCGTTGTGGCGGTCCTGGCACGGCTGAGCCGGGCCAGGACCGCCCGGGACGGGGCCGGGCGGCGGCTGGGACGGGGCCGGGCAGCGGCTGGGACCTGGTCCTCCCGCCGCCCGGCCGCCCCGCTCCGCCTACCCCCACGCCGTTCGCCCGTCCTTCACCCCCGCCTGGTCAGCCGGCGGGGATGAAAGCCTGCTTGCGGGCACAGGTCCAGATGACGGGGTGGGTGTCGCCCCCGGCGTCCTCGGCGGCGCCGCCGACGCGGTCGTCGTCGGTGACGGTGTACGCGGTGGTGAAGGCGTTCGGGACGAGTGCGGGAAGGGCGCGCATGGGGCCTTCACCGGTCCAGTACTGGGCCCGCACCAACGGGCTGTCCTGCGGCGGCGGCCAGGGGTACAGGAATTGACTGCCGATGCCGACCGAGACGTTCGTGCTCGGACTGATGCCCTCGAGGGTGCCGTTGTGGGCGGTCGGGAGCCGGGGCGCGTGGGTGGCCGGCCCGTAGGGGGCGACCCAGACGGTCGGTAGGTTGAGCCACTGCTCCTGAGGGGACACGTAGGTGCCGACGATCCGGCCCGAGTTGTCGATCTTCTGCGGCCGGTACTGGTGGTCGAGGCTGCCGAGGGGCGTGAGGGCGACGGGCCTGGCGTCCACGGCGGCGGACCAGAGCAGCCCGGGGCTGGTGGGTTGGTTGTCGTCGATGCCGGACGGCCCGAAGCCGGAACCGATGACCTGACCGGCGTTGTTGATGCCCGTCACGTAGTCGAGCCGGTAGCCGGGCGGCACGAAGAGTTTGCGATGGATCCTGCCGGCCGCCCATTCGAGGCCGGTGGTGACTCCGGGGTCGTCGTCCCAGCGGGTACCGACGATGTGGCCCCGGTCGTTGACGTCGCTGGCGGTGTGCCCGCCGGGCAGCAGGGTGACGGTGCGTGCCCCCGGCCGGTAGCTGAAGGCCAGGGTCCTGGTCCAGTCCGGGGTGGTCAGCGTGCCGGCCATGAGGCCGGACCGGTTGACCGCCTCCACCCGTCCGCCCGTGGTCCCGGCGGGCAGCGGTACGGCGAAGACCTTGGTGCCGATCCAGTACGCCGGCAGGTCGTGGGAGACACCGACCGACAGCCCGGCCGGGCCGATGTCGTTGACCTGGGTGCGGTGCAGCCACGGGTTCGGGTACGGGTCCTCGCCCGGGAGCGACTCCAGGATCCGCAGGGACGGTTTGCAGTGCGGCCCCGCGTCCGGCGTTCCGCCGGGCTCCGCCGCGGCGGTGTGGGCCGGTAGGGCGACGGTGAGCGTGGCGAGCATCACCCCCGCCAGGGTCGTACGGATGCTTCTGTTCCCCGTGTGCATGGATCCCCCCGGGTCCTGACGCGAGCCGACGGCACTGACGGCTCGTCGGCGCACATCATGGCCGCCGGGGAGGGAGCTGAACAGAAGGCCTCGGCGAACCCGGGGCGCGATGGTGCGTTCTCAGCCATCCGCCGACGGGGCAGGGGCTAGATGAAGCCGAGGGCCGAGGCTCCGCCGAAGGCGCCCAGCACGATGAAGACCGGCATGAGGACCTTCAGCTCCACCCAGCTGCCGGCGCGGAACCGCATCGCCTTCGGCGGGCCGATCGGGTACCAGCGCTTGCCGGCGATCGGCAGCGGCCACAGGACCGGGCAGCCGGACACGGTGAGCGCGTCGCCGATGTCGTGGACCAGGGCCCCGAGCACGATCGGCAGGCCGAGCCAGAGGTACTCCTGGCCCGGTCCGTCGAACAGCCAGTTCGCGCCGTTGCCGGGCTGGTCCAGTACCCCGGCCAAGATCCACGCGCTGGTTGCGCCGAGCAGCCAGACCAGGACGTCGCTGGACATCCGGGCAGCCCGCCACAGCAGGCCCTCGACCGCGAGCACCAGGTGCACGAAGAGCAGGGCGAGCACACCCCAGCGGTCGGCGGTGACGGCGAGCAGGGAGGACCCGCCGCCGATCAGGACGGCCCAGAGCCAGGTGTGCGTCAGGGTGCGGTGGCCCCCGGTGCGACGGGCGTCCTTCTTGGAGCGGGTGCCCTTGTAGACGGCGTAGGAGATCTTGTCGACCACCTCGCACACGCCTTTGGAGAGCGGACCGAAAGCCCGCGAGATCGTCGCCGACTTGTGGTCGAGGTCGGGGGCGAGGGCCGCCCCGGCGCAGATCAGCGCTCCGACGACGAGGACGGGCCAGGGCATGGGGTGTCCGGCGGCCGCGGTGGCGGCGCCCACCCCCAGCCAGGCCGCTGCCCCGGACAGTGAGTGCGCCGGACCCATCATGGTCGTTTCCCGCCCCGCTGGTGTGTGGTCGGGCCCGGTCGACGGTTTCGTTCGGGCCGCATCGACGGCACAGCGTACCGTCGGTGATCTTCATTCCGTCCGCCGGTTCCCTGATCCGGGGGGAAGCCAGGCAAGATGGGGGGTGTGACCCTCATTGATCAGCTCCCGCCGAACGCCGACCCCGACGCCCTCTTCGAGGCTTTCTCCTCGTGGGCGGAGGACCAGGGCATCTCCCTGTACCCGGCTCAGGAGGAGGCGCTGATCGAGGTCGTCTCCGGGGCGAACGTGATCCTGTCCACCCCGACCGGCTCCGGCAAGAGCCTGGTCGCCGCCGGCGCGCACTTCACCGCCCTGGCCCAGGACAAGGTCACCTTCTACACCGCCCCGATCAAGGCGCTGGTGTCGGAGAAGTTCTTCGACCTGTGCAAGCTCTTCGGCACGGAGAACGTCGGCATGCTGACGGGCGACGCCTCCGTGAACGCGGACGCCCCGGTGATCTGCTGCACCGCCGAGGTGCTGGCCTCGATCGCCCTGCGCGACGGCAAGCACGCCGACATCGGCCAGGTCGTGATGGACGAGTTCCACTTCTATGCGGAGCCGGACCGCGGCTGGGCCTGGCAGATCCCGCTGCTTGAGCTGCCGCAGGCGCAGTTCATCTTGATGTCGGCGACCCTCGGCGACATGAAGCGGTTCGAGGAGGACCTGACCCGGCGCACCGGCCGGCCCACCTCGGTGGTCCGCTCCGCGACCCGGCCCGTCCCGCTCTCGTACGAGTACGTCACCACGCCGATCACCGATACGATCACCGAGCTGCTGGAGACCCGGCAGGCCCCCGTCTACATCGTGCACTTCACCCAGGCCCAGGCGGTCGAGCGGGCGCAGTCGCTCATGAGCATCAACATGTGCACGCGCGAGGAGAAGGACAAGATCGCCGATCTCATCGGCAATTTCCGCTTCACCACCAAGTTCGGCCAGAACCTCTCCCGCTACGTCCGGCACGGCATCGGTGTGCACCACGCCGGCATGCTGCCCAAGTACCGGCGTCTCGTCGAAAAGCTCGCCCAGGCCGGTCTGCTGAAGGTCATCTGCGGTACGGACACCCTCGGGGTCGGCGTCAACGTCCCGATCCGCACGGTGCTGTTCACCGCGCTCACCAAGTACGACGGCAACCGGGTCCGCACGCTGCGCGCCCGGGAGTTCCACCAGATCGCGGGGCGCGCCGGCCGGGCCGGCTTCGACACCGCGGGCTATGTGGTCGCGCAGGCCCCCGAGCACGTCATCGAGAACGAGAAGGCGCTCGCGAAGGCGGGCGACGATCCGAAGAAGCGCCGCAAGGTGGTGCGCAAGAAGGCTCCCGAGGGCTTCGTCGCCTGGTCGGACACCACGTTCGAGAAGCTCATCGCCGCCGACCCGGAGGCGCTCACCTCGCGCTTCAAGGTCACCAACATCATGCTGCTGTCGGTCATCGCCCGGCCGGGCGACGCCTTCCAGGCGATGCGCCACCTGCTGGAGGACAACCACGAGCCCCGCAAGGCCCAGCTGCGGCACATCCGCCGGGCCATCGCGATCTACCGCTCGCTGCTGGACGGCGGTGTGGTCGAGAAGCTCGACACACCGGACGCGGAGGGCCGCACCATCCGGCTCACCGTCGACCTCCAGCAGGACTTCGCGCTCAACCAGCCCTTGTCCACCTTCGCCCTGGCCTCCTTCGACCTGCTGGACCCGGAGTCCCCCTCCTACGCGCTGGACATGGTCTCCGTCGTGGAGTCCACGCTGGACGACCCGCGGCAGATCCTGGCCGCCCAGCAGAACAAGGAACGCGGCATCCAGGTCGGCCAGATGAAGGCCGACGGCATCGAGTACGAGGAGCGGATGGAGCGGCTCCAGGACGTCACCTATCCCAAGCCGCTCGAAGAGCTGCTCTCCCATGCCTACGACGTGTACGCCAAGAGCCACCCGTGGGTCCGCGACCACCCGGTCTCCCCGAAGTCGATCATCCGCGACATGTACGAGCGCGCGATGACCTTCACCGAGTTCACCTCCTTCTACGAGCTGGCCCGCACCGAGGGCATCGTGCTGCGCTACCTGGCGAGCGCGTTCAAGGCGCTGGACCACACCATCCCCGACGACCTCAAGTCCGAGGACCTCCAGGACCTGATCGCCTGGCTCGGCGAGCTGGTCCGCCAGGTCGACTCCAGTCTGCTGGACGAGTGGGAGCAGCTGGCAAACCCGGAGGTGGAGACGGCGGAGCAGGCCCAGGAGAAGGCCGACCAGGTCAAGCCGGTCACCGCGAACGCGCGCGCCTTCCGCGTCCTGGTCCGCAACGCCATGTTCCGCCGTGTGGAGCTGGCCGCCCTCGACCACGTCAACGTGCTGGGCGAGCTGGACGCCGAGTCCGGCTGGGACGCGGATGCCTGGGGCGAGGCCCTGGACGGGTACTGGGACGAGTATGACGACCTGGGCACCGGACCCGACGCGCGCGGTCCGAAGCTCCTGCAGATCGAGGAGGACCCGGCGCACGGCCTGTGGCGCGTCCGCCAGACCTTCGCGGACCCCAACGGGGACCATGGCTGGGGCATCAGCGCCGAGGTCGACCTGGCCGCCTCCGACGAGGAGGGCCGGGCCGTCATCCGGGTCACCTCGGTCGGCGAGCTCGGAGCGCTCTGACCGTCCGCCACGTCCCGCCGTACCCGTCCGACTCGCCGTACCCGCCCGACTCGCCGGACCCGACACTGGAGATCCTCTGATGACGAACCCCGCCGAGAGACTGGTCGATCTGCTCGACCTGGAGCAGATCGAGGTCAACATCTTCCGCGGCGCCAGCCCGCAGGAATCCCTCCAGCGGGTCTTCGGCGGGCAGGTCGCCGGCCAGGCGCTGGTGGCCGCGGGGCGCACCGTGGAGAGCGACCGCCCGGTCCACTCGCTGCACGCGTACTTCCTGCGCCCCGGCATCCCCGGGGTGCCGATCGTGTACCAGGTGGAGCGGGTGCGCGACGGGCGGTCCTTCACCACGCGCCGGGTCACCGCGGTCCAACAGGGCAAGACGATCTTCAATCTCACCGCCTCCTTCCATCATCCGGAGGAGGGCAGCATCGAACACCAGCTGCCTCCTCACCACGTCCCCCACCCGGACACGCTCCCCAAGGTCGCGGACGAGATCCGCGAGCACCTCGGGGCGCTGCCGGAGGCACTGGAGCGGATGGCCCGCCGCCAGCCCTTCGACATCCGGTACGTCAACCGGCTCCGCTGGACTCCTGAGGAGCTCAAGGGATCCGATCCGCGCAGCGCGGTGTGGATGCGTGCGGTCGGCCCGCTGGGCGACGACCCCCTCATCCACACCTGCGCCCTCACCTACGCAAGTGACATGACCCTCCTCGACGCCGTACGCATCCCGGTGGAACCCCTGTGGGGCATGCGCGGTTTCGACATGGCCTCGCTGGACCACGCCATGTGGTTCCACCGACCCTTCCGGGCGGACGAGTGGTTCCTGTACGACCAGGAGTCGCCCATCGCGCACGGCGGCCGGGGCCTGGCCCGGGGCCGCATCTACGACGTGGAGGGAAGATTGCTGGTGTCCGTCGTCCAGGAAGGCCTCTTCCGTCCGTACCCCGCCAAGCCGTCCGAGCCCGCCCCGGAGAACTGAGCACACCCATGTCCACCCCTGCCGTCCCCTGCCCCTGCGGGCTGCCCGCCGCCTACCCGGAGTGCTGCGGCCCCTTTCACTCCGGTGCTCGCTCGGCGCCCACCGCCGAGCGGCTGATGCGCTCGCGGTTCAGTGCCTTCGCCGTCGGCGACACCGCCTACCTGCTGCGCTCCTGGCACCCCACCACCCGTCCGGACCACCTCGACCTGGATCCCGAACAGCGCTGGGAGCGGCTGGAGATCCTGGCCACCGAGCGAGGCGGGATGTTCGAGACGGAGGGCTCGGTGGAGTTCCGCGCGCACTACCGCGAGGGCCGTCACACCGGCTCGCTGCACGAGCACAGCAGCTTCACCCGCGAGGGCGGGGCCTGGGTCTACGTCGGCCCCCTCTCGCCCGTCGACTTCGACTGACCCCTCGCCCCCGCCAGGGCGAAGTCCAAGCTGGTGCGATACCAGTGGATCTCGTCCGGCGGGCCGGCCTTCAGCAACCCCGTCGCCACCGCGGCTGCCGCCGGAACCTGCGGGTGCCCGTACGGCGGGGGCGGGCCGAGGGCGGCCAGGACGATCCGCTCCGCCGGGTCGGGAACGGCCTCCAGCAACTCGTCCTCGGGCAGCACGGATGCCAGTACGGCGGCGCGCTCCCACGGGTCGGCGGTTCGTCTCAGCAGCAGCCCGACATGCCGCCCGCGCCACGTGCGCGGGCGCAGATCCACCTTGGCCGCCATCAGTTCCCGGTCCGCCGGGGGCGCGATCCCGCTCAGCATTCCCGGATCCCGCGCGGCGAAGCTCCGTAGCTCCGCGGTGAGGTAGAGCCACACCACGGCCCGGTACCGATTGATCCGGTAGCCGACCGGGACCACGTGCCCGCAGCGCGCGAGCCGCGTGAAGCGGCTCGGGCCGACCCCCACCACCTCGGCCGCGGCCTCCGCCCCGGCCACCGTCTCGACCCGCTCGCGCAGCGCGCCCGGCGGGCCCGTCACCGACCTGACCCGATCCAGCTCGGCCCGTGCGTAGCGCGCGGGCCCGGCGAGCGTGCGCGGACCGGCCCGCACGATCCCCAGCTGGACGGCCCTGGCGAACTCGTTCCGGCTCAGCCCCAGTTCACCTGCGGCCTGCGCGCCGCCCACCAGCACGTCCGCGGCGCCGTCGGCCACGGCGTCGTCGGCCACGGCGTCCCGAAGTGCGGTCCCCATCTGCTTCATTACGGTCCTCCCCCACGAGCAATGATTACTCTGTGTGAAGACCGTAACTCAGCGCAATGACACTCCGCGAGGCCTGTGGACAACTTCCCGGGCGGCGCCCGAATCGGCCCCGCTCAGCCGCCGGTGATCCGCCGCTCCGCAACACCCAGGTGCTCCCCCACCCGGTTGACCAGCAGCGTCATCTCGTACGCGACCTGACCGATGTCGGACTCGGCGGCGCTCAACACGCACAGGCTGCTGCCCGCGCCCGCGGCCATGACGAAGAGCGCTCCTTCGTCGTACTCGACCATCGTCTGCCGGACTTCACCGGCCCGGAAGTGGCGGCCGGACCCCTTGGCAAGGCTCTGCAGTCCGGCCGCGACAGCCGCCAGGTGTTCCGCGTCCTCCCGCGCCAACCCCGCGCTCGCCCCCGTGACCAGGCCGTCGTTGGACAGCACCACCGCGTGCCGCACCTGCTGGACCCTGCGCGTCAGGTCGTCCAGCAGCCAGTCCAGTTGCTTGTCCAGTGCCATTCCCAGCCCCTCCCCGTTGACGTCGGCCATATGGCCGCGCCCCACCCCGCGTACTTGTGCCGCAAGCCTTCCCCACCAGCGCCTTTCGGGCAAGGAGGATGTCCCCATGGCGAAGAAGATGACTGAAGAGGAATGGCGGGCGTTCGTCTCGCACTCGACCCGCACCGGAAAGCTCTCCACCGTGCGCGAGGACGGTAGTCCGCACATCGCTCCCATTTGGTTCGTGCTCGACGGCGATTCCTTCGTTTTCAACACCGGAAAGGACACCGTCAAAGGGCGCAACCTCACCCGCGACGGCCGGGTCGCGCTCTGCGTGGACGACGAACGGCCGCCCTTCTCCTTCGTCGTCCTCCAGGGCCGAGCCGAGATCAGCGAGTACGGCGACGGCCCGGACGAACTGCACGCCTGGGCGGCCCGGATCGCCACCCGCTACATGGGTGAGGAGCAGGGGGAGGCCTTCGCCCGCCGCAACGCCGTCCCGACCGAACTCCTCGTCAGGGTCCCGATCGACAAGGTGATCGCGCTCGCCGACCTCGCCGACTGACACCCGTCGCCGCCGCCCCGTCCCCTTCAGACGGAATCGGCCTGCGAGCCCACCGAGTCCAGCAGCCGGGCGGTGTGCACCCGCCCGGCGTACTCGACCAGCCGGATCAGCACTTCCTTCCCCGAATCCCGGTCCCGCGCGTCGCACAGCACCACCGGCGTCCCCTGTTCCAGGTCCAGGGCCCGCGCGACGTCGTGCGCTCCGTACCGCCGTGCGTCCGTGAAGCAGTTGACGGCCACCACGAACGGGATGCGCCGGTGCTCGAAGTAGTCCACCGCCGGAAAGCAGTCCTCCAGCCGCCGCGTGTCGGCCAGGACCACCGCGCCCAGCGCGCCGAGCGACAGCTCGTCCCACAAGAACCAGAACCGGTCCTGCCCCGGCGTGCCGAACAGGTACAGGGACAATCCGGACCGGATCGTGATCCGCCCGAAGTCCATGGCCACCGTCGTGGTCGTCTTCTGGTCCACGCCGCCCGTGTCGTCGACCAGTTCACCCGCCTCGCTCAGCGCTTCCTCCGTCCGCAGCGGCCGGATCTCGCTGACCGCGCCCACCAGCGTGGTCTTGCCCACCCCGAACCCGCCCGCCACCAGGATCTTCAGGGCGAGTGCGGCCAGCTCGGGGTCTTCCCCCGGACCGGGATCCACGCCCGCGTCCTGGACCGGGGCCGGGGCCGGTCCGGCAGTTCGATCGTCGTACTGTCCCATCAAAGCGCTCTCAATCCCTCGATGACTTCACGCAGAATCCGCTCGTCCGGCAGTTGTGCGGGTGGTACGGGCCGGCTGACCTTGACGTGCCCGCCCTCCAGCAGGTCCCCGAGGAGCACCCGCACCACTCCCACGGGCAGGTCCGCGTCGGCGGCCAGTTCGGCCACCGACTGGGTCTCGGACCGGCAGAGCCCGAGCAGTGCCCGGTGTTCGGGGCCCAGCAGGGACTCGGCCGCCCCGTCCGGGGCCGTCGGGTCGACCGCGACCAGCGCGATGAGGTCGAAGCGCACCCCGTGGGGTCCCGGCTTCGTGCGCCCGCCGGTCATGGCGTACGGACGGACGAGCGGACCCGCGTCGGCGTCGTACCACTGGCCGTTCATGTGCCGGACCGCCGCCCTCAGCCGGCGGCCGGCGGGCGCGCCGCGAACCGGGGCGGGGTGTAGAGGTGCTCGCCGACCCGCTTCACGAGCCGGGCCATCTCGTAGGCGATCAGGCCGATATCGGCACTGGCGGCGCTGAGGACGGCCAGGCAGGAACCATCGCCGGCGGCTGCGACGAAGAGGAAGCCCTCGTCCATCTCGACCATCGTCTGGCGCACTTCCCCGACGTGGAAGTGCCGGCCCGCGCCCTTGGCCAGGCTGTGGAAGCCGGAGGCCACCGCGGCCAGGTGCTCGGCGTCCTCCCGGCTGAGCGCGCTGGAGGCGCCCACCGCCAGGCCGTCGTTGGAGAGGACCACGGCATGCCGGACCTCGCGCACCCGGAGCACCAGGTCGTCGAGCAACCAGTCCAGCTCGCCGGATCTGCGGTCGCCGTCGAGGTCGATCCATTGGTGTTCGATCATCACACTTCTCCTTCGCTGCCTGCGTGAGGGGAGTTCTCCTGGGCGCCCCGGACCCAGCCGGCCCGGTAGGCCGCCATCCGGTCCCGAGCCTGCTCCGGACTGCGGCCCGACGGCTCCTCGGGCAGGCGCGATGCGGCCGGGGCCTTCGGGGCGGGGGCCTCCCGGAGCTGCGGGACGAGACTGGCCTGACGCACCCGGCGCGGCAGCTCCGTCACCGAGGCCGCAGGCACCGCGGCCGCCTGGGTACGGGCGTCCGCGCCACCGGGGGCGCGCGGCCGGAGCGAAGCCACCGGGGCCGGGCGCGGCTCCTCTCGTACGGGGTTCGGGGCCGGGGCCTCGGACTGCGCGTCTTCCCGTACGACGGTCACGGCCGGTGGCTGTTCGGCCCTCCCGGCTGTCTTCGGCGCCGGAGCGGAGGAGGGGGCGGGGGACGGGGACGTGGACTTGGAGGTTGACTTGGAAGGGGACCTGGACGCGGACGTGGACCGGGACGTGGACCGGACCGGAGCGAGGGCTGACGGCTCCGGGCCGGGCGCCGGGACCGGTTCCGGGGCCGCGCCGGGGACCGGGACCGAGCCTGGGGCAGCGGCTCCCGCAGGGGCTCCGGTCGTGATCGCGCCCTGGAGCATGGAATTCGGCAGGAGCACCACCGCCGTGGTGCCGCCGTAGGGCGAGGTGCGCAGGTGCACCTTCACCCCGTGGCGCGCCGAGAGGCGACTGACCACGAAGAGCCCGAGCCGGTCGCTGTCGAAGAGGTCGAGGGACTCGGACTGCTCGATGCGGCGGTTGGCGTCGCCGAGGGATTCGGGGCCCATGCCGAGTCCACGGTCCTCGACCTCCAGGACGTAACCGGTACCGACGGGCTCGCCACTGACCCGGACCTTGGTGTGCGGCGGGGAGAACTGGGCCGCGTTCTCGATGAGTTCGGCGAGCAGGTGGGTGAGGTCGGCGACGGCTCCCCCGACCACGGCGGCTTCCGCGAGCTGCCGGACCTCGATCCGCGGGTAGTCCTCGATCTCGGAGACGGCGGCCCGCACGACGTTCGTGAGGGGGACCGGCATCCGCCAGGCCCGGCCCGGGGCGGCCCCCGAGAGGATGATCAGGCTTTCCGCGTGCCGGCGCATCCGGGTGGTCAGGTGGTCGAGGCGGAAGAGGTCACCGAGCTCGTTGGGGTCGTCGGCGCGCCGCTCCATCGAGTCGAGCAGGGTGAGCTGCCGGTGCACGAGGACCTGGCTGCGGCGGGCGAGGTTGACGAAGACACCGGAGATCCCGTCGGCGAGTTCCGCCCGTTCGACGGCGGCGCTGAGCGCGGCCCGGTGTACGGTGCCGAGCGCCTCACCGACCTGGGTGATCTCGTCCTCGGCCGGCGGCCCGGGCGGGGTCTCGGCGGCGACGTCGATCTCCTGGCCGGCGCGCAGCCGTTCCATCGCCTGCGGGAGTTTGCGGTGGGCGATCTCCAGGGCGGTGTTGCGCAGCGAGACGAGTTCGACGACCAGTGCCCGGCCGATCCGGACCGAGATGACGAGGGAGGCGGCGACGGCCGCCAGGCCCAGCAGCACGGCGGCCCCGGCCGGGGTCAGCGCCCCTTCCGTGAACGGGTCGGCCCGGCCGGCGACCGCGGCCCGTGCAGCCGCCTCGACCTCCCTCATCGAGGAGGCGATGCCGTTGTGGGCGGCTTCCCATCCCGCGGGCGCCCCGCGGCTCTCCTTGGAGGTGCCCGCCGCCAGCGCGCGGTCCTCGGCTCCGGTGAGATCGGCGTAGGCGGCGCTCTTGGCGGCGGACTCCCAGACGGCCTGCTGGTCGGCGGGGAGGTCGTGAGCGGCGGAGTCGGTGAGCGCGCGGCGGGACTCGACGGCGCCGGTCAGCTGCCGAAGCGTTTCGGCCGTGCGCGGGCCGGGGGCGGCGAGCAGCGCGTCCTCCCGGGACAGCAGTTCCGCGGCGCGGGAGAATTCGAGCAGGACCCGGGCGTCGGGGCCGAGTTCGGCCTTCTCCCCGCCGGTCAGGGCGCCTCCGACGGCGAAGGCGGAATCGACCACGCGGGTGTAGATGGTGTAGGCCGCCTCGGGGGTGGCCCGGCGGTCGGTGATGTCCTTGCGCGACGCGCCCAGGCTTTCGGCCGCGGCTACGAAGGCCTCGAGCCGCACCACGATGTCGGAGCGGTAGTCGCCGGAGTCGGCGACCGTGTGCTGGTCACCGAGCCGCAGCCGCTGGACGGCGGCGTCGGTCCGGCGGGCCTGCTGGTCCAGGGCGCCCGGGTCGGAGGCGGGGTCGGCGAGCAGACGGACCGCTACCCGCCGCTCCGCCTGGAGCTCGGTGACGGCTGCGGCGACGGGCGTGCGGATCTCGGTGTCGACCTGGTGGACTCGGCTGAGCCGGGCCATGTCCTGGGCGGTGTTGACGGTGGCGAAGGCCCAGAGGGCGAGGAGCGAGACGACCGGGACCATCAGCAGCGAAACGATCTTCGCGCGGACGGTGGCGGGGCGCAGCCGCAACCGCGGCCGGGATCCGCTCGTGCGCGCGGGGGGCGGGTCGGGCCGGTCGTCCCGGAGCTCCGCCGGTTCCTCGGCCGGCGGACCGGCGTGGGCCCGGCGTCCGCGTGCCGGGGGCGCGGGCATCCGCGGCGCCGCTGCTTCCGGTCTTCTGCGGGGTGTTCGCATGGGCTCCTCGTTCCGGGCGGTGCCTACGGGTGCGGTGTGGCGGGTGTGGCGAAGGGGACGGGTGGGGCGGAAGGACAGGTGGGGTGATGCAGCGGTGGGTGATGGAGCGGTGGGGCGGTGGCCGGTACGCGCCGGGGCGAAGCCGTGGAATCGGCACGGGCCACGGGTGCGCGGGCCACGGGTGCGCGGTCAGTACGGGGTCAGTGCGCGGTCGCGGTGTGCTCCCCCAGGTGCCGGGCCGACGGGGAGGCGGCGGGCCCGTCGACCGTCGGGGACAGCGCGACGAAGGCCGCGGTGATGAACAGGTAGGAGCCCAACCCGACGGCGAGCGGGAAGATGAACTGCATGGCCGTGGCGCCGGGAAGGGCCGCGTCCGAGGGGCTGACGCTGACGGCGACGGCCATCATCCCCGTGTAGTGCATGCTGCTCACGGCGGCGCCCATGACGAGCGAGGCGACGGCGACCGCCACCGGGGACTTGATGTTGAGCGCGGCCCACAGGGCGGCGGTCGCCGCAATCACGGCGATGGCGACGGAGAGTCCGACGGTGAGCGGATCGTAGGAGACGTCGCCGTGCAGACGCAGGGCCGCCATGCCCAGGTAGTGCATGCTGGCGACGCCGAGTCCGGTGGTCAGGCCGCCCAGTACGAGGGACCGGCCGCGGTCCTTTCCGTAGCCGACGGCAAAGACTCCGGCGCCCACCACCAGCACGGCGACGAGCAGGCTGAGGATCGTGAGGGGCACGTCGTAGTGGATCTCGGTGCCCGTGACCTCGAAGCCGAGCATGGCGACGAAGTGCATGGTCCAGATACCGGTGCCGATGGCGGAGGCCGCGGTGAGGAGCCAGTTGCGGCGGGAGGCTCCGGTCGTGGCGAGAGCCCGGACGGTACAGCGCAGCCCGAGAGCGGCGCCGATCGATGCCATCACATATGACAGCGCGGGTGTCAGCCAGCCGTAGGCGGCGTGGTCCAGATGTCCCAGGTGTCCCATGGCCACGGGACGCTAGTCCGGGTGAGGGCGCGAACAGGGGGCGCATTTCGAAAGCAGCTGGAACTGCTGGAATATGACAGAGCTACGTTCGCCTTCGATCACACCACGTTCCAGCTTGCACACGGTCCGCAGGCGCGCGGGCACCCGGGCGGGTGCCCGTGGGGGATCATGGGCGCATGAGCGAAGACCACACACACGTGCAGGAGTTCTTCGGGGCGCGTGCGGCGGACTGGGACCGCAGGTTTCCCGGGGACGGGCCCGCGTTCACCACCGCCGTGACCGAGTTCGGACTGCGGCCCGGGGACCGCGTGCTCGACGCGGGCTGTGGCACCGGGCGGGCCATGACCGCGCTGCGGGCCGCCGTCGGACCGTCCGGAACCGTTCTCGGCGTGGACCTCACCCCGCAGATGCTGGCCGCCGCGCGGCGGGCGGGGCGGGACGCCGAGGGCGCCCTGCTGCTCGCTGACGTGGCCCGGCTGCCGCTGCGCGACGAGGTGCTCGACGCGGTGTTCGCCGCCGGGCTCATCGCCCACCTGCCCGACCCGGGGGCGAACCTGTCCGAGCTCGCCCGGGTGGTCCGTCCCGGTGGCGGGCTCGCCCTCTTCCACCCGATCGGGCGAGCGGCCCTCGCCGCTCGGCACGGTCGCGAACTGACCCCGCAGGACATGCGGGCCGAGCACAACCTCGGCCCGCTGCTGACCGGTTCGGGCTGGAACATGGTCTCGTACGCCGATGACGACGACCGTTTCCTGGTGCTGGCCGTGCGTCGCCCCTCAACGCGTTCGTACGTCGGCCCCGCGCCCGGGGTCCGCGGAGGCGCCCGGGATCAGGCCGGAGGCTGAGCCTCGGCTCCGGCGGGCCGGCGGGGATGCGGAACGGGGCAGCCGCCCGAGCCGGGCACGGGGAACGTGCCGAGCTCACCCACGTCGTAGCCGTCCGGATAGCCCTTGATCTCCGGGTTCTGGCGGGCGTAGTGGGGGGCCCTGCGCGGGGGCAGGAGCCGTACCGCGCGGCCGCGCAGCCGCAGGGCGCCCTGGACGAGGCGCTGGACCGGGGCGCGCGGGGTCTCGTACCGGAAGGCGCGCAGCAGCGATTCGTCGAGGAGGGCGAGGCTCGCGCGCCGCACGGCGGGGGCGACCGGCGCCGGGTACCAGGAGGCCATGAGGTCGAGGGTGGAGTCGGCGACCTTGCGGGCGCCTTCGTCCCAGCCGAAGTGGGCCTCTTCGTAGGCGTTGAGGGTGATCTCGAACTCCTCGTAGGAGCCCGGGATGTCCGTGATGCCCAGGTGGCGGCCGAGAGCGGCGTAGTAGTTCGCGCAGGCCCGGCGCTCGTGGTGGGTCAGCGGGCGCCAGCCGTAGGCGTCCAGCCAGCGTGCCGGAATCACCACGAAGGTGCACAGGACGTACCGCATGTCCTCGTTCGAGATGTCGTAGCTGCGGTGCATCTGGTTGACACGGCGGATGGCGGTGCGCGCAGTGTCGCTCTCGAAGCCGTGCTCGACGACCGCGTCCAGGAGCAGCGAGGTGTCGTCGTAGCGCTTCTGGGGCCGGTCGGTGAACTCGGCCGTCTCGGCCAGCAGGCCACCGATGCTCGGGACGGCATAGGTCCGGAACAGAGCGAGTTCCAGGGCGCGGGTGAAGTCCCAGGGGAACTCGTAGGTGGCGGTGAGCCGGTAGATGGCGAGGAAGTCCTTGTCGGGATCGAGACGGAGGATCTCCCTCAGCCGATCGTAACGCTGCACCGGTGTCCCTTTCTGTGGCGGGTTCCCAACTCTACGTGCAGGTAGCAGCCTTGGAAATCGCGTCCCGCAGGCTCTCGACGGGCGGGTTACCCGCTGGTTAAGGTGCGCCGACGAAAGAGCTACCGGGAGGCCAGGTGTCCGACGACGAGGGTGGCGGCTCGCTGTACGTGCTGACCGCCGTGCTGCTGACCCCGGCACAGTTCCCCAGCATCCTGGGCGACGACTTCCCCGAGGCCTGCTCCCTGCTAGGCGTGGCCCCGAACGGGGAGGGGTACGGGCTGGTGCTCGGCCAGGACGAGGAGGGCGCGCGCTGGACGGTCGTCGTGGACGACGTGTCGCTCGTCGCGACGGCCATCGCCTCCTGGGACTGCGGGATGGAGTACGACCTGTCCCCCGACGAGCGGACGATCGTGGTCTCGCTGGCGGGCTGGCCACTGGAGCTTTCGGTGGCCGCGTCGGGAATCCCGGAACCGCACGATCCCGAGCAAGGAGCGGACGGTACTGGGCGGGTACCGCTCGCCCCGCCCTCGGCGGACGTATGGGGTCCGGTGCAGCGACGGATGGGCGCGGACCAGATCGCCCGGGAGTGGGCGGACTGGAGCGAGCGCGTGGCCACGGACGGCGGGGCCGCTGCCGCCGCGCACCCCGGGCTCGCACGGGCACTGGAGGAGGCCGTGGCGTACACGAAGACCCCGCCGCCGCCCGGCCGGGTGCGGTCCTCGTTCGCCGGCGAGGGGGTCCGGACGCTGCGGGTGGACGGGCCCGGCTGGTCGCTCGTGGCGCGCACCGGCGAGGCGGCCTTCGTCCTGCTGGACGAGGAGCCGAGCGAGGTGCTCACGGTCCCCCACAAGGCAGACGCGGACCAGCCGGGCCTACCGGATCTACCGGACCTGCTGACGGCGCTGGACCGCATCGCAGTCCGCCCGTCGTGAACACGAGCCGGAGTGGGCGATGGCGGTGACAGCAGCGGTAGCGGCAGCAGCGGCCCGATGTACGCCCGGTACCGAGCGGTTCGTCGACGGCCGGCCTCCGGGCGGGGACCGTCACGGCTCCCCATGATCGAAAAGAACCAGCCATGGCGGCTGGAAATCGCTCTGGATCCCCTTCCTCCAGAATGATCGAATCGGCCAGTCAAGAGGCTCAAAGGCGCGCACCCCGCGCCCGCGGCCCATTCCACGACGGAGGCCATTCTTGAATTCCATGTCCTACCTGGACCTGCACCGGGAAGTCTCGCAGGACATCGACGCGGAGATCGACGCCGCGCTGGAGCGGCTCGGCCCAGTGGCGAGCACGACCAGGAACTCAGTGGCCAAGCTCTTGGAGCACCGCAAACTGAGACATCCCCTCTCGGTGCTGCCGCTCCTCACGCACGCCATAGAGACCGGCAATCCGAGGCCGGCCATCCCGCTGTCCGCCGTCCACCTGCTGTGGTGGACCTCGGCCTGCTACCTCGACGACCTGGCGGACGCCAACGGCGCCTCCATCTCCGGCGAGCTCACCGAGAACGAAGCGCTGCTCGCATCCGTCATCACGGGGAACTCGCTCCCCATCCAGATCCTCCTCTCGCAGGACCTCCCGGACTCGTCGCGCAGCGCGCTGATAGCCGAGATCCTGAACGGCTGGATCATCGGCGTCGACGGCCAGATCGACGACATGCGCGGGGACATCTGCAGCGCCTCGCGGAAATCAGTGGTCGAGACGTACCGCGGCAAGTCCGGTGCGCCCTTCGGAATGATCACGGCAATGGCCGCGATATTCTCCGGAACAACGGCCGAGAAGGTGGAGCTGTGGCGTGAATTCGGCTACGTCTTCGGCATCCTTTGGCAAATATTCAACGACCAGGAAGACATCCTGTCCGGCCGCAACGAGGACCTGCTCAACGGCACGGTCACCTATCTCCTCGCCTCCGTCATCGAGGACTCCTCGCCCGATGCCCGGGAGCACGTCCTGGGCCTGTGCGCGGCCGCCGGACGCTCGCCTCAGGCCAGAGCGGAACTGGAGGCACTGCTGCGGACGCCCACCGCTCTCGACCGGTACCGGGCCGAGATCGACGCGTTCCGCGCCGAGGGGTACCGGATCCTGGACGAACTGGGCGGCGACGAGACCTACTTGCCGGTACTCCGACACCTCGTGGACCACGCGTCCCAGATGCTGCTCGAAGCGGATCCCGCCCCGGCCTTCGTGAGCGGCGCCGCCTGACCCGGCCGCCGCCCGGGCGGGCCACGCCCTGCGGGCGTCACCGCACCGAGCGGGTACACGCCCGAGTCCCGCCCCGCGGCCGTGCTCGCCGGGCTCCGCGCCGAAGCCGGAGCCCGGCCGCCCTGCCGGGCCGGCGCGCGGCGGCCGCGGTCAGCGGCCGATCTGCTTCCTGGATATACCCCGCAGACGACGGCGCTGGGAGGAGTCCAGCAGGAGGTAGGCGGCGACCGGCACGCCGATCAGGACCAGCAACCCCGCCCAGAACCCCACGGTCCAGAACAGCACGATGGCTGCCACGACTCCGGCAACCGCGATCTTTCCGCTCGTGGACATCTGCGGACACCTCCTCCTGCCGTCGACCACTACTACCCCGCTCAACGCGCCGCCGCGACCACGCGTTCCCCGACACCCGAACGACCTTCGAAGCGACCCGGGGCGCGGTCGCGCCCCCGTCGCCGGGCACACTCGATGACGTAAGCTCGGCCGCCCCGCACCAAGTAGTCAAACTTGAGGAATGCGTGCTCTTCGAGATCTCCGGCCTCATCCACGACCACTCCGCCGTCTTCCTTCCCGCCGACCCGCCGCGCCGCGGTCGGATCGCCCTCTGGCGGACCGCCGGCACGCCGCCCGGCGCCCCTGCCGGTGCCCGTGCCGGGGTCCCTGCCGGGGTCCCTGCCGGGGCACCTGCCGATGCCGATGCCGGTGCCCCGTCCCATGGCGGCGGCTTGGAGGAGCTCACGGTCATCTCCCCCGACCTCCGCCGGTCCACCGTGGTCGCGCACATCCTGTCCGTGGACGAAGCCCTGCCCCTCCTCACCCGCGCCCGGTCCGCGGCGACCGGGGCGGGACCCGGCGGCCCGACCGACGGAACCGACGGAACCGGTGACTCCGCCACGGCGTTCTGGGGCGCCGCCGCGCTGCTCGCCCTGCGCTTCGCCGCGCGCGGGCAGCTCCTGCCCGGGCTGAGTCCCGCCGGCCACGACGCGTGGCGGATCGGACCGCTGGAGGCCGCCGACCTCGACGAGGTCCGGGAACTGGCCGCCGCCATGCCGCCCGCCGCCCGTTGCGTGCCGCTGAACGCCGACGGGCCGCCCCGGCTGCCCTCGCCGGAACCGTTGCTGCGGGCCTTCCTCGACGCCATCGCCGACGCCCTCCCCCGCTCCCCCGCCGCCCCCGCGGCCGCCGGTGGCCCCGCCTACGCCGACCGCCCTCCGCAACTCCACCCCGAGCTGCGCGGATGGGCCGCCGAGGTGGCCGCCGGACATGACGCCGGGGTCCGGATCTCCTTGCGGATCGAGCTCGACCGGGCCCTGGACCGGGTCCTCGCCGTACAGGTCCACCGGATCATCGCCGAGGGCACCGTCGAGGACCGGATCGCCGAGCTCCTGGCGCGCAAACGCGCCCTGGCCGACGCCGTCCTCGCGGGCGGCGAGGGCGCGCTGACCGAACTGACCGATGCCGAACTGGCCGAGCTCGTGGCGCTGCGCCCGGCCGCTCGCGGGGAGTGAGCGATGAACAGCCGAGAGCCGTACGAGAAGACCTTCCCGGCCCTGGCGCCCGCCCCCGGCCGCGGCTTCGCCCGCACGTGGTGGGGCCGTGCCTGGCTGCGCGCCCTGGAGGACAGTGCGCTCGACGAGGCGCAGGTCAAGCAGGGTCGCCGGTACGCGCGCGCGGGCGCCGTCGGCGCGGTGTCGGCGCGCCCCGGCGGGCTCACCGCGGTGGTGCGCGATCCGGACGGGACGGCGCACCGGACGGACGTGCTGGTGCAGGAGTTCACGGAAGCGGAATGGGACCGACTGCTGGATCTGGCTGCCGCGGAGGCTGGGCACATCGCGGCGCTGCTCGACCGGGAGGTGCCGCCGGAACTCGCCGAGGACGCCGCCGCGGCCGAGGTCGAGCTGCTGCCCGGCATAGGAGACCTCGACCCGCGCTGCGACTGCGGCGAGTGGGACCACTGCCCGCACACGGCCGCGCTCTGCTACCAGGTGGCCCGGCTACTGGACCAGGACCCCTTCGTGCTGCTGCTCCTGCGGGGCCGGGGCGAGCGCGGGCTGGTGGACGAGCTGGCGGAGCGGAGCAGGGTGGAAGCGGAAGCAGAAGCAGCCGCTCCGCACGCGCCGGTCGACGAGGGGGTCCCGGCGGCGGAGGTCTTCGCGGTGGGCGCTGCCCTGCCTGCCCTGCCCCCGCTGCCGGGGCTGCCACCGGCGCCGGGCCAGCCGCCGACCCTGGACACGGAGACCGATGCGGAACCTGAACTCGACGTGGATGCGGTGGAGTTCCTGGCGCAGGCGGCCGCGACCGAGGCCCACCGGCGGCTCGCGGAGGCGCTGACTCCGGGACACGCCGAACGCGCCCCGGCGGCCCCGCTCACACACGCCCAAGACGCCGTACGACTCTCGGCCGAGGCCGGTGACTTTCGGCTCCGTTCCCGCCTGGCGGCGGCTACCGGGCGCAGCCGGGCCGAGATGGAACTGGCCGTACGCGCCTGGGGCTTCGGCGCGGCCCAGGGCCTGGCGGTGCTGGAGGAAGACTGGACGCCGGGCCGGAGCGAACTGGCCCGTGCCCGGTCGGCCCTGGCCGCGGCCTGGGCGGACGGGGAGGCTCCGGTGCTCCGCCGGGTCCGCGCCCGCTGGACGGAAGCGGGCACCGACCGCCAGCTCCGGCTGGGCCGGGAGGGGCGCTGGTGGCCGTACCGCCGCGAGGCGGGTCGGTGGATCCCGTCGGGGCCCTCCGCCCCCGACCCGGGCTCGGCGCTGGAGGCCGATCCCGCCCCATGAGGTTGAGGCTCGCGCGGGCCGCATACCGCCGGCGCCCTGGCCGACGTACGCCTTGCCCGGACCCGGTACCGGGACGACGATGAGGAAGCTCCGCAGCTCCACAGCTCCACAGATCGGCAACGCCGTAGCTCCGCAACTCCACAACTCCGCAACTCGGCAACTCGGCAGCTCCGTACCGCGGCACCTCGGGAGGGTGACATGGGCGATCCGTCGGTGGCGCTGCCGGGCGGGGCCGATCCGGCCGCGCGCACGCGCGAACTACGGCGGGCACATGCCGCGTTCACCCGGGACGGGCGGGTCGAGGGTCCGGTCCGGGCGGTCATCGCGCGGTCCTGGCGGCGGTGCGCGCGGGCCCGGCTCAGCCCGGAGTGCGCGCCCCGGGTGGAGCTCGCGGAGGCGGAGCTGCGCTCGTACCGCGAGGAGCATCCGCTGGCCCGGGTGATGCCGCTGTTCCGGGAGCTCGTGGGGGCGTTCGCCGCGCACGGTGCCCACCTGCTGGCGGTGTGCGACGCGCGGGGCAGCCTGCTGTGGGTGGAGGGCGAACAGGGAACCCTGCGCAGGGCCGAGGGCCTCGGCTTCGTCCCGGGCGCGCGCTGGGCGGAGTCGGCGATGGGCACCAACGCACCGGGGACGGCGGTCGCGACGGGCGAGCCCGTGCAGGTCTTCGGGGCCGAACACTTCAGCCGCCGGGTACACCCGTGGACCTGCGCGGCGGCCCCGGTGCGGGACCCCCGGACGGGCAGGCTGCTGGGCGCGGTGGACATCACCGGGGGCGACGGCCTGGCCCACCCGCACTCCCTCGGCTTCGTACGGGCGGTGGCCCGGGCGGCGGAAGCCCAGTTGACGCTGCTCGAACCGGATCGGCCGGCCCCCAGGAACACCCTCGCCGCCCTCGGCCAGGACGAAGCACTGCTGGTCACCGCCGGTCGCAAGCTCCGGCTCGGGCGGCGGCACAGCGAGATCATGGCGCTGCTCGCGCACCATCCCGAGGGCTTGTCCGGCGAGGAGCTGGCGATCTCCTTGTACGAGGACGAGTCGGTGTCGCCCGTGACGTTGCGCGCCGAGATCTCCCGGCTGCGCGCCCTGCTGGGGCCGTCGGCGCCGCTTTCGAGGCCGTACCGCACGGCCGGTCCGCTGGACGCGGATTTCACCGTCCTGACCCGGCAGTTGGCCGCCGGGGCGGTGTCCGCGGCCCTCCACCACTACCCCGGCCCCCTGCTGCCGGGCTCCACCGCACCCGCCATCGTCCGGTTGCGGCGCCGGATCGAGGACCAGGCTCGGGCGGCCGTGATCGCACGGGCGGATGCCGGGATGCTGACCGACTGGGTGTGCAGCCCGTGGGGCGCGGACGACCCGCAGGCGTGGCGGGCGCTGGCGGCCGCGCTGCCCCCGGAACGCCGGCCGGCCGCGCTGGCCCACGCGCACGCCCTGGACCGGGAGCTGGGCGCGCGCCCGGACCCAGGTGGTCGGCGGCGTGCAACGTATCCGCAACCTGCCCGCCCCTAGCCTCCACCCGAGCGCTGTCCGACGGCGGCCGGCGCCCGGCAAGGGGAGGACACCATGGCCCGCTACGCTGCGCCCGGAACCGAGGGGGCGCTCATGTCGTACGCGTCCCGCTACGACCACTTCATCGGCGGCGAGTACGTTCCGCCCGCCCGCGGCCGGTACTTCGAGAATCCTTCCCCCGTCAACGGCCGGGTCTTCACGGAGGTCGCCCGGGGCACGGCCGAGGACGTGGAGCGGGCGCTGGACGCGGCCCACGCGGCGGCGCCCGCGTGGGGGCGTACGTCGGTCGCCGAGCGGTCGTCGATCCTGCTGCGCATCGCGGACCGGACGGAGCAGCACCTGGAGGCCCTCGCGGTCGCGGAGACCTGGGAGAACGGCAAGCCGGTGCGGGAGACCCTGGCGGCCGACCTCCCCCTGGCCGTGGACCAGTTCCGGTACTTCGCGGGCGCCCTGCGGGCGCAGGAAGGCGCACTGAGCCAGATCGACGACGACACCGTCGCCTACCACTTCCACGAACCGCTGGGCGTGGTCGGACAGATCATCCCGTGGAACTTCCCGATCCTGATGGCGGTGTGGAAGCTGGCCCCGGCGCTGGCGGCGGGCAACACCGTGGTCCTCAAGCCGGCCGAGCAGACCCCAGCCTCCGTCCACTACTGGCTGGGTCTGGTGGCGGACCTGCTGCCGCCGGGCGTGGTCAACATCGTCAACGGCTTCGGGGAGGAGGCGGGCAAACCCCTCGCGTCCAGTCCTCGGGTGGCGAAGATCGCCTTCACCGGGGAGACCGCCACCGGTCGGCTGATCATGCAGTACGCGGCCGAGCACCTGAAGCCGGTCACCCTGGAACTCGGCGGCAAGAGCCCGAACCTCTTCTTCGACGACATCTGGTCCACGGACGACGACCTGCGCGACAAGGCCTTGGAGGGTTTCACCATGTTCGCCCTCAACCAGGGCGAGGTGTGCACGAGCCCGTCGCGTGCGCTGATCGAGCGGGGCAGGTACGGGGACTTCCTCGACGCGGCGGTGGCCCGTACCGAACTGATCGTGTCGGGGCACCCGTTGGACACGGACACGATGATCGGGGCGCAGGCCTCGGAGGAGCAGCTGAAGAAGGTCCTGTCGTACGTGGAGATCGGCCAGCGGGAGGGCGCGAAGATCCTCACGGGCGGCGAGCGCCGGGAACTGGAAGGCGATCTCGCGGGCGGCTTCTACGTCCAACCCACCATCTTCGAGGGCGACAACCGCATGCGGATCTTCCAGGAGGAGATCTTCGGGCCGGTGGTGTCGGTGACCTCGTTCCAGGACTTCGACGATGCCCTACGGATCGCGAACGACACGGCGTACGGCCTGGGCGCGGGCATCTGGACGCGGGACATCAACACCGCCTACCGCGCGGGCCGCGCGATCCAGGCGGGCCGCGTCTGGACGAACTGCTACCACGCGTACCCGGCACACGCTGCATTCGGCGGATACAAGCAGTCGGGCATCGGCCGCGAGACCCACAAGATGATGCTGGAGCACTACCAGCAGACGAAGAACGTTTATTGCAGCTATTCCCCGAAAGCAGTTGGGTTCTTCTAGACCGCCAAGTCGAGCCCCCGGAAGGGAAACTGCCCTCCAGAAGCCAGTTCCGAAGCGTCACCCATCGACACAGAGGCATCACGCTAGGTGCGGAAAGGGGTCGCTCAGTCACATCTCCCGGACCAGTCACGGACCAGACTCCCGCCCGAGGGCGAGGCAGGCGAAACCCTCTGACACGCATGGCGGCACGGCGCAGCGGAACAGCTCAGGCTTTGCCACGCGCTCCGCGGCAGCCGCCGTGTCCTCGCCACACTGTCCTCCGTCCGGCCCCGCTGGCAGGTACACGCGACGCTGGTTCCGCGACCGGCCAGACCCCCAGCGCTCTGGCGACCGGCCGCACGGGCCGGCCTAGCAGTGCACCACCTGGTGCGACCCACTCGATGAAGCCCTCCCAACCGCGGCCCCTCGTCGGCTGAGTGCGCGGGGGCTGGGCTGGGCTGGGCTGGGCTGGGCTGGGCTGGGCTGGCACAGCGTGACCGTCGTCGACGAGCCAGCGCGGGCACGAGCACCAGCGATCGCGAGCAAATCGGGCAGCCCGTGCATTCGGTGAGCCACTCCACGATTTCGCCGCAGGAGGCTGCGCGGCGATCTTCGGGCTCGATAGGGTGGCCCGTGTCGGCACCCCAGGTCCCGGCTCAGGGTAAAAGCGGGAGGTGGGGCGGGTGTCGATACCTGCGCAGCAGGCGATGGAGCACGCCCTGGACGTCGGCGGTCGCCTGGTCGATCTCACCCGGAGGGAAAGCCGCGGCCATGGGCAGGTGTGCCCATGGGACCTGGTGGTGACCATCGGCCAGAGGCCCAAGGACCGCGCCGCGGCCGCCTGGGTCATCGCGGACGAGGTGATGCAGGCCCGCACCGACCTAGACGATCATGCCTACCAGCTCTGGCGCGACCACGTCCTGGCCGGCACCACTTTGGCTGGCCCCGACCACGCGCACGTCCTTCTGTACGCGGGTCCTGTGTTTGAGGCCAACGACGACACTGGTGTTACCGGCTACGTGGGCGAATGGCTCTGGTACCTCACCACCCGTGACCTCCCCCCTGAACCCGGACGCAGCGTGGAAATCCTGGACCCGCCGTCGTCAACGGTGACCGACAGCGGGCCCGACGGACTGCTGATTCACCGCGTGCCCGGCAGTGAGCTGGGGTTCGTCTTTCGGCTGTGGGAGATGAAGAAGTTCACCGCGGAGAAGACGAAGCCGAGCGACACGATCCGCAAGGCATGGCAGCAGCTGAACACCTGGGGCGCACGGTACCTGGGTCAGATCTCGTGGGGAGGACGGGAGCTCGCCCCCGACACCCGGGGGTTTGTCGCTTCGATGGCGCGGCAGTGGGTGGATGCGAAGGAGTCGGGCAGCGGCGGGGTCAGCGTGGCCATCAATGCCGCGGACACCCCGGATACGGCCTTCGAACGTTCCCACTTGCACTTCACCACCCATGCCCACGCGGGCGCACTGCAAGGCTTGGTGGTGGCGATCGAGGATCTTGAGGACTTCGCCAAGACCGTAAGGAGGTACGTGTGGAGCGCACTCTAGACCCGGAGGTGCTCGCATCTGCGCTCGGCGAGTACCGGGTGGGCGGGGTGCTGCCCAGCGCCGCGGACCTGCTGGCGGCGATGACCGAGTTGGAGGTCGCCGCGTTCCGCGGTGAGCGGGAGATTGAGGACGAGACGCTCGCCACCGCATGGTTTCTGCACGGCCTCGCCGCACTGGACCCGGATACTCCCGGCTACGACGCGGTACGTGTGCGACAGGCCTTCGCCACCAGCGCGCACCTGATGGACCTCGCCCTCGGTGACGACCGGCGTCCGGCGGTCGAACGGCTCCAGATCGCCTTCGCCGCGCAGGCCGGATACCGGCGCAGCGAGCAGGACCCGAACGCCACCGCCGTCTACAGACAGATCAGCTCTCTGATCGACTTCACCGGTGAACTCCGCCTGCACATCGGCACCCTCGCGGTGGAGGCTGGCGTGGTCTTTCTCAGCTTCGATCGGCCGGAGCTGGGCCGGGCGCTACGGGCGTGGCGGCGGCAACTGCGCGGGGTACGGGCAGTGATGCGCCGCGAGTCCCTCACGGGGACCATGTATGGGCCCGCGGAGGCCGTCGTTGAGGCGGTCTTCCGTCTGTACCAGTTCCTGGGGTTCGGCGAGGAGCAGGATCTGCTGTCCGCTCAGCGGCTGCTCATGGACGTGATGACGGAGACGGCCGGCCGTGGTGACCGGCTGGCGCGGTGGGTTGCCGCGCACCTGTTCCAGCTGAGCGGGGAGATGTCGGCCAGCAGCCTGTACCAGCTACTTCCTCCGGGTACTCCCCCGGCCGTGGCGCGGAGCTTCGCGTTGTCGAGGCCGCCGGTGATGACGCTCTGGCCGCCGCAGCGCCAGCTCCTGAAGCTGGAGCGCGGCAACCCGCTCGATCCGGCGACGTCACGCAGCCTGATCAGCGTGCCGACCAGTGCGGGCAAGACACTGATGGCTCAGCTGGTGATCTGCTCGCACCTGGCGCAGCGCCCCGGGCGCGTGGTGTACGTGTCGCCGATGCGCAGTCTCGGGCGTGAGATGCGCTCGGCCCTGCGAGGCCGACTGCGGGTGCTCGGGCGGCGCTTGGCCGCGGAGCAGCCGGAGTTCCCACTGGGCGCGTGGGCCTCGTCAGCCGAGTCGGACGGTGCGGACGTGGAGATCGTCACCCCCGAGCGGCTCATGCACATGATCCGCAACAACCCCGGCGAGGCGCTGGCCGATGTCGGGCTAGTCGTCGTCGACGAGGCCCACCACCTGGGCCAGGGCAGGCGCGGCTTCGTGCTGGAGAGCCTGCTCGCGCTGCTGCAGGCCCGCAGCGACGTCCGGCTGGTGCTGCTGTCCGCGGCCGTCGGCAACAAGGGCGACATCGCCTCGTGGCTCGACCCGCAGCGCCCCGAGCGGGAGGTCTACTTCACCGACACTTGGCGAGGCCCGCGCCGAATGCACGGCCTCATGTACCCGAACCTGATGGCTGAGCAGGCCGAGCTGGCGGAGCGGCTGCCGACGGCGAAGCATGCCTCGCCGGTGCTCGCCACCGTACCGGTCGAGACCCTTCTCGCCGTCCGGCCGACCGCCTCCTCAACCATCGCCCGGCTGACCACCGGCGAGGTGGGAACGCGGCGCTTCGCCGGCGCCGCAGGGCGGTGGACTGCCCGGACTCGCCTTCCGGGCGGGATCGCCGACTACAAGATCTTCGCCGCCGGCGCCGCGGAGCTCACCGCCTCCGGCAGCGTCCTAATGGTCGTCGGCACCAGGCGCGAGGCCCGTGACGCGGCGCTCGCCATCGCCGACCGCCTGCCCGAGCGATCCGAGGCCACGGCCCTGACCGACTATCTCGCCGACACCCTCGGCGAGGAGCACCCACTGGTGCGCTGCACCCGGCACGGCGTCGCCTACCACCATGGCGCCCTGCCCGAGGACGTCCTGCATGCCATCGAGGGCGCTCTGCGCCGCGACGATCTCCTGGCGATCGCCAGCACCAGCACCCTCACCGACGGCGTCAACCTGCCCGTGCGCACCGTCATCGTCCACCACAAGGTCGACGGCGACCCGCTCACCTACGACGGCCAGCGCGCCCTATCCCCTGCCGAACTCCTCAACGCCATCGGCCGCGCCGGGCGGGCCGGCCGGGAAAGCGAGGGCTGGATCTTCCTGACACGCCCCTACCCGCCCCACCCCACCGAGTTCGACATCCTCAACCCCGACCCGGAGCAGCTGCGCGTCGTCTCCACACTGCTAACCAGCGATGCCCTGGCCGATCTCGCCGCCGCCGAGGACACCCTTCGGCAGGACGCCGACGGCGTCTTCGCGCTGGCCGACGGCGTCGCCGCGGACTTCGCCTCCTTCGTCTGGCTCGTACTGCATCTCCACGCTGCCTCGCCGGCGCCGCAGGGGGGACCCCTCGACATCCTGGACTCGCTGTTCGCCCTGTCCCAGACCGGTAACGGGCGGACCACCAACCGGTGGCTCTCAATCGCGGACCAGGTCGCGGCAGTGTTCGAGACCACCGACCCCGGCCCGGCCGGCAGGTGGGCTGGAACCGGCACCAGCCTGGGGTCGGCCCGCTACCTCGACTGGCTCGGAAAGCACCTTGCCGTGCTGCTCAACCGGGATGTTGTGGACGACGCCACCCGAACCACCGGCGGCGGCTGGCGCTCTGAACCGGCGGAATGGCCGCTGCAGCGCACCCTCGACTTCCTCACCGAGCACCAGGTCTTCGACCGCTTGCTCGAGCATCTCCCGGAGGTCACCAAGACCTGGAGCTTCAAGGACAAGGAAACCCGGGGCACGCAGATGAACGTCCCGGTCGCCCCTGCCCTCCGCGAGTGGATCTCCGGCACCGCGATCCCCGACCTCGCCCGCTCCTGGCAGCCTGACATTCCGGCTGCGTGGGCGCTCGAACAGGCGGTACGCAATATCAGCACCGCCTTCGGGCACGCCCTGAGCTGGACCGTCGGCGCCTTGATCAACCTGGTCAACACCAGCCCCGATCTCTCCCCCGACGCGCCCAGGCTGAACCAGCACACGGCCTGGCACATCCGGCACGGCGTCGACACCGAACAGGCCCTGACCCTACTTACCTCCGGCGTCACCTCCAGGCGCATCGCGCACCTCCTCGGCCACGACGCCGCCCGTCTCAGGCACCGGTCGGCCGACCTCCGGCGGTGGACCGCCCAACACCACATCGACGGCTGGGCGCAGCAGTACGGGGCGAGCGACTACGAAATCCAGGACCTCCTCGACTACGTCCGCACTCCTTCCGACCCGATCAACCGGCTCCTCGACGACCGCGCCACTACCACTCCGCTGACCCGGCTGGTACCGGGAACGCCCGACGGGCCGGTCGACGTCGCACGACCCAGCGAACGCCACCCGACCATCCGCATCGACCGCGACCAGCACCAGGTGGCGACCGTGCCTGCCGACCGCCACCTCGACGTCCTTGCGATGCTCGAGAGTGGCCTCGACCTCGACCACCGCCTCCACGACGGGCAACTCGTCACCACCCGCCGCAGCCGGTAGCCACCGGCCCGCTAGTGCTGTGACCGGGAAGGTTCGCCGGGTTGAGGACGCTGGGCAGCTCGGTGTTGTCAGAGGGAGGCTGATGATGTTCCCAGCCGGTCACAGCTCAGGGACGAGGGAAGACATGCCATCGGCATTGGAACGCCTCCAGGCACTGCTCGGGGAGCCGGAGGAGGCGTGGGGCTGGCCGCGCCGAGAGGTCTGGGAGGCCTCCGAACAGCACCTCGGTGTCACGCTGCCCGCGGACTACAAGGCCTTCATGGCCGTGTACGGGCCCGGAACCCTCGACGGGTACCTCCACCTCGACCGGCCGACTGGTCCCATGGCCCCTGCCGAACTCGAAGACTTCTGGTCCCTGGAGGCCTGGCGCGATGCACGGGGAGGGTGGGAGGACCTCTACCCCTTCCCCTTCCACCCCGACCCTGGTGGGCTCATCCGCTGGGGCCACGACGAGCACAACAGCGAGTACTACTTCCTGGCCAGCGACCCAGATCCGGGCAACTGGGAGATCGTGGTCGGCAGCGAATGCGCGGAGTGGTACCGCACCAGCGGCACTTTCACCGACTTCCTGATGCGCTGCTTCGACGGCCTCGACCGGGCGCCGTTCATGGACCGCGCCTGGCCCGGAGGCGACGCCCGCTACGAACCCTTCGACATGTAGTGCTGTGCCCGGGATGGGTTGCCAGGTCCGGGCGATCAGGCTGCGGCCGGCAGTGGCCTGCCGCCCCAGCGGAGACCTCGTTCGCTGCGGATGCGTGCGCGTTCGCGTCGTTGGGCGGCCAGGACGTCGGGGTGGCGGGCGTTCTGGTTGCGCCAGCGCAGGTAGGCGTGCAGGGCCCGGATCTGGACGGTGTGGTTCGGATGGTGGGAGTTGGCGAGGGTGAACTGCCGCAGCGGCCCGAAGTGAGCCTCGATGGGGTTGGCCCAGGATGCGTAGGTGGGTGTGAAGCACAGCTCGACCTTGTTCCTGGCCGCCCACCTGCGGATCTTCCAGTTCAGGTGGGCGGAGAGGTTGTCGAGGATCACGTA
This sequence comes from Streptomyces sp. NBC_01439, assembly GCF_036227605.1. Lineage (GTDB taxonomy): Bacteria > Actinomycetota > Actinomycetes > Streptomycetales > Streptomycetaceae > Streptomyces. The sequence continues at coordinate 8,181,240 of NZ_CP109487.1, read as the reverse complement.
GATCGGGCCGCCGTCCGGGCGGGCTGCTCGGATCGACCGCAGAGCGGCCCAGATGTGGTCGATGCCTTTGCGTCTATGGTTGACGCCCCACAGCTTGTCGTCGCCGACGGAGTAGCAACCGTGGAAGTAGGTGATGCCGTGGGTGCGGCGGTAGGTGGCAGGCAGCCGGTGGGGGCGGCCCTGTTCGGCCCCGCAGGAGCCGGCGATGGGGCGGATGCCGAGAGGCCCGAACTCGTCGAAGGCGAACGTGCGGTCCGGACGCTCGTTGACCGCGTACTCGATCCGGGCGAGCTTGGCGTCGAAGGCCGGGTCCGGGGATTCCTTCCAGGTCTTCGTCCGCTGGAAGGTGATCCTGCGGCGGGCCAGTAAGCACCGCAGGGCCTCGCGGCCGATCCGGACGGGCCGGGCTATGTTCCTGCGGAGGTGATCGACCAGTTTGCGGACCGACCAGCGGGTGAAGGGCTTGCCCAGCACGGTGGGCCGGGTGGTGGCCGTCTGGATGACGAAGTCCTCGTCGTCACTGCTCAGCAGGCGAGGACGGCCTCCCGCCCACTGAGGGTTGAGGCATGCGAGCCCGATCTCGTTGAAGCGGTGGATCACGTCCCGGACGGTGTCCTCGTCCGCCTGGACCAGCCGGGCGATCACCGGGACCGTGCTGCCGCCGGCCGAGGCCAGAAGCATCATCGCCCGCCGAAACCGCACCGAGGTCGTGCTGCCCCGCCGCACAGTCTGCTGAAGCTTCCGCCCCTCCTGCTCCGTCAGCCTCCGGACCTTGACCGGTGGTGCCATCCCGCCTCCCCTGCTGGTTGGAAGCGTCAACACTTCCAACCAGCACAACGAGCAACCCGGTGAACCTATGCGGTCACAGCACTAGACGGTGCCGTGCGGCACGGGCTCACGCCACCGGGAGGGAGAAGGCGAGGGTTGTGCCGCCCGTCCGAGCGGGTGTGGCTCCGAGCCCGCGCATGATCTTGAGCATTCGAACGTTGTCCGCACCCGTCACGATGACCAGGGAGGAGCATCCGAGGTTCCGGGCCGTCGCGCGTGCCTGCGCTGCGAGTGCCGTTCCGAGCCCGCGCCCCTGCCAGCCGTCTTCGATGAGAAGGCCGAGCTCGGCCGTGCTGGAGTCCGTGGTGCGGACAAGGTTCATCGTGGCCACGACGTCGTGGGGGCTGTGCCGCGGGTGGGAGACCCATGAGCTGGCCCGGTCCGGGTTGGTGAGGTGGCTCCACTCTGCGAAGCGAAGGTCGCGGCGGGCGCTCTGGTATCGGGCGAAGCGCGATGCCAGGGAGCTGCGGTTGTGAAGCTGGTTGACGGCGTCGTAGTCGGCGAGTGTGGCGGGTCTCGTGGTCGTCTGGGTAGCAGCGTGCTCATAGGTCCAGGGCACGGTGTGCGAGGCGATGGGTTTGGCAGCGTAGAGGGCGTGGGTGGGCACGGTTGTCCTCGGCTCGTGTGGCGGGGCAGGGGGTGGCGCTGTGCGCACCTTGTCGGACGAGGGTGGCGGCCTCGGGCCGACGCGGGGGCTACTGCCTGGGGTCCCGGCACAAGGACTTGGCCCTGCGTGCCTTGTGACGGTGCGACGGCGGAAGACGGGCGGGGGGTCCGGCATCCGCCAGCACGCCGAGCCCCCGGGCCTCCTGCCTGTGGGCGGGATGCTGTGGGACTTGACGTTCGGATCTTGCGGTTGGGCGTGTCGGTCGGGGTGCGACCCAGCCTCCGAGGTGGTTTTCGCCAGCGGAGATTGCTCGGGGCCATACGTCTGCGAATCCCGCCAACGCCGGTGGCAGACAGGCGGAGTGAACGTCCAGCTGCTAGCCGTGAGCCTGGACTGCGAGGGGACCGGCGGCCAGCACTGTCGTACCGATGAGTGCCTTCCGCCACGGGACGGGCGGGCTGCTGCCGTCACCGGGGCGGATTCGCGGCGCGCTCGGGACGGGCCGCGGTAACACGGTGCACGGTGGACCGTCGCAGCCGTCCTCGGCGTTCGGCCGGGGCCCGTCTCTTGTGGCAGGCCGCCCGCGCGTGGCCGTCGCGCGGGCGGCGCCGGTGGATCAGTTGCCTTGTCTGTGCTGGGGGGAGGGCAGCTTGGTCTGGATCAGGTCCATGACCGAGGAGTCGGCGAGCGTGGTGACGTCACCGACCGCGCGGTTCTCCGCCACGTCGCGCAGCAGACGGCGCATGATCTTGCCCGAGCGCGTCTTCGGCAGCTCCTGGACCGGCAGGATCCGCTTGGGCTTGGCGATCGGACCCAGCGTGCTGCCCACGTGGTTGCGCAGGTCCGCGACCAGGTGCTCGGTCTCGGAGGCGCTGCCGCGCAGGATGACGAAGGCGACGATGGCCTGCCCGGTGGTCTCGTCGTTGGCGCCGACCACGGCGGCCTCGGCGACCGAGGGGTGCGAGACGAGGGCCGACTCGACCTCGGTGGTGGAGATGTTGTGGCCGGACACCAGCATCACGTCGTCGACCCGGCCGAGCAGCCAGATGTCGCCGTCGTCGTCCTTCTTGGCGCCGTCACCCGCGAAGTACTTGCCCTCGAAGCGCGACCAGTAGGTGTCGATGAACCGCTGGTCGTCGCCCCAGATGGTGCGCAGCATCGACGGCCACGGCTCGGTGAGGACCAGGTAGCCACCCCCGCCGTTGGGGACCTCGTGCGCCTCGTCGTCCACGACGGTGGCGGAGATTCCGGGCAGGGCGCGCTGAGCGGAGCCCGGCTTGGTGGCGGTGACGCCCGGCAGCGGGGAGATCATCATCGCGCCGGTCTCGGTCTGCCACCAGGTGTCCACGATCGGGCAGCGGTCGCCACCGATGTGCTTGCGGTACCAGATCCAGGCCTCGGGGTTGATCGGCTCGCCGACCGAGCCCAGCACGCGCAGGCTCGACAGGTCGAACTTCGCGGGGATGTCGTCGCCCCACTTCATGAACGTACGGATCGCCGTGGGCGCGGTGTAGAGGATGGTGACGCCGTACTTCTGGACGACCTCCCAGAACCGGCCCTGGTGCGGGGTGTCGGGCGTGCCCTCGTACATCACCTGGGTGGCGCCGTTCGCGAGCGGCCCGTAGACGATGTAGGAGTGCCCGGTCACCCAGCCGATGTCGGCGGTGCACCAGTAGACGTCGGTCTCCGGCTTCAGGTCGAAGACCGCGTGGTGGGTGTACGCGGCCTGCGTGAGGTAGCCGCCGGAGGTGTGCAGGATGCCCTTCGGCTTACCCGTGGTCCCCGAGGTGTAGAGGATGAAGAGCGGGTGCTCGGCATCGAACGGCTGCGGGGTGTGCTCGGCGGACTGCCGGCCGACCACCTCGTGCCACCAGAGGTCGCGGCCCTCGGCGAACGCGGTGTCCTGGCCGGTGCGGCGTACGACGAGCACGTGCTCGACCTGCGGACACTTGGCGACGGCCTCGTCGATGGCGGGCTTCAAGGCGGTGGGCTTGCCGCGGCGGTAGCCGCCGTCAGCGGTGATGACCAGCTTGGCGTCGGCGTCCTGGATGCGGGAGGCGACGGCGACGGCGGAGAAACCGCCGAAGACCACGGAGTGCGCGGCACCGACACGGGCGCACGCGAGCATCGCGACGACCGCCTCGGGGATCATCGGCAGGTAGACGGCGACGCGGTCACCGGCCTCGACACCCAGCTCGGTCAGGGCGTTGGCGGCCTTGGAGACCTCGTCCTTGAGCTCGGCGTAGGTGATCGAGCGGCTGTCGCCGGGCTCGCCCTCGAAGTGGATGGCGACGCGGTCGCCGTTGCCGGCCTCGACGTGGCGGTCCACGCAGTTGTACGCGACGTTGAGCTTGCCGTCCGCGAACCACTTCGCGAAGGGCGGGTTCGTCCAGTCGAGCGTCTCGGTCGGCTCGGTGGCCCAGGTCAGCCGCCGGGCCTGCTCGGCCCAGAAGCCCAGCCGGTCCGCGTCGGCCTGTGCATACGCAGCCTCGGTCACGTTGGCGGCGGCGGCCAGATCGGCGGGCGGTGCGAACCGCCGCTCCTCCTTGAGCAGATTGGCCAGGCTCTCGTTCCTCAACAGATTCTCCTTCTGGACCCGTTCGTGGTGCGTGTGCCCCGCGCCCGCCCCGACGAACGCGGGGCGGACGGCGGCACGGTTCGATCATGGCCTGCCAGCCGGGCTCCGAAGGCCGGTCTTTCGGTGCTGCAGAGCAAAGTTGTCGGTGGCAGGCCGGCCGCTGTCTGGCTGCGGATCGTCGCTGGTCTTCCGAGCGGCCCGGCGTCGGCCGTGGTGTCCCGTTGCACCGTGACGGTGCGGACCGAAGGAGTGGGCCGGGTCGGCCGAGGAGTTTGTGTGAGCACCTGTTTTCGCTGGCCAACTGCCCCGTGGCTCTGCTGTGATCGCCATCTCGGGCCCCAGGCGGAGCGTGCGGTCAGTACGTCGCCGGGGAGCCGTCCCACGGACCGGTCCCATCGGCGTGCGGCGGCGTGTCCCGCCCATCTCATAATCATCACCCTTGGAGGAACCTCATGGGCACCACTCGTACCGCGTCCACCGTGTGGAAGGGATCGCTGATCGAAGGGGCAGGCGAGGTGACGCTGGCGTCGTCCGGCGTCGGCTCGTACCCGGTGTCGTGGCCCGCCCGCGCCGGGCAGCCGGAGGGGGTGACCAGTCCCGAGGAGTTCATCGCTGCGGCGCATGCCTCCTGTTACTGCATGGCGCTCTCGCACGGGCTGTCCGAGGCGGGTACGGCGCCCGAGTCGCTGGAGACGCAGGCAGAGGTGACCTTCGAGCCGGGTACCGGGATCACCGGCATCGCATTGACCGTACGCGGATCCGTGCCGGGCCTGTCGGCGGAGGACTTCGCGGCGGCGGCCGAGGAGGCCCGGCGCAACTGCCCCGTCAGCCAGGCGCTCGGCGGCGTTCCCATCACCCTGGCCTCCGCCCGGCTGGGCTGACGGCCCGTGCCCGTCCCGGGCCGCGCTCACCGCGGCCCGGGACGGGCACGCCGGCGCTGCTCGACGCCGTAGCACGGCCGTCCGGGCGGTGTCCCGGGCGCCGGTCACCGCCACCGTTCTGCGTGGCCGGCTGCGTGGGCCTCCCGGGGGACGGCACGATCGGCCCGGCCCGTGGGCTGCCCGCCCGCACGGCGGTGGGACCATGGTGGCTCGGAATCGGCCGTTCAGCAGGTGACCACCATCGGATCCTCGGCCCGAGCCGTGGACGGGAACGGTGGAACAGCACTATGGGCGGGCTACGGATCGCGGTACTCGGGCCGCTCCGGGCATGGCGGGGTCAACGTGAGCTGGAGACGGGATCTGCGCAGCAGCGTGCCGTCCTGGCCGCGCTGGCGCTAAGGCGCGGCCGCGTCGCCTCTTCGGCCGAACTGGTCCAGGACGTCTGGGGGGCGCATCCCCCGGCCAGCGCTCCCGCCGCCCTGCGCAACCACGTCTCGCGGCTGCGGACCGCGCTGGAGACCGGATCCGGCGCACCGGAGGTACTGGTCTCCCGGGCAGGGGGCTACGCGCTGAGGCTGAACGCCCGGGCGTTGGACGTCGCCGAGGCCGAAGAGCTGGGCGCCGAGGCGGAGGCTGCCAGGGCACGGGGCGATCTGGCGTCTGCCACCCGCCTGCTGAGCCGGGCGGAGGGCTTGTGGGACGGTGCCCCGCTGACGGGGGTCCCCGGTGAGTACGCGGAGCGGCATCGCGACCGCCTTTCGGAATACCGGCTGGTCCTGACCGAGACCCGGCTGGAACTGGAGCTCCACCTCGGACTGCATGCCCGGGCCGTCACCGAGCTGACCGCGCTGGCGGACGAGCACCCGCTGCGCGAGGGCCTGCGTGCGCTGCAGATGGTGGCGCTGTACCGATGCGACCGGCAGGGTGAGGCGCTGGCCGCGTTCGCGGCGGCCAGGAGGCTACTGGCCGAGGAACTGGGAGTCGACCCCGGACCCGCTCTGGCCGGGTTGCACCAGCGCATCCTCGAAGCCGATCCCGCCCTGTCGGCACCGTCGTCATTGCCGTCGCCGCCGGAGGCGGCGTCCCCGCCGGCCGGCGAGCGGACGGGCGAGCAGGCCGGATCCGGCGGACAGACGCGTCCGGCCTGGCCGCGGCCTGCTCAGCTCCCCCCGGACACGCCCGACTTCACCGGTCGCGAGGAGGAGGTGGCAAGCGTAAGCGCCGCCCTCGTCGGCGGAGCTCCGGGGCGGGGCACTGCGCCCGTCGTCTGCATGATCCACGGCATGGGCGGTGTGGGGAAGACCGCCCTGGCCGTTCACGCCGCCCACGCCGTGCGTGATCGTTTCCCCGGCGGCCAGCTCTATGCCGATCTGCGGGGAGCCGGACGGGAGGCCGTGGATCCGTACGATGTCCAGGAGCTGTTCCTCCGGGCGCTGGGCGTCGCGCCGGGAAGCGTTCCGCGTGACCGCGACGAGCGCACCGCGCTGTACCGTTCCTGGCTGGCCGATCGGCGCCTGCTCCTGCTGCTGGACAACGCGGCCGACACGCGCCAGGTGGACGCTCTGCTGCCGGGCACGTCCGGGTCCGCCGTTCTGGTCACCAGCCGGAATCCGCTGATCTTCCTGCCCGCGGCCGGCCGCACCGTGCTGGAGCCGCTCAGCGAGCGGGACGCACGCAGCCTGCTGGAGCGGATAGTGGGTGCCGACCGGTGCCGTCGGGAGCCGCAGGCGACACAGGACCTGGTGCACGCGTGCGGCACGCTCCCCCTGGCCGTGCGCATCGTCGGCACCCGCTTGGCGGCGCGGCCTCGCTGGTCCTTGTCGTTCGTGGCGTCCCGGCTCGGCGACCCCGGGCAGCGGCTCAGCGAGCTGGAGAGCGGAGACCTGGCCGTCGAGCACGTCTTCCGGCTGGGCTACTCGGCGCTGGACGCCGACCAGGCACGGGCCTTCCGGTTGTTGGCGATTCCCGAGATCACCGATGTGTCGTCGGCCGTCGCCGCGGCGGTCCTGCAGTGTGAGCCGCGCGCGGCCGAGGCCGTCCTGGACGACCTGGCCCATGTCGGGCTGCTGGAACCGGGTGACCCCGGCCGCTACCGCTACCACGATCTCCTACGGCTGTTCGCCCGCCACCGGACACTGGAGAGCGACGACTCGGAGGTCCGGCGTGAGGCCCTGAGTCGGACCGCCGGCTTCCACCTCTCCGGCATGGCGGCCGCGCTGCGGGCGGAGTGGCCCCACAGCCGGCTGCCCGCCGCGGCCGACCGGCAGGACCTGCCGGGCGGTCCGGTTCTCCCGGACGCGTCCCACGCACAGCAGTGGGTGATCAACGAGCTCGGGGCCATGCTCGCCGTCGCCGGCCAGATCATCGACCACCCCCACCGGCCGGTCGGCGCACAGGACACCCGGACCTTGGCTAGTCTGCTGGTGCTGCTCATGCCGTACACCGACCTGTGTCTGCCGTGGAATGTGCTGGAGGGCCAGGCCCGCAAGTTGCTGGACGCCGCCTCGCGGCACGGTGAGAGCATGGCCGAGGTCTTCTGCTGTGTCGTCGCGGCCATCGCCTGCGCTCGCACCGGGCGGCACGAAGAGGCACGGGAGCTGGCCCTCCGCGCCCTTGAGACCCCGGGTCCGCCACAGCAGTTGCTGGCCCACCGCCTGGTGCACGTCATGGGGATGGTGGCCGCGGTGCGGCCGGGCGGCCTGGAGGAGGCGATCACGCACTTCCGCCGCGGGCAGGCCATGTCCCGCCGGATCGGGGAGTTCGGTGTGGCCGCCCAGTGCGAGTTCGGACTTGTGCGGGCGTACCTGGCAGACGACCGGCCCAAGGAGGCGCTCGAGGCCGCCCGGGACGCTCTGGCGAGCTGCCTCGAGGCCGAGAGTCCCGCCTGTGCGGCGCTCGCCCGTCGCGCTCTGGGTGAGGCATTGGCCGCACTGGGACGGCACGGCGAGGCCATGGCGGAGTACCACGAGGCTCTCGAGTTGTGCGAGGCCGGCGGGATGCGGACCCAGCACGCCCACACATTGCTGTCCTGCGCCTCGGCGCTGACGGACGCCAGCCGGCTGGAAGAGGCCCGTCCGTTCGCGCGGCAGGCGCTGGCCGCGCTGGCGGAACTCGGTGACGGCGCGGGTGAGCAGCGGGCTCGGGCCATTCTCGACCACACCTGAGCGGTGCCCCGGCTGGCGGGCGGTTCGGCCGGTTCACCGGGCGTGGGGCCGACGGGGCGGGCGTCGGCCGAGGCGACGCGGGTGGCCGGCCGAGGCGACGCCGGTGGCAGGAGCGGGCGCCGTTGCCGCATACGTGTGCCACGGAGCCGGCGGTGGGGAGGCCCAGACCTCCATGCCCTCCGCGGGGATGCGGTCCTGGACGGAACGGCGGCTGTGCATGGTGGCTACTGCCTGGAGGGCGTGCTGGAGGTCGTCGCCCTTCTGACGGCAGCCGCGGAGGATCTTCCCGATCTTCATGTGGGCGAAGGCGTACTCGACGCGGACCGCACCCGCCGGTGTTCGGCGCGGGCCCGGACCGGGGCCGGGCGACAGGCGTGCGGGAATGCGGGAGGGACCGAGGGTCCTCGGGGTGGGCACCGTGGGGTCAGTGAGCCGTTACCGCACACCTTCGTCCCGTACCGGGAACTTCGGTTGTCGCGGTGCTCCCGTCTCTGTTGATGTTGAACAGCCGCGCCGGAATCCCTGCGCAGCCCCATGAAGGATCAGGAGACATCGTGAATTCACAGAACGATCAGCTCGTCGTTGTTCCCGCCCCGCAGACGCGCGGCCTCTCGACCCCGGCACGCATCGGGATCATGCTGGCCTGCGGTGGCCTCGCCCTTCTGGGCAGCGTTGCCGTCGCGACGGCGCAGGAGGACGGCAAGGTCGCGGACGAGCGGAACTCCGGCGGGGTCACGACCCTCGCGCAGGGCTGGAAGGGGCGCTACTGATCCGGGACGCCTGACCCTGACCGTCGGGGCGCCGCTGCCGGACTCGCTCCGGGGCCCGTTCGGGGCCGGGTGACGGGCTTGCCCGCGACGTAGGTCCTATTCGTCGACGCCGCCCCGCAAGAACTGACCTTGCGGGGCGGACATTACGGCGTCACGGACCGCACGACGCCGCAGCCAGCGCGTGCGCAAGCCCAGAGCGGCCGTCGATGGCGAGCTTGCCGTAGGAACTGGTGAGGTGCGCCTCGACGGTGCGCAGACCTACGTACAGCCGCTGGGCGATTTCGCGGTTGGTCATGCCCTGGACAGCGAGTTCCGTGACCCTCCGCTCCGTGGGTGTCAGGGCGGCCGCCCCCTGGAAGGTCCGTGTGCGCGGGCGGTCCCCGACCGCCCGCAGCTCCGCGAGCGCCAGATCGGTCACCGGCGTCGCACCACACTCGTGGGCGACGCTGGCGGCCTCCTGCAGGCAGGCGCGGGCCTCGGGCAGCCGCCCGGCCTTCCGGGCCAGAACGCCGAAGTCGGCGAGGGCCTGGGCGAACCGTACCCGCGCCGGTGTACCTCGCAGGGTTTCCACGGCCTCGCGAAGCAGTTCCAGCCCCTCCGGTCCGCCGGTGACGAGGCCCATGGCGCGCAGGGCCGTGCCCACCGTCTCCGGCGTCCCCCAGCCGTGGGCGAGCGCCAGCTCCGCTTCGGCCAGCGCTCGGGCCGCATCGCCCTGCCGCAGCTCCGTGTGGACCAGTGCCGCCTCGGAGCGCCAGGGGTGGAAGCCCGGGCCGGAGGTACCGCGGGCGCCGGCCCGTTCCCCGCACAGCAGGAAGTCGGCGAGGGCCTTGTCCAGCCTGCCCTGGGCGACCCGCAGTCGTCCGCGGACCATGAGGACGTAGTCGTTGACCCAGTTGGAGTTCAGTTCGCCCGCGAGATCGGCGCGTTGGAGCAGCTCCTCGGCCTCGTCGGGCCTGCCCTGTCTGACCAGGGACTCCATCAGGGTCGCCGTGGCGAATACGGCGAAGCTGTGGGACGGGCCGATGCCGATCCCCTGCAGTTGCGCCAGGGCCGAGAGGGCGTCGGCCTGACTGTCCAGCAGGCGTCCGAGCCCGCACAGCATGCTCGCCCGCACACCGATCGCCTGGACGTGTCCGAGGACCGAAGCACGTTCCCGGGCCTGACCGACGGCGGCTTCGGCGTACTCCAGCGCGAGTTCCGTCTCCCCGGCCGCCCGCAGGGAAATGACCGCGTCGTAGTAGACGACGGACGCGTCGGACATCGGGTCGGCGCCTCGTTCCAAGGCCGTGCGAGCCAGGCTCACGGCTTCGCCCGCGCGGCCGGCCATGGCTTCGCGCAGACTCAGCAGGGCAGCCAGGGGTCGGCGGACGCCGGTGTCCGGAGCGTCGTCGACGTCCAGCTCCTTGAGGCGCCGCACGGCGTCCGGGGCCGAAGCGGCGTTGGTCAGGGCGATGTGGATGAGGTCGATCTCCAGGCGCATGGCGTCGGCCGGGTCGGCCTCCCTGAGGGACTCACAGGTGGTGCGCAGGACCTGGAGGGCGTCCGGGTATCGGTCCAGGGCCAGCAACGCGCCGGCCAGTCCGCGGGCCACGACCGCGCGTTCGCCCGGGTCCTGGCACAGTTCGAGGCTGCGTTCGAAGCTGCCGACGGCCACCGGAACGTCGAAGGCGAGTTCGAGCCGGCCCAGGAGGGCGAGGAGCCTCGCGCGCGATTCCTCCTGCGCGTCCTCCCGCAGGGCGCGCCGTACGTACGTCGCGGCCCGGGCGAGGTCACCCTGCTCGTAGGCCCGTTCGGCGGCCCGGGCCAGGACTTCGGGTGCCCATCGCTCACCCAGCGCGCCGGGCAGGAGGTGGGCGGCCACCCGCTCGGCCGGCGCACCGTCGGCGTGGAGGGAGCGAGCCGCTCTGACATGGAGTTCCATCCGCCGGCTCGGCAGCACGGTGGTGGACACGGCCACGGCCAGGGACTCACACACGAGGGAGACCTCGGATCCGGTCTGGGTTGCGCACCCGGCCCGTACCAGTCCGTGAACGGCGTCCGCGACCTGTGACACGGACAACCCCACAGTCGCGGCCAGCAGATCGGTGCTCGGGGAGCCGCCGAGTACCGCCACGGCCGCTGCGGTCGTCGCCGCGTGCGCGGCGAGCGGCTCCATGCGGGCGAGCAGCGCGGGGCCCAGGTCGGCCGGCACGTACTCGGCGATCGGTGCGGTCAGGCCTGCGTCGGCCGGGCGGCGGGCCCTGATACCGCGCAGGACGGCGCGCAGCAGGAGGGGGATGCCGGCGCTCGCCTCGCGGCAGGCGGCGGTGAAGGCGGTGGGCGGGACGTGCCCCAGGATCTCCTCGGCCAGCGAGTCGACCGCGTCCTGGGCGAGGCCGCCCAGTGTCAACTGGTGCCGGAACAGGGGAAGGACGGCCGCGAGCGAGTCCGTGTTGGGGTGTGTCCCCTCCTCGGCGAGCGCCGCGAGGACGACCACGGGGAGCTCGCCTCCTCGGCACAGCAGGTAGCGGAGCCAGCGCAGCGAGGCGGGGTCGGCGCGCTGGAGATCGTCGATGATCACCACCAGGCGCTTGTGGCCGGCGAGTCGGGCCACCTGCCGGTAGAGCTCGCCGAGGGCTGCCATCTCCTGGCCGGCCGTTCGGGCTGCCAGCGCTTCCGGTGGCATCGTCCAGGGCGCGGAGTACGGGTCGCTGTGCGCGGCGAGGTTGGTGCGGGGGGTGTCGGGCGAGTCGGGTGCGACGGGCGGGACGGGAGCATCGACAGCGGCCATGTGCTCGAAGAGCTGGCGAACCATGCCGAAGGGCAGATCCCGTTCGAGGGGGTCGACCCATGCCGACACCACGTGGAGGCCCGGATCCCGGCGGGCCCGGGCCAGGACGGTGCGCAGCAGTGACGTCTTGCCGCTGCCCCATCCGCCGCGGAGGAGCACGGGGACGCAGCCGCCGCCCGAGGCGGTGAGCAATCGCGCGAGCGCGTCCAACTCGTCATCGCGGCCGTGCAGCACCGCCGGGGTTGCTACTTCGTGGAGATCAATCACTGTCGGGCTCGTCTTCATGTCACGCCGGGGCTGTCTCAAGGGCGGCCCCGGCCTGTGCGGGCGGGGCCGTGTTGCGGAACCGGCGCGGCGATCGGCCAAGGGGGGCTGCCCCGCGATGCCGGCGGAGAGGACCGTGCCACGCACGGTCCCACGATCGTCTACGCGCGTCACCGGCGTGTAAGTTCCACGTCATCGCGAGTGCGCCGCCTTCGTCGGTCATCGCCCCGCCTGGCCCTGCCCGCACCCTGCCGGTGCGCTCGGCCGACAGGGTGGACGCGGGCAGCGTGTCCATGGACAGGAGGGAGCAATCAGCCGATCAGAGCACCTCTGTCGGTGACGAAACCCAGGCTTCCGGGGCGGGCGTCGGCGCGCGGCGCCGCATGGACCGGGGCGTGGCCGGCATCGGCGTGTGGAATGGGCCACGGCGCGGTGGCTGCCGCCGACCGGGGCGGCGACCGACGGCGTGTGACGGCAGCCGGCGTCCTGCCTGCGGTCGACAGCGCCACGGGGGGGGCCGGGAACGGCCCGTCCAAGGGGGGGCCCAGCAGTGGCTATTGCACCCCTGTCCCGGGTCGGGCCCGTCGTTGACACGCGGGAGGGGCTGTGAGCCGCACCCGGACAGGTGCTCGTGGTCCGGGTGAGCCGAAGCACAGTAGTTGTCACCGGCAGAGCCAGTTGAGCTGGTGAACGAGGCCGGGCGAAGCAGGCTGCTTGTCACCAGTGAGGCACGCGGCTTGTCACAAGTGCTCGTTTGGCAGCCTTCCTGTCACCAGTAGCAAAGATCGCAAGCCGCGGGCTGTCTGGGGCGATGGACAGTCTGGTGGGGGCTGATGGGGACGGGGCGTCCGGCTCGGTCCAGGACCTCGTACACGAGCTGGCGCTGTCGGGTGATCCGATGCGTCACTTCACCCGGTGCCAAGCGGAACGGACCCGGCCTGCAGCTTCGACCTTGGCGAGGGCGGTAGTGGCTGTCGGATCCGCCTGCCACCCCACGCTCAGGAGATGTGTCGGACCGGCTCTGCTCCGGTTTGGAGCAGGAAGTCGGTGAGTACTTGGGCGAGTTGTTCGGGCTGGTCCTCGGGTATGAGGGTGGATGAGTCGGCGATCTCGATCAGCCGGCCCTGCGGGTACAGCTCGGCCAGCCGGGGGCCATGCTCACGCGGCATCAATCGGTCCTCGGTCGCCCAGACGACCAGTACCGGGCGGTCGAAGTCACGCAGTCGCTCACTCCAGGCGAGCAAGGTCTTGCGTTCGGGTGCCCCGGTGGCGAATTTGGCGAAGTCCCTGCGGATGGCCCTGCTGCGGGTGGCGGGAGCGAACCAGTCGTCCATGATCTCGTCGGGGACCCCACGCAGGCTCATCCCGCCGTATCCGCCCCGGCTGTGACGGAAGGCGGGAACGCGCATGAGCCGCGTCAAGAGCCAGACGCCGCCGGGAACCCTGCACACCTGCGCCATGGCCTTGGCCGGCCCTGGGGGAAAATTGTCGAAGGCCTCGCAGGCCACCAGCACCAGGCGCGCGATGTGCTGGTCCTGCCCTTCCGACACCAGGAACTGGCCCCCGCCCCAGTCATTGAGTACGAGGGTCACCTGGCTCAGACCGAGCCCCTCGATGAACTCGCCCAGGAGCCGGGCGACACCGCGCTGGGACAGGTCGGCATCCGGGTTCATCGGCTGACGGTGACCACCCAGAGGCAGCGTGGGCAGGACGCAGCGGTATCCGTCCAGCAGCGGGACCACCTTGCGCCACTGGGTCTCGTTCATCGGTAGACCGTGGCCGAACACCAGCACAGGCCCCTCACTGCCGGTGTCCTGGTAGTCGATCGGTCCGGACGACAACTCAATTCTCGGCATCCCAACTCCTGGTTGATAGATCGTTCTACTGTAATCTTGGAGGGGAAAGGGAAGGTAGGCAATGGGACAGACGGACACGCGAGCCAGGATCCAGGGTGCCGCCACAGTGCTGTTCCGCCGACATGGCTACTCAGCCACCGGCCTGAAGCGGATCGCGGCAGAGGCGGACGCACCTTTCGGCTCGATCTACCACTTCTTCCCTGGCGGCAAGCAGCAACTGGCCGAGGACATGATCCGCACGTCCGGAACCGAGTACGGCCGAATGGTCCTGGCTCTGCTGGACAGCGTGCCGGACCCGGCGGAGTCCCTCGTGCACGCATTCGAAGCAGCCGCGGACGACCTCGCAGCGGCCGACTATGCCGACGCGTGCCCGATCGGGACGGTGGCCTTGGAGGTCGCGAGCAGCAATGAGGTGTTGCGGGTCGCGACGGCGGAGGTTTTCGAGGAGTGGGTCGGCGCGGCGACACGGTGGTTCGGCCGCTGGGTGGCCGAACCGAAGACGGCGCAGTCCCTCGCGCACTCGATGGTCATGATGCTCGAGGGGGCTTTCATGCTCAGCCGGGCTGCCCGTGATCCGGAACCGCTGCGGGTGGCCGGCCGATCGATGGCCAAGTTGTTGTGCACAGCCATCACTCAGCCCGGCGAGGAATGATCTCGAACAACGAGAAAGACAGCCTGTGCATGAGCGGCGCACAGGTTCACGGCCAGCGCCACGCGCCAGAGGACCGCTGCACCGCCGCAAGGGCGTTGCCGCCCCCGTCCAGGCGGGCAAGCGCTGGGGGGCGGAGCGCACACGCGCGTGGATGAGCGACTACGGCACTACGAGCCGCTGCCGCTGGGATGGCCGCCCCACCACCCGACGACTCAAGTGATCCATGCGCCGGTCGGTCAACATCACACCGGTCGGTGACAACAAGCCTGCCTTGGTGACAACTACCGTGCTTCGGCTCACCGGGTGCGCGCACGGGCGTGCCGCGGCGGGTGGGGTTCAGAAGGAGACGTCGAAGTAGTCGATGTCGGTGAACTCGACCCGGAGCTGGTCGGCCCGGGTTCCGCCGTCCTTGAAGTAGATCTCCTGCAGGCCCTCGGCGACGATCGCGCGCAGGTCGCGGTCGTCGGCGCCCTGGGCGCGGGCGTCGAAGAGACGCTGGGCGTAGGCGGGCGGGAGGTGGACGGTGAGGCGGCGGACCCGGCCGTCGTCGGTGGTGCCGACGGGGGCGGTGTAGCCGAACCGGGCGCGGGTCTCGACGGTGATGCCGGTGGTGGCGGCGGCCTGCTTGCGGCGCCGGTCGCGGACCACGGGCTGCCAGCGGGCGCGTACGGCCGTGTCGATGCGGGCGGCGACGGCCTTGGGCGGGGTCTTGCGGTCGCCCTTGCGGTAGCGCTCGACCGAGCGCTGGCTGACGCCGAGTTCGGCGGCGACCGCGCGGGTGGTCTTGAGCTGCTTGAGCAGGAAGTTGATCCGGCCCTTCAGGGTCTTGGGCGGGTCTTTGGTGAAGGCCTCCTGGTCGGCGCGGAGGATGGCGTCCTCGATCTCTCCCACAGCGGTTCAGCTCCTGACAGGTGTCCGTGTCGTACACGGTGAGCGGTCTGTCAGCCGTGGCCTCCGGTCGCGGAGGCCACGGCTCGGTGCTATTCGCCGTCGTCGAGGACGGCGTCGCCGCCCTTGATGTGGCGGGCCGGGTTGAGGCCCTTCTCCATCAGGTCCACCGCCCACGCCATCTCCTGAACCCCTTCCAGCTTCGCCAGACCCGGGGTCGGGCCCAGGCGAACCCCCCCATCAACGGCTTGCCCGACGCCGCGTTCCTCCCCATTTTGCCTACCTCGAAGGTGGCTCGTGTCGCCGCGCCCCCCGGAATTCGCGTCTGCCTGGCGCTTTACTGCATCCACCGGCATGGACCGCGCGGAAAGGCCATGGACAAGGGGCGGGAGGCGATGGGTGCCCTGGGATGCAGATGTGGCTGTGATCGGGGCGGGAGCAGCAGGGCTGAGCCTGGCGTTGGATCTTGTCCAAACCTCCCCCGGGGGCAGGGCAGCACCCACGGTGATCGTGGTGGAGGCTCCGCCGGGACCGCTGCGCTCGCCCGCCCGGACGTGGTGCTATTGGGAAGCGGGTTCCGGCCCGTACGACAGTCTGCTGTCGGGCAGTTGGGACCGGCTGCGCGTGTACGGCCCGGACGGTGCGGTGATCGACCGGTCGCTGGGACCGTTGCGGTACAAGATGCTGAGGTCGGACCGGTTCGAGGCGGCCATGACCGACCGACTCGGCATGTTCGGGGTGGGCCTGCGGCGGATGAGCGTGGAGTCGGCGTGCGACGACGACGCCGGGGCCGTGGTCCACGGTCACGACGCGTGGGGGGTGCCTTCGGTGCTCCGCTCCGGGCTGGTCTTCGACTCACGACCACCGCGGCGTCTGCCTGCGGCCCGGACCACCCTGCTGCAGCACTTCCGGGGGTGGTTCGTGCGCACGGCCGTTCCCGCCTTCGACCCCGGTGTGGCGACCCTGATGGACTTCCGCCTGCCTCAGCCTGCATGCGGGCCTGCGTTCGGTTACGTGCTGCCGCTCGGCCGGCATGAAGCACTGGTGGAGTACACGGAGTTCTCCCGGGACGTCTTGGACGACACGGCCTACGAGCGTGCCCTGGGGCACTACTGCACGTCAGTCCTGGGCCTGAACGACTACACCGTCGTCGAGCGCGAGCGGGGAGTGATCCCGATGTCCGACGGCCGTTTCCCTCGCAGCACCGGACGACGGGTCCATCTCATCGGAGCCGCGGGCGGGGCGACGCGGCCCTCCACGGGCTACACCTTCGCCGCGATCCAGCGCCAGAGCCGTCAGCTTGCCGCCGCGGTGCGGGCGGGGCGCTCACCCGCCCGCACTCCCCCCGTGCACGGCCCCAGGGCCCGGGCCATGGACGCCGTTCTGCTGCGCGCGCTGGACACGGGGCGCATCGACGGCGGGGCCTTTTTCGCCCATCTCTTCTCCTGCGTGCCTGCGGAGCGGGTCCTGCGGTTCATGGACGGGGCGACCTCGCCCTGGGAGGACCTCGAAATCGGACTGCGTACGCCTGTTCGCCCCATGCTGCGGTCGCTGTTGGAGCTGCCGCTGCTTCGCCGTTCCGTCCCGGCCGTAGGGCCGGGACGCCGTTGAAAGGCTGTCATGACACTGCTGCGCGACGACGCCCTGTCGGTTGCTTTCGACCATGCCGCGGCACGCTACGACCTTCTGGTGGGCGCCAGTCCGGGCTACCACGGGCATCTGCGCCGTTCGGCACGCCGCTTGGGTCTGCAGGCTGAGGGCCGCGGTGCCCGCGTGCTGGATCTCGGCTGCGGTACCGGCGCGTCGACAGCCGCCCTGCTGTCGGCCGCCGCCAGGGCTGACATCACCGGGGTGGACGCCTCGCCGGGCATGCTGGAGCGGGCCTCGGCCAAGAGCTGGCCCGGCGGGGTCCGTTTCGTCCGTGCGTCGGCCGACCAGCTGACCGAGGCTGGGGTCGGGGGCCCGTTCGACGCGGTCTTCGCGGCCTACCTTTTTCGCAACGTGCCCGATCCCGACCGAACGCTGGCCGCCGTACGCGCGGCGATGGCGCCGGGTGGGCGGATCTCGGTGCACGAGTACACCCTCAGCGGCAGGCCGGTGGACCGGTTGCTGTGGACGGCTGTGTGCCGCACGGTGATCATGTCGTTGGGGCGGGCCTGCGGGGACGCCGGATTGTATGAGCACCTGTGGCGCAGTGTGCTCTCCTTCGACACCGCCGGGGAGTTCGCCGAGCGGATGCGCGCCGCGGGGTTCGCGCACGTACGGGTGCTGCCGCTGCCGGGGTGGCAGACGGGGATCACCCACACCTTCGTCGGTCGGATCGCGGCATGAAGGCGGTCTACCCGGGCCGTGACCGACGGGCCCGGCGCGTCGATGCCCGAGGTGGGCATGCGAGTGCGCGCGTCGCAGGAGACGGCCCACGGGTGGCTGTAGTGGGCGGGGGCATTGCCGGCCTGGCCGCGGCCACGGTGCTCGCTGAGCGGGGCGTGCGCGTGACCGTGTA
This sequence comes from Streptomyces sp. NBC_01439, assembly GCF_036227605.1. Classification (GTDB taxonomy): domain Bacteria; phylum Actinomycetota; class Actinomycetes; order Streptomycetales; family Streptomycetaceae; genus Streptomyces. Next base: position 8,163,479 of record NZ_CP109487.1, on the reverse strand, counting down.
CGAGCGGGAAAGCCAGCTCGGCGGCCGTCTGGCGGGTTGGCAGACGCGGCTGGCGGACGGTTCCGAGGTGACGATGAGCCGGGGGTTCCATGCGTTCTTCCGGCAGTACTACAACTTGCGAGCGTTGCTGGGCCGGACCGATCCGGGTCTCCATGGTCTGGTGGGGCTGGCGGACTACCCGCTGCGTCACCGCAGCGGCGGGCAGGACGGTTTTGCGCGCGTGCCGCGTACGCCTCCGCTCAGCGCGCTCGGATTCGTCGCGCAGAGCCCGTCGTTCGGCTGGCGGGATCTGGGGCGGATGGATCCGCGGGCCGCTCTGCCTCTGCTGGATGTCGGGGTTCCGGGGGTGTACGAGGCTCTGGACGATGTGAGTGCCAGCGAGTTCCTGGCCCGGATCCGCTTTCCCGAGGCGGCCCAGCACCTGGCGTTCGAGGTGTTCTCGCGGAGCTTCTTCGCCGATCCGGCAACCTTGTCGGCGGCGGAGTTGGTACTGATGTTCCACATCTACTTTCTGGGCTCCAGTGAGGGCTTGCTGTTCGACGTGCCGCGCGAGCCGTTCCCTCAGGCCCTGTGGGACCCCCTGGCCCGGTATCTGGGCGGGCTGGACGTGCAGATCCGTACGGGCACAGCCGTGAGCGGCGTCCGACCGGCCGGCGAGGAGGGGATGGATGTCGTCGCCGACGAGGCGGTGGAAAGGTACGACGCCGTGGTCCTGGCCCTGGACGCGGGCGGGCTGCGGGCAGTGGTCGGCGCCTCACCCGACTTGGTGGGCTCGGCGTGGCGCGAGCGGGTCGCCGGGCTGCGGACGGCGCCTCCGTTCCTGGTGTCGCGGCTGTGGCTGTCGCGTCCGGTTTCGGGCGAGCGGCACGGCTTTCTCGGCACCAGCGGCTTCGGTGGCCTCGACAACGTGAGCGTCCTGGACCGGTTCGAGGGCGAGGCGCATCGATGGGCGCTGCGCACGGGCGGTTCGGTGGTGGAACTGCACGCGTACGCGGTCGATCCGGCGCAGGGGCGCCGGGAGGTGGAGCAGCGTTTGGTGGGGCGGCTGCGTGAGGTGTATCCGGAGACGGCTGCCGCGGAGATCGTCGATGTGCGGCACGAGTGGCGTGAGGACTGTCCGCTGTTCACGGTCGGCGGCTACCGGGACCGGCCGGGTGTGCGCACGGGTGATGCACGTGTGGTTGTCGCGGGCGACCTGGTGCGTACAGGTCTGCCGGTCGCGCTGATGGAACGGGCGGCGACCAGCGGATTCATGGCAGCCAATGCCCTGCTGGAGGGTTGGGGCGTGGCGGGCGAGATGCTGTGGACGGTGCCGGACCGGGGCCGTTCCGCCGTGGGCCGGGCGTTGGCGGGTATTGGGGGCCGGCCTGCGCGCGTGCCCGTGCGGTGACGGGCAGGCTACGCGGCAGGTTCGGGGGCGCCGGCTCAGCCGGGGAAGCGGCCGGTGCTGCGCAGTTCCCAGCGTCGCTCGGCGTAGGCGAGGTCGTCCTGCCACAGGCGGCCTGCCGCGCGCCGCATGAGGGGGCGCAGGAGGGGGGCCGCGGTACGCGCGAAGGCGAAGCCGGTGCGTTCGGAGGTGGCGATGACCGCTTCCGTCACGCGGGTGCGGGGGCGCCCGTCGCGGCCGGTCCCCAGAGGGGTGGCGTGGGTTTCGACGACGGAGCCGCTGCCTTCGCCTTCGGTGATGGTCATGAGGACGGTGCGGGGGCCGGGAGCGGTGAACTCAGCGATCACGGGCACGACGAGGCGCCCGGCGACTTTGAAGGAGACGCGCACGGTGAGGACGTCGGTCTCGGCGCCGTCGTCGAGCACCGTGAGGTCGGTGAAGGAGTAGGGGTGGAACCACGCGCCGTGCCAGGGGTCGAGGCGGTTGGCGATGACGTCCTCGGGCTGGCAGACACCGGTGCCCGTGTAGACGGCTGTCAAAGATTTATCGGCGGCTGGCCTGGCTGGGACGGGCGTGTTGCCGAGGGGGTATTCGCCGCCCTGTTCGTCCAGCCTCACCCAGGCGAGGATGCCGTCGTCGTGGGCCGGGTAGGGGTTCCAGCCTGCGAAGGGGGCGCCGTTGAGAGTGAGTCCGTGCCAGGGGCAGACCAGGGTTCCGCAGCGGACGGGGGCTTGGGCCAGCGCGGCTCCCAGGTGCGGGCAGGCGCCCGGACCTGCGACGAGGGCGCCGTCGGCGCCGCGCCAGGCCACGATCTCCGTTCCTTCGACCGTGGCCCCGTAGCCGGTGTGCGTGCTGACGGCTGCGCTGGGGCCCAGGACGTACCAGTTGCCGCCGGTCCGGGCCTGGGCTCGCTTGAGGGCGGTATCGATCAGGGCGGGTGAGGCGTCTCGCCAAGTCGGTTGCTGCCGGTGCCAGGCCACCGGGTCGCGGCGCAGGCGGACCGGGGGGCGGCGGGGGAAGCGCGGGCTCATCGGGTCGGCTCCTGGAAGGCAGGGGCCGCGGCGGGCGCCCCGAGGCGGGCTGCCGCGATCCTGGCCAGCCCGGCAGCCGCGACGGCCGCCCTGCGGGTGAGGGGGACCGCAGAGCGGCAGTGGACGCTGGCGTACCCGTCGCGGGCGACGGCGTCGAGGATGTCGCCGTAGAGGACGAAGGCCGTGCGCACGCAGGGCCGGGAGAGGGGGTCGAGCATGTCCATGCCTGGCCGGGCATGCAGATAGAAGCGCCGGGTGAGGGCGGCGGCGGAGCGCAGGGCGCGGGTGATGCGGGGATCGGGGCGCCCGGTTTGTCTGCTCCAGAGCAGGAGTTCCCGGTCCACGCCTTCGGCGGCGAGGAGGTCGGCGGGCAGGTAGACGCGGTCGCGGTCGAGGTCCTCGCCGACATCACGGATGAAGTTGGTGAGCTGGAACGCCTCACCGAGGGCGGCGGCGTACGGGGCTGCTTCGTCTCGGGTGGTGGTGTGGCCCAGTACGGGAAGCATCTGGAGGCCGATGACGGCGGCGGAGCCGTGCATGTACCCGCGCAGTGCGTCCAGAGTGCCGTAGTCGGTGACGGTGAGGTCGCTGCGCATGGAGGCGAGGAAGTCGTCGAAGTGGCGGTGGGGGATGCGGTAGCGGTGCGCGGTGTGGGCGACCGCGGTGACGATGGGGTGGTGCGCGGGGCCGCCGTCCATCGCGGTGCGCAGGTCGTGGGAGAGGTTCTGGAGGCGGAGGGCGCGGTCGTAGGGTTCGGCGGGGGTAGCCAGGTCGTCGACGATGTCGTCGGCGAGTCGGGCGAAGGCGTAGAGGGCGTGCACGGCGGGGCGGCGTGCGGCGGGCAGCAGCCGTGTGGCGAGGAAGTACGTCTTCCCGTGTCGGGCGTTGAGCCGGCGGCAGCGTTCGAATGCCGTGCGCAGGTGGGGGTCGGTGATGGTGGCGGCGTCGAGTTCGCGTCGGGTCATGCGGGGCGGCCTTTCGTCGCTGCCCGGTGGGTGGGCGCGGTGCGGTGGCGGGCGCCGGGCAGGCCGGTGATGCGGGCGGCGGCGAGACGGCCGGAGATCAGAACGGTGGGGACGCCGACGCCCGGGGTGGTGCCGCAGCCCGCGAGGACGGCGTTGGCGGTTCCGCGCGGGAGGTTGCGGGGGCGGAAAGGGCCGGTCTGGGGGAAGGTGTGGGCGAGGGAGAAGGGGGTGCCGGCTCCGTGGCCGTGGGCGGCCCAGTCGGCGGGGGTGACGAGGACTTCGGTCTGGAGCGCGTCCTCGAAGCCGGTCAGGCCGCGGCGCTCCAGCTCGCGCAGCAGACTGTCCCGGTAGCGGGGGCCGAGGTCGTTCCACGCGGCCGCGGAGGGGCCGACAGTGGTGTTGGGGCAGGGTGCGAGTACGTAGTGGGTGTGCCGGCCCGGTGGGGCGAGGGCCGGGTCGGTGGTGGTGGGCCGGGTGATGAGGAGGGAGGGGTCGCTCATCAGAGTTCCGGTGTCGGTGAGTTCCCGGAACGTCTGTTTCCAGGCGGTGCCGAAGGAAATGGTGTGGTGGGCCAGTTCGGGCCAGGTGCGGTCGGTGCCCAGATGCAGGACGACGGCCGACGGGGAGTGCCGCAGGGCGAAGGGGCGGCGCGGGCGTGCGCCGAGCAGCCGGTAGGCGAGGGGCAGGTCGGGGGTGAGGACGACCGCGTCGCATGCGATGCGCTGCCGGTCGGTGACCACGGCGGTGATCCGCTCGCCGGTGCGCTCCAGCCGGGTGACGCTCTCGCCGTGGATGAGGGTGGCGCCCGCGTCCGCTGCGGCGGCGGCCATGGCGCTGGGAACGGCGTGCATGCCGCCCTGGGGGAAATAGACCCCGGCGATGGTGTCCATGTAGGCGATGACGGCGTAGGCGGCGAGCGCGCGGGCTGGTGGGACGCCCGCATAGAGGGCTTGGAAGGTGAAGACGCGCTGCAGCCGCTCGTCGGTGATGTACTGGCTGATCTTTGGTTGGAGCCGGCCGAACCCGCCCAGTGCGGCGAGGCGGGCCAGGTCAGGGTGCAGGAGGGAGAAGGGCGAGTCGAAGTTGGCTTCGATGAAGCGGGCCATCTGCACCTGGTAGAGGTCGTGAAGCCAGCGGCGCAGCCGGCGGTAGCCGGCCGCTTCCCTGCCTCCGGCAAAGCGTTCGATCTCAGCTTCCATGGCCTGGGCCCTGGTGTGGACGTCGAGGCTGCTGCCGTCCGCGAAGCGTGCGCGGTAGGCGGGGTGGAGAGGGTGCAGCGTCAGCCGGTCGGACATGGTCTCACCGACCGCGGCGAAGGCTTCCTCCAACAGGTGCGGCATGGTGAGCACGGTGGGGCCGGTGTCGAAGCGGTAGCCGTCACGCTCGATGAGGCCGGCCCGGCCGCCGGGGCGGGTGCCGCGTTCGACGAGGGTGACCTGTCGTCCTGCGCCGAGGAGGTGCAGGGCTGCCGACAGGCCCGCGAGTCCGGCGCCGACGACGACCACGTGGTCGGTCGGGCCGGTGATCGTCCTCATCAGGCGACGCCGCGGACGGCTGCTTCTGTCGTGATGAACCCGTCCTGCGGGAGTGAGGCGACCTGGGCCAGGAGTTCGGACAGGCGCCGGGCGGCGGGCCCGCCGAGGTTGGCGGCGGCAAAATGCCGTTCTGATGCCCGCGCCAGACGCTCGATGCGCCGTTCGACCTGTTCAGGAGCGCCGGTCGAGTGCAGGGCTTCGCGGACCGAGGCCAGAGCGAGGTCGGAGAGCGGGGCGCTCCCCCGGCATTCCCGGAGGAGGTTGACAACGGTGGTCACGCCGCTGGCGTCGGCCCGTGAGTGGGCCAGGGCAAGAAGGTAGGTCGCCTTGCCGGACCGGATGTCGTCCCCGGAAGGCTTGCCGGTGAGCGCGGGGTCGCCGAACACGCCGAGGAGGTCGTCGCGGAGCTGAAAGGCGATGCCGGCACACCGTCCGGCCGCGGTCAGCGCGCGGGTGGTGGCGTCATCGGCTCCAGCCAGTGCCGCGCCCAAGGCCAGCGGCTGTTCGACGGTGTAGCGGGCTGCCTTGAGGCTGACGGTGCGAATGGCCTGAACGGCCGAGCGGGAGGAAGTCGTCTGCCCGTGGAGGTCCAGGTACTGCCCGGCGATCATCTCCGTCCGCATGGCCCGCCAGATCTGCAGGACCTGGGTGCGCACGGGCGGGTCCAGGTCGGCTTCTGCGACAAGGTCGTCGGCCCAGGACAGGGCAAGGTCTCCGGCGAGGACCGCGGCCGACTGGGAGAACGGCGACGGACCCGGGTCCCGCGCGGGCGCGGCTTCCGGGTACTGGAGTGCGATCTGTGTGTGGAAGGAGGGCTTGCCACGCCGTACCGCCGACTGGTCCATGACGTCGTCGTGGATCAGGCCGCAGCTCTGGATGAGTTCGAGCGCGGCGGCGACCCGCAGGGCCCCAGGGGTGTGGGCGTCCGTTCCGCCGCATGCTCGCAGCGCCCACCAGAGGAAGCGGGGGCGGATCCGCGAACCGCCGTCGCAGGTGAAGGTGGCCAGCCGCTCCGCGACATCGTGGGCGAAGACAGGGTCGAGGGAACGGCTGTGGGCGACGAAGTCGGCACAGCAGCGCTTCAATTCCGAGGTGACGGCTTCGGCCACGCCCGTGTCGACGCCGGCTGCGGCAGGGCGTGGGGGCGCATGCACGGTCCGGCGATGGGGGGCCGTGAGCACAGGGTGGTCAGCCGACTTCGCGTGCATGGGCCCTCCGTGTCGTGAAGTGGTGCACGGCACCTGTTCTGCGTTCGCCTGGTGGACGGATGCGCAGCCCTCTTCGCGGCCACCGAGCCATTCGTCCCCCGAAGGACAAGCGGTTCAGACAACAGGAGCCACCGATCCACTCGAAGGGTGCACGGCGAAGGCGAGCAGGCAGCCGCTGGAACCGGAGCGGGTGCCAGAAGACGCCGCCGCGGTCGATAGCGCGATCCGCGCTGACCTCGGCCACCAGGGCAGGGTGGACCAGGGTGGTGTCGAGGACGTCGCGGCTCCCCACGTCGCGGAGAACTTCGCCCCTGTCCACGGGTGTCCGGGCGCGGCCGCGGTGAGATGTTCGGCGACCTGCCGGGCGGCGTCCGGGCGCAGCGGTACCGTGCGGCCGACCGCGCGCAGCCGGCCGTCCTGGTCGTGGCGGCCGAGGACGAGGAGGCCGGGGCGGGTAAGGGTGCCGGTGATCGCGCCGACGATCGTCTCAGTGGTGTCCCGCCTCCTGATCTTGGTCCGCCCCGGTATCCGGTCAGATAGCGGCTGGTCAGGGGCTTGACCACCAAACCCTCCACGCCCGACACGTCCGTCCAGGACTCCAGCCATTCCCGCGCCTTGGCCAGGTCCATCGTCTGCGGCAGAGCGCCCACGGGGCGGTCAGGGCGTGTTCGGAGAACAGGTTCTCCAGCAGTGCGCGCCGCTCGGCGTACGGGCGTGTGAGGAGCTCCTGGCCGTCTTGCTGCAAGAGGTCGAAGGCGACGAAGCAGGCCGGCCACCGGGCGACGAAGCCGGCGGCGCCGCGGGCTCGGATGGCGGCCCGGCGCTGCAACGCCTCGAACGACAACCGGCCGGCCTCGGTGTCCCAGACGACCAGTTCGCCGTCGAGGACCAGGCCGTGGGGCAACTGGATCAGGTTCTCCCGCCGACGCCACCAGTACGCCGCATCGATCCGCTCTCGGCTCACCGGGGAGGGCATGGCCTTACCGCTCGTCCAGGAGCTCAGGAACGCACTCGAAAGGCCGCGCGGGAAAGGAGTGACCGGCTCGGTTCAGGAGATCCAGAGGAGCATCGTGTCGCCCTCCCGTGCCGCTGCGCGCAGGTACTTCGCGAGGTCGGCCCAGTGGGCCGCGACCCAGTCCGCTTCCTCGCCGCGCTCCCAGACGATCTGTGGGTAGATGTTCGCGGCAGCCAAATCGGCCGGGGTGACACCTTCGGTCAGGGTGTCGGGAGCGTGGGCCTCCAGGGCATCCGCGGCGGCGCGTACCTGGTCCGCGGTAAGGAGCCGGGGCGGGCCGTATCCCCAGTCCTCGCCTTCCGGCCAGGGCATGTCCGCCTCTCCGAAGACCACGTCCACCGGGAAGCCGCGCCGTTTCAGCAGGAAGTCGAGGGCGTGCCATGCCTTGTCGGTCTCATGCACCCGCGCGTCGGCGGCCGCGTCGTCGCGGTCGTACAGCTCGTGCGCGTACTCGGCCGCCCAGTCGGGGTCGTGCAATGCGCGCTCGAGTTGGGCCGGGGTGAGGCGGAGGTACTGCCCGATCATGCTCATGAACCACACTGTAGGAAGAGGCACTGACAGGGCATCCGTGTCCGGCGGGGCGAACGGCACGGCAAGGCCTGCCGCCGGGTCCCGCTCCTCGCGGGTGCGTGCAACAGGTGGGGGCACAGGCTCCGATGCCGATGGAGCAAACGTCGCGGCCGGGCCATGTCGAGTAGCGCGTTGATGGTTCCTCGTCCAGCTTGCTGTCGAGGTGGAGGGATCGGCGGATGAGGGTCTCCAGGTCTACGTCCGGCCGTACGCGGGCAAGGCAGGTCTCGCTCAGGAGCCTGCGGTGTGGTCGGGCTCTCGCTGGACGTCCAAGTCGAAGACCTTGACCACCTCGGGTCGGAGAATGCCGAGCCACATTCCGCTCCTCCTCTTCTGGACACCTCGGGCCAGATGGGAGATCGCAGGGCGAGGCAGAGCCGGTCGCTTCCCCGACGATGCCTTACCCACCGGCTCCCCTTTCGTGCGTGGCTGTACCTGCCCTTCGTACACGGAGTCGATCACGGACCTCATCAGGGATATCGGAGAGCGGCTGGGCCGGCCCTGGCGAGGTGGAGGGCGCAGGTTCGTTTCTCGCCAGGGCGGCAAGCGGCGCCCATGACCGAGACTGTCCGACCGTGGCGGCTTCGCCGTTCCGGGCCCGGAGTCGCTCCGTCCGGGAGCCTTTTGGGACAACATGCGAGCGGAATCGGACACACCGGACCAGCCACCGGCGATGCACGCAGTCCCGGATGCTGCTCTGGTTGTATGCGAATACCCTTGCGAATCAAGGTAGTTGCAGCACTCACATTCTCTCTCGCGACGATCGCGGCTGGCGGCGCCGCGCAAGCATCCCCACCGGCATCCGCAAGCCCGTCTCTCCCTGGCGTCACCGTGGAGCGCTCCACCGCGAAGCCGGGCGAGGCGAAGGCGTTCTGGACTCCGGAGCGCATCCGGGAGGTCATGTCGCGCCCCGCAGACAGCGGCACTCCTCAGCCGGCCGACCTCGCCCCGCAAGCCGCCAACAAGCCGACCAGCCCGGACGTCTCCATCGCGGGCGACGCGGTCCTCCCTGCGGACGCCAACCGGCGGGCAGGCTTCGGACCGTCGGCTGTGACGGACGTATCGCGGTCCCTGACGTCTCCGGCCCCCGGACAGTGGCCGTGGCGGGCCACCGGGTTCCTGCTCTACGAACACGCCAACGGCGGGACCTACCGGTGCACGGCCTCCGTCATCAACCACAACAACAAGACGACGCTCTGGACGGCCGCACACTGCGTACACACTGGCAAGACCGGGAACGGCTACCACAAGCAGATGGTCTTCCTTCCCGGCTACGACGGCACGAACATCCCGTTTGGTGTCTGGGAGAAGGCCGCCTCCTACGTGCCCACGTCCTGGATCAAGGACACCGACGTGCGGTACTCCGACATGGCGGCGATCACTCTCAAGCCGGCCGACAACGGCGCGAAGATCCAGAACATCGTCGGCGCGTACGGCTACGAGTTCCGCAGCAACTCGCCCGAGAACTCGTTCGTCTTCGCCATCGGTTACCCGGCCAACGGCTACAACCGGCCCGACTCGGACTTCGCCGACGACAAGATGCGGTACTGCACCGGCCCCACGGTCGACGCCTCCAACTTCAACCCGCTCGACCAGCGCCTCCAGATGAACTGCGACATGGGCGGCGGAGCCTCCGGTGGCCCCATGGTCAAGAATTTCACGGGCAACGCACAGATCGTCGGCGTCAACAGCCACCGCTACACCAACAGCAGCGGCGGCTGGCTCGACAACCGGATGTTCTCGTCCGAGCACGGATCGCAGGCCGTATCCGTCTACAACGCCGTACGGTAGACAGGCCGCCGGCCGGGGCCGCCCGCACGGCCCCGGCCGGACCCGCCCGAAACGGAGACCCTCATGGCCTTAAGCAAGCGGACCCGCATCCTGGCAACCACCCTCGCCCTGGTCGCAGCTGGCATCGCCGCAGCCACCGCAATGGCCGAGCCGCCCAGCCCCTCCGTCGAGCGCCATGAGGCTCCTCCCGCCCCCGGAGACATGACGGCCCAAGACCTGGAAACCGCCTTCCGCAACGGCGACCACGGGCAGCCTGGCGGCCCCATGCGCATCACCCCCTAAGAGCTCGTAACAGGATCTTGGTGAGATGTCCTGGTTGGGCATGATCGGCGTGACGATTCGGCCGTTCGTGGTGGCGTGAACACTCGGCCGTGGATCGTGGACGACGACTTGTGGGCACTGATCGAGCCGCTGTTGCCGCCCTGGCCGACGAGGTCACCAGGGCCGCGAGCGGTGTCTGACCCGCGGCCTTTGGGGAGGAACCGTCCGAGTTTTGGCGGTAGGGGCCTTCGGGGAGGATCGTTCGACCAGTAGCGATACCCAGCGGGGTCATGTTCTGCGGTAGGCGGCCCCCAGAGGTTGCTCATGGGGTGCACGGTCGTGCCGTGCCTGCCGCGGTTCCTTATGGGCTTCCCGTTGTGGGAGAGGAGCTGTCACTCGGACGGGTGGACGCATGGCCTCACCGCCCGAAGATCGTCGCCTGTCGGCTCCAGGGGGACAGGCCTGGCGCGGGTGGCCTGTTCCTCCGGTGCCCCGCCGGCTCCGCCCCAGCGACGAGAGGACGACCGGATGGCTACCGATCGCCTCACCACCCTGCACTAGCGGCTCTTCGATGCCACGGGCGGCTCGGGCAGCGGCACCGCCCTGTCGCGGACGACGGACATGTGCGCCGTCCAGGCCGCGAGAGCGGTCCGGCGAGGTCGACGTCCGCCCATGCGGCAGGTGCCGGTGTAGTGGAAGTAGGGGCCGGTGGCCCTGCGGATGAACTCGTCCACGGATGCGCCGCTCGTCCCGGATCCCGGCACCGCTTCCTGCTTGCGCCAGTCGGCGAAGGCGCCGGCCTCCCCGATGCGGCGTGCCACTGCCAGGCCCTTGCGCATGATCTCCAGGTCACGGTCGTCGCTCAGGTAGCCGGGGTCGACGACGGGAGCGCTGGCAGGATTGGCGTCCGTCAGGCGCACGGTGCCGCTGCTGTGCGGAGCCATCGCGGAGAAGGCGATGGAGTAGCCGTTGGTGGGCGGCGGGCCCCATGCCGACGGGAGCGGTGCGGCGACGACGTAGACCTGAAGGTCCGGCCGGGCCACGGCGGGGTCGCTGTACAACAGGCCCATCATTTCGGCCGGCGGGTTGGCAGGAACGAACGGTACGGGCCGGCTGGCCTCGTACACCACTGCCGCCATCGGATGGTCCTGCAGATGGGATCCCACTCCCGGCAGGTCGGCGACGACGCCGATGCCGTGTTCGCCGAGGTGTCGTGCCGGGCCGATCCCCGACAGCATCAGGAGGTGCGCGGAACCGATGGCCCCCGCGGTCAGTATGACCTCGGTGCTCTCGACGGAGAGGTGCTCGCCACCCAGGGTGTACTCGACGCCGGTGCAGCGACCCCCGGTGATGCGCAGCCGCTGCACGGTCGCGTCCGTGACGACGTACAGGTTCGGCCGGTCGAGGAACGGACGGATGTAGGCGTCGGCCGCGCTCTGGCGGGCGCCGCCGGGCAGATTCATGTCACTCCACCCGAACCCGGTCTCCAGCCCGCCGCCGATGTCATCGGCGCGTGTGTACCCGGCCTGCACCGCGGCGTCGACGCCTGCCGTGGCCAGGGGATGGGGTTCCGGAACCGGGGCGACCACGACCGGCCCGTCCGTGCCCCGCACGGAGGCATCACGACTGCGAGTGCTCTCGCTGCGGCGGAAATGGGGCAGCAGATCATCGAAACCCCAGCCCGGAGCGCCGAGTCCGGGCCATGCGTCGTAACCGGAGCGGTGCCCCCGCAGGTGGTAGAGACCGTTGATGCTCGACGATCCGCCGAGCGCCTTACCACGCAGCACGTCAGCGGCCCTGCCCGTACCGGCCTGCACGGTCGAGGCGCCCAGCCAGAGGGATGACGGGTCGAACCCCAGGAACCCCCAAGGAGATGTCATCGCCTCGGTCGCGTCCCGGGCTCCCGCCTCCAGCAACAGCACTCGCACGTCGGGGCGTTCCGAAAGCCGGGAGGCAATCACGCACCCCGCTGTCCCCGCTCCCACAACGACATAGTCATAAGGACTCTGACCCATCATGTCTCCGCTTCCCACGGCAGCACTGTCCGACCACCGGGTTTCAGGAAAGAGCTCCTCGACGATCAAAGAGCTGATTGCTTGCATGTACTCAAGGGGCCGAGAAGTTGGAACGGTTCTCTTCAGGTCGACCCGGTGCCTCGCTCGGCCACCGCCGAGCTCGGCGCGCAGAAGGTGTGGAGGCGGCTGATCAGCAGCGGGTGGGCTCCAGGGGAGCAGGGCTCTCCGGAGGCAGGCTGCGCGCGCTGCGGATGCTGACGGACACCGAGGTGGGCCGGTGGCGAACGATCACCTTGGTCCGACGGGTCTGGGCGCGCCCGGTGCCGACGTCGGCGCCGGTACCTACGATGACGGCCGCGCGGCTGGGCTTCTCTTGTTTCACGCGTTTCTTGTCCTTGGTGTGCACCCGCCCAGAAACAGCCCGGGTTTCCCTTCTGCCTTCGAATCTTAGGAACCCCGGCACGGCACGCACTTGAACCTCCGCGACGTTCGTTCGGAACCTCAGCGCCAAACGAGTGGCGGGACAGCCGGCGTCACACAGCACGGGGTCCGGCTGCCACAGCCTTGGCCCCGGGGGTTTGGACCGGGGCCGCTTGGATCTTGATGGTCCAGGAGAACGGGGTTCCCGTGGGGATGAAGCGTTGCCCCGCCGAGTTCAAGGCGGACGCGATCGCGCTGTACCGCTCGAGGTCGGGAGCGGCGAACCCCTCAGCAAGGTTCATCGCGGCAGATCAGGAAGGCACTTTCGTACTTCCGCCCCAACGGTCGCCACACCCAGGCGAAACTACGAGGTCAGCTCCGGGCGTGCAGGGCGTGCAAGGCGCGCGCGAGCGCACTCATGCTGATGTCGATGACCGTGCGGAGCTGGTTCTGGCTCGCCCTGGTCTTGCTCATCACGGCCAGCGACTGGTTGACCGCCGCCATGTGAACCGCGAAGTCGTCGGCATCGCCTTCGGCCAACTGCGCGGCGCACAAGGCGGTCCGCAGCCGCGCATGCTGAAGGTCCAGAGCTTCGATCGCACGTGCGGCGATGGTGGGGCTGAGCGCCGGTGCCGCCATCGCGGTCTGGGCGATCAGGCATCCATCAGGTACGTCAGGGTCGGCGATGCGCTGCAGGGTGACCTCGAAGAACGCCCGTACTGCCTGGAGCGGTTCCTCGGCCGCACATGAAAGCGCCTGGTCGTACTTGCTTCCGTACCGCGCGGCGTAGCGGTCCAGGCAGCGTAGATAGAGCGAGTCTTTGTCGCCGAACGAGGAGTAGATGGAACTGCGGTTCAAGCCGGTCGCCCTGGAGAGGTCGTCGAGAGACGTGTCGGCGTATCCGGCCCGCCAGAACTGGACCATCGCCGCGTCGAGCGCGGTGCCCACGTCGAACTGCTTCTTCCCGGCCATCACGCATGCACCTCGTTCTCGTACCAGCCGTCGGGGCCCTACCCATCCTATCTTGAACTGATCAGTTCAAGATGCAGTAGGCTCCGAAACATGACTGCCGAAGCCATGGCCCCGAACCGTTCCTGCGACCAGAACCCAGTCCCTGGCTTGCCGTTGTACGACCTTGCGGGTTTCGCTCACCGCTGGGTCGACGCGGAAGGAATCCGACTTCATGCCGTGGAAGGCGGCCGGCCAGCCGGTCCCACCGTCGTCCTGCTCGCCGGATTCCCGCAGACCTGGTGGGCTTGGCGAAAGGTGATGCCAGGTCTTGCCGAGCGGTTCCACGTGATCGCGATCGACCTGCCGGGGCAGGGCCACTCCGACCGCCCTCAAGGGGGCTACGACACGCACACCGTCGCTTCGCGCGTCCAGGCCGCACTGACCGCGCTCAACGTGCCGAAGTACTGGCTCGTCGCCCACGACATCGGGGCCTGGGTCGCCTTCTCGCTGGCCCTGAAGTACGAAGACCGCCTGCACGGCATCGCTCTGCTTGACGCCGGCATTCCCGGAATCACGCTCCCGAGATCCATCCCGACGGACCCCGACCGGGCTTGGAAGACCTGGCACTTCGCCTTCCACTTGGTGCCCGAACTGCCCGAAACTCTGCTCACCGGCCGCGAGCGCGACTACGTCGGCTGGTTCTTGAAGGTCAAAGCCCTGTCTCCGAACACCTTCGACGGCGCCGAGATCGACCATTACGCCGCCGCCATCGCGGCCGAGGGAGGGCTTTCAGCGTCTCTCGCCTACTACCGCGACGCTGCGGAATCAGCACGTAAGAATCATGACGCTCTCGAACGGGGGCACTTGACCGTCCCGGTCCTGGGAATCTCCAGCTCCCATGGCTCGATCCCCGACATGGCCGCCTCCCTCAGTCCATGGGCAGAGAACGCGACCGGCGCCTTCATCCCACAAGCCGGACACTTCATTCCCGACGAGCAGCCCGACGCAACGGTGGACGCGGTGACCGCGTTCATCGATCACGAGCGTGTCGAGTAGTTCTCCACGCGCCGGTCAGTCCGGTGACGTCGGCGAGATCAGCCAGCAGCCGTGCCCCGACATGACACAGCATTCCTGCACCGTCGGGGACCGACAGAACCCCTCGACACGGTTCATCGCCCCGGATCAGAAGGCACTTTCGCGTTCCCGGCCACCAACCGGCCTCACGTCAACTGAAACGGCGAGGCCAGCACGCACCGTGGTGTCGGTGTCCAGTCGAGTGCCGCGCCAGAACCTCACCGGCGCCAACCCCGGCACCGCCATCGCCCTTCAGACCTTCGCCCAGCTGCCCTGACTCACTGTCCAGCAGGCAGTCGAACTGGGTTTGGAGGCCACGGTGGTTGGGGCCGTGCAGCGGGCGGAAGTGACCCGCCGGACCATCGACTTGATCGGTCTCGACAGCTTGAGTCCGCCTACCCCAAGGAACTCTCCGGCGGCACGCGCCAGCGCGTCGGCTTCGCCCGGGCCCTCGTCGTGGAACCCGACGTGCTGATGATGGACGAGCCCTTCTCCGACCTCGACGTCCTGACCGCCGAGAACCTGCGCGGCGAACTGATGGAGCTGTGGGAGTCGGGCCAGTTCCCCACCCGCGCCGCCGTTCTCGTCACCCACACTCGCCGCGAGCCAGGCCGCGAGCAGCAGCGTGAGACCGTTCACCTGGACGGAGAGGAACGTGGCCCGCTTGACCCCGTAGGTGAATCCGCGCCGGGCGCATCGCCACCAGGCCAGCACGATCGACACCGCTTTGGTGAGCAGGTGCGCAGCGTCCGACAACAACGCCGGCACACCGGGCATCAGGCCTTTGCCGACCTCTACCACCATGAACGAACCGATCAGCGCGAGGGCCGTGCCCAGCTAGCGCCGGTCGGCACCTGCGCCCACACCGCGCGAACGCCCGGCATACCCATGGCCATGGGTATGGGTATGGGTATGGGTATGGGTATGCCGTTGGCCGTGTCCGTGCCCGCCCATGAGCGACGCCTACCCGTTCGGCCGGCCTCGGCGCAGGCGTCGACCTGGTGGCGGTAGACGGCGATGACGAGGTCCGCCCGGGTGGGGAAGTGCCAGTAGAGCGCGGCCACCCCCACTCCGGCCTCGGCCGCGATCTCGCGTACCGCCGCGGCCGCGGCCAGCAGGGTCTGCTGGTTGCGCCGGACGTCCTTGCGCTGGGGTCCGGCCGCGCTCTCCTGCCGGTTGCCGTCGCTCACTTCGGCACTCCTTCCAAGACGGACCTTGCAAAGTGGAACTGCGTTCCGTATCGTTCATTGCGGAACAGGGTTCCGTTTTAGTCGGGATGTCAGACCACGGAACCGACGACCACATCGCGCATCGCTGCCGCGCGCTCGACGGACTCAACCGGCCCTCCCCGCCCCTCGAAGAGCCAGATCCGGCCAGAGGGCCCCACCTGCGGCCGCACCCCTCGCACCCGAGCATCCGAAGATCCGAACGGAAGGCACTTCCATGTCCGACCCGAACACCACACCCGCCCTCGTGGTCTCCGCCCAGCCGGTCGTCCTGCCCGCCCCGGGCCGCGGCGACGACCTCCAGGTCCGCATGTCCGCCCCCGCCACCGGCAGCGAGCTGCCCGTGATCGTCTTCTCGCACGGCTACGGCTGGTCGATGAACGGCTACGCACCGCTCGCCGATCACTGGGCCGCCCAGGGCTTCGTCGTCGTCCAGCCCACCCACCTCGACTCCCGCACCCTCGCCATCCCCGCCGAAGCCCCCCGCACCCCGCGGATCTGGCGCCACCGCATCGAAGACGTCACCCGCGTACTGGACGGGCTCGACGCCCTGGAAGCAGCCGTACCCGGCCTCGCCGGACGCCTCGACCACGACCGCATCGCCGTGGCCGGCCACTCCTGGGGAGCCCAGACGGTGAGCACACTGCTGGGCGCCCGCGTCCTCGACGCCGACGGGATACCCGGCGAGGACCTGTCCGACCCACGCGTCAAGGCAGGGGTACTGCTCGCCCTGACCGGCCTCGGTGACGACCTGACGCCGTTCGCCGCCGAGCACTTCCCCTTCATGAAGCCGTCGTTCGACACCATGACCGCCCCGGCCCTCATCATCGCCGGCGACCACGACCAGTCCCACCTGTCCACCCGCGGACCCGACTGGTTCACCGACCCCTACACCCACAGCCCCGGCGACAAGAGCCTGCTCACCCTGTTCGGCGCCGAGCACTCGCTCGGCGGCATCCCCGGCCACGAAGTCGCCGAGACCACGGACGAATCCCCCGCCCGCGTCGCCCTGATCCAGCAGCTCACCACCGCCTACCTCCGCAGCACCCTCCAGGACGACGACGTGGCATGGAAGGCGGCGGTCACCGCCCTGGACGAGGCCCCCCACCCACTCGGCAAGCTCCAGAGCAAGTAAGCACCCACACGCACCGCGGACCGCACACCGCGCACGGCCGAGATTCGCCAGGAAAGGGCAGACCATGATCCTCGTCACCGGAGGCTTCGGCTTCATCGGCTCCCACACCGTACGGGCCCTGCTCGACCTGGGCGAAGACTGCGTGGTGATCCAGCGCAGCACTCGTGCGCTCCCTACCGTCCTCGCCGACACCCGAGTGAGGGTGGAACGGGCCGACGTCACCGACCGCCAGGCGCTGCTGGCGGTCGGCCGTCGCCACACCATCACGGGCATCGTGCACCTGGCCGGGTCCTACCCCTGGCCGCCCGTCCCCGACGCGCCCGTCGAGGCGACGCGGCAGGCGCTCGGCGGGCTGCTGAACATCGTGCAGGCGGCGCAGGAGTGGGGCGTACGGCGTCTCGGTGTCGCCAGCACGATCGGGGTCTACTTCGGCGCCGGGAACGACGGACCGCTCCGCGAGGACACGCCGCTGTCGATGAGCGCGGCGGTCTCGATCCCGACCTTCAAGAAGGTCGGGGAACTGCTGGGCGGATTCCTCGCCGACACCACGGGGATTGACATCGTCGACTACCGCATCTCCGGCACCTGGGGGCCGCTCGGCCATCCCGATCCGTTCTTCGCCGCCCCCGCCCTCGTCCACGCCGCCGCCCACGGCACCGCCCCGGACTTCTCCCACCTCCTGGGGCCGGCCTTCGCCGAGGACGGACTCGACCTCAACTACGTGAAGGACACCGGCCGAGCGATCGCTCTCCTCCAGCTCGCGGACAAGCTGAACCACCGTACGTACAACGTCGGCTCCGGCCGGGCCACGACCAACGCCCAGCTCATCGACGCGATCAAGAAGGTGGTGCCCGACGCCCGGGTCGACCTGCCCACCGGAGGCGGCGCACCGCACCTGGTCCTCGACATCGGCCGCTTGAAGGAGGACACCGGCTACCGGGCCGAGTACGACACCGAGCGGGCCGTCGGCGACTACATCGCTTGGCTGCGCGCAGGCAACAAGGCCTGAGCCGGGCAGGGGCTTTGCCGCCAGCGCGGTGCCGACCGCTACCTCGGTCACATCGAGGCCTCACGCCGCCGCTTCGCCGGCGCCTGACGGCCAACGCACTCGCAGGCGAAACCATCGGGCGGCCTCGCCCGAGCGGCCCGGCGGGCCCACACGAGCGAACCGGAGCTGGCCGTCGCCGCAGGCTTCGGCGTACGCGGCGCCATAGGTGGGAGAGACGATGCGGTCACTCGCGGCCCAGGCGGCGAGCACGGCAGTCGCTCGGCATGAGCGCCGCCGCCCACCGACGAGAGCCTCGCTTTCCAGTCGTGGGGCACTCTGTCCGGGATCGGGCATCGCCTGCGCACACGCCACCAGATGAGTGGTCGGTGCCGGTCGTGGAGTGCGACATGAGGCGTTCTGGCCGACGGCAGGCACACCATGGTTACAGGACGAGGAGGCGGTCATGTCGGTGTGGCGCTTGCGGGATTTCCATGATGATGACCTGGACCAGGCGATCCGGTTGTGGGACCAGGGCCTCCAGGCCGACCTGTCCCTTCCCGTGTTCCCGGTCTCCGAGGTCGTGGCAGCCGCCCGTGCGGGACAGCCCTCCGTGGTCGCGGTGGTGGAGAGTGAGCTGGTCGGGATGGCCGTGGCCCGCGCTGAGGGTGAGCGTGGGTGGATCTTGATCACGGCTCTGTCTGGTGCGTGGCGCAACCGCGGACTGGGTAGTGCGCTGATCGCCCAGGTGGAGCAGCAGCTGCGCGACCGCGGAGTGCGTAGGGTCAGCGCCATCCTTACACCTGGCTCGACCGGGACCACCGCGTTGGAGAACTCCGGCTACCGCCGCCTGGACGGTCTGGTCTACTACGAGAAGCTGGAGCCCCCGGGGGCGCAGGATGCGGGACTGCTGGCCCAGCTCGGCGGCCGGGTCCTGCCGCGAGGCCTGTGGGAGCAGCTGGCGGGCATGTTCGAGGCCAAGGACACCATCGAGAAGCGCATCGTTCTGCCGCTCGCCGAGCCGGAGGTCGCCGAGCGCTATGGGGTCCGTCCTCCGAAAGCGGTCATCTTGTTCGGGCCGCCCGGCACCGGAAAGACCACCTTCGCCAAAGCGATCGCATCCCGCCTCGGCTGGCCGTTCGTGGAACTCTTCCCCTCACGCCTGGCCGCCGATTCCGACGGAGCGCTGGCAGCCTCGCTGCGCGATGCATTCGCGGACCTGGCCGAGCTGGACAGCGTCCTGTTGTTCATCGACGAGGTCGAGGAGATCGCAGCCGCGCGCTCAGGCCACGCTGTCGACCCCGGACACGGGGTCACCAACGAACTCCTCAAACTCATCCCCGCGTTCCGCGACCACGACGACCGGCTGCTCGTCTGCGCCACCAACTCCCTGCGCACCTTGGACCCGGCATTCCTTCGCCCGGGCAGGTTCGACTACATCATTCCGGTCGGCCCGCCCGACTCTGCTGCTCGCGAGGCGATCTGGCGCCGCTACCTCGGCACCACTGCCCCGGTGATCGAGGTCGACCAGCTGGTCGCCGCCAGCGAGATGTTCACCCCTGCCGACATCGAGTACGCCGCGCGCAAGGGCGCCCAACGCGCCTTCGAACGCGAGATCAGCCACCGCACTGGGACCCCGGCCGCCACCGACGACTTCCTCGCCGCGATCGCCGACACCCGTCCCACCCTCACCCCGCAGGCCCTGGACGACTTCCGGGAGGACATCGAGCACCACACCCGAACCTGATGCCCACCCCACCTCCCGCGCCGGCGGCGTCGCCGTTTCCCGGGTGATCACCTCCACGATCTACACGGACCCACGCGGCACGACGGCACGACGGCACGAAGTAGGTCCGCTTCCTCGCGAGAACCTCGACCGTCCGGACGGGGTGCCGTCACTTCTCGGGCTCTGGCTGAACTCGGTAGTGGACGTCTAGGCCGTCTCTTCCGGATCTTGTCGGCCGAGCCCGCGGCGTCCGGTGCTGTGGCCGGCAAGGCGGAGGGGCGCCCGTGTACTGGACGTACTCGGGCGCCCCGACAACGCGGCCGGGTGCGGTGCCGGGCGTCGCGGGCCCGGCAGGATCCGGAAGAGCCGGTCTAGCGTCAAGGTGCGCCTGCCACACTGGCGCCGTGCGCGTCGCGACGGGCGGCGCCAGGGGGAAGGAACGGATCTCAGGATGTCCCGATGGATCGTGCTGGCCATACCCGTCGACGGTGTCAGCGAGGTGGATCGAAACGCTCGGACCCTCACGGAGTTCCACGGCAGCGCGGAGGAAGCGAAGACAGCCCTCCTGCAGGCGGCGAACACATACGAGCACAAGCTCTGGAAGGTGCGCCGGCGAGAGACGTTCAAGTGCTCCAGCCAGTCATATTTCGTCCGGATTCACGGGCGCATGACGACGTACAGCTTCCTGATCCAGCTTGCTGAACTGGTACACGACACTGCGCAGTCAACGGGCCAGCCCTCGGTCTGAAAGCGCTCCACCACAAAGGTTGCGGCAGAGCCAGTCGACGAAGTTCTCGACGAATGCCGCCTGCGGGTACACCATCACCGTGCTGAGTGCCGACGGGCGTTCGCCTTCCGGCGCTGAACGTCGGCGTGTGTCGCAACCGCTGATCAGCCGGAGATCCGGCGTTGGGTGCGGGTGATGTCGGGGTGGCCTTCTTCGGCGATCCATTGGGCGAGGGAGGCCAGTGTGGTTTCGGCGCTGTCCGCCATGTAGTCGCGCAGTGCGTCGAGGTCACCGCGGGTGGTGCCCAGTACGGGGTCCAGGCGCAGGAGTTGCCAGGACTGCCGGACGAGGGTTCCGCGCCCGTGGGGTTCGAAGGTCCAGCTCCAGCGCACGATGCCGTCCTCGGCGCCGCCGACGACGAAGGTGAAGGCAGCGCCGGGGTCGGCCCGCGTGATCTGGGAACGTGTGGTCCACTGCTTGCCGTCCCTGTTGTTGAGGCCGCTGAACCAGGCGCCGACGCGGGGGCCGGCGTCCGTGTCGAAGGCGACGTCGGTGGCGTTGGGGCTCCACCGGCGGATCGCGGACACGTCGCTGACCAGGTCGTAGACCCGTGCGGGGGCGGCGTCGACCCATGCGTGCCTGGTGAAGGCGAAGTCCGCTGCGTTCAGGGTCTCGAAGGGGTCTTGTTCCCGGGTGGTGACGGTGCTCAAAGCGTCCTCCTGGACGTGCGGGATGCGGTGAGGTCCAGCTCATCGCTGCTCGGGCCGGGGAGCCAGACCCGCTGGTGCCTATCCCCGGCGGGGAGAGGCTGAGCGCTGCGGGTCGACCGATACTCGGAGCCATGAACGGGACATCACAGCTCGGGGACTTCCTGCGGACTCGGCGCTCCCAACTGCGGCCGGAAGAGGCCGGGGTGCCCACCTACGGGGAGCGCCGGCGCGTGCCGGGGCTTCGCCGTGAGGAGCTGGCGCTGCTGGCGGGGGTGAGCGCCTCCTACTACGCCCGCCTGGAGCAGGGGCACTCGCTGAACGCCTCGCCGGAGGTGCTGGACGCGATCGCCCGGGCCCTGCGGCTGGACGGGTCCGAGCGCGGGCACCTGCACGATCTGGCCCGATCGGCCAGGCCCCGCAGCCGGCGGCGCCCCGCACCGGAGCGCGTAACGGAGGCGACCGCCCAGCTGCTGGACGCGCTCGGGGACGTGCCCGCGGTCGTGCTCGGCCGGTGCAGTGACGTCCTGGGATGGAACCGGTTGGGCCACGCGCTGTTCGCCGGACACCTCGACCCCGGCGCCCCGGACGTAGCGGCGCAGCGCCCCAACATGGCCAGGCTGGTGTTCCTCGACGCCCATACCCGCGACCTGTACGCGGACTGGCCGGGCAAGGCCAGGGCGGTGGTGGGGAATCTGCGCCTGGTGGCGGGCCAGTACCCGCTGGACGCCGCACTGCACACGCTGCTGGGCGAGCTGAGCGCGAGGAGCGAGGACTTCGCGTCCATGTGGGCCGACCACCGGGTCAAGGCCTGTACGGTCGCCGACCACGAGATGCGGCACCCGCTGGTCGGTTCGCTGACCGTCATGCAGCAGACCCTGAGCCGGGGGCCGGGCCCCAGCATCGTGGTCGCCACCACCGCGGCGGGCTCATCCTCCCGAGCCGCCCTGGATCTCCTCGCCCAAGCCATCTCCCGTACTGCTCCTGCCCGTTCGGACGGTCAGCTCAACGTCGGCTGACCCCTCCCTCCCTACCTACCTCCCGCCCTCCAGCCCGCACCCGCGCGTGCTGATCCCGGCCGATGCATCCCTCCGCCCTCGTGCGCCGGTGTGCCGCTGCCGCACGCCCGAAAACAGTGAAGGAACACGTGTTCACCAAGCTCTCCAAGCTCTCCAAGACCGCCGTATCGGCGGCCGTACTGACCGCCGCCGCGGTCGCGATGGCCACCGCGCCCCCGGCGTCGGCCGCCTCCGGCCCGATCGAGTGCGCTCGTACCGCTGTGCACTTCGACCTGGCCAAGGGCCAGACGCCGGAAAGATCTGGGCCACCAACCTCGACAAGGGCACCGTCCTTCGCATCCCGATCCTCACCGGCGGGCGCGCCGAAACCACCCGGGTCACCGCCACCGGCCTGACCGGGATCGACGACTTCGCCTTCACCGGCCACGGCGACCAGATCATCGCCGCCCTCAACGCGGTCAACCAGGTCGCCCTGATCCGGCCCGACGGCACCCGCACCACCGTCCTGACCGCCGCCGACGGCCTTCAGGGTCCGACTTCCCTCGCGCTGCGCGGCGACACCGTCCATGTCATGAGCGCCGCCTACCTCACGGCGCAGGACCCCAACCTCGTCCTCGCCCGCCTGGGCAACTGAGCCCCGCTCAGCACAGCGCCCTTCAGCGCAGCCCGGCCGAGGAACACACCCGTTTCGCGGCCGGCACCGTCCCGAGGTCCGCTCACCGGCGGACAGCAGGGGGAGGACTTGGGGGACCCGGCGGCGCACGGTCGGGCCTCGTGGGTGTGGACGGACGCGGGTACGTTCCGTGTCCTCAGCCGATGTCGGTAGCGATGTACACGCGGTTGGTGTCCGCGTGATGGAAGACAGCAAGGGCTTGGGCTTCGGCGTGGATCGCTTCCTGCTCCGGTGCGGAGAGAGGACGCAGCGGGGTGATGTCGAGTCGTTCGTCGCTCTGGGTCCAGGTGGCTGCAACGCGCCCGTCGACGAGGACGGCGCGTTGGCCGGCGACGGACATGCCGAGGTGGGCGTCGTCGATGATGCGGCTGCGGTTCTGGTAGCCGAGGATCGCGTTGTCGAATGCCGGCAGGAACCGGACGGGTGCGGGGGTGTCCGGGTGTGGACGTGGTGCGTCGGGCAGGTCGAGCAGTTCGCGGCCGCTTTCGTCGCGGAAGGTGACGAGTTCGCCGCGGATGGCTTTGATCGCGGCGGGCAGTCCGGCGAGACCGCACCAGGAGCGGATGTCCGAGGTGCTGGCGGGCCCGTAGGCGGCGAGGTAGCGCCGCACGAGCTGCTGCCCGACCGGATCGTTCTCGTCGCACGGGAGTGGAGCGATGTTACGCCCGAGCCAGGTGGCCAGGGGCAGGTTGCGGACACCGGCCGTCGTGTTCCACAGACCGCGGGGCGGGAGCTGGACCATCGGAACAAGGGCAGCGACGAGCAATTCACCCAGCACGCGGCGCGGGGGCGCCGGCCAGCGGTCCTCGAGCGACCGGACGAGTTCGGCCATGGTGCGAGGCCGCCCGTCGGCCATCACCGCCCTGCCCGCGGCGGCCACCTCGTCCAGGTCGACACCTGCGAGTTCACGGCGGTAGGTGGCCGTCACCCGCTGGCGCAGCATGGTGTCGTGGCGCGCCCGCCAGGCCAGTGCGTCCTCGGCGGTGACGAGGTGGACGGTGCGGCGCATCAGGTGCGTGCGCACGACCTCGCGTCCGCTGAGCGCCTCGTCCAGTTCCTGCGGATCGAAGGCGTGCAGCCGGGACCACAGGCCGGTGAAGGGTTCCTGCGGCTCTTGAGCCTGCATGCCGCACAGGTGCGCTACGGCATCACGGACAGGTGTGCACCTGCGGTCGAGCAGGTACTGGCGGGCGAGGGTCGCTCGGTTGAGCGCGCGCGTGTCGAGGACGGTCATGCTCTTCCCACAGGTGTCGATTACGGACGGTGGCCCGCTCTTCTTGGCATCTGTCGAAGGGTCCGCCGCGAGAAACGCGGCGCACCCTTCGTGCCGTGCGGCGAGCCGGGCGGTCAGCCGTTGTAGGGAGCGGTGACGTCCAGGACCCAGGTCACCCCGAAGCGGTCGGTGAGCATGCCGTACAGCGGCGCCCACTGCGCGACTTCCAGCGGTCGTACCACCGTCGAGCCTTCCGACAGCTTCTGCCACAGGCCGCTGATCTCATCGGCGTCGTCGCCGCGCACGGAGACGAAGAACGGGTTGTCCCCCTGGCTCCACGCCAGCTGGGAGGGCACGTCATAGGCCATGACGTGGAAGCCGCTGTCCGCGACGACCTCGCCCCACATCACCCAGTCGGCCTCGCTCTCGTCCTGCACGCTGCCGGCGTCCTTGTAGGTGACGGCGACGGTGCGCCCGCCGAACACCGACCGGTAGAAGTGCAGCGCCTCACGCGCGGCGCCCCGGAAATTCAGGTGGGTAGTGGTCGTGACAGCCATGAGCTGCTCCTCGCGTTCGTTCGGATGCGCGCCGCCGCGGGAAGGCCCGGGCCCGGCGCAGCCACTGTGACCTGGAGCGATTGCTCTCCCGGTGGCTTCGACCCCACCCTCGCAGAGGTAGCGGACAGGATGGGTCCTGTACTTTCGCCAGAATGGCGGGTGTGCAGAAAACGTCCTCGCGGCTGCTCACGCTGCTCTCACTGCTCCAGACGCGCCACGACTGGTCCGGCGACGACCTCGCCGAGCGTCTCGACATCACCCCGCGCACGGTGCGCCGCGACATAGGCCGTCTGCGGGAACTCGGGTACCCGATCATGACCTTCAGAGGACCGGCCGGCGGATACCGTCTGGACGCGGGCTCCCACCTGCCCCCGCTGCTGTTCGACGACGACCAGGCCGTCGCCCTGGCCCTCGCCCTGCACAGCGCCGCCACCAGCCCCACCATCGGTGAGGACGCGGCACGCGCCCTGGCCACCGTCCGTCAGGTCATGCCTGCGCGCCTGCGCCACCGGATCAACCAGCTCCGCATCACTTCCGTGCAACCGCCCGGGAACGACAGCGCCGTGCCGGCCGATCCCCATGTGCTGATGGAGCTGAGCAACGTCATCCACAGCCGTGCGGAGCTCCGCTTCGCCTACGGCCACGACGCCGCCACCACCGGCGAGCAACCCCGCCGGACGCACCCCCATCACCTGATCGCGTGGCGGAGCCAGTGGTACCTCCTGGCCTGGGACCTGGACCGCGACGACTGGCGAACCTTCCGCGTCGACCGGATACGGCCCCGTACTCCCACCGGCCCCCGCTTCACCCCGCGCGAAGTCCCCGGCGGCGACGTCTCCGTCTTCATCGCCAGCCGGTTCCGCGGTAACGACGACACCCGCACGGACTGGCCCTGCCAAGGCCACGTCATCCTCAACCTCCCCGCCACCGCCGTCGCCCCCTTCGCCCAAGACGGCACGGTCGAAGCACTCGGCCCCACCCGATGCAGACTCACCCTCGGCTCCTGGTCATGGACCGGCCTGGCCGCCAGCCTCGGCCGATTCGACACCGGCATCGAAGTCGTCGGCCCGCGCGAGCTCAACGACGCATTCGCCCAACTCGCCACCCGCTACGCCAACGCCGCCCGCACCACCACCCCGCTCTGACCCCGGGCCGGGACTCGGCGCCGCACGGCTTCGCCCGGCAGGGTGCCGCCCTGACGGGCCGACCGTGCCCGCGCAGCGGCAGCCGCCGGCAGCCGGGCCGCGGCCCGTGGCGCAGGGCTCCGCCGGGGACGGCGCTCCGTGAGACAAGGGTGCGGAGCGCCGCGGGACGGCGTGCCGTGGCAGGGGAGAGTGCCCGGCCGGGTCCGTGCTGGGCGCGCGGCGGCGCCGGATGCCGACCGACGGTCTGAGCGGGCGTTTCGTCGAGCGCCGCGTCGACCGCGAGAACCTGGAACGGTCCGCCCGGCTGGCCCTCGACGGACTCCTCGCACCCGTGATCACCGCTGTCCATCCGCTCTCCGACGCCCCGGCCGCCCGACGCCGCCGACCGCCCCTTGCGGACCGGCGCGAGCTCGTGGTCACCGCATCGTCAACGGAGCACGTTCACCTGTACGGGGTTGAGCACGTTCAGGCGTACGCCGACACCGGAGCCTGCCTTCCCCGCCGAACAGCGGCTTGGTCGCCGGCGGGTGAGGGCGGTGCTTTTGTGTCGGGCTCGGGTATTTCTGTGTCGGCTTCGATCGGTAGTGGTCCTGCCGCCCCTCCCGGGGTGATCGCGCTATACGGTCACTGTCCATCTAGAGGCTGTGTCGGCTCTTCATCGAGCTGGTGACGGCGATCGGGCTGAGGGGGTGGCTGTGGCCGTTGAAGTGGATGCTCACACTCTGGCTGTGGAGCAGATGCGGCTGGGGGATCACGCTTTTGCGCACTACGCGGACGACGCGACGCGCTGGGGTGTGCTGGGAGTCTTCGCGCAGCTCGGATTGGCACGTGGTGAGAAGGTCATCGTGCTGGCCGATCCTGCTGTGCCGGAGGACGAAGTGTTCCAGCGGTTGTTTCCTCACGCGGAGTTGTACGAGGCGGAGCGGGATCGCGGTCAGCTGGAGTTCACGAGCATGCGCGAGCTGATCCGTCCCCAACGACGTTTCACCGCGGAGAGACAGATGGGGCGCCTGCGGGAGGAGACGGAGCAGGCGATCGTCGAGGGGTTCGCCGGCCTGCGGTCGATCATCGACATGGCCTGGGTACAGGATCTGGCGATGGACATAGAGGGCGTGATGCACCGCGAGACCCATGCGGAAGCCTTGTTCGAGGACCGCCTGTACGCCGAGATCTGCACGTACGACCGCCGCCGCTTCACTCCTGAGACCGTCGAGGCCATGCGCGTGGGGCATCCCGTCGCCCTGCTGGAGCAGCCCGGGCAACTGGGCGCTACCCATTTCGACCATGGGCTGCGACTGGTCGGGGAAGCGGACTGGTCGACCCGTGAGCAGTGGAGCGTGGCCTTCCAGGCCGCACTCGCCGGCTCCGGTCGTGGTGAGACGCTGATGATCGATCTCACGCCGGTGACCTTCCTGTCCGTCACGTGCGCTGCGGAAGTACTCCGGCAGGTCCAACGGTGCGGCCTGCGGGAGCGCGTGGAGGTTCACTGCTCCCCGTTCCATGCACAGCTGCTCCGTCGCCTCGGGGCCGCTCAGGTGGAGGCTGTGGTCCTGGTCGAGAGCGAAGGAGCTGCGCGATGACCGCACAGACGATCTCGGCGCAGGGAGAGGGAGAACTGCTTCTGGAGTCGCGCTTCTGCGCCGCGGACCTGGCGAGGATACGGGTCCAGGTAGATCTGCACACGTCACGGACCACCCTCACCGAGGCGCGCCGCGCCCAGTTCGTCCTGGCCGTGCACGAGGTGATGTGCAACGCCGTACGACATGGTGGAGGCGAGGGAACCATCCGGCTCTTCCGAAGTGCGGACGGTCTGTGCTGCCAGGTCAACGACACGGGGCCCGGCTTCGACGAGAACATGATCCCACTTGCACTGCCCTCGTTGGACACTCCCGGCGGCCACGGGCTATGGCTCGTCCGGGAGCTGACCGACCGAATGGACATCGCACGATGCGCCGTCGGTGCGAGCATCACGTTCGCGGTGCGCTTCGACGCCGCCTGAGCACACGAGCTGCTGGCCTCGGCCGGCGGGAACCGTGTCCCGGTGATCGCCCAACTGTAGCAGGCCGACGAGGACACCGTCCGCGACGCCATCCTCCGGTTCAACGAGATCGGCCCGGCCTGTCCGGCCCCTCGCTGGGCGGGCGGCCGTCCCCGCCTGCCCAGTCCTGACGACGAGGAGTGCGTCATCGGGGCACCCGCGCAGGTGTGCTCCGGCCTCGCGCGTGCTCCTGTCCGGCGTCCGGTGCGCAGTGCACGACGGATCGGATGCGGACGGTGTCGTCCCGTCAGGCCTTCTCGTCGACGGGGAGGAAGCGTTCGATGCCGCGCTCGGTCATCTCGTCAAGCACGCGCTGCCATTCCTTGACGTACTCGTCCAGCTGTTCCCGTTGCATGACCAGCTCGACGCAATACCCCGGCATGCTGGCGTCGTACCTGCGTTGCGCCTCTCGCCTCTGTGCGGAGACACCGTCGCGGTCGAGTCCCGCCGCTTTCTCCTGCACGTTCTTTCGGATTACCTCTTCAGGCTCGAACACTCTTCTCCTCAATTCAGCAGACGACCTCGCCGGGCCGATACGCCCACTGCGGCGGTGCAGCGGCACGATATGTGACGTGGGAGAACCAGAACAACATCGAATCGAGTCGCAGTCTGGCAGGTTTGCGACGTGAACCATCGCGTGACGATTTTCCTTCGCGGACAGTTTCTCGACTTGGCTAAGTCGTCGCGGGGCACACAGCGCCTCCCACGCGCCGCATCCTGACGAACAGCCCGCTCCAACACCTGAAGCAATCCGTTGACCTGCTGAAACACCGGACCCGGCGACTCTGTGGGTGCAGTCGGATCACTCTCGACGCCTCGAGGAGCCGGTTGTTGGTGTCGAGAACCTGCCAGAAGATGGTGCCCGTTCCTGCTGGACTAGAGATCACGCAACTCTGCATGTGATGCCCAACTCAGGACGGGATTCATGTCCACAGCAACCACCACTTCTGTCCAATCCCCCGCACCGACGGACCGCTCGCCGTTCATCTCCTGGCTGGCCGTCATTTCGATAATGCTAGGGATCTTCTCCATCGTCACGACCGAGATTCTTCCGATCGGCCTTCTCACGTCGATCGGATCGAGTTTCACCATTTCGGACGGAATGGCTGGTCTCATGATGACCATGCCAGGATTCCTCGCCGCGGTCTCGGCCCCCGTGGTCACGGTGGCCACGGGGCGCATCGACCGGCGGGTCATGCTGGGTGTGTTCATCCTGCTGCTGGCGCTGGCCAACTTCCTGGCGGCCGTCGCTTCGAGCTACTGGCTGGTCCTGGTCTCCCGCGTCATGGTGGGCATCACCATCGGCGGATTCTGGTCCATCGGCGCCGGACTCGCCAGCCAGCTGGTTCCCGCGAAGTCCGTGGGCCGCGCGACCTCGGTGATCTTCTCCGCCGTACCGCTCGGCTCCGTACTCGGCGTGCCGCTGGGCACGTTCATCGGTGACGTCGCAGGCTGGCGGACGGCGTTCCTCGTCATGGGCGGCTTCACGCTGGCCGTCCTCGTGCTGCTGCTCGTGGTCGTCCCGCCCCTGCCTTCCGACCGGGCGACGCGCCTCGACGTCCTCGGCGGCATGCTCCGAAGCGTCAACACCCGCTTCGCCCTGGTCATGACCTTCCTCGTCGTGCTCGCCCACTTCGGCACGTACACCTACGTCACCCCGTTCCTGGAGCAGGTGACCCGTGTCGGTTCGGGTCTCATCACGGTCTACCTGCTCATCTACGGAGCGGCCGGCATCGCCGGCAACTTCCTGGGCGGAGCCACGGTGGGACGCTACCCGCGGTCCACCTTCGCCGCGGCCGCCGCGCTGATCGCCGGCGCGACCCTCCTCCTGCCCGTCCTGGGGCGCTCGGACGCCGGCGCAGTGGCCCTACTGGTCGTCTGGGGCGTCGCCTACGGCGCTGTCCCGGTCTGCTCCCAGACCTGGTTCTCCAAGGCCGCCCCGGACTCCCCCGAGGCGTCCTCGGTCCTCTTCACCGCCTCCTTCCAGGCCACGATCTCCATCGGAGCCCTGGTAGGAGGGGCTGTCCTCGACCGCTCCTCGCCCTCCGCGGTCATGGTCCTGGGCGGGCTGGCAGCCGTCCTGATGGTCCTCGTGGCCTGGGCCCACTGGGCCGGAAAGTACACGTGGCCCAAGGCCTCCTAGCCACACCGCGATCGGGGCGGCCGTCCGCCCCGGCGCATGCTCCGCCGCTGTCCCCCTCGCTCTCGGTCGCGCCCGCTCCGGCGGGCCGGCCCGGCGAGAGGTGTCTCCACCTCCCTTTCTCGGACCACCTCGATGAGCCAGGTGCTCACGATCGCCTACCGAAGGAGAACGTCGCTTATGTGCGGCATTGCGGGCTGGATAGATTACGGGCGCGATCTCACCCAGGAGCGCGCCATCGTCGACGCCATGACACAGACGATGGCGTGCCGCGGTCCCGACGCCGAAGGCGTGTGGATCGATCAGCACGCCGCCATCGGTCACCGTCGTCTCTCCGTCATCGACCTGGAGGGCGGACGTCAGCCGATGACCGCCGAACAGGACGGGCGCACGCTGGCGGTGCTGACCTTCAGCGGTGAGATCTACAACTACCGCGAGCTGCGCGCGGACCTGATCTCCCGCGGGCACCGCTTCCGTACCGAGAGCGACACCGAGGTGGTCCTCCGGGGGTACCTGGAGTGGGGCGAGGGCGTCGTCGACAAGCTGAACGGCATGTTCGCCTTCGGCGTCTGGGACGTCCGGAACGAGGAGCTGCTCCTGGTCCGCGACCGGATGGGCGTCAAGCCGCTGTACTACTACCCCACGGCGAACGGCGTCCTGTTCGGCTCGGAGCCCAAGGCCATCCTCGCCCACCCGGAGATCCCGCGCCGGGTGAACGAGAACGGCCTGCGTGAGCTCCTCGACATGGTGAAGACCCCCGAGCACGCCATTTTCACCGGGATGTACGAGATCCGGCCGGGGCACACGGTCCGTGTCCGCCGCCAGGGGCTCGTCAAGCGCCGCTATTGGGCGCTCGAGGCCAAGGAGCACACGGACTCCCTGGAGACGACCATCGAGACGGTCCGCGGACTCCTCGACGACACCGTCAGCAGGCAGCTGATCTCTGACGTCCCGCTGTGCAGCCTGCTCTCCGGAGGCCTGGACTCCTCCGCGGTGACCGCGCTGGCGGCCAAGGCCCTGGCCGCCCAGGGCGGCGGACCGGTGCGATCGTTCTCCGTCGACTTCGTCGGCGCCGCGGAGAACTTCGTACCGGACCCCCTGCGGAGCACCCCGGACGCTCCGTTCGTCCGCGACCTGGCCCAGCACGTCGCGGCCGAGCACAGGGAGATCCTGCTCAACAGCGACGACCTGAGCGACCCCGGCGTCCGGGCCGCGGTCCTCGACGCCACCGACCTGCCGCCCATGTGGTACGGCGACCTGTGGCCCTCCCTGTACCTGCTCTTCAAAGCGGTTCGGGAGCGGTCCACCGTGGCCCTGTCCGGCGAGTCCGCGGACGAACTCTTCGGCGGGTACAGCTGGTTCCACGATCCCGAGGTCCTCACGGCCGAGACGTTTCCCTGGCTCACCTCGACGCCCGGCCCCTTCTACGACGGGACGCCGCTGTTCGACGGCGGACTGCTGGGCAAGCTCGACATCCCCGGCTATCGACGGTCTAGCTACGGCGATGCCATCGCCGAGGTGCCGGTCCTCCCCGGCGAGACGGGCCTGGAGAAGCGGATGAGGGAGATCAGCTACCTCAACCTGACCCGCTTCCTCAACACCCTCCTCGACCGCAAGGACCGCATGAGCATGGCCGTCGGGCTGGAGGTCCGCGTCCCGTTCTGCGACCACCGCCTCGTGGAGTACGTGTTCAACGCGCCCTGGGCCATGAAGACGTTCGACGGCCGGGAGAAGAGCCTGCTGCGCGCGGCCACCCGCGACATGCTGCCCGAGTCGATCGTGAAGCGCGTGAAGGCGCCGTACCCGAGCACGCAGGACTCCGGTTACGAGAAGAAGCTCCGCGACCGGCTCGCCGAGGTGCTCAGCGGTGGTGACGCGCCGATCCTGCCGCTCCTCGACAAGGACCGTGTCCGAGGCCGGCTCGACGGCAGCATCAGCACGGCCAGCACCCAGATCACCCGGATCGACCTCGAGGTTCCGCTCTGGCTCAACGCCTGGCTGGAGTCCTACGGCGTCACGATCGACCTGTAGGCCCGGTTCCCGCGCAGCCGTGCGCCTCGGCCGTGACCGGCAGTGACCGGCCGTGCGCACGGCACCCGCTCTCCCGGTGGCCCCCTCAATCCCCCGTCGGGGGCCACCGGGCTCCTTCGCGTCGGCAGGGAGGCGGCAGTACGGCACGGGAGGGCCGCGGACTGCCCCGCCGTCCCCGGCTCCGCACGTGATCCAAGGCATCCGGCTCCGATCACCCGGAAGGGAACCATGATGGCCGCTACGGGACCGTCCCGTCCGACCGTGCGACCCGCCCCGCCCACGGAGGTCCGTCCCGGCGACGTGGCCGAACTGGCCGCCCGACTGGCTCAACTCTTCGGTCGACTGCGGACCCTGGACCTGGCGGGCGTCGCGCCGGCCCCGGTCTTCCGTGCGGCGACCGACCGCTGCCCCGTGGCCCCGGGAGCCTTCGATGCAGCCCTTTGAGCTGACCGTCGAGGACGCGGCGGCGGCCATGGCGGCCCGCGCGCTGTCCCCCGTGGAACTCGTCGACTCCGTCCTGGACCGGTGCGAGGCCGTCGAGGACCGGCTCCACGCGTACGTCACCGTCGTGGCGGACCGTGCGCGACGGGCCGCGCGACGGGCGGAGCGGGAGATCCGCCAGGGCGTCCACCGCGGGCCGCTCCACGGCATTCCGTACGGCCTCAAGGACCTGATCGACGTCTCCGGGATCCCCACCACGGCCAGTTCGCGCGCGTGGGCGGGACGGATGCCCGGCGGGGACAGCACGGTGGCCGCGCGCCTCACGGACGCCGGCGCGATCCTGATCGGCAAGACCCACACCCACGAGTTCGCTTACGGACTGCTCACCCCGCAGACGGCCAATCCGTGGCACGCGGACGCCGTCGCCGGAGGCTCCAGCGGCGGCTCGGCGGTGGCCGTGGCGGCCGGGACCGCGCTGTTCGCGCTGGGGACGGACACCGGGGGATCGATCCGCATTCCGGCCGCGCTCAACGGGATGGTGGGCCTGAAGCCCACCTACGGTCTGGTCTCCCGCCACGGGGTGGCGCCCCTGTCGTGGTCCCTGGACCACGTCGGCCCCCTCACCAGGACCGTGCGGGACGCCGCCCTCGTGCTGCGCACGCTCGCCGGCCACGACCCCTCCGACCCCGCCAGCGTCTCCGCTCCGGCGGACCCGCCCGCGTCGTCCCCGGCGAACGTGCGCGGGCTGCGCGTCGGCGTGCCCAGCACCTACTACTTCGACCGCGTCGATCCGGAAGTGGATGCCGCCGTCCGCGCGACGATCGACCGGCTGCGGGAGCTCGGCGCGACGGTGATGCCCGTGGACCTGCCACTCGTCGAGTACGTCGAGGCGACGCAGTGGGGCTTGATGGCCCCCGAGGCGTCGGCGGTCCACGAGGAGGGCCTGCGCGCGACACCCGACCTCTACGGCCCGGACATCCGGCTGCTCCTGGAGGCGGGACACCGCGTGTCCGCCCTGGACTACCTGCGTGCCCAGCGCACCCGGTCCCTCATCAGCCGCGCGTGGGGCCGGCTGTTCCTCGGCATCGACCTGCTCATCGCCCCGACCTCCCCCATCACGGCGGCGCGGCGAGGACAGGAGACCGTGCGGTGGCCGGACGGCGTCACCGAGACGGTCACCGACGCCTACGTCCGGCTCTCCTCCCCCGCCAACATCACCGGATTCCCCGCACTCTCGCTCCCGGTCGGCAGGGACTCCGCCGGACTCCCCATCGGCGCTCAGCTGATCGCCGCCCCGTTCGCAGAGTCCGTGCTCTTCCGGGTGGGAACCGCCCTCGAGGAGACGCAGTCGGACACGGGCAGACTTGCCGGGGCGGCTCGGACGGACATCATCCACAGTGCCTCGAATCGCTGAGGCAGGACCCGGAGGCACACCCGTGAACCCAGAGCTCGCTCCGTTCCCCGACGCGCTGCCCCCGGCCTTCTACCACGACCTGGGGGACGGCCGGTTCGAGAGCACCCCGGCCACCGCGGGCCCGTGGAGCGCGAAGTCGCAGCACGCCGGTCCGCCGTCCGCCCTGATCGGGCGGGCGCTGGAGCACCACGGCCGCCGGCCGGGCATGCGGATCGCCCGCGTCACCGTGGAGCTGCTGCGCCCGGTTCCGGTCGCGGACCTGCGGGTCGAGGTGCGGACGGTCCGGTCCGGCGGCAACGTCGAGACCCTGGAGGGGGAGATCACCGCCGACGACGTCCCGGTGCTGCTGGCCCGGGCCTGGAGGCTCGTCACCAGCCCCGAGGACACTCCGGCATTGCGGCCCGTCCCGCCCGCCCCCTCCCTGCCCGGGGCGCAGCCGCCGCACACCATGGCGGGCGCCCATCTGGACGGCTACATCGCGGCGATGGAGTGGCGCTTCGAGGACGGCGCGGGCTTCGACACGCTCGGTCCGGGGACCGCCTGGGCCCGGCAACGCATCCCCTTGGTTGCCGGCTCCCCGGACTCACCGCTGACGCGGGCGCTCACGGTGGCCGACAGCAGCTGGGCGGTCGGCTTCGAGCTCGACCATCACAGGAACCTCGTCATCAACACAGATGTGACCCTTGCCCTGCACCGGGATCCCGTCGGGGAGTGGCTGTGTCTGCGCTCGCACACCGCGGCCGGCCCGAACGGATCGGGGCTCGCCGTCGGGCAGCTCGACGACGCGACGGGCGGCTGCGGTCAGGTCCTGCAGACCTTGCTGATCACTGAGCGGCGCGGCCGGCCGTGACCCGCCGCGCCGGACCCGCGGCACCCGGTGGGGCGCGCGTCCCGCCCCGCCGGGTGCCGTCCGGCTCCGGGCCCGGAGGGTCATCCGGGCCATTCGACGAGCAGGCTCCGGGGACCGCGGAAGGAGACGTTCGCCGGGAAGTCGAAGTCCTGGTCCTCCACCAGCCGCATGTCCGGTGCCCGCTGCGCCAGCAGGTCGAGGGCGATCCGGGCTTCCATCCGCGCGAGCGGGGCCCCGATGCAGTAGTGGATGCCCTTGCCGAAGGCGAGGTGGCGGCGGGCATCGCCCCGGTGGATGTCGAACGTCTCGGGCTCCTCGAAGTGCTTCGGGTCCCGGTTGGCCGCGCCGAGCAGGATCAGCACCTTGGCCTGAGCAGGAATCTCGACACCGCCCACGTCCACCGCCCTGGTGGTGATGCGCCGCCAGGCCGGAATGCTGCTGTCGTACCGCAGGATTTCTTCAACCGCCTTGGAGATGAGACTGCGGTCGGCACAGATCGAGGCCCACTGCTTGGGGTTGGCCAGGAGCTGTCGGATCGCGTTCCCGGTGAAACTCGTCGTGGTCTCGTGTCCGGCGAAGCTCAGCCCGTAGGCGACGTTGGTGATGTCTTCGAGCGACAGGCTGTCGGGATTCTCCTGGCGTATCCGGATCAGGTCACTGGTGAAGTCGTCCACCGGTTCCGCGGCCCGCTTGGCGACGAAATCCTCGCAGTACTCCCAGTAGTTCGTCATGTTGGTGGCGATCTCGCGCTGCTCGTCCGCGCTCGGGCGTCCCCAGCTGAAGGCTATGCGGTTTCCGCACCAGCTCTTCAGCATGTCCATGTCCTCGTCCGGGAAGCCGATGAACGTGAAGATCATGTACGCCGGAAGCGGATAGGTCAGCGCGTTGACCAGGTCCACCTGCCCGGGCCTGATGGAGTCCACCAGCTCCGTGGCCTTGGCCCAGACCTTCGGCTCCAGCGACGCGATGCGCCGCGGGGAGAAGCCCGTCATGTTGTGCTTGCGAATGCGCGTGTGACGCGGCGGGTCGCAGTCCGACATCACCGGGTAGGCGCGGAACCCTTTCTTCAAAATCTCCTGCGCCTCTCCCGAGAGAGGGAACACCGGCTTCTGACCGACCCGGGCGGAGAAGGTCCCCGGGTCCTTGAGAACGGCCTCGATGTCGTCGTACCGGGTTATCACCCACATGTCGATGGCCGATGCGTAGAACGCCGGAGCCTCCTCCCGCACCGCGGTGTGGATCGGATACGGGTCGGCGATGTAGGCGTCACCAAGCGGGTCGAAACCGTGATGCACCGGGCAGCCGGCCTTTCCGTTCATCGGCATCATTGCGAAACCTCCTTGACTTGGTACTCCAAGTCTCCGCCATGGTCGCCTAATTGAAAACGAAGGAATGGTGAGGTGCGTTATGGGATTTCCTAATGACTGAACGGATCAGCCTTCGCCGGCTGCACGCCTTCGTGGCGTGCGCCGAGGCCGGAACCATGACGGGCGCGGCGCGGCAACTGTTCGTGACCCAAGGCGCGGTGTCGGTCGCGATCTCCCAACTCGAACGACAGATCGGCGTGCAACTGCTCCTACGCTCCAAGGCGAAGGGGCTGACGCTGACCGAGGCCGGCCGGCTCCTCCTGCCCGAAGCCCGGTCCCTGCTGGCCCGGGCCGACGCGCTCCAGGCGGGCATGCGTGACCTGGGCAATGCCCCTTCGGGGCGCCTGGTGATCGGCTGCTTCACCACGATCGCCCCGTTCCTCCTGCCGCGCGTCCTGGAGGAGTTCCAGGCCGCCCACCCCCAAGTGACCCTGGACTTCGTGGAGGGCTCGCTCAACGACCTGCAGCAGTTCCTCCTCGACGGGGCGTGCGAGCTGGCGGTCCTCTACCGCGTCGACATCCAGGCCGGTATCGAGTACGACACGCTGTACCCGACCCAGCCGTACGTCCTGCTGCCGCCCGCCCATCCGCTGGCGGAGAAGGCGGAGGTCCAGCTCGCTGACCTCGCCGATCACGACATGATCGCGCTCGATGTCCCGCCCAGCCTGAGCTACTTCAACGAGGTGCTGAGCTCCGCCGGAGTGTCTCCCCGCATCCGGCACCGCACGGAGAGCTTCGAGATGGTGCGCAGTCTCGTCGCCCGGGGCGTCGGCTACTCGCTGCTCATACAGCGTCCCATCGCGGACGTCAGCTACGAGGGGCGCGGCCTGGTGATCCGCCGGATCAAGGACGAGATTCGGCCACTGGACGTCGTCCTGGCACGTCCGGCAGGCGTCCGGCTGACGCGTCGGGCGGCGGCGTTCAGAGCGTTCTGCCGCGCCTTGGCACCCCGCTGCTAAGGGCTGTCCCCTCGTGCGTACTCCCCCGCTCCGCGTGCGGAGCGGGGGAGTACGGGTGCGGCCGGCGCCGGGGTGGGGGGCGCGTCCTCGGGGCGGCCGCGGGCGGGGGACGGCGGTCGCCGTCCGCTACGGCATGAGGCGAACGAATCCGGCGGACGCCTCGTCGAGGGCCGATACGAGGCTGCCCACCACGGTCTCGGGTACGTCGATGTCGACGGACATGGCCGCCATCGCCCGGCCGCCGGACCGGGCGACCTCCATGTCTGCGATGTTGACGCCGGCAGCGCCCAGGATCAGTCCGGCCTTTCCGATGGCCCCGGGTTCGTCGGTGTACCAGAGGAAGAGCATGCGGTCCGTGAGGTCCAGATCGATGTCGCACTCGCCGATCTCGACCAGCTTGTGGGTGCCCTTCCGGGCGGACAGGGCGCCGGCGACGACCAGCGGCCTGCCGTCCGGCAGGACGCCGCGGACGGCAACGACGTTGCGATGGTCCAGACTCTCGGAACTGGTCGAAAAGCGCACGGAGACGCCGATCTCACGGGCGAGTTCCGACGCGTTCACCAGCGAGGGCTTCGTGGGGACGAGTTCGGCGAGGATCCCTCGGAGCGCGGCGGCCTCCAGGACCGTGACGTCCCGTCGGGTCACCTCGCCGCGGACCTCGATCTCCAGGTGCGTGGCGGCCCGGCGACCCGCGAGCTCGGTGAAGACGTGGC
Source organism: Streptomyces sp. NBC_01439 (assembly GCF_036227605.1). Lineage (GTDB taxonomy): Bacteria > Actinomycetota > Actinomycetes > Streptomycetales > Streptomycetaceae > Streptomyces. The sequence continues at coordinate 8,126,190 of NZ_CP109487.1, read as the reverse complement.
CGAGGTCGTCGGCGAGGGCCAGGTAGGGGTGGACCTCCTCCGCGACGGGACCTCCGGGGGCGTTCACCGCGTCGGGCACGAGCTCCCCCGCGAGTGCACGGCGCACCGAGTGGGCGACGGAGGTCCCGGCCTTCTCCTGGGCCTCGTGGGTGGAGGCGCCGAGGTGCGGGGTGACCACCACGTTGTCGAGGCCGAACAACGGGGAGGCGGTGCACGGCTCCACCGCGAAGGTGTCGAGCCCGGCCCCTGCGATGCGCCCGTCCTTCAAGGCGGCGGCCAGCGCCTCCTCGTCCACGATGCCACCACGTGCCGCGTTGACGATCCGTACGGTCCGCTTGACGATGCCCAGCTCCCGCTCGCCGACGAAGCCCACCGTCTCTGGTGTCTTCGGCAGGTGCACGGTGATGAAGTCGGACTCCCGCAGGAGCCTGTCGAGCGGTACGAGGCGTGCGCCCGCGTGCAGGGCCCGCTCCTGCGTGACGTACGGATCGTGGGCGAGGATCCGCATGCCGAACGCGGACATCCTCCGGGCCACCAGGGTGCCGATGCGGCCGAGACCGATGACCCCGAGGGTCTTCTCGGCCAGTTCGACGCCGGTGTACTTCTGCCGGTCCCACTCCCCGCTCTTGAGCGAGAAGTCGGCCTGCGGGATGGTGCGGGCCGTGGACAGCAGGAGTCCGCAGGTGAGTTCGGCGGCGCTGACGACGTTGGAGAGGGGGGCGTTGACGACCAGGACACCGGCCTTTGTGGCCGCGGTGACGTCGACGTTGTCCAGGCCGACGCCGGCCCGCGCGACGACCTTGAGGCGGCGGGCGGCGTCGATCACCCGGGCGTCCACGCGGGTCGCGCTGCGCACCAGAAGGGCGTCCGCGTGGGCAACGGCGGACAGCAGGGCCGGCCGGTCGGTCCCGTCGCAGTGCCGGACGTCGAAGTCGGGACCGAGCGCGGTGATCGTCGTGGGCGAGAGCTCTTCGGCTATGAGGACTATGGGCTTGGCCATGGGGAGAACTCGATCCGTGAAAGGCTCATGGGACGGAAAGGGCGAAAGGGGCCGCGGGAGCCGGATCCGGCGCCGGCCGGCTCAGGTCTGGGACGGCACGGGCACCGCGTCGACCACAGCGTGATCTGCGGCGAGCGGGGCGTGATCGCGCGATCCGCCGGGCAGGCCGATGCCGTCGAACACCTCGCGGTCCGCGATGCGGTACTCGCCGAAGGCCTCCGGGAGGTCGTCCTCGTAGAAGACCGCTTCGACCGGGCAGACCGGCTCGCACGCCCCGCAGTCGACGCACTCGTCCGGCTGGATGTACATCTTGCGCGGGCCCTCGTAGATGCAGTCCACCGGGCACTCGTCCAGGCAGGCCTTGTCCTTGATGTCCACGCAGGGTTGAGCGATGACGTAGGCCATGGGGTTTCCCTCCCGTGTCGGTGGTCCGTCGGGGTGTCAGCCGACGACGGACCAGGTGTCGTTTCCCACGAGCAGCGCGGCGAGGTCGCTCTTTCCGTACCGTTCCACCGCGGCATCGAGCTGATCGGCCATGAGGGTGTCGTAGACGGGGCGTTCCACCGATCGGAACACCCCGATGGGGGTCTGGTGGAGGGTGTCCGGGTCCGCCAGGCGGGAGAGGGCGAAGGCCGTGGTGGGTGTGGTCGCGCGGGCGTCGTGGACCAGGATCCGCGAGGCGTTCTCCGAAGTGACCGTGACGACCTGGAGTTCGCCGGTGGCCGGGTCGCGGACGACGCCCTTCTCGTTCTGGGCGCCGAAGCGGATCGGTTGCCCGTGTTCGAGGCGGATGACCGCCTCCTTGGCCTGGTCCTTGTCCTTGAGGACCTCGAAGGCGCCGTCGTTGAAGATGTTGCAGTTCTGGTAGATCTCCACGAGCGCCGTGCCCTGGTGGTCGGCCGCCTGCCGCAGCACCTCGGTGAGGTGCTTGCGGTCGGAGTCGACGGTGCGGGCGACGAAGGAGGCCTCGGCCCCGATCGCCAGCGACACCGGGTTGAAGGGTGCGTCGAGCGAGCCCATCGGCGTCGACTTGGTGATCTTGCCGAGCTCGGAGGTGGGGGAGTACTGGCCCTTGGTCAGCCCGTAGATCCGGTTGTTGAAGAGCAGGATCTTGAGGTTGACGTTGCGGCGGAGGGCGTGGATGAGGTGGTTGCCGCCGATGGACAGCGCGTCGCCGTCGCCGGTGACCACCCAGACGGACAGGTCGCGGCGGGAGGTGGCGAGGCCGGTGGCGATGGCCGGGGCGCGGCCGTGGATGGAGTGCATCCCGTAGGTGTTCATGTAGTACGGGAAGCGGGAGGAGCAGCCGATGCCCGAAACGAAGACGATGTTCTCCTTCGCCAGGCCCAGTTCGGGCATGAAGCCCTGAACCGCGGCCAGCACGGCGTAGTCACCGCAACCGGGGCACCAGCGGACCTCCTGGTCCGACTTGAAGTCCTTCATCGACTGCTGCGCCTCGGCCCGGGGGACCAGGTGGAGGAGGGGCTCACTCATCGATGGCCTCCTTGAGAACGGCGGCGAGCTGCTCGGCCTTGAACGGCATTCCGTTGACCTGGGTGTGGCTGCGGGCGTCGACGAGGTACTTCGCCCGGACGAGGGTGGCGAGCTGTCCCAGGTTCATCTCGGGCACGACGACCTTCTCGTACCGCTTCAGGACCTCGCCGAGGTTCTTCGGGAAGGGGTTGAGGTGCCGGAGGTGGGTCTGGGCGATGTGGCCGTTCTCCCGGCGGACGCGGCGGACGGCCGCCGTGATCGGCCCGTAGGTCGAGCCCCAGCCGAGGACCAGGGTCCGTGCGCCGTCCGGGTCGTCGACTTCGAGGTCGGGGACCTCGACGCAGTCGACCTTGGCCTGCCGGGTGCGGACCATGAACTCGTGGTTGGCCGGGTCGTAGGAGATGTTGCCGGTGCCGTCCTGCTTCTCGATGCCGCCGATGCGGTGTTCGAGGCCTGGCGTGCCGGGCACGGCCCACGGTCGGGCGAGGGTCTCCGGGTCGCGCTTGTACGGCCAGAAGACCTCGGTGCCGTCGGCCAGCTCGTGGTTCGGGCCGGTGGCGAACTGTGTCCGCAGGTCCGGGAGTTCGTCGACGTCCGGGATGCGCCAGGGCTCGGACCCGTTGGCGAGGTAGCCGTCGGAGAGCAGGAGGACCGGCGTGCGGTAGGTCAGGGCGATCCGGGCCGCCTCGATCGCCGCGCCGAAGCAGTCGGCGGGCGTCTTCGGGGCGACGATCGGGACCGGCGCCTCGCCGTTGCGGCCGTACATCGCCTGGAGCAGGTCGGCCTGCTCGGTCTTGGTGGGCAGCCCGGTGGACGGGCCGCCGCGCTGGATGTCGACGATCAGCAGCGGCAGCTCCAGGGAGACCGCGAGCCCGATCGTCTCGGACTTGAGCGCCACGCCGGGGCCGGACGTGGTGGTCACGCCGAGCGCGCCGCCGAAGGCGGCCCCGAGGGCGGCGCCGACGGCGGCGATCTCGTCCTCGGCCTGGAAGGTGCGGACACCGAAGTTCTTGTGCTTGCTGAGCTCGTGGAGGATGTCCGAGGCCGGGGTGATGGGGTACGAGCCCAGGTACAGCGGCAGGTCCGCCCGGCGGGAGGCGGCGATCAGGCCGTACGAGAGGGCCAGGTTCCCCGAGATGTTCCGGTACGTGCCGGTGGGGAAGGCCCGGGTCGCGGGGGCGACCTCGTAGGAGACGGCGAAGTCCTCGGTGGTCTCGCCGAAGTTCCAGCCGGCCCGGAAGGCGGCGACGTTGGCCTCGGCGATCTGCGGCTTCTTCGCGAACTTCTGCCGCAGGAAGGTCTCGGTGCCCTCGGTCGGCCGGTGGTACATCCAGGAGAGCAGCCCGAGCGCGAACATGTTCTTGGAGCGCTCGGCCTCCTTCCGGGACAGGCCGAACTCCTTGAGCGCCTCGACGGTCAGCGTGGTCAGCGGCACGGGGTGGACCCGGTATCCGTCCAGCGAGCCGTCCTCGAGGGGCGAGGTCGCGTAGCCGACCTTGGCCATGGCGCGCTGGGCGAACTCGTCGGTGTTGACGATGATCTCGCCACCGCGCGGCACGTCCCCGATGTTGGCCTTGAGGGCGGCGGGGTTCATCGCGACCAGCACGTTCGGTGCGTCGCCCGGAGTCAGGATGTCGTGGTCGGCGAAGTGCAGCTGGAAGGAGGAGACGCCCGGCAGGGTTCCGGCGGGTGCCCTGATCTCGGCCGGGAAGTTCGGCAGCGTGGAGAGGTCGTTCCCGAAGGACGCCGTCTCCGAGGTGAAGCGGTCACCCGTCAGCTGCATGCCGTCGCCGGAGTCACCCGCGAAGCGGATGACCACCCGATCCAGACGACGGACCTCGTGGTCGACGGTCATGCGACATCGGTCCCGGCCGTGCCCCGCGCGGGAGCTGCGGGCGCGTCGTGGAATCCGACGGCGCTGTCCCAGACCTCGGCGACGGAGCCGTCCTCCAGCTGGACGAGTCGGTGGCCGCCGGGTGTTCCCAGCGGCACGGCGACCGGGATGTCCTCCGGCGCGGAGGTCACCAGGGCCAGCCGGACGTCCGACGCGCGGGTGCTTTCCGGGCCGTCCGTGCCGACGACGAGCAGGTTCCCGACGGTGGCCAGCTCGATGCCGCCGCGGGTCCCCACCCGGAGGTGGGTGTCGCGGTCGAGGCCGAGGGCCGTCTCGTAGAGGCGGACGAGGGAGGCGAACACGCTCCGGCTCACCGCCTTGCGGAGGAGCAGCCGCACCCCCGGGTGTCCTGATCCTCGGCGCTCCGGGGGACGGGGCTGCTCGCCCGGGTTCGGGCGGTGCTCCACGAGCTCGGCGATCGCACCGTCAGGAAAGCGGACGCGGGCTCGGGCGCCCGGCAGGATCCGCTCCGGGGGTTCCAGCACGGTGGCGCCGACCTGGTCCAGGCGGCTCAGCGCACCGTCGAGCGAGGGCACGATCACGGAGTAGGCCGTCCGGCGCTGGATGTCGGTGAAGGGCCGGGCGCTGGCGATCAGGAGCATGTTCCCGACCGCCGCGAGCTCCAGCCCGCCGAAGTCGGGTATCGGCATCCTCAGGTCGGCAGGGATCCCGGTGAGCCGCTCGTAGGAGCGGATGCGCTCGTCGAGGACCGAGACGTCGATGAGGGAGCGGGCCAGCAGGCGCGGGCCCGGCAGCAGGGCGGAATCGGGCGTGGTGCGGAACCAGCGGTCCGGTAGCGCCGCCGCAGGAACAGTGGGCATCGCGTCAGGACTCCTTCCTAAGGTGCGACGTGGGTTCTCCCCACCATCTCCGGACGGTGAGTCCCCAGGACTCCAGCTCTTCGCCGACGAGGCGTCGCAAGGACGTGGCGTCACCGAAACGGTCGGGGATGCCGGTCACGGTGACGGTCAGCCGGTCCCCGGTCCGCAGGAGGCAGAGCGAGGCGCGCAGACGGGCCCGGTCCGGCCGGACGCCGGGCACGTTCATGGTGCGGACGGCGATGCCGGCGGCCTCCTGCCCGGTGAACCGGGCGATCGCCTCGGGGGTCCGGCCGAAGTTGGAGGCGACGACGGTGGTCTGCTGCGCCCCGGGGTTCTTGAGCCGGTGGGCGTGGCGCTCCGGGAGGAGGTGCCACAGGGGTTCCGGGACGAGCGTGCCGCTGTGCTCGCCCGTGGTGCGGAGCAGCTCCCTCGTGGCCCGTCGGGTCTGCCGAAGGCTCTGGTGCCGGGCGTGGCCGCCCGGCACGGTCAACGGCATCACGACCAGGGCATTGGCCCGGGCGTCCTGGTCGGACCGCCGCAGGCTCACGGGGATGCCGACGTCGAACGGTTCGGACGGGTCGCCCGCCCCTGCCGTCCGGACGAGGTTGGCGGCGATCTCGACGAAGAGGCTGTTGGTCGTCCCGCCGAACGCGTCCGCCTGCTGGTCCCACCGGGCGGCGTCCGTCTCGAAGATCGCAGAGGTGAAGAAGCGCGGTTCGGCGGGGGGTTCGGGACGGTCCGGGGGCCGCAGCGCGGTCCTGATCCGGTCGAGCCGTTCCGGGTTCGTCAGGGTCGCCGGGAGCCAGCGCGCGGCAGCCAGGCCGCCGCGGAGCGTCTGCTGTGCCAGGTCGGCCAGGTCGTCGAGCAGGCCGGGGCCGGCGGTCGGGCGGTGGGTGTCGTCAGGGGTGTCGTCACCGCCCGAGCCGATGGCGCGGAAGATGCCGAGCCCGTCGCAGCGGAAGTGGGGAACGGTCAGCGAGACGAGTGTGCCCGCACCGTACGGGGCCGCGGCCAGCCGCCACAGGGCGGAGCTGCCGGGCAGGAGCGGAGCCTTGACCTGGGCGTCGATCCAGTCGCCCAGGGTGGCGTCGGTCAGCGGCGTCGAGGTGATGCCGAGGGCTTCCTCGTTCCTGGCCGGCACCCAGCTGCGGCGTGCCCCGGGGACGGGCGAGCTCCGGGCGCGGCGGCTCAGCCACCCCTGGTCCAGGCCGTCCCACGCGGCTCGTAGCGCTGTGACGGGGACCGGGTCCCGGAACGTCCACAGCACCTGCACGATCCTGCTGGAGCCGAGGGTGTCGGCGGCGCGGTGGAGCATCTCGTCGGTGGGGTTGAGGCGGACGGTGGCCGTCATCGGGCGGCCACCTCCTCGAGGCGGGCGGCCGCGAGCTCGCCGATCGCCGGTGCCCGTTTGAACCCGCCGCCGTTCCAGCCGGTCGCGGTGACGAGACCGTCGAGTTCGGACCGCACGGTGACCTCGCCGTTCCCGGTCGGTGCCAGGGCGTCGTACGCGGTGACCCCGCCCGTGACCGGGGCCGTGGCCAGGTGCGGGTAGCGGTGGCGGAGGACCGCGCGAACGCGCTCCTCCTCGTGCACCGACACGCCCGGCCTGACGGTCTCGGGTACGTCGGTCTCCTGCGAGGAGACTCCCGCGAGGACCAGTGAGTCCGATCCCCACGGGCGCAGCCAGGCGCCCGTGGTGGTGTCCACGAGGGTGGGGAGCGTGGTGAGGTGCGCCGGTTCGGCGACCCGGAACAGGCAGTAGCCGACGGCCCGGGTACGCAGGGGCAGGTGGACGCCGACGCTCGCGGCCAGGGAGGTGCTGGCCGCGCCCGCCGCCAGCAGGACGCCCCGGGCCTGCACGGGTCCGGCGGTGGTGTGGACCCCGGTGACGCGCGAGCCGGACGTGAGCAGGTGGGTGGCGCGTGCCGCGATCAGTCGGAGCCGGGGGCCCGCGTCGCGTGCCATGGCGTGGGCCAGCGGTCCGACGGGGAGCCAGCCCGCGTTCGGTTCGTGGACCGCGACCAGGTCGTCGGGCACGTCGAGGGCGGGGAAGCGGGTGGCGAGTTCCCGGGCGGTGAGGATCTCCGCTTCGTGTCCGGCGGCGCCGAGGTCCGCAACGGCCGCCGCGGCCTGCGGGAGGTCGCCGCGCGCCACGAGGCTCAGGCTGCCCTGCCGGCTCATCGCGGGCCAGGTCCCGCGGTGACCCCGGCGCAGGTAGACGTCCAGGCCGGCGGCGGCCGACCGCCGTCGGGACGCGGACAGGTCGAAGGCGCGGACCAGCCCGCCGGAGGCGCCCGTGGCGCCTCCGGCGATGCCTGCCGGGTCGATGACGGCGACGGCGAGACCGCGGGCGCTCAGCCTCTCGGCGGTGGCGAGCCCGATGATCCCGCCGCCGACGACGGCGACGTCGGCGGTGGTGGGGACGGACCGGGTCACGGTGCGATCCCGGCGGCCAGCGGCTTCTCGTGGTCGTGGCTCAGGATCGAGTCGACGATGTCGGTCGCCCGTACCGAGAGCATGGCCAGCGCGCCGGCGTCGCCCATGCCGTGGCTCGCCTCGCAGAGCCCGTTGAGATAGACCTTGAGGGGCCGCGGTGTGCCTGCCTCCGTCTTCAGCTCGATCGAGTAGTCCCGCGCGACGACGGGGGCGCCGTCCTCGTCGAGCGGCAGACGGTGGGCGATGCCTTCCAGGAGCGGGTGGTACGGCTCATCGCCCGGTTCGCCGCCGAAGTCCCTGAAGCCGGTCGCCAGGATGACGACGTCGGTGTCGAGGGTCTCCTCGGTGAGGTGGTTGATGTCGCGCAGGACCATCCGGTGCCCCTGGCCGTGCGGCCTGCTGATGACGGCCTCCTGGAAGGGTTGCATCACGAGCCGGTCGGAGCCCGTCAGGTCGTACTCGCGCTGCACGCCGACGAGACGGTCTATCACGTCCTGGTCGCAGGCCGCGTAGTTGATGGACCGCAGTTCGTCGCGCAGGCGGCGCTTCTTGGCACTGGGCAGCGGGTGGAAGTAGTCGACGAACTGGGGGAGGAAGACCTGCCTGCTGTAGGGGCTGGTGTCCTTGAGCCGGAACCCGATGCTGCGGTGGACCGCGGTCACCTGGCGCACGTTGGGGCGGCCCAGCAGGTCGAGGATGATCTCGATGGCGCTCTGGCTGGCCCCGACGACGGCGACCCGGATCGCCTTGTCCTTGAAGCGCTCCATGGAGGAGAGGTACTGGGTGGAGTGGAAGACGCTCTCCCCCAGGCCCTTCTGGAACACGTACGGGATCCGGGGCGAGCGCCCGGTGCCCACGGAGACGCTGCGGCACAGATAGCGGCCGCCGTCGTCGGTGTCGACGCAGAACAGCTCGCTTCCGTCGTCGTCCTCGACGAGCGAGAGGTGCACGGCCGACCGACCGTAGTCCACCTGGTCGCGGAAGGCTTCGGCGACCCAGGCGAGGTAGCCCGAGTACTCCCTGCGCAGCGGGAACTTGGCGTTCAGGTGGAGGTAGTCCGTCAGGTCACCGCGTGCGGCGAGATACTTGACGAAGGTGTGCGGGCTGTCCGGGTTGCGCTGCATGGCCAGGTCGCGGAAGGGGTTGTTCTGGATGTCCGCGCCCGGGAGCAGCTGTTCTTGCTGCCACTGGAACTCGGGGGCCCGCTCGATGAAGTGGGCCAGGCCGGCGCGGCCGCGCTCTTCGAGCGCGACCGCCAGGGAGAGGTTCGCGGGTCCGAACCCCACTCCCAGCACCGGGTGGATCTCATGGGTTGTCACGGTTCACGCATCCTCGACTCGTCGTGCATGCAGGAACGTTGTCGCGGGACCGACGGGTCCGGAGGTCACGCGCTGAGGAGCGCCGTCTCGGTGATCGCGTTGGTGTCGTCGACGTGGACCACGCGGGACTTGTGGTCGGCGACCTCGTCCGGGGTGAGCTGCGCGTAGCTGATGATGATGACCTTGTCGCCGGTCTCCACGAGGCGGGCGGCGGCGCCGTTGACGATGACCTGGTGGGCGGCCGGCTCGCCGAGGATCGTGTACGTCTCGAAGCGCGCGCCGTTGTTGACGTTGACGACGTGCACCAGCTCGTGGACGCCGATGCCGGCGGCGTCGAGCAGCTCCGGCGAGATGGTGATGGACCCTACGTAGTTCAGGTTGCTGTCGGTGACGGTGGCGCGGTGGATCTTCGCGTTCATGAAGGTGCGCAGCATGGTGGATCTCCTGGGAGGTGAAGGTGTCGTCCGTGCGGGAGTGGTGTGCGGGGCGGGTCGCCCCGCAGGTCATGCGGTCGGGGCGGCCGGGATGACCAGGCCCCGGAAGGGGTTCTCCGGTGTGCTGGAGAGGTCGGCGAGCAGGGGTGCCTTGCCGACGGTGGTCGGGCCCGCGAAGGCGGTGGAAATGCTCTCGGCGAGGTCGGGGGTGATCGGCCAGGCCAGGGTGCGCAGCGCCCACAGGAACCTCAGCGCGCCGGAGACCTCGCTCGCGGCGTCGACCCGGATCCGGGCGGAGCGCAGCGCCAGCACCTCCAGGTGGAGGGCGACCGCCTCGGCGGCCTTGCGGACGCTGAAGTTCTCCAGCCGGTAGGCGTCCTCGAAGCGTCGCCGGGACGCCTGCAGGGCCGCGTCCCACCACGGGGAGGGCGTCGCGTCGATGTGGTGGCCGGTCAGGGCGTCGAGCTGTTCGACGATCGTGGTGAGGGGAGCGTCGTAGCGTGCGGCAATGGTGTCGGCCGCGATGGGCTCGCTGAATTCCGCCTGCTGTAGTTCGGGGCTGGTCAGGGCGAGGACGAACCGCGCCCGGTCGCGGCCGACGGACTCCAGGTAGTCGCGCGCCCAGCGCACGTCGCCCTTGCTGGTGGAGAACTTGCGGCCCTCCAGCATGTAGTACTGGTTGGTGAGCGTGCGGGTCCTGGGGAGGGGCACCGGCATGCCGTGGCGGGCCGCGAGCAGCGCCAGGGTCACGTAGACGAAGGCGTTGTAGAAGCCGTTGTCAATGCCGATGAACTGGACGAGTTCGTCGCACTCGGCCCGGGTGTCCAGACGTGCTTGCTGCAGCCAGTACAGGTGACCGACGTAGATCTCCGGCCAGGCGTTGATGGCCTGCGGCTGGATGTCGGGGCCGTCCCACTCGACCGTGATGCCCCAGGCGGTGGGGTAGGTCAGCGGGATGTACGGGAGCCGCCCGGCCAGCGTGTCGGCGACGACCTTGGCCAGGTCCGGACGCAGCTGCACGTCGGTGGTCCGGTACCAGTTGGTGATCATGGATCGGTAGCGTTCGAGGTCCAGGACCCAGATCGAGACCGTTCGCTGCGGCAGGGCGGATGCGGTGTCGGTGACGGGCAGCAGGGCGCCGGGCAGGTTGTAGAGGCCACAGGCCTCGCAGACGCCGGCCCTGGCGTGGGCCAGGCAGGTGGGGCAGCGTCCGGTGACGAAGGCCTCGGCCTTGTACTCACCGGTTTCGGCGTCGTACGGCAGATCGACCTCGCGCAGGTCGAACGCGCCGTGCTCCCAGAGCCGGGTGAAGAAGTCGCGGACGAACGTGGTGTAGTCCTCGTCCGGCCGTTCGAACAAGTCGACGTCGACGCCGGCCAGTTCCAGCGACTTCGTCACGCTCTCCAGCGCGTGCTGGATGAGCGCCTCCGGCGTGGTCCCGAGGCGTTCGGCGGTGGTGACGACGTAGGTCTGGTTGTCGTCGGTGCTGGTGGCGAAGGCCACGTCGTGTCCGAGGATCTTCTGGGACCGGGCGCACACGTCACTGTTGAGGACAGGGCCGGCGAGGTGGCCCAGGTGCAGGTCGCCATTGGGCGTGGGAGGCGAGAAGGTGACGTTGACGCGGCGCGGGGCGGTGGTGTCGGCACCCGGGGAGTCGGCCATCAGGCGTCCTTTCCGGCCTCGGCGGGCTGGAGCCAGTAGATGCTCACGAAGGTCAGCGGGTCGGACTCGCTGGTGTTCGTGACCTTGTGGTCGGTGCCGTGCGGGACGTAAACGACATCGCCCAGGGTGATCTGGCGCTCCTCGGTGCCGACGCGCAGGTACCCCTCACCGCTGATGAAGATGAAGGTCTCGTCGGTGGCGTGGCCGTGGGGCGTGCTGGACTCGGTCGGCCGGATGGAGCACAAGGTGCTGTTCCAGGGCGGGACGACGACGCCGTCCCAGGGGTAGAGCTGGCGGATGTCGCAGCCGTTCTTCCGGATCCGGGCGTCGTCCGCGTCGGTCTTCACGTGCATGGTGGAAGTCCCTTCGATGGGTGCGTCGGAGCCAACTGGGGCTAACCGAGGGCGAGCAGTCGCTGGATGGTCTCGAGGTGAAACGATTCGGCGGGAACGCCGTAGGCCCCCTTGAAGGTGGCGAGCCGGGATCCGGCCAGCACCGGGTCGGTGGGCCACGCCTTGGCGTACGCCTTGCGACGCGCGGCGCCCTCGGGGGTGAAGGTCATGTTCATCGCGGTGCGGACGGATCCCGAGATGCGCAGGCGGCGCATCCGCTCTTCGCGTTCGTCGACGTACGGCTTGAGGATCCCGGGCGACCAGGTGGCACTGGAGCGCAGCGCCTCCCACACCAGGCGCGCGTCCCGCAGGGCGATGGACAGGCCTTGGCCGACCACCGGATCGCTCCAGCCGGCCGCGTCGCCGATCAGGACCGCGCCGGGGACGACGGGGCCGTCCGTCCAGGCGTCGTTCATCGGATAGAAGGCGCAGGACTCCGAGGGGGTGACCGCGGCGAACATCTCGCTGTTGGGGATGCAGTCCAGCTGGAACGCCTCGAGGAAGTCGGCCTGCCGGGTCGGGCCGGAGAAGCGTCCCTTCTGGGCGACGTCGTGCAGCAGGTACAGCCGGGCCTTGGCTCCCGCACGGGGGAAGACGAAGTAGAGCAGGTCCTTCTCGGTGCCGATCGAGGTGACGTTGGCGGGCCAGTCGTGGAGGTCCTCCACGAGCATGCCGCCGCCCAACGAGTTCGGCGGGGTCTGGGTCAGGGAGATGCCGAGCTGACGCCGTACGGTCGAGGTGCGACCGTCCGCTCCGACGACGAGGCGGCAGGGCACCTCGTATTCGACGTCGTCGTACTCGTAGCGAACGCTGGGGTGGGGCCCGCCCGTCACCGTGACGTCGCCGATCCCCCTCACAACCGTGGCCCCGGCCTCAGCGGCAGCGGTGGCGAGCGCCTCGCACGCCTCGGGGTGACCGACGTCGAGCACGCCACGAATGCCGGGAAGCATGTCGTCCAGGTTGAGGGCGTTGGCCCAAGCGGTCTCCGGGTCGGTGATCTCGTCGAATCCGACGAAGCGGTCGATGTAGGTCCCGCCCGCATCGAGCAGCTGCTTCTCCAGGCCGAGTTCGAGGAGTTCGGCCACTCCCCAGCAATTGATCACCTCGCCGCGCACCTTGTCCCGGTAAACGGTCTGCCGCTCCAGGAGCAGGACGTCGTATCCGTCACCCGCAAGCACCGCCGCCAGGGCGGATCCGGCTATTCCTCCCCCGATCACGACTGCGTCCACACGCTCAACTGTCGCCATGGAAACCTCCACAGAAGCCTTTCAAGGCATTGCCGTATTGGCCGCCCCGGAAATGGGCAGCCGGAAGTCCGAGCTGGTCGAATCGATAGAGTTGCTGCAGGACAGCGAGTGCGGCACGGCAAGAGGCGTCACCGCCAGGAGAGCCCCTGGCCCACGCCCGACGGAGTGGAGCAAGGCTGCCGACGGCCTTGCCTCTTGGAGCTCTTCCGGTCGCTAGGGAGGGTCTGCCGCCGCCCCGGATCGCCGCGCCGACCCCATCGGCCACGGATTGAACAAGCTTGAGGACCTGCGGAAGTCGCCGGCACCCGCGCATTGATCACACACGCCGGCTCGGCCTCCCTCACTGGTCCGCCCTTGGTACTAGTGTCGGTTGCGGCATCCACGATCCGTGCCGGAGCGGGGTGCGGCAATGCCGACTCGCGAAAATCGCACCCCGATTCGAGCAAAGATGCGAATGCCGCTCCCCCTCGGCGGGAACCGACGGAGTGTTTGCCTGAAGGTTCGATTGTTTTCGAGTCCCGGCCTTCGAAGGTGGGAAACCCAGCAGGGCGTGGTTCACGGCACCCGGCAACCTCGGGCATGCTGAGTGGGAGCTCCTCGAGGTGCACCTCCCGACACGGAGACGCCCCGTACCGTGAGCGGCCGAGAGAACGGTTCGACCGCGTGCTCCGACGGTGCCGGACCCGCACCCATGCGGACTCTGTCCGAAACCGGCGCGGTCGGCCCCGCCCTCGGCGGCGACGAGCTCTCAGGCCGCCCTCCTGATACGCCGCGCAACCCCCGTCACGAAGACGCGAGGCTCGACGGACCGCAAATGCCTCGCTGGATGATGTCCCACATCTGCCTGATCTCCTCCACCGTGCCCGGTTCGCGCGGCTCCTGGCCGTTCTGCTCGCTCGCCGCGCGGGCCCGGTACTCGGCGCCGAGCATCAGGAACCGCGACAGCACGGCCAGATCCTCCGGACGGACCGCGGCGTGCAACTGTCCGTCCCGATAGGCCTGACTGAAGAGGTCCTGCACGGCGGCTTCCCAAGAATTCATCCAGGCGAGGTCCCCGTCCGGCAGCTCGCGGCTGAGCCGTGCCGCGGAGCGGACGGCCGGCTCTTCCTCGAGCAGCCGGGCCAGTTCGAGGGTCATGTCGACGGCTCGGTGCAGCGCCGGTGCCGGGCCTGACGGCAGGGCGCCGAGCGCGGCCCGGGTGACGGTCTGCCCCTTCGCCTGCACGGCGGCGGCCAGTTCGCCCTTGGTCGAGAAGTGAAACGTCAGGGCGCCCATGGTTATCCCGGCGGCCCGGCACACCCGGTTCAGTGCGGCGCCGGCATAGCCGCTCCGGTCGAACTCGGTCGCCGCGGCGTTCACCAGTGCCTGCCGGGTGCGTACCGCACGTAACTGCCTCGTCATGCATGTCTCCGGTGCGCTGGTTGATGGTCAACAAGACGGCCCCATCCGGCACCGACAGCGGGGACGGCAGGTGCGCGCACCACACGTACGACGGACGCCGTGAAGGCGAAGTGCGCCGACCTGCCCGTCCCCGGCTCGGTCCGGTGGCAGAGCGCCGGACGGCCTCCACGGGAGCGGAATGTGCCTGCGGCCCCCTTTCTGCGGGCGTTGCCGGGGGGCCGACCTCGTCGTCCAGCGGTCGTGGCGGCAAGTGTGACGCCGCAGGTCAGCGTCTACAAGCCCGTCGATCACGGTTGGCCGGTTCACGCAGAGTCAGGCCTCCGGACCGAAGGCGCCGACCTCATGGCCGGGTTGGCTGATTCACTCCGACAAAAAAATAGCAGCCCCTATTATTCTTTGGGCGTCGATCTCTGAGCCGCACCCCCCGGAGCCCCTCATGATCAATATCGCCTACGGTGCCGACCGGCTGTCCACCCTGGAAGAGGGCCATCGAGTCGCCGGATTCGCCGATCAGCTCTTCACGCACTTACCGAGAGCGGACCAACGCCGCTGGGCCGCCGCGTACCTGCTGGGACTTCTGGCGGTCTCGGGCAGGAAGTCCGTGCGCAGCCTGGCTGCCGCCATCACGGACTCCCCCACCGCCTCGCAGTCGCTGCACCGCTTCATCAACGCCAGCCCGTGGGACTGGCAGCCGGTCCGGGGCGAGCTGAGGCGCTGGGTCGAGCAGCGGACGCGGCCGAAGGCGTGGACCATCGGTGTCGCCGTGGTGCCCAAGCGGGGTGACCAGTCGTGCGGGGTGCACCGCAGGTTCGTGCCGCCCTTGGGTCGGACCATCAACTGCCAGGTGGGCGTCGGGCAGTTCCTGGCCACGAGCCGCGGTCAGATTCCTGTGGACTGGCGCCTGCACCTGCCGAGCGAGTGGAGCGAGGAGCAGTTGCGCCGCCGCACGCGCATTCCCGAGGCCGTCCAGCCCCTTCCGGTCTGGGCGCAGGTGCTCGACCTGGCCGACACACTGGCCGCCGGCGCGTCCCCGGCCCTGCCCTTGGTAGCGAATCTCCGCGAGCACAAGGAGTCCGACCGGCTCCTCCTGGGGCTTCGGCAGCGCGGCCACGACTTTGTCGTCGCCGTCCCCGACGGCCTGGCCGTGCAGCCTGGCGCGGCAGCTCCTCCCTCCGGTCCGGCCGCCGACGGCACCGCTTCGCCCATCAGCGCGCGTCGCTTCCTGGAGACCGAAGGCGAACTGTTGCGCTCGGTCCTGAGGGCGAGCCCTCTTCGCCCCTCGCGGCTGACCCGTGTGGTCACCGGACTGGTGCGCCTGCCCCGCGGCCCGCAGCCGCAGCGCTTCTACCGGCTGTTCGGCGAAGTTCCCCGCGGGGGCGAGCAGCCCACCGCGCTGTGGGTCACCACCCTCGTCCACCTGCCGATGGAGGAACTTCTGGAGCTGGCGTCCCTGTCGGCCGCCACCCCCCGGGCATTGCGCCGACTCGAAGGCAGCTTCGGGCTCCAGGACTTCGAGGGCCGGTCCTATCCCGGCTGGCATCGCCATGTGACGCTGGTGTCGGCGGCCTGCGGTTTCCAGGACCTGGCGGACGTCGACCCGTCCGCCCTTCCCGGGATCCGCGCCTCCGCCCGTCTGATCAGGACGCCCCGGCGGCCGGCGCGGCTGCCGGTCTGACTTCACGCGGCCCCGCACGACGGGTCCCCGTGGCACCGTTCCGCTCGTGCCACGGGACAGGGGCCCCGCTCGCACTACCCGTGTCGCACGCGCGCCGGGCGCCGTGACGTCACGCGGTTCGCCCGGCCGTTCCGACGCCGTCTCGACCAGGACTCGGCACGGTTCACACCGCGCTCCACCCGCCGTCCACCGCCACCGCTCCGCCGGTGACGAAGGATGCCCGGCCACTGCACAACCACAGTGCGGCCTGCGCGATCTCCTCCGGGTCTGCCAGTCTCTTCTGCACCGCGCGCCTGGTCAGCCTCTCGACTGCAGCGGCGGTGCCGTCCAGGTACGGCTCCAGCTGCGGGGTGCGGGTGGCTCCCACCATCAATGCGTTCACCCGAATTCCAGCGGCCCCGTACTCCGCCGCGGCGGCTCGAGTGAGGCCGAGGACCGCGTGCTTGGCCGCGATGTACGGGGCCGTGGCGCCCGTTGCCGAATGACCGGCGACGCTGGAGGTGTTGACGATCGCGCCACCGTTCTCCTGCCGCAGCATGACGGGGATCTGTCGGCGCATGCAGTTCCAGATGCCCCGGACGTTGACGTCCATGACCGTGTCATAGGCGTCCTCGTCCAGTTCGTGCAGGACCGGGCCGAACGCCCCCGACCCCGCGTTGTTGAAGGCCGCGTCCAGTGCACCGAACTCCTCGACCGCCCGGGTGACGGCCTCCCCCACCTCCTCGGGATTTCGCACGTCCCCCTGCACGACCAGCGCCCTCCCCCGTTCCGCGCGGATCGTTTCGGCCAGTCCCTCCAACGCGTCCTTGCGCCGGGCCAGCAGCACGACGGCCGCACCCTCCCTGGCAAAGAGCCTCGCAGCGGCGGCCCCGATGCCGCTCGACGCCCCAGTGATCATGGCTGTTCGCCCCTGTAAGGCTCCCGCTATAGGTGACATAGCCAGATTCAACGCCATGCACAGCGGGCGCGGCAGCCCCTTTGGGTGGCGATCAGGTTCAATTCACGCCATGCGGAGGAGAATCGTCGTCATCCAGGCGCAACGTCTCCATCACCCTGCTCGCGCACTCCTCGCTGGCGATGAGCGGCAGCAACAGGACCCACATCTGCCGGATGCGGTCCGGAAGGTCCCTTCGGCCGCTGTCGAGCTGGGCGTTCATCTGGGCCCCGGTGCAGGCGTTGACCACGAGCTGCGCCAGCTGCCGCAGTTCCACGTCCGGTCGCAGTTCGCCGTTCTCACCGGCCTCGCGCAGGAACGGCTGGAGCACCTCTGCCCACTGCCGATAGGAGTTGCCCTCCTCGTCGCAGACGAAGTACTCCTGGTCCATCACCAGTCGGGCGCCCGCCAGCAGTAAAGGGTCCTCCCTCAGCTGTGTCGCCCAAGCCAAGGTGATGTCCACGGCGCCCTGCACGCCGGCTGCCGTGGGCCCGGCCACCAGCTCCGGCTGGGTCCGGACGATCTCACGGGCGAGCTCCCCCTTCGACTCGAAGTGGAAGTAGAGCGCCCCCAGCGTCAGGTTCGCCCGCCTCGCGATCTTGTTGACGCTCGCCCCGGCGAAGCCAAGCTCGGCGAAAACCTCGGCGCCCGCCCTCAGGATGGCCGCTCGTGTCCGAACGCTCCGCTCTTGTTGTGCCATACATCTGCCTCCCCAGCATCTCGACAATAAACATAGTCATCTCTATGTTACTGCGCAGAGTTCGTTGCACCGATGTCTGCAGTGCCGCCTGCACCCAACTCGCATCGTTCCAGGGGGGAACTCCCGATGAACATCACAACCGGCTTAATCACGCCCTTCGAAGGCGTCCAGCAGGCCTCCACGGCTTTGACCCGCAAGACCGCACCCGGTCAGGCGTTCCTGTCCGGATGGCGCCGCCACGACGACGGCGTCTCCCACACCGTCATCGCCGAATGGCCCGCGCACCACTCCTTGTACACCTCCCACAAGGGCCACTACCACCCGCTCCTCCTCTCCGAGACGATCCGCCAGTCCCTCGCCCTGTTGTCGCACGTCGCCCATGACATACCTCTCGACTTCCGCCTGGGCTGGGATTCCTACGACAGTTCCGTCGTGCCGACAGCCATGCGGACCCGATCAGTGCCGGCCGTCGTGCGCTTGACGGTCACCCACACCGAGGTGGACCGTCACCGGCGCGGATCCGTCCGCCTCGCCACCCAGATCACGGCGATGCGCGACGGAGAGCCGCTCGGCATCGCCCGGGTTCGCTACACCGCCCACCCTCCCGCGATATACGAAAGACTGCGCGGGGAGTACGGGGACGCGCAGGCCGCCACGGCACGCGCCCTCCCCCTCGGGCCCGCCCTCGACGACGCCACGCGGGGGCGGCAGACCTCGCTGGACGATGCCGTCCTGAGCCCGATCGGAGAATCGCATCGCTGGCAGCTGCGTGTGAACACCGCCAACCGCTCCTACTTCGACCACGCACACGACCACGTACCGGGGCTGGTCTTCCTCGAAGCCGCCGCCCAAGCCGCACAGGCCCTTTCCGGCGCCCCCCAGACCGTCCCCACGGAGTTCGACGCCCGGTTCGCCCGCTACGTCGAGCTGGACTCCCCTTGCTGGGTCGAGGCGACCCCACTGCGCCGCAGCAGGAGCGGCGTCGTCCGTACGGAGGTCACCGGGCACCAGACCGGCACGAAGGTCTTCTCCGTGCACGTGACCGCCTTCGAAGACGCCTAAGACCTCGTTTCTTGCTTCTGGCAGCGATCTACCGGCGGTTCGTCCAGTGGAGCCGGAATCACACATGGGCAAGGCTCCACCGAGTGGTCCTCGACGAGCTCGGCGCCCGCGGCCAGCTGGACTGGTCGCGGTGCGCGATCGACTCCGTCAGGGGGAGGGCCGCAAGAGGGCCACTAATGGGACCGAACCCGACCGATCGCAACAAGTCGGGATACGGGCTCTGAGCTGGTCTGCTGCTAGCCGACGAGCAGTTCCGCCGCTTGGCCGTACTGTTCACCCTGCACCTGCGTCAGCCTCCGCAGTGCGGATGGCCCGCCCGGATACCGGGGCTGACCGCAGCAGCCGCTCACTGGATGTGCTGGTCCCGGCCACCGGGTACCGGCGCCCGGCCGGAGCCCCGGCCGGGCGTCCTTCGCGTACGGGCAGTCAGCGAGGGGGCCCTGCGACGGGCCACAGGACCTCCGAGGTCAGGTCGAATGCGGCCCGGCACATGTCGAAGTGTTTGGAGAACAGGCCCGGGTTCTCCGCCTGGTTCACGTAGAAGACCGGGCGCTCCCTGCCCGTGACGGCCGTCATGAGGGCGAAGAGGAGGTCGCCGGAGTGGGTCGTGCCGTCCGGGTCGACGAACCAGAAGGTGTCGAACAGC
The DNA here is from genome assembly GCF_036227605.1 of Streptomyces sp. NBC_01439. Taxonomy (GTDB): domain Bacteria; phylum Actinomycetota; class Actinomycetes; order Streptomycetales; family Streptomycetaceae; genus Streptomyces. The sequence continues at coordinate 8,107,073 of NZ_CP109487.1, read as the reverse complement.
AAGGACAACTTCTTGATCGTGAGTTGCCTGCGCAGGCGCTGGTGGACCTCGCTGCCGACCCGGTCGGCTATGAAGCGGTCGAGGTACAGAGTCGAATCCGGGTTGGTGAGTACGTCGTCCAGGCCCGCGAACTCCGACATGGCGTTGCCGAAGATGATTTTGTTGAAGGTGTAGCGGATCTTCTCGTCCCACAAGTCGGCCACGAGGATGCGAACGGTCTTCGATGGATCCCGCACGAGGGAGTCCAGCAGCGCGCCGAACATCTCGGTGTTGTTGTGCAGGTTAAGCAGGAAGTTGAGGTTGTTGCCGACCAGAAACAGTTCGCGCTGGTAGTGGTCGAAGATTTGCGGCATTTGGAAGTTCCGGGATCCGGTGATGTTCTCGTTGTAGGTGACGGTCCCCGTGAACCGGTCGGGCAGCAGCCGCCTGCTGTCCACGGTTTCGGTGATCGCACGCTCCAATTGGGGGTGCGTCTGTTGGAACTGCTCCCGGAACGCGAACATCTCGGTATCGCCGAGCCCGACCATCCGGGCCAGTTTCTCGGTCAGCCGCCGCACGTCCTGGACGTCGCGCAGCGATACGGCCTGGAAGTCCGCCAGCGGGGGGCACACGACCCGCAGTTCCTTGGGGGAGAGGTCGAACAGCAGCGGAAAGACCCGGCCGGCGCGCAGGGAAGGATTCAGGCATCCGCTCTCGTAGATGACCCAGGGGCTGCGCGCGGTGCGCTGGGACAGGAAGATGAATCCGAAGTGGGCCTCGTTGAGTGCCTTGTAGATGCTCGGCACGGCGTGTTCTCCAGGAGCGATCTCCCGCGAGAAGAAGAAATCCACGCGCTCGCTGAGCAGTGAGCCCAGCCACTGCTTGAACAGTTGGGCCAGTGGTTCGATCCGCGGGTCCGCCGTGGACCAGCTGAGGAATGCCTTCGCCTTCGTCACTACCGTTCCCCCTTCGGTGTGTTCCGGGTCCTACAGCGTCGTCAGGAACTGTCGGATCTCCAGAGTGTTGATCTCCTTCAGGTCCGGTGGCCACACGACCACCGTGAGTTCGCGCGTGATCACCCGGTCCCGGGAGGCCGCGACGAAGGAGAGCAGGATCATCTTCAGCAGGTTCTCGTGACTCAGGGTGTCGATACGGCCCAGGGCGCTGCCGATGACCGGGATGGTGAGCGGCTCGCGGTGTCCGTGTGCGTAGACGGATTCCCACAGGCGGCACAGGCTCACCCAGACCCTCTCGGGGCTGGACTCCGCGACCAGGTCGTTGGTCAATCGACTGTAGGCCAGGCCGAACAGCTTGCGGTCACCCCTCGGCATGATCGCGACGGTGCCAATGGGATAGCGGTTCAGTTTGCCCTGGGGTTTGTCCACGCGCGACTCGACCGATTCGGGCACGTGCAGTGCCAGTGCTTCGGTCAGCGCATTGTCGAGATCGTCCTGTACTCCTGAGTAGAAGCGCTCCAGCAACTGCCCCTGGACGCTTGAACGGCTGATCACGCGGTCATCCGCGACGGACGTGTCGAAGGTGTCGGTGAATCCGATGACGAGGTGCCCCGGCTGGTCGAACAGATCTCCGGCGATCACGCGCACCCGTGTCCTCGGATGGTCGAACGCGCGCTCTGCGGATGCCGGCGGGAATGCTTGTACGGCGCCCCAGACGACACTGGCGGCGGCAGTTGCCGCGATGACCGCCACCGGTGCGGAAAAGGTCAGGGAAAATAGGGCGGCAACCAACTGCACTAGGCCCGCGAGCAGTCCGAAGGCAGCCAGTGCGTGCGAGCAGAACACGTGCAGGCTGCGGCGCCCCCACACCAAACGTGCTGTGAATCGGGTCCTGCCGGTCATCCCACCCCCGAGTGGATTTCGCCTCTCCCGAACACCCGCATTCACCGTCCTTCCCCCCGCCCGCTGGCAGTGTGCCCTACGGGCAGACGTCCCAATCGGGTGGACGACATGACTTTTCCGTCGCGCCATCGCCTCCGCGGGCGAGCAGCCGAAGGCGTCGACGTCAATCCGGCTGCCTGCTCTGATGCAGACGCGGGCGGGCGACGTCCCGGTTCGTTCGGTCGGGCCGGGACCGCGGGCACGGGTCGGGAGGGGCGGAGCGATCGGTCGTCGTCACAGGTCCTGGATGCGCCGGAAGGGGCGGTCCGCCTCCAGCGCGAACGCGACCTCCAGCAGTTTCCGTTCGCTGCCGGGGCGGCCGGAGAACATGACGCCGATGGGCAAACCGTCGACCGTCACGCTCGCGGCGGGCACCGAGATCGACGGTGTACCGACGACGTTGTCGACCGGCGTGAACGCCACGTACGAGAGGATCCGTTCGATCAGCGTCGGGTAGGGAACGGCCGGGCTGAGGTGACCGATCGGCGGCGTGGTGCGGGCGAGCACCGGCGAGAGCACGAGGTCGAGCCCCCGAAACGCCGTCGCGTACGCCTCCTTCGTGTGCTTGAGCCTCCGCAGCACGCCCGGAGTGCGCTGCCAGTTCTTCAGGTACGTCTCGCGCAGCCCGCGGCTGAGGCCGTCCGTGCGGTGCCGGTCGAAGTCCGCGCCGAGGGTCCGGCCCGTGACCCCGAGGAGGAACGACAGCATCCCCCAGTACGTCAGGAAGTCGTCGGTGAAGCCGGCGTCGATGGCCAACTCCACCGGCTCCACGGTGTGGCCCAGCCGTTCCAGCGTGGCCACCGTCTCCGTGACGGCCGCCCGGGTGGCGGGGTCGGAGTGGACGCCGTTCGGCGAATCCAGCAAGAACCCGATGCGCAACCGCCGCCCCGAAGGGCCTTCGACCAGGCCCACAGGTGGCAGTTTCGGGTTGCGCCAGTACGTCTCGGCGGCGGCGAGGAACGCGGCGGTGTCCCGCACGGAACGACTCACGATTCCGTCGGAGACGAGGTCAAGCGGCAGTTGACGGCTCTGGGCGTTCGCCACGACCCTGCCCCGAGTGGGCTTGAGACCGACGAGTCCGCAGCAGGCGGCGGGTATCCGGATCGAGCCACCGCCGTCGTTGGCGTGCGCGATCGGCACCGCCCCGGCGGCGACGAGTGCCGCGCTGCCGCCCGACGAACCACCGGACGAGTGGCCGGTGTGCCACGGGTTGCGCACGGGCTCGGCACCCTCGTACTCCGTGGTCGGACTGAACCCGAACTCGGGCAGCCGCGTCTTGCCCAGCACCGTGACGCCGCTGCTCAGGAACTGCCGCGCGAACGGCGCGTGCCGGCGCGCGGCCCTCGGAGTGAAGGCCGCGCTGCCGTGGCCGGTGGGCAGGCCCAGGTAGTCGGTGTTGTCCTTGACGAAGGTCGGCACCCCTGCGAAGGCACCGCCCGTCCGGGTGGTGGGGTGCGTCGGGACCTCGCCGTGCACCTGAACCGCATTGAGCCGTGCCTCGACCGCCCGCACCCGTTCCGCCGCGTCCCGGGCGACCTCGGCGGCACCCACCTCGCCCCGCCGGATCGCCGCGGCCAGACCGACGGCGTCGTGCTCCCCGAGGGCGTCGTCCCGGAAGGCGTGCACCGTGGCAGGTTCCTCGAAAGTCGTCACCGCTACCTCATCACCCGGTCGTGTGGATGGTCGTCCGCCATCATCTCCTACTGTCGAGTAACACGTGAGGGGTCAGCCGTCCCGCCACCCCTGCGTCAGTCGAGTCCCGGCTCGCCAACCTCAGACCCCTCCGACCACCCGTTGTCGTGCGGGACGACGGTCGGACTCGCTGAACTGCTTCATCAACGCCCTCAGCTCGCGGCCCGGTGCCACCCCGAGTTCACGCCGGGTCAAGCCGCAGTAGGCGTCATAGCTACGCAAGGCCTCCACCAGGTTCCCCTCCGCCAAGTGGGCCTCGATCAGAGCGCGTTGGGCGCTCTCCCGCAACGGTTCGGCACCGACCGCCACCAGGGCGGATTCGACGGCCTCGGCATGGCGGCCCACATGGGACAGCTGGCGACTCAGTGCCTCCAGGGCATGCAACAGCCGCTGCCGAACGCGTTCGCGCTCGAGCAGCACCCAGTCGTCGTACCAGCCGGGCAGCAGGTCCAACGCGTCCGTCCGCCACTTCAGGGCGCACAGGTCCTCGCTCCCGGCGGTACCGCTGATCAGTCGCCCCGCCCAGCCGTACAACACGTACAGATCGACCACCGTGTGCTCGCGCACCGACAGCGAGCACTTGTCGGAGTCGAGCAGGTCGATGCCGGCCGCCTTGAGCCGCCACAGCGCCGACCGCAAGTTGCCGGCCGCCCGCAGGTCGTCGCCGGACGGCCACAGCGTGCCCGCCGCGTGCCGGCGTTCGACGCGGCCGCCGTTGAGTGCGACGAAGGCGAGCAGCCGTTTGCTGCCCTCCGGCACATCGAGCCCTCTCCCCCGGTGGACGACGCGCGGCCCACCGAGGAGGTGGAGGGTCGGCGCGTCCCCAGGCCCGAGAATCCGGACCGGCGACTCGAAGAACTGCGGATTCGGATGCATAGGCGGTCCTCCCGCTAGAAGCCCGGGCGGCAGATGCTATGCGCACGACGTCACCCGGTCATCACCGAGAGCAACCGACGAGCCGGTCTCCAGGATCTACCTAGAGCCCGGATTCCGGCTCCGTCCGGAGCTCCCCGCCCTCCCCGCCCGCCACGACCTCTCCCTCCTGAGGGTGACGTGCCTCGAACCGCGAGTCTCCTTCCTGTGGTTCGTGACAACGCCGTCGTTCCCGCCGGACGAACGCGACCCAGTGGGTGGTGGGTTCCCCCTGCTCGTCTACGGGGAGCAGCACGTCCACCTCCGCGCTCCCGTCCAGCCGGATGCGGTCACGGTGCTGGGCCTCCTGGACCGCTTGTGCGACATCGGCAAGGCCCCCTACGCAAAATCGCAGGTCCCGGCAGGCCTCCAGCCAGATCCGCACCTGTTCGAACGGACTGCGGTGCTGATCGCCGATCGTGAGGGGCAGGTAGCCGGCGGGTGGCAGCTCCGCGATGCCCATGCGGTCCAGGGGATACGGAGTCGTCCGGGAGGCAGCGGGCTTGACCAGCCCGCCGGTGTCGATGTCCTTGGCGAGCTGGAACAGTTCGCGGCTGATCTCGTCCTTCGTGCGGCGGTGCAGGTACTTCGAGCCGCCGAGCCGGACCAACTGCTCCAGCAGCGGTGCCAGATCCGGTTCCGGCCGCTCGGGCGCCCCGACCAGTTCCGCGAGCTGGGCCTGGAACTGGAGGACTTGGGCGACGAAGACGTCCCACGGGCGCATGCCGAGGCGGGACTGCCACTGCCGGTACGGCGGGGCCTCGCCACGGTCCCGGCGGGCGGCCCAGATGTCCACCTCCCAGGTGTCGATCCCGCAGGGCTGCGGGATAAGCACCGCGAGCCGCACGGCCTGCGGCTTCCCGGGGACCCCGGGCGGAGCCCAGGACAGGGGCAGATCGGCGCTGCCGGTTCCGTACGGCCACGGGGAGTGCTCGGTGCGCTCGGCGGCGAAGAGGCGGGACGCGATCCAGTTGCGACGGAACTCCGGATCGCGCGTGCCGATGCCCCGCTCGGTGGCTTCCGTGAGCCTGATCCGCACGCCTTCCGCGGTGTAGGGACGCCGGGTGGTGCCCGCGCCGGAGCAGGGATCGTCGCAGTAGGAGCCCTGTACCGGCGCCTGGCCGTACTGCCAGGATTCGGGGACCGCTTCGACCCACCAGAAGGTGTCGGCGTCGTGTGTGAGACCGGACAGGGGCAGCGTGACCAGCCGCTCCGAACGCAGCGGACGGCCGTCCGCCGTGATGGCGAGGCCGGCGCCGACCCGCAGGACCCCGTCCTTCAGGGTGACCTGGTAACCCTCGACCACCCCGGGGCCGCCCGCCGCTGCGACGGCCAGGGCGAGTTCGCGCGCGTAGTCCTGGATTCGGTTCAGGTGTTCGGCGCGCAGGAACAGCCCGTCGAAGGCGTTGAGCCGGTCGATGCCACCGCCCGCAGTCGCGGGTGTTCCGTCGGAGCCCGGCCCGGGCGGTCCCGGCGCCGGCCCCGACGCGGTGCCCGGCGCAGGACCGTAGGGGGGTGGCGCGGGCGGCACCACCGGTCCCGCGCCGTAGCCCGCGGCCCCGGCGGTTCCTTCGGTCATCGTCATTCCTCGGTCCTCCCGGCGGACGTTTCGCGCGGCATGTCAGTGGTGACGACGGCGTCGTGCCCTTCGTGGCGCGTGCCGGGCGGGCCGCCGACGACGCCTGCGAACGGCACGTGGTGGGGGGCCGCTCCGTAGAGCGGCTTGGGGCCGGTGCCGCGGATCCGGATGCGTACCGTCTCGTACGCGGGCCGCTGGTCCAGGTCCACCCACACCTGGCGCCGGTCCGGGGACAGCCCGATCGCGGCGACCTCGTCGGTCGCCCAACCCCGCCCGTGCCGGGACAGCGAAGTGATCTCCACGCCCTCGGGCTCCGCGGAGCCCTTGGCGAGGGGCACGGTGACGTCGAACGTCAGACGGGTGTTCTCGCGTCCCCATTTCAGCGTCTCGGGGATCAGGCGCGGGCCGCCCGCGTCCTCCACGGTCCCGGAGCCCAGCACGCCGGGCGCGAGCCCGCACACCAGCTCCTGGATGGTGGTGGTAGGAAGGATCACGTCGCGGACGGCCGGCTCCACCCTCACCTCACCGATCCGCACGCACTCGTCGTACTCCGTGAGTTCGACGGTCAACCGCGCCAGCGCGACCGCGGCGTGGTCCTCCGTCATCGGCGCCCGGGGAGGGCACGCATCACCGTCCTCGCGCTGCGGCGCCTGCTCGGTGGCGTCCTCTGCGGCCAGTCGCCGGAAGGCCTTGAGCAGTTCCCGCGCCCGCAGGTGTGCCGGGGCGTGCGCCACTTCGTGCGCCGCACGCAGCGCCTCCTGGCCGGCGGGGTCCGAGGGTGCGGCCTCGTCGAGACCCAGCAGTACCCGCACCCGGTGGTAGGGACGCCAGTGGTCGGGCTCGGAGGTGCGGATCGTGATCCGCGCCGTTTCGACGGTCCGGGAGAAGTCGTCGTGCCGCCGGGTGACGTCGCAGGGGTCGGCCAGTGCGGGCACCGGCCGGTCGGGGCAGGACGCGAATTCGGCGTAGACCCAGGCCGTCACCATCCGGCGCCCGGGCGGGCAGGGCCCGTGGTCGCTGTCCTGTCCCGCTTCCCCGTACTCGCCTTCCGAAGGGTGCCGTTCGAGCCACGAGGCCGCCCATTCCGTCAGGGACACGCACCACGACGCATCCAGACTGAGCTCCCGGCCGAGTCCGTCCACGGCGAGGCCGGGCACCACCGTCAGTGCGTCTCCGTCCCGTCGGACACCGAGCCCCCACACCACGCCCGAGCCGTGCAGCCACGCGTTGTGCAGCATGAGCTTGCCGCGCGGGTTGCCCATCAGCACGCGGAAGTCGTCCTCGCCGAGGAGCATCCCGAAGGCCACGCGCAGCGCGAGGAACGGGTTGACCGGCAACTCGTCGCCGGTGCACGGCCCGGGGGCGCAGGATCCCGAGCCGTGTGAGGTGTCGTGCAGGTCCGGGGCGGACGCGCCGCCGCAGCCGCACGGGGTGCTGCCGGTGCCGAGCGCCGTCATGATCTCTCCTTCTGAGTGGGCCTGTCGGTCGCCGTGTCTGGAGCGGGCGCGCCGGTCTGCGCCACGGCGAGCGCCCGCGCGGCCCGCCGGTCGCCCGTCGCCCCCTGCCCGGGCGGACTGCAGGGGAACGGCCGGCCCGCCTTCCCGTACTCGCGCCGCATCGCGTCGACGAGATGGTTCTGGCGGATCCGGCAGACCGTTGCTCCGTCGTCGGCCGCGCGGAAGGCGGCCCCGATCGCGGCATTGCGGATCCATCCGCCGGGCACCGGATAACACCGTGCCAGCGCTTCGAGGTCGATGTCTGAGTGCAACAGGTCTGCCGGGAGGTGAAGTTGCCACATCCGGTGGCGCCCGACGTCGTCGGGGAGCGGGAACTCGACCACGAAGTCCATCCGACGGATGAAGGCCTCGTCGATGTTCTGGCGCAGGTTGGTCGTCAGCACGGCCAGCCCGTCGAACCGGTCCAGCCGCTGCAAGAGATAGGCGGTCTCCATGTTCGCGAAGCGGTCGTTGGCCTCGGAGATCTCGGTTCTGGTGCCGAACAGCGCATCGGCCTCGTCGAGCAGGAACACCGCCTGGGTGCGCTCGGCCACCTCGAAGCACGCCGCCAGGTTCTTCTCCGTCTCGCCGATGTATTTGGAGACCAGTTCGGAACCGTCGACGATCAGCAGGTCGCGCTCTGCCGCGGTCGCCAGTACCTCGGCGGCCAACGACTTGCCCGTACCGGGCGGCCCCGTGAGCAGGAGGCGTACGCCGCGGTTGGCGCGGGCCGTCTCCCTCAGCTGCCAGCGGTCCAGCACGAGGGCCTGGTGTTTCAGCCTCGCCACGGCATCCCGCAGTTGTCCGTCCGCCTCCTCGGCCAGGACGAGCCGAGGCCACTCGGCGCATGGACTGACCAGTTCCACGCCCGGGGGCAGCAGCGTGCCCGCGCGGGCCCGGATGGCGGCGGAGACGTCCACGACCCAAGTCGTGTCCTCGCCCCCGTCGGCGGAGGCGAGTCCGGTGCGGCCGCGCATGTCGAGCGCCACCTGCGCGGTGAGTGCCGGATCGAGCGGATGGCGGGCGGCCAGTTCGGGTGCGTGTTCCCAGGCGTTGGGGAGCGCCGCACGCCAGGCCGTGCGGCGGTCCGCGGACTCGATCGGCCCCAGGGGCACGGCCAGTACGGGCCGTTGCGGCCCGGGGCGTACGGTACCGGGAGCGGCGCACACCAGCAGCGGACCCCGCAACATGGTCACGGCCGGGGTGAGCGGTCCGGAGCCGCCCGGCTGCGGTACGGCGACCAGCAGCGGCACAGCGTCGCGGACGGCGGCGTGCAGTCCCAGCAGTCTCATGGCTTCGGGGTCGTCGGGCCGGGCGCGGGCTGCGACGAGGCCGAGTCCGGCGGCGTCCGCGAGCGCCGCGCACCGGCTCAGCGCGACGGTCTCGTCCCGTGCCGTGACCAGGAGGACGCGGGGTTCCCTCGATCGGAGGGCGGCAACGGCTCGCACCACCTCGGGGAGTCCGAGCCATCCGTCGAGCCCGGCGACCGGCGGTCCGGGGTCCACCCCTTCGAGCGAGGACGGCCAGGCGCGATGGCCGTGCAAGGCCTCCCAGAGCTGGTCGGCGAGGACGAGGGAGCGTTCGTGGAAGGGGCCGTCCCCCTCCAGGGTGAGGACTCCCCCGCGTACGGCCGGGCCCTCGTGGAGCAGTCGGCGCAGGGCCACCCGGTCCGGACGGCGACCGTGTGCCGCCGCGTTCCGCGCGGCCCCGCGGGCGGCGCGGTCGACGAGGAGGGAGGCCAGGCCCACGCCGGGGTGCGGCTCGCCGCCCGGATGCATGGCGCGGAAGGTCCCGGCCAGGCCCTCGTGTTCCTCGGGCAGTCCGGCGAGGAGGACGAGTTCGGCTTCCAGCGGGCCGATCCCCAGCCGGTGCACGAGCCGGTCGAAGGGCGTGCCGGTCAAGGGCTCGGTGCCGCGGATCTGTTCGGCGCGGCGCACAGCGTCGTCGGCCCAGTCACGGAGGAGGGCCGAGGATTCGCCGGCGGCTTCCTCGCTACAGGTCGTTTCCAGGAGTTCGGCCACGCGGAGGGCGACGGTAGCGGCCCGCGCGGACAGGTCATGGCTGGTGCGGTCATCGTCATGCATAGACGTACCTCACGACCGAACCGAGCCAGGGCACCCAACCGGGGTCGAGGTCCAGCCCGGCGCGGCGGACGGCGAGATCGGTGTCGGCGACGGCCAGGTGTGCCTCGATCCAACCGGGTTCCGCGGTGATGCGTCCGGGCCGGCGGGCGACCGCGGCCACGACCCCGTCGGGGTCGTCCGGCCCGCCGCCGTGCAGTCGTACCGCGGTCGCCCGCGCCCAGTCGGCGGCGAGTGCGTGGACGCAGGCGAGTTCCTCCGGTGTCGGTTCCTGTGTTCCGAGTACGAGGGCTGCCCGGGCCGGGCCGAGTCCGGCCAGGGCGAGGAGCGCCGCGTCCTCGGCCACGATGCCGGGTACGAGGGCTCGTCCGGCCGTGTGCAGCACCCAGGGCAGTGGCCTCGCGGCAAGGCCGGGCTCGTCCAGGGCGCGTTCGGGGAGTCCGGCTTCGGCGGCCGTCGCGATGAGGAACAGCAGACCGGCCCAGCCGGTGGCGATCCCGCCCAGTGGATCGGGGCCGCCGGGTGCCTGCTCCGGGGGGAGCCCCCCGGCCACCGCCCGGACGGTCGGCCGCGCGCCGGAGTCGTCGGTCGCCCGGACCGGGTGCCCGCGGCGCGGCCCTTCGGCGGGCCCGGGCCTCGACGGGGGCGCCAGTGCCCCGTCCCGCGTGGCCGGGGGCGGGAGCGGCGGTGCAGGCCGGTCCGTCGGGTCGCTGTCGGCCCCTGCGGACGGGGCTGGGAGCCGGGCCCGGTCCCGCTTCCGGGCCCGGGCATCGCCTTCGGCAGGGACCGGCGGCGGTAGCTGTCGTGGTACGGGCCTCGGGGTCGCGTCCTGCCGCTCGGGGGCGCCCGTCAGCGCTCGCAGAGCGCCGGCGAGCAGCAGGGGCAGCCCGGCGCGCGGGGGCCGGTGGAGGGCGGCGGGGTCGGTTTCCGCCACGAGCAGCACCGCCCAGGCGGTCAGGGTGTCTTCCGTCGGCCGCAGCCCGGTCTCGCGGACCAGGGAGGCGAGGCGCGATCCGGCCGGCAGGGCGGCGGCGAGGGTGCGGGTGCTCTGGTGCACCGCCGGGTCGGGATCCGGTCCCGGTCGCGGCTCGGACCACTCCGGCACCGCGAGGGCTGCGGCCAGCCGCTGCCAGCCCGCCCGGCCCAGTGCCCGGTCCAGCGGGGCCAGTCCGCACGCGTCGGCGGCGCGCAGCAGCGCCGCGGCGGCCTGCTCGGGGTGACGGTCGAGCGCCGTGAGGATCGCCGCGCCTGGTGACGCGTCGGGCGACGGGTCACCGGGCCGCAGGATCCCCGTCTGCCGCCAGGCCCACAGCCGTTCGGTACGCCCGTTCGCGAGGCCGGTGACCACGTCGGCGAGCAGTTCCACGTCGTGGCGGTAGTGCACGACCGCGCCGGCCCCTTCCCGTACGGTCCGTTCGATCGTGGCGACCACGGCTAGGGACCAGTCCTGTGCGAGTGCGGGGTCGGGGCGGGTGAGATCGAGGGGCAGGGTCAGGTCGAGGCGGGACAGGCACCAGCGTCCGGGCGGCAGCCGAAGTCCGCGCAGGGCCGCTTCGAGCCGTCCGCCGACCACATGACAGAGCGGTCCGCGCAGCCGGTCCTCGATGGCCGGCGCTTCCTCGGCGGGGTGGCGCAGGGTGGCCGAGAGCCGGTCGATGACGATGTCGGGGCCGCTCATCCGACCCTCACCGCCCCGGTGATGGAGGTCTCGCCGACGCGGGCTCCGGCGGCGGGTACGCCCACGATGCCGTCCGCGCCCACCCGGGCGCCGCCGACCACTGCGGGCGCCCATCCGACACCGGGGCCGACCACGGAGGTGAGGCCGAGGTGCAGGGTTCGGCCGATCCTCATCCCCGCGCCCAGGGGACAGATGCCGACGAGGGTGTGCGCGGGCTTGTGGCTCTCGACGACGGCACGGACGACGTCGAGCTGCTCGGTGCTCGGATCGGCGGGGATCAGCACGGTGAACCGGTGGGCGGTCGCCGTGTAGCCGTCCGCCCCGGGCCGGGTGCCGCCGACGGTGAAGCGGCCGAGCGCACCCGCCGTGGCCGCCCCTCCGCCCACGGCGGGTGCGGGAGGCCCGCCGGGCTCCGTGCCGAGTACCGCGCCGCCCAGCCCGCGCAGGCGCCAGTTCTCCACCACGCTGACCGGCAGGGGGAGATAGAGCCTGAGGATGCGTTCCAGGCAGGCCGCTGTTCCGCGGATGCGGAACAGGTCGTGGGCCTGAGCGATCAGAGCGCGCCGGGCCGGCATCGGCCAGCGCCGGTCGAGGGCCAGCCCGACCAGGCCCGCCAGCCAGCCGAGGGCCTCCTGCGGGGTTGCCGTCGGATCGAGGAGCAAGGTGCGCAGGGCGGCCCGCCCGTCCAGCTCGTGCAGGAGGCCTTCGGCGGGGGCCAGGAAGCGCTGCAGGAATGCCGCGTCGCTCTCGTCCCGGCTCCAGGACCTGGGGAGTTGGGCGGGCAGCCGGTGTCCGGAGCGTTCCACGCGCAGGGCCCGGACCCGCGGGGTGAGCCGCCGGGTGCCGATGAGGCGGAGCACGATCCACAGGTACCGGCCGGGTGGCGCCTGCACGGGGGCCTCGTACGTCTCGAAGCTGTCGTCGGGGGCGATCTGGGCCCAGGGCCATTCCCGTCCGGTGGGGCGCCTGAAGAGCGGGGCGGGGGGTTGGAGCCGGGCGGCGAGCTGGGCACGGGAGGGGAGCGGCGGGGTGCGGTCCGGATGTCGGATGGTGCGTCCGCCCTGGGTGGGGGCCGACCAGGACAGCGGGTCGGGGACCGTGTCCTCGTCGCTGGACAGGCAGCTGACGCGCACTTCGGTGCCGGGCGGGATGCAGGCGTCGAGGAACATGCGTCCCCAGCGGGTGCGGTACGCCTGCGCGTCCAGCCGGTAGCAGATGACGCTGCCGGCCTGCACGTAGCGGGCGGCCGGCCCGGCGGTGTGGCCGATCCCCGCGGGGGTGGTGAACGCGATCCGCCCGTCGGGCCCGATGGTCATGGCGCCGCCGTCGAAGCCGGGTGCCCGCAGCGGTTCGATCTCGGACCAGGAGGTCCCGTCCGGCCTGAACCGGCGGAAGGGGTGCCCCGGGACACGGGCCACGACCAGGGTGCCGTCGTCCGCCAGGTCCAGGTCCACCGCGCCGGGCACCACCAGCGCGCGGGTGCCGTCGGTGCGGGCGATGACCGCCCCGGTGCCCGGTGGTCCCGTCCAGAGCACGTGGAGATGCCCGGCGTGACCGGCGATCCGGGTGGGGCGCAGCCCTTCGGCGCCCGACGGACGGCGCAGCGCCGGCCCGCGCCGCGGGCTGCGGCGGCCCTGGAGGACGACGATTCCGGCGGGCCGGGTGAGCAGGGCGGCCACGCCGCCGCAGTGGGGGGTGACGTCGAGGGGCCGCCGGTGCGGATGGGTGGTGTCGCGGACGGAGACACGGCGCAGCGGCCGCTCGCCCCACAGGTCCACGACGTGTACGGCGCCGGCGCCGGATTCGGCGATGTAGAGGCGCTGCGCGCCGTCCACGGCGAGGCCGCGCGGCACGCACAGGGCGCCGGGCCGGTGCGGGGCGCCGGAGGGAGATGCAGATGCGGCCCCCGAGGTGGCCTCGACGCGTCCGGTGCGCGGGTGAGAGCGGTAGGCACGGCCCCGTCGGTCGAAGGCGAGCCCTGCGGGTCCGTGGCCGGCGGGCCCGCCCGGACCGGGGCCAGGTTCCGCTCCCGGTTCCGGCTCCGGCTCCGGCTCCGGCTCCCAGGCGAGCCCGACCCCGCCCTCATCGAGCAGGGCAGTGGAATCGTGGCGGCAGCGGGCCCACTGGTCGGGATGTACCAGCACGCTGAGGGCGCGGTCCCCGTGCATCAACACACCTCCGGAGGCAGCGGTACGACGACGGGGTCGCCGGGAGGTGGGGGCGGTGTCCCGTATCCGGTCCCGACGGGCAGCGGGCTACCGGTGACGACGGTGACCTCGGCGAGCCGGGGCACTTCCCACGGCCGCAGCGGTACGAGGTGCAGCGGCGTCCACCCCCCGCCGCCGGAAGCACCGCCGGAAGCGCCGCCGGTGCGCCGGGCCAGCAGCAGCTCGTCCTCGATGTACTCCACTCCTTCCACCTGTACGGCGACGGCCTCCAGTTCGGCGCGGCGCACCGCCCTGCCGAGCGGCCAACCCTCGCCCTCGGGTCCGTACGGCGGCAGCGGCGCGAGGTACTGACGCACGATCAACTCGACCCAGCGGCGAACCGCGTCGGGTTGGTGGCCCTCGCGGGTCCGGACGCCCACCGACACGGCGATGTCCACGTAGGTGGGCGGGATGACGTACAGCTCGGTGGTGACCAGGCGCCGCGGGTTGAGGTGCGCCGCCACGTGGCGCAGCAGGGCGAGGTCGGGCAGTGGGGCGCCCGGGTCACGGAGGTCCTCGGTGGGGAAGACGAGCACGCTGATGACTCCGGCCGCGGGCTGGGTGGGCGTGTCGGGGTGCAGCAGCGGAAGGGTCTCGGCCCGCCGCACACCGGGGACTTCGAGGGTGAGTGCCCGGAAGTCGTCTGCGGTGACGGCCCGGTCGCGCCGGTGCACCTCGGCGGGCAGCGCGTCCAGGGCGTCGGCCAGGGAGGCGGCGTCCGCGCCGCCGGTCGCGGGGAGCGGATTCCTGACTTTGACCGCTGCGACGCCGGTCAGTGAGCCGATCGCGCCCGCCGCCACGTTCCCGGCCGAGCCGCCGCCGTACCGGTAGGACAGGACCCGGATGCGCTCGCCGATCTGGGGCAGCCGACAGCGCGTACCGAAGCGCACCACTCCGGCTTCGGCGTCCAGGACGTAGTGCCGGTCGAAGGGACCGCTGGAGGCGAAGTCCTCGGCCTCGGTCCAGGGGCGCCAGCCGTCGGCCTCCTCCACTTCGAGCCGTACGCTGCTCGCGATGACGGGGCGCTGGGTGAGGCGGAAGGCCTGCCCGGCGTCGGCCGTGCCGATGCCGAGGAGTTCGGGTGTGGCGGTGCGGGACTGCACCGCGCCGACGGCGTTGACGCCGACCCAGCGGATGCGGTGGATGGCGTCGTTCTCACCGGCCGGGCGGCGTACCCGCAGCCAGCCCAGGACTCGCGCGGCGAGCTTCTCGTCGTCCAGCGGGGGCGGACTATCCAGCCCGCCGGGGCCGCTCTGCCCTTCGGGGTGGGTGGGGAAGCCGCCGGGCAGGCCGACGCTGACCACACCGGTCGTGGTCAGTCCGCGGGTGGTGTCGCCGAGGACGGCGAGAGGGGTGAACGCGGTGGCGGCGACCGGGCCGTTCCACAGCTCCCACAGGGTGGCGGGCGGGGCGGTCAGCAGGTCGTCCGCGCGCAGCCGCGTGGGGTCGTGGGGATCCCTGGCCACGAGGTCGAAGGGGCGGCGCAGTTCCTCGTCGAGCACCACGCCGACGAACAGCGTCTGATCACGCAGCTGTTGCGGGTTGGTGCTGTTCTTGCCGAGCAGGGCGATCCACAGGCACTGGTCGATGGTCGTGCTGACATCGAGGGGCGGGTCGTCCGTGAGCGGATCGGTGGGGACGCCCGTGGTGACGTAGAAGGAGACGGGCGCCCCGGCCCGGGCCCGGCCGAGCTCGGCGGCCGGGAGGGCCTCGACGGCGTTCTGCCGTCGCCGGTTCTCCGCGGCGGCGCGCGCGGGGTCGCCGGTGGACGGTACGGGAGCTGCGGTCTTGCCGACGGCGAGGGATTCCAGGGGCCAGGCGACCACCTCGTTGTCGGTCTCGAAGACGACGGCGCCGGCCCGGGCCTCGGCGCCCCGCAGTACCTGGACGCCTTCGGGGCGCTCGGTTTCCAGGACGAGCAGGGTACGGGCGGTCGTCGCCGGGCGTGGACGCACGCCCAGCAGCCGCAGGAAGGCCACCTTGGTGGTGTCGGGGATCTGGTTGAAGCGGAAGAGCAGCGACTCGCCCAGGTGCGCGAACAGTTCGAGCAGGGCGATGCCCGGGTCGCTCGCGTTGTGGTCCGTCCACTCGGGGGCGTAGACCGGGATCCGCTTGACCAGCTCGTCCCTGAGCTGTTCGAAGGTGCGGTCGTCGAGGATGGGGCCGATCAGGGGCATACCGTCATCACCCGGCCGCTACCGCAGGTAGAAGGGGTAGACGAGGTTGTCCGGCCGCAGGTCGACCAGTCGTACGTACGCGATGTCGATCCAGACCATGGTCGGCTCCTCCCCCGGTGTCACGGCGACCTCGGTGACCCTGATCCGCGGCTCCCAGCGGGTGAGCGCCTCGCTGATCTCCTCGCTGAGCGCGGTGCGGGTGGCGGTGGTGTTGGGCGCCATGAGGTAGCGGCGCAGTCCGCAGCCGAAGGTGGGTCGCATCACGCGCTCCCCGGGCTCGGTGTCGAGGATCGTCTCGATCGACTGCCGGATCAGGGCCTCCCCGCTCGCCCAGCCCAGCCCGCCCGCGTACCCGCCACCGGCCCCCTGCGGCCGAATCGGAAACCGGACCCCGGTCCCGAGCCAGGCCTCCGCCGCTGTCAGGGCTCTTCCGCCGGCGCCACCGGCGACTGATGTCAGAGCGTCAAATGCTGCCATGCCGCTCATGGTCCGGGCCGACCGTCACCGCAACGTTTCCGGTGGACCGATCCACAGGGAGGTGGCCGCTCAGCGCCGCGACGACTTCCCGGGAAGCCGCGAGGGCGCGCAGGTGGACCAGGCCCGGATCGTCCCGCGGGGTCGACCCGGACGGCGAGCCGGCCCGCACCAGCAGGGTGATGACGAGGCTTCCGTCCCGCCGGTGGGCGGCGCGCAGCACTCGGTGCTCTCCCAGTCGCTGCACGAACAGCCCCGCTGCGGGCAGGAGTTCGACGTCGGCGCCCCGCAGCGTGCACACGTACAGGAACTCGGCGCCGCAGGCCCGGACGGTGAGCAGAAGGGAAACGAGATGGGTCCGCAGGCTCCAACCGACCTGCGAACCGCCCTCATTGTCGGTAGCCGCCCTCTCCAGTGCGACGAGCATCCGCTGCCACACGTCGATCTCCGCGTCGGTCGGCTCGGGTGGGCCGAGCTCCAGCCACACCGGACGGGCCAGCCAGGCCCCCGCGCACACGGTCAGTGCGCAAGCGGCCGCCAGAACGGCCTTCGGGTCCGTGGCGGGCAGCTGCGCCTGCTCGTAGCCGATGCGGCCGACCACAATGAGGAGCGAGGTCCACTGCGCGCCGGTCAGCGGGCCGATCCGGCGAGCGCGGGCATCTCCGCGGGCGAACTCGATGACGAAGCGGACGATCGCGTAGGCCGTCAGCCAGAAGAGCACGGCTGTGCCGGGCGCTGCGGCACCCAGAGCGAAGGGTGTGGCCAGCGCCGTCACCGCGAGCAGTGCTGCCCCGTCCAAGAGCTGCACGGGGAAGAGCCGGACTCCTGCCAGCGGATCGTCACCATGGAGCCCCCGCGTATAGCGAATGCCGAAGCGAGAGGGCCGACCGTGGCAGCAGCCGTGCAGGAGACAGCCCCAGCGGCCTGCTGCCGTCACCACCCCGAGCGCCACGACGAGGCAGTCCAGGACGGTCCTGACCGGTTCCCCCAGCAGGTGCGCCACGATTCCGTTCACCGCGAGGACCAGCAGGACGTTCTCGAGCAGTACGTGTCGCTCCCGGCCGAGCAGCGCCTTCTGTGCCAGCCCCATGAGGACGAAGGCAGCCGCCGAAGCCACCACGGCGACGACCAGGGCCGAGGTGGCCGGCCCCCGCGCGGCGAAGAGGGCCGCGAGGGTTGCGGTGCCCGCTCCGATGCCCGCGAGACCACACACCAGGTACGGCGGTCCGTCGCAGCCGAAAGGCGCGCCGGGTGCGGCGGCCAGTCCGTCCAGCCATCTGCTCGTCCGGGAGGGTGGGTCGGCGTCTTGGATGCCCGGCCGTCGGAGTGGCGCGCTCAACGTGGCACCTCGCCGGACGTGACGGAGACGGTACGGGCCACGGCGGCGGGGATGACGTCCTCGCGCCGGAGGAGTTCGTCCCCGTCCATGCGGCCGTGCACGTAGACGGCGTAGAAGAGCTCCTCGCCGTTGTCCAGTACGTAGGAGACCGCTGCCTGCCGCGGTTCTTCAGAGGGCACTTCGTCGCGGTGAAGGTGCACGCGTACGTCCAGCACGGTGCGACCGAGCAGTGAGCGCAGCCAGTCCGGAGCCTGGGGGGTCCGGCTCAGTCGGTGGCGATCCGCGTACGGGTCGTCGCCGAGCGCCTCGTCGTGAACGAGGACGGAGAGGCCGCTCGGCCAGACGGTCAGCGCATGGATCAGGCCGTCGGAGAATTCGAGCTGGACGGGACCGGAGACCGAAGGGAAGAAGAGCGATGCGGCGCCTCCTCGCTCCGTGAAGTCGGCGGGTCTGGTCGACGTGATGCGCTCGATGTCTTCCAGGGTGCGGCCGACGGCACGCCGGAGCAGGTCCCTGCGGTTGAGCGGCAGCATGGTTTCCGGGTCCTGGTGTTCGGTCATGGACCCTGCCCCTCGGTTCGCAGCCGGAGGATCCGCCGGCAGCGGTCGATGATGTTGTCGATGCGCCCGCTCGGGGCGCTGTTCGGGGTGAACCCGGTGGGGTCGTTGACGAAGACGGCGCCGTCGGATTTCCGGATGATGAACTGGAAGTCGCCCACGTTCATCCGGGCATCCTGGAGGCGTTGCCGGATCGCCTCCAGGTCCGTGATGGTCCGGGGGGTGATGAACCGGGCGTTCTCCCGGGCCGCCGCCGGGTCCGCGGGTGGCTGTCCCTCGCGGCCGATGGTCTCCTTGCTGCCGACACCGTCGATCCTCTTCAGGATGAGACGTTGGGCACCCGTGGTCGTCCTTCCCTCTGCCACGTACACGGTCGCGATCCCGGCGAGTTCGAGTTCGACCATGGCCGCCGCCTCCGTTCCGGCTCGTCCCGCGCCAGTCTTGCTGGCCAGTTCGGGCCGGCCGACGATCTCCGCGACCGATCCGGTGCCCCCCTTGCCGATGACGGGCCCTTCGGTGACGGGCCCCGGCACCGGCGGCCTGCCTTCCGCCCACTTCAGCAGGGCGTCGACCCTTCTGGTCCGTTCCGGACCGCGCGGGACGGCCATGGTGCCTTCCAGCGCGACCATGACGGCCGGATCCGCTTCGGCGAAGAGCCGGTCGAGTCCGGCGGCCCTCCCAGAGGTGTAGAGGCCCTCCGTGATGGCGCGGACCCGCAACGGGTGCTGCAGTTGCTGTTGCGGTACCACCCCGGGGATCCGCGTACCGGTGCGCGGATCCGTCCGGGGCCCGCTGCCGCCCCCGCCACGCTTCTGCCACTTGGCCTTGGCACCCGCGGCCATGTCCGCGCCGGGTCCGACGATGGTGGTCATGTCGATGGTGACAGGGACCAGTGCCGCATCCGTCTGTTCTCCCCCCTCGATGTCGAGGGGGAAGCAACCGCACGCGGGTTCTCCTCCGAGCGGTGTGAAGGCCGATCCGTATCCGGTCTTCGTGTAGTCCTCACCGACCCGCTCGTACGGGTCGCTGCAGGAGACACCGGGCGGGCACGTGTAGGCCGGGCCGGAGCCCGACCCGCCGCTGGGCGGCTTGCGAAGGCACTTCCAGATGCAGCTGCAGCCCAGCGACCCCCACTGCGCCGTCGCCGTCGGGTACCACTCGTGGCCCTTGGGGCAGGCCTTGGTCTTCTGACTGCAGCCCTGCAGTCGCAGTCCGCGCTGCTCGGCGAGTCGACCGTGGACACTTCCTCCTCCCAGCACCTGCGCCGCGGCCCGGTCCGCCTCGTGCTCCAGGGCGTCGTCGTGGGCGAGTCCCCACTCTTGCGGCCGACTTGGGTCCCGCTTCCCCTGCTGAACGGTGTGGGCCAGTTCGTGGGCGATCAGCGCATCTCCGTACGGCGTTCCGGGCCGGTACTGCTGGTCCGCGAAAGCGACGTCCTGGCCGTAGGTGAAGGCCCGTGAGGACAGCTCGGCGGCGAGCCCGGCGGCCTCGGCGTCGGTGTGCACGCGGACGCCGCCGAAGTCGCGCCCGAAGCCCTTCTCCATCCGGGAACGCACCCCGGATTCCAGTGGCTGCCCGTTCTGCAGCCGGTCCCGCACTCCTTCCGGGTCCGTGGGTCCGGCCCGGTCCGTGTTGCAGGCCCCGGCCTCCTTCCGCTGGACGACGGCAGCTTCCGGTTGCGGGGTTCCGCGATCGCCCGGTGCCTGCGGGCCGGCGGGGGCGGCGGATCGGCCCTGGTCGTGGCCGAGCCACTCGGCCGGTGCGGCTCCCGGGAGGATCTGGGTGAGCTGTGCGGCCAGCGAACCCCCACCCGGCGGGAGCGCCTCCGCCCCGTGCCGACCACCGCATCCGCCGGTGGGACACTTGGTCGCCCCGCACGACTGCACCGTTTCACGGGTCACGTGGTTCGTGCCGCACGAGCAGTCCGGTGGGGCCTTGCCCTGTGCGCGCGGGCGTCGCGTGAACATCGCACCTCTTCCCTCAACCGCAGAGCGGGTCGTTCACCGGCGGTTCCGGCTGGGGCGTGGGCATCGGGACCGAGGGCGGTGGAACGAGGGCGTTCAGCAGGTCTGCGCCGTGTTCGTCCTCGATGGCACCGGATGCTTTGAGTTGGGCCGCCGCCCCCTTGGAGCCCAGGAGTTCGTCGAGCTTGACCAGCTCCGCGGCGCCCATGGTGGACAGCTTTCCGCCGCCGTCGAAGAAGGTCTTCAAGGCGGCGAGCGCGGAGAGCGAGGGCGGCAGACAGAAGCGCAGGGCGAGCAGCCACCACAGCTGGAAGAGGAACACCACGATCGGCAGGAACATGCTGAACAGGAAGAACGCCACGATCATGAAGATCTCGAGCGCGAACGTGCAGGTGCGCGGGAGCGTACCGCCCACCGAACCGCCACTCGGGGTGCCGCCGCCGGGGTCGAAGGACAGCTGCGAGCCGGGCGGGCTGGTGATGGCGACTCCGCCCGGCCCGGGGGACGTACCGGCCCGGGCGGCGACCGCCCGCAGATCGGGCAGGGTCAGCGAGGTCTTGCGGTTCTTGGTGCCCTCCGGGTCGAAGAAGGGAGCCAGCCGGAAGGGCTCGGTCGGTTCGCTCCACGAGGTCTGCCGGGGGCAGTGCTCGTGGCCCGGTCGGGGGGCGCGACGGACGAAGCAGAGCGCTTCGTAGATGTGGTGCTCGTCCAGCTTCGGGACTCCGAAGTCGTCGTGCTCGCCGGACGAGGTGGGTACCACCCCGAACCACAGCGACCGTTCGGGCGGCGCTCCCGCCGGGCAGCCGCCCGATCGGGACGGCAGACGCCACATCGGCAGCTCCTGCTCCCGATCCTCGGGGCGGTCCTTCGGGGGGCGCGTGCCGAGCGCGCGCCACTGTCCGCCCGCGGCTCCGGCCATCCATGCCTGGGTCTCCGTCTCCAGGCCCACCTGGTCGAGCAGTTCGCGGTGGGTCGTCTCGAAGCGCAGCCGGTGCGCGATGTCGGCCCACAGGACGTCTTCGACCTCCGACCCGTGGACGCGCCGGTCCTGGCCGCCGTCGCGCTGGGCGGCGAGCAGGTCCGTGGTCAGCTGGTGGGCGAGCTTGCGCAGGACGCCCGGCGGCGCGGTCATCTCCACCCGGCGGCGGCGCATCACGAAGCCCACCTCCAGCCCGTCGGCGGACTGCGGCCGCGGCAGACCCGGCCGGTCGCAGAACAGCTCGACGACGATCCCGTAGAAGCGTTCGTGGCTGGGCTGGTAGAGCTTGCGCAGCCGGGTGCGGACCAGCTGGTGGGTGGCGAAGCGGGCGCGGCCCGAGCCGCGGTCCGCGAGGGGCACGGGCACCGCGTACGACCAGACGTCCTCGGCGTCGTCGAACCGCAGCGACTCCCGCGGATCCGATACCAGCCCGCGGACGAACTCGGCGGAGTCGTACTTCTGGAGCGCCGGTGTCCGCGCCCCGGGGTCGAACCGGTCGAATCCCCCGCGCTCGCAGACGTACCAGGGGGCGAGCACCTTGAAGCCGTGCCCGGGGAGGGGGGCGTCGCCCGCGGGGCTCACCAGATGTTCCCGGCGCCGGGGGTGTAGGCGGGCGAGATCACCATTTGCTCGGTGACCAGGGTCGCGCACTTCACCAGGCCGCTGAAGGTGGACAGCGGAGCGTTCACGGTCACCACGGGTGCCTTCACGTCGATGGACACGTTCGCCTGGATCTCGATCGAGGTCGGCGTCAACCGCACGACGCAGCCATTGCCGTGGTGCACCGTCACCTGCTGGGTGGCGTTGTCCAGGGTCACCTCGTGGCCGGATTCCATGGTGATCCGGACCTGCTCCGCGCCCGGTGTGTCGTCGAACTGGAGGCGGCTGTCGGCCCGTGACCGCAGCTGCCGCAGGTTGTTGGCGCGCTCGGGTTGGTGGGGCAGTGCGGCCCGGCCGTTCCAGGCCGCGCCGAGGACGTACGGGCGGCGCGGGTTGCCCGCTTCGAAGGCCACCACGACCTGGCTGTCCACGTCCGGCAGGACGAGCAGGCCTTGGGCGTCGTCGGCGTACGGGGAACACAGCGTCGCCCAGGCGCGTACGTCGCGGTCGCCCTCCGTGCCCAGCCACGGGAAGCGCACCTCGACCCGGCCGAGCCGCTCGTCGTCGACGATGTCGGTGACGATCGCCGGATAGACCCCGAAGTAACCGGGGGCGGAGCCGTCAACCGGAGTCGGCAGGGACATCACACCGCCCCGTTCAGGCAGGAGCGTTCGGCGTCGAACCGGGTACGGAAGCCGCGCTCCAGGTCGAACGAGTGCCTGATCCGGGTCACGTAGTAGCCCTCTCCCTCGAAGGGTGCGCCGACCGAGCGCAGGGTCAGTCGGCTGCCGACGACGAGATCGGGGCTGCCGTTGGTGGTGCCCGCCACGGTGACGAACCGGCGGCCGCGGCGCAGCATTTCGGCGCGCGCCCACGCCTCCGCCTCCTCCGCGGTGAGCGCGGCCTCCCGGACCCGCAGGCTGGTGCCGGGGCCGAGCGCCCGGGCCAGGAGTCTCGCGCCGACCCGGCCGCCCGCCGTCTCGGCCTCGACGACCTCGGGGCCGGCCCGCTCGTCGATGCCCTCGCGCCGGTCGGCGTCGTAGCCGGTGACCACCACCTCACTGCGCTGGTGGGCGAGGTCGGCTGCGAACCGGACGGAGAGCAGCCGGCCTCCGTACACGAGGGTCTGCGCGTCGGCGCCGCGGCTGCCGCGGGCCCGGAAGTGCAGTGTGCGGCCGGTGGCCCACAGCTCGGCCTGGACCAGCCGGGCCCGTTCGCGCAGAAAGGCGAGGTCGCTCTGGTTGAGCTGCTGGACGACGTCGTAGCGGGGGCCGGGGGCGTCCGCGTCCGCGCTGAGCCCGTGCTCGCGGGCCACCTCCTCGGCGATCCCGGCATCGGTGACCTCGGTGTACGTACGCTGCCTACGGGTCATCCGCAGCCGCATGAGAGCGTCCTCCGCGTGCACGAGGACGAGCGGTGGTTCTCCGTCGCCGAGGACGAGCTCCAGTGCGGAGACGACGCCCTCGAAGACGTAGCGCTGCGCGGACGGCGGGCCGAGCGCGACCTTGAGGGTGCTCCCCAGGGCGACGGTGGTCCCGTCGAGGTGCAGCAGCCGATCCTGCGGGCCCTTCGCCCCGGAGCCGACGGCGAGGAGGTGGGCGCGCAGGGTCCGCAGTCCCTCGACGCCTTCCGCGATGTCAAGGCGTACGCAGTCGCGGGCGAGGTCCTTGACGAGCATCCCCTCGACCTCGAAGGCCGGCGAGGCGGTCGCGGTCGCCGGCTCAGTCATCGAAGCCCTCCGCTGCCACGCGGGCGGCGAGCCACGCGGCGTGCTCGCACGCCTCCTGGTGGCGCTCGGCGGCGGCGTGGACGCCGCCCGTCCCGCCCGTCCCGCCGCCCGGTGGGCTCGCGCTGCCCGCGGGTACGACCTCGGTGTGCAGCTCTCCGATGTACACGCTCATGTCGGGCCTCCTCGCGGTGTCCACCTCAGAGTGTTCAGGCCTGCGTCACGGCGGCGTTGCTCGCAGTCGGCGGCGTACCGGCCGGGAGGGTCCGGGGGCAGTCGTTCCCAGGGCGCGGCGCCGGGGTCGGGGGCCGGGGTCTCCTCGTGCCGGGCCCGGTCGGCGAGGCTGCGTCCACCGCCGGCCTCGACCTCGGCGAGTGTCGCGGCATCGGCGCGCGCCCGTAGGGGGACGCCCTGGCCGTAGCTGACGGAGCGGCGGTCCGGGCGGCGAAGTGCGCCGGGGGGTGCGGCAGGACCTGCGGCTGCCGTCCGGCCCGGGCCGGGCCCGGCCGGACGGGGGCCCCGGGCGGGAGCCGCGGTGGCGGAGTAGGGCCCCGGAGCCGCGTCGGAGACCTCGAACGACTGCCGCGCCCTGGCGGTGGCGAGCTCCACCGCGGCGCCCAGAACCGCATCCGCCGAGGCCACGATTCCCCCTCCGGCGGAGAGCGCGAAACCCGCGAGGGACGCCTCCGCCCCGACGCCGTACCCGGAATCGGCCCTCTCCCCCGCCCCCGTGACGGACGCGGCCGCAGCCGCGACCGCTCCGCCGCCCGCCGTGCGGGGCGAGCCCCGCCCGGGCCGCCCCGACCGGGGATCCACCGGTCCGCCGCCCATCCCCAGGGCGGCGGACAGTCCGCCCACCGAGGTCGCCGCGACGCCGCCGGCGAACCCGGCCGACAGCCGGATCCCCGCCGCGGCCGAAAACCCTGCGGACACTTCCGCGCCGAGCTGTACGGAGGCCCCCGCGGCCAGCGTCAGCGGACTGTCGAGCCCGCTCATCGCACCGCGCCACGCCGCCGGGTCGAGGCCGAGCCGGGACAGCAACTGCTGGGCGGATTCGCCCTCCTGTGCCTGGACGACCTGCTGCGGGCGTGCCGTTCCGGAGGTACCCGGCGCCGCGCCCGTCCTCGGGGCGCCCGGTTCGGTGGCGGACCCGGTGTCCCGGGTGCCGGGGCCCTCGTCATGGGCCTCGTAGGCGAAGTTCTGCTCGACGATGGTCACCCCGACCTTGGCCCGTAGCGGGGTGCCGTCCGGGGCGAAGTAGTCCAGTTCCTCGTTGACCTGGGTGACGATGCCGTTGTAGCGGAGCGTCCCCCAGACGAACCGGACGACCGGCGGCGGATCCGCGACCTTCCCCTTGGGCGGTTCGACGAACTGCCGTACCAGCGCGGTCCAGAGCCGGACGTCGACGTACTGTCCGCCGCTGCGCTGCTCCGCGGTGTCGAATTCCAGGTCGAAGGTGAGGGTCGAGCCCTCTTGGGCGGGATGCTGGCGCTTCTGGGTGCGGGTGGTCGTGCCGCCGCGGTCGGTGTTGTTGTTCCGGCTGATGCGCAGCGAGACGGGGTTGAACTGCACGGGTACGGCGGGGCCGTCGTCGAGCACCCGGGCGGGCGCGTCCTTGCCCTCGGACGGTCCTCGCTTGAGGCGTTGCAGGGTGGCGTGGGCCAGGGCGGTCATGGCGTCCGCTCCAGACGCAGACCTTCGTGTGCGATGTGCAGTTCCTCCATGGCGATCTCCCCGGTCTTGCCGTTGAGGGTGGGTCCGGTGATCTTCAGGGGCAGGCCGCGGCTGAACTTCCAGTGGGCGACGACCCGTTGGCCGACCGGGTCGAGCACCTCGACATCGCCGTCGTACCGGGGTGCCGGGGTCCGGCCGCTGACCATGCCGTGCAGCCAGTCCCACAGGCTCGTGTCGGTGCTGCCGCCCGCGGTGGCGATGAGCATGCCGCGTTTGAGCACCAGGGGCTGGAGTTTGACCCGTCCGATCCTGCGCACCACCTCTCCGTTGGCCCCGCCCTCCAGGTATTCGCGGAGATCGGCTTCCAGCCCCAGTCCGGAGCACTCCTGGAAGCCGCCGTCGCCGATCCGTTCGGGGCCGCTGCTCCCGGTCGCGCTTCCCGGGCCGGCGGCGCTCGCCTCGCGGCGGGCGCCGCCCTCCTGCCCACTGGTCAGCGGGAGCACGGGCGGGGGCTCGGCCGTACGGCTCGGAAAGCCGCTGCGTCCGATCCGGACCCGGAAGTTGAAGGTCTGTACGAGCTCGGTCATGGATCACACCACCGTGACGGCGCCGTCGGCGTCCTGCGCGATCCGCAGGACGAGGTACTCCAGGGGTCGCGCGGGCGCCACGCCGACCTCGGCGACGAGCCGGCCCAGGCCCAGCGACCAGCCGGGGTTGAGGTGTTCGTCGCAGGTCACGAAGAAGGCCTCGTCCTCGCTCTCGCCGGCGAGCGCGCCGGAGCGGTACAGACCGCGCAGCAACTCCACGATGGAGCCACTCAGTTCGGAGCGAAGTCGGGCGGAGTGGGGCTCGAAGGCAAGCGGCTGGGCCTGCCGGTCGAGGACCAGCCTCAGCATGGTCATCAGCCGGCGAACACTGAGCTGACGGTAGTCGGGGTCGCGGGAGAGGGTACGGGCCGACGCGAGCCGAAATCCGTCCCGTTCGCCGCGGAAGACGTCGATGTCGAGCAGGTGCAGCTCGTCGTGGTCGGCTTCGCCGATGCGCTCGGCCGCGGTCACGGCTTCGGCGGCGAGAGCATTGGCGGGACCCCAGTGCAGACCGAGCCGCCGCTCCCGTTCGGCGATGATTCCCGCCGCGAACGCCGAGGGCGGAACGGACACGGCGCGGTGCTGCGGTTCGTCGGGCGCGACCACACCGAGCCACGGGTGGTAGGCGGCGGTGTACGAGCTCTCGAACCCGGCCCGCCAACGGGCGACCGCCCGCACGGGTAGCCCCGGCGGTACGTCGAGCAGGGCCACGAAGCGCCGCTGCCGCTCGGCGAGCGCCGCGAGCCGCTGCTGGCGCCGGACGATCTCGGGCAGTTGGGTGCCGCTGTCCAGGAGCCGGGCGTGCTGCCGGGGCGCGGTGACGGTCATGGGTTCCGGCCGGGGCGGGCACGGTACGAAGACGGGGCTGCCGGGCTGCGACGGGGTCTCGGTGGTGGTCTCCGGGGCATCGCTGTGGAACCACAGCAAATCGGGTACGGAGAGCAGCGCGACCTCGGGCACCAGCGCCATTCGGTCCATGCCGACCTCCTCCCGGCCCGGATCCTCGATGCTCTCGCCGCCGCCGATGGGCAGCAGTTCGACCGGGGTCGTCCCGTGGAAGCTGTCGGCGTTGATCCCCGCATAGCGGTCCTCGCCCCCGCGGCCCCGTACGACGGCTGACTCGACGGGGGCGAGGAAGGCGTCGGGCGGCAGCAGGACCTCGGGCCACTCGCCGTCAGGGGTGGTGAACAGGGATTCGGTGGCCAGCACATCGGCGACGAACCGCTGGTGGGCGCGGTTCAGCCCCAGCCCCGCGAACCGCTCCTGCCGGGGGCGCGCCGGATCCGTGTCGGTGATGGTGACGGTCGCGGTGACGAGTTCGGCGTCCACGTCCACGGGCCGGGTTCCCGGCCCGGGCTGCCGGTCGAGCACGGCGACGCGGCGCCGCAGGCCCGGGGTGTCCTGGCGCACGGCCTGTTCGAGGACGGAGAAGAAGCCGCCGGCGGGCCCCAGCCCAGGTGCCCGGAGGCGCAGCAGGGTCCCGTCCGGTGGAGTCGGTCCCTCGGGCAGGGTCAGCTCCCGCCCGTTGGCCGTGGCGGTGAAGTGGCCCGCTGCGGTGAAGTCCCAGCGCACCGAGAGCCGTCCGCCCCAGCTCCCTTCGTCGCGTGCGCGCAGGTGGACGTCGTAGGGACGGCCGCCCCCGGCGGCGGCCGGACCGTCCGCCCGGGCCAGCCGGATCCGGTGCAGCGCGCAGGCCGCCAGGGCGGTGGGATGCGGGGAGCGCGGGAGTGGTGCCACGCGCAGCACGTGGGCGCGGGCGCCGCCCTGCGCGAAGAACGCCCGTACCGCGTGGGGCAGCAGCCCGGGCCCTTCGAAACCGCCGAACCTCAGCACGTAGTCGGACCAGCGGTCGACGGCGACCGGGGTGTCGACGGGTCCGCGCGGCGCCACGCCGACGAATCCGGCGATGTCGAGTCGTAGCGGCTGGAAGGCGGGCGGCGGGCGACGCCCGTCCCGGTACGCGCCCGGCGCTCCCAGACGCAGTCCGGCGGGGGTCACAGCGACAGGAAGTCGATGCGCTCGGCGACGAGGTGGAGTTCCTCCATCGCGACCTCTCCGCCGCCCTTGCCGGTGAGGGTGGGACCGACCCACTTCTTGGGCTGGGCGGCGCGCAGCACCCAGGAGCAGACCGGCTGGCGACCCTCGTCGTGCAAGGTCACGGTGACCGTGCGCGGGTCGAACTCGCCCTCCCGGGTGGCCTTGATCCAGGCGAACAAGCGCAGATCCCCGATGATGCCCCGCTTGAGGGTGACGTCGTTCGTCGAGTTGGTGTTGGCGATCTTCCGCACGTGGTTCTCGGGGTCGTTGCCGTTGCGGTACTCGGAGAACTTCACCTCGTTGCCGGCTCCGCTGAAGTCCGAGAAACCGCCCGCGATCTGGTCCTCGCCGCCGGTGTCGCCGAGCTTGACGAGGAAGTTGAAGGCCCCGTAGGGGTTGTTGCGCGTTGCCATGGTCCGTCTCCTGATCTCCTGGGCGCGTGCGCTGCGGGTCCGCGTCAGCTGCGCTGCGCGTCGGCCGTGAACTGTCCGATGCGGAACACGACGAACTCTGCGGGGTAGGTGGGCGCCACGCCGATGAGGCAGATCAGCCGGCCGTTGTCGAGGTCGTTCTGGGTCATGGTGGTGCGGTCGCACCGGACGAAGAACGCCTCCTCGGGCTTGGTGCCCATGAGGGCTCCGGTGCGCCAGGTGGCGATCAGGAAGTCCTCGACGGTCTGGCGGACGGAGGCCCACAGCCGCTCGTTGTTCGGCTCGAACACCGCCCACTGGGTCGACTTGTCGATGGAGTGCTCGAGGTAGATGAACAGCCGTCGGACGTTGACGTACTTCCACTCGGGGTCCGAGCTCATCGTCCGGGCGCCCCACACGCGCCGGGCCCGGCCCTCGAAGAACCGTAGGGCGTTGATCCCCTCGGGGTTGAGCACGGACTGCCGGTCGTAGGTGACGTTGGTGGTGAAGTCGTTGATGCCGAAGACGACTTCGTTGGCGGGGGCCTTGTGCACTCCGCGCTCGATGTCGCTGCGGGCGTAGATTCCGGCGACGTAGCCGGAGGGCGGCACGTCGAGGAGTGGTGCCGGAGCACCCGGGTCCGGGCGCAGGCCGGGATTGGTGATCCTCACCCAGGGGTAGTAGAGCGCGGCGTACTTGGTGTCGAACTGGGCCCGGAACTTGCGTACTTCGGAGATGGAGCTGTCCTTGGGCGGATCGACGATCGCCATCCGGTAGCGCAGCCGTTCGCAGTGCTCGATGAGATCGTCCACGGCGGTCTTCTGCTGGTCGGGCGGCAGGGTGACGGTGTCCGGGACGGCGACGATGGCGATGTCGTCGATCTCGGCGAGCGCTCCGAGCCCGCGGGCGGGATCGGTGAGGCTGTCCGGGTTGGCGAGCCGGCCGCGCAGGTCCGCCGCGACGAGCGTGCCCCCGTCGCCTCCCCCGGTGAGGAACGCGGCGGCGCCGGCGCCGCCGTTCAGTAGGGCGGTCAGCACGGCCCCCGCCGCAGGCGCGGGCTGCCCCGCAGCGGGGGTGACGACCTGCAGCCAGACCAACGAGAACTCGTCGGCGGGGTCCACCGCGGCCAGCACCCGGCCGACGGCGCGCGGGTGCGCCTCGTCGAGTTCGAGCTCGTTGTAGACGTCCACGCGCCCGCCGAACCGTACGGTGACGGCCAGGGTGAGGTGGAAGGCGGCCGTCCCGGCGGACACGTCGTCGAACGTACCGTCCGGCTTCCGGTAGCCCAGCACCCCGTCGGCGCGCGGGATGACGACCCGGACGTTCCCCGGCTGCGGTGCCGTGTCGTCGGGGATGCCCGGCACCGCCCCGCTTACGAGCGGGACGACCTCCACGGCCGCTCCCGGCTGCACTCCGGTGAGGCGCGGCGGGGCGCCGGCTCCGCCGCCCTGGACGATGATGTTCTTGCCGCGGCGGAAGGTCACCGCGACGCTGATCTTCGATCCTGCGGATCCCGGCCAGCGGGCGCGCCAGCGCAGCAGCGCGCTGCCGGTGGGGGGAAGGGCGAGCGAGGCGAAGTTCTTCGGGGTGTCGATGACCGGGGTGGCGGCCGTGGTGTTGGCGAAGGTGAAGACCCGCGAGACGTACAGCCGCCGCCCACCATTGGCGAAGAACGCCCGCGCGGACAAGCCAAGTTGACAGTCCTCGCTACCGATGCTGAGTCCGCCGAAGGCCCGTTCGTACTCCGTGAAGCTCGTGACCAGGGTCGCGCCGGGCAGCACGGTGGGGTCGCCCGGGGCGGGCAGACTGTACGGAACGGGTCCGTACTCGGTCCGTCCGGCCATGCCGAAGGTGCTGGTCGGCACGCCCTCGATGGACCGCGAGCGGAAACTCGTCTCCTCGACGTAGACGCCGGGTGTCAGGTACTCGGGCATGGACGGATCTCCTCGGTCGCGGGTCAGGCGGTGGTGTGGGGCAGGTCGTCGGCGTGAACCACCTGACCGACGGTGAGTGTGCGGACGGTGTACGCGGAGGCGGTGTGGTAGCCGGCCGGCACGTCGGTGCCGCGCAGGAGCCCGTTGTCGAGGTCCTGCGGCCGGGGCGGGGAGGCACTGCGGGTGACCGCTTCGGCGACCAGGTCCGCCAACGGGTCCAGTGGATCGGGTGGCGGGGCGTTCGCCGGATCCGGGGCGTGGGTGCGCAGTGCGACGGGGAACTGGGACTGCACCGAGTACGGCAGGCGGTCGATCAGGAGCAGCACCTGCCCGTGTTCGTCACCGTGGGCCCAGCCGATCTGGACGCCGCCCTGACCGTACGCGTCCACGCGCGGCCAGCGCACCGGTTCGCCCGCGCGGATGACCCGCAGCCGCATGCCCGTCAGGCCCTGCGGCACGGGGTAGGACGGGCCGGGCAGCAGCCACGGGAGCAGCAGTCGGGCGTCGGCCCGGACGTGGGCGGCGGTCGGCGGCCGGGCATCGGCGCCGGCGAGTTCGGCGCGGGTCCACAGCGGCAGGGAGAAGCGCCGCGGGACCCAGCGGCGGGCGGGGTCGTCGACGCGCACGGTCACGGTCTGGCCGAGGGCGCCGGCCGTGCCGTGCCGCAGGACGAATCCGGTGGCGCCGTGGCTCTCCAGCGGCCGGATCAGATCGTCGGGGCGCGGCCGGCGGCCGGGGGCGTGCCCGGTCTCCCGGCCGACGCGCAGACCCGGGCCGGCCGGGGCACGGGTTCTGGCGTCGAGCGGACGGACGGCCAGGGCGAGCCGGTGCAGTACGTCCACCACGCCCACCTCGACGGTGATCCGGTGGTCGGAGCCGTCCGTCATCGGGCCTTCTCCGACAGCGCAGTGGCGACGACGGTGACCTCGCCGGATGCCCGTCCGGGCCGCCCGTCGATCCGGACGACCCGGGCGAGATAGGGCATGCAGAGCCGGTAGTCGGTGGTCATCGCCTGGAACGCCTCGCTCATCGAGTCCATCGCCAGGTCGTCGGGGATGATCTGCACCGAATCCCCCGCCTCCCAGTCCCCGCTGGCGTGGAGGAGGGGGCCGGTGAGCGGACCCGTGCTCTCCAGTGCCCGGGTGGCGAGGCCGAGCCATTCCAGTTCCGACTCGACGAACTTGTCCCATGCGGCGATGAGCAGATGCATCCTCAGCGGCAGCCGGGACGTGCCGTCCTGGGCCGCGACGGCCGCCCAGGAGGGCCGGGTCTCGCGGTCGATGCTCAGCCGGTAGCAGTACACGGTGACCGCGGGCCGGCGGATGACGGCTCCGGCGGTGTCCACCTTGTCGAAGTCCACCGGCCCGGCGAGGACGGCCTCCGGGCGCGGGCCCACGGGGATCTCCTCGATGAACCGCCGGTTGAGCAGGTCGACGACGCTGCGCCCCACGGCGGCGAGTGCCCGGTATCCAGCCATGGGCCGATGCTGGGGCCCCTGCCGTCACGCCGGCGTTGCGGGAACGGGCCGAGGTACGGACAGCTGCGGCGATGGCCGGGCGACGGGCCGGTGACACCGTCCGGACCAGACTCGGTGCGCCTGCCCCCTCGACCAGGAGAGCCCATCATGAGCAGCACCCCCCAGACCCGATCGGACAGCACCGACAAGGGCGGCGACTGCAACCCCGGTGCCATCGACGATCTCACCTGTAGTGCCAGGGGCATCCACCGCCGGGCCGAGGTCACCGAGGAGCACCTCCCCCAATTGAAGGACTTCAAGGAGAAGTTCGACAGCGCTCGGGCGGAGTACACCAAGGCACGGGACGCCGCCGAGAAGGATCTCGACGCCGCGCGGGGGACCCTCCACACGGTCCGCGAGCAGATCCGCTGCCGGGTCCACAAAGACCAGAAGCAGTGCCTGGCGCGCGCCGTCGACGAGGTGTTCGAGGACATCAAGGACTGTGCCGGTGACTGGGGCTGTCGGGTCGAGGAATGCGCGTGCGAGTTCGACGACGAGGTCGAGGAGGACGACACCGTCGCGACCCTCTCCGCCCGTATCGCGCGCTACACCACGGAGGTCGAGAACGCCGCGTACTGCTTCACGCGGTTGCACCGGGAGCTGGAGGATCTGCCCGAGCGCGCAACGAAGATCAAGACGGAAGCGGCGCAGCTGTTGGCGGACGCCTCCGATCCCGACACGGGCAAGGACGTCGTACGCCTCTACGCCCGCCTGCTGATCCTGGAGCGCCGCATCGAGGAGGTTTGGCGGGGCTTCACGACCGTCGAGGCCTATGTCGGATGCCTGTGCAAGGCGCTGCTGTGCGTGCTGCGGGGTCGGCAGGCCATCGCCACGCTGGAAGGCGCCAAGGCCGTGCTCATGTGCAAGGAGGAGGCGGGGAAGGCAGCCTGCGAGCGCAAGCAGGCCCAGACGCCGGAGGAGGTCATGGCGGTCTACGAACGGCTCTGCCCACCCTGCCCGCCGAAGCGCGCCGCCACGGCGGAGGACGGGGACGACACCGTCGAGGTCGAGGCCGTCGGTGGGACACTCACCTGACACGATCCCGGATGCCGAGCCCGGGCCCGTGGACGCCGGGCCCGGCACGAGGACCGCGAGCGGTCTACACGGCCGCCGGTTGCGTCCAGGTGCTGTAGGCGCCCCGGCAGTAGAGGAGGGGGTCGCGGGGAAAGACGGTTCCGCCGTCGACCCGCGCGATGATCAGCCAGTGGTCGCCGGCCTGGACCGTCTGTTCCGTGCGGCACTCGGCGACGGCCAGCGCGACGTCGGTCAGCACGGGAGCGCCGTCCGCCACCGGGGACGGCTGCCACTCGATGCCCGAGAACTTGTCGTGACCCTTGCCGGCAAAGATCCGTGACGCCTCGGTGCCCGACGCGCCGAGGAAGTTCACCGCGAAGGCCCCGGAAGAGAGGATCGCCGGGAGGGTCTGGGACTTCTTGTCCACCCCGATCAGCAACAACGGCGGCGAAGCGGACACGGCGCAGACGGCGTTGCACGTGAATCCCCGAGGCTCGCCGTCCTCGTCCATCGCCGTGATGACGGCGACGGCGGTCGGGAAGGAACCGAAGATCTCGCGGAACTGCTGGGAAGTGACGGGCATATGACTTACCGCGTTTCATAGGTGGGGTACCGCAGCGTGCGTGGGACGTCAGAGGAGCTCGTGCTCCATCGCGCGCAGTGCCTGGTACGAGCGTTCGATCTCGGCGTCGTCGCGGTGGACGAAGAAGACCGCGCCCGGAGAGGAGTTGAGGTCGACCGTCCGGCTGGTGACCGCACCGTCGCCCTTGCGGAACCGGATGCTCTCGAAGGCCGGAAGGCCCTCGAGTGCCGCCCGGACGGCCCGCTCCGGCAGCGGCACCTCGCGGTGGGCGATGAGGTTCACACAGCGCGCCGACTCCTGCTGCGCGTAGCGCACGGGCCGCCGGCTCAGCTCCGGTGCGTCGGCGGTGTAGCAGTCCAGCGTCAGACTCACCTGGTCGGCGCCGGTGCACCGCTGGAGGGCGGGAGGGTTGGCGAGTCCGGAGATCCGGGCACCGGTTTCCAGCAGCACGGGACCACCCGCCGTGAGGATCAGTTCGGTGTGGGCCGGGCCGTTGGCGATGCCGAGTGCGTCGAGGACGTCGCAGACGTAGGGCAGGATCTCGTCGAGACGCGGGTCGTCCGGTGCGAGCAGGTCCTCGTAGTCGTAGATCTTCCGTCGCTCGTCCACCACCACCTTGCGGCTGATCCACGCATCGGTGAACCGGTGCGTACCGTCCCTGCTGACCGAGTTGATGATGTACTCGTCACCGACGAGGTATTCCTGTCCCAGGACCGCCTCGTTCGCCCGCAGCATGAGGTTGGTCTTGCCCATGATGGTCTCGACCGCGGTCTTCACCTCCTGGTCGGTGTCGCAGGTGAAGACGTCCTCGGAGCCGGCGCTGTCCAGCGGCTTGACGACGACCCTGTCGATGCCCTGCTCACGCTGCCAGGCCAGCAGCTGATCCGGATCCGTCCCCTTCAGCTGGCGCGGTGTGCGTACGCCCGCCGCTGCCAGGGCCTCCATCATCAGGGCCTTGTCCCGCCGGGCGGGCGAGAGCGAAGGGTCGTTCCCGCGCAGACCCAGCGCTGCGGCGATCTCGTCGGCGGTCTCCACGCCGAACTCGCTCGCCGGGATGACGGCGACCGGACCGAGCTCAGCGAGACGTCGCTGCACGTCCTGGGCGTTGCCCGGGTAGGTGAGGTCCACCTCGAACAGTCCGGCCGGGAGGCTGGCGGCAAAGGTCTGCGGGAGCTCGCGGCGCGAGCGGACGTGAATGAGGCGGAAGCGGCCGGCGGCCTGGCGCGCCAGCAGGGCGCCGCTGGAGAACGCGTCCACCAGTACGACGGCAGGCTGATCGGAAAGTTCTGGGGTCACGGGTCGTCTCGCCAACTGGTAGGGAAACTATGCATGGTTGAGTCACGTCTCGGCCAGGGCCGCAGCCTGGTCGTAGCGGTCGGCGACGTGGTTGAGCATGGCGTGGAGCCGGTCGGAGCTGAAGTCCTCGACACCGGCGCCCTTGGACGTCCCGGGCAGCGGCAGGTTGCCGCGGGAGCCCCACGCCAGCGCCCCGCGGTCGTCGATCACGCTGGTCGTCGCGCCGGCGTTGTCCGGGTGCAGGCCGAACGGGATGTCGAGGATCCCTCGTTCGAAGGCCTTCGTCAGCGCGGTACCGACATCGGGATCGAGGCCCAGCACCGTGTCCACGAGAAGCCTCGCCTCCTCCAGAACCTCGTCGTAGAAGGCGTCCTCCAGGACGGTCGGCGCGGCCGGGGTGCCGTTCGACGCGTCTGCGGCGATCCGCAGGGCGGCGAGGTTCTCGGCGACCGTCGGGATCTGCCACGCCTCGGAGACCGTCTTCACGATCATCCGCTCGCACCCGGCGTCGCGGGCGAGCCGGGCGCTGTCGCGGATCAGGGCGGTGGCGCCGTCCGGCGTCTTGGGGAACAGACCCATGTACGTGTAGAGCACGACGTGCTGGTCCACCCCGGACAGGTGCTCGGCGGCGAGCGTGCGCAGCGCCCGGAGAGCGCCGCGGTCCTGCTCGGCGAGCACCCCCTGGGCGAAGCTAAGCGACATGTGGCGCAGCCCGTGCTGCTGGAAGAAGCAGCCCTCCAGCACGGCGGTGGCCACCAACAGCGAGGGCGGGCAGAGTTGGCCGAGCAGGCACCCGCCGAAGCTCTCGACGTGTCCGTGCTCGGTCTCGCCGGCCAGGAACCGGCAGCTCTCCGCCCAGGCCGCAACGGCCCGGGCGAGCGGCAACCGGCTGTAGGGGAGGCAGTACGAGACGGGGCCGCCCTCGGTGGCGTCGAGACCGACTTCGACCAATCGCTGGAAGACCCGCAGCGGTAGCGCGGTGCCGTGCCGCACCTGGACCGGGAACGCGGGGCCGTGGAGCCCGTCGAGCAGTGCCCTGGTGGCCTCGGCCGGGTGGGAGACCAGCGGGTACCCGTTCAGCTCCTCGTCCGCGGCCAGCCGCTCCAGGGGCGTGGTGTAGTCGCCGACCCGGGTGTAGCTGTCGAGCGTGAGCGTCCCGACGGCGGGCAGCCCGAGCGACGCGACCTGGGACAGCCCGTCCTGCATCGCCCGGAGGCTGCCGAAGCCCATCCGCGGCTGTACGAGCACCGTGCCCCGGCCGCGGCTTTCGGTCACCAGCCGGTCAAAGTACCCGGCCACGTCACCGACCCGATATGAGTTCGAGGACGGGTAGGCCCGTGGTCGGGTCGACCGTCTTGACCTGGCTCTTGTGCGGGTCGCCCGCGCGCACCCGGGAAATCATCGTCTGCTGCGCGCCGAAGTCCACCAGTGCGCTGCGGTAGAGCGTGCGCAGGTCCGTCAGGGACAGCGCGGAGATCTTCTCCAGCCACTCGGCCGCCCCGTCGGTGTCCGTGCCGTCACCGCGCAGCGCAGCGTGCAGCTCTGCGGTCCTGTCGGCCATCTCCGGGTGGCAGGACGCGATGAACCCCTCCAGCCGCGCGCCTTCGTCCGTGAAGGGCGAGTAGACCATCGCGGTGAGCGCGGCCTCGCTCAGGCCGAAGACGTCGCGCGCGTAGGCGGTGGCCACCTCCCGCCGCTCGACGATCTTGACCGGCGAGTCGTAGCGGCTCAGTGCGAGCCGGATCAGGTTCTCCGGCATCTCCTTCTTGCGCATCATCGCCTCGGCGAGCTCCAGGTACTCGGAGATGCCCGCCTCGTAGGTGCGGGACTCCACGTACTGGGCGCGCAGGCCCCGCAGATGGGCCATCAGGGTCGGGTTCGCGCAGTCCGACTCGGTGAAGCTGAAGGCGAGGTCGTCGAACCGGAAGCCGAGGAAGTCGACGATCAGGTCCCAGTGGTCGTGGACGCGGTAGCTGACCATGTCGTAGATCGAGACGAACTCGGGCTGCATCGAGCGGTCTCCGGTGGAGACGGCGCGCTCCGCGACTTCTGCCTCGCGACCGTCACCGAAGAGCTCGCGGAAGTATGCGTCACCGATGCCGCGCAGGGCCGTGAGCAGGCCCTGGAAGCCCATCCGGCGGCATTCCTCCACGTCGATGCCGCTCGCCTTGGCCAGGCGCATGATCCAGGCGGAGTAGAGCGCCTGCTCGCGCCGGGAGTCTCCGGTCATGATCACGTCGACACCGTCCTGCCACCAGGCAGCGCGACCGTAGAAGTCGGCCACCGCCAGGTTGCAGCTGTTGCAGAACGTCGGCCGGCCGTCCCCGGCCGACCGGTGACCGTTCATCAGGACGTCGAGCCGGTTGAGGTTGACCAGGCGCTCCGGCAGCGGAAGGTCCACGCGGAACCGGCGGATCTCGGTGTGGTCGATGGTCAGGAGCTCGGCCCGCTCGTCGTCGAGCAGCCCGAGGGCCTCGTACACCCGGTGGATGTTCTCCATGACGGCCAGCGGCACACCGGCGTGCCGCATGTTGGCGACCCGCATGACGAACGTGTGGCCGTGGGTGAGCTGGAGGTGCAGCTGGACCGCCCGCACGAAGGCGACCACGTACGTGCTGTCCTTGCCGCCTCCGTAGGCCACCATCACCTTGCGGCCGGGCAGCAGGTCGGGGCCTCCGACGGCCTCGACGAGTCGGTCACCGACGGCGACCATGCCCTTCAGCTCGATGTCGCTGAGGAAGGCGGCCAACTGCGCGTAGCGGTCGCGGTCGCTGAGGCGCTGGTCCTGGGTCGGCTGGTCCTGGGTCGGCTGGTCGTTCACAGCGAAGTCACCTCGAATTCGAAGGTCTCGATGATGCGGCGGATGTCGGCCTCCACCTGGGCCTGGTCGTCGTGCAGCAGGATGAACCGGCCGGCGTGCAGGGCGTCGTACGCGCCGCCGGGCTCCAGCACCTCGCCCACGGAGGGCAGCAGTTCGCGCCATACGGCCGGGACCGATTCCCGCATGGACGATGCCTTCCGGACCACCGCCGGCAGGCCTGCCGGCTTGGGCACGACCAACCAGCCGCCGGACGGGTCGCCCGAGGTGGGTGCCGGCATGATCGACTCCCCGCACATGGCCCGCAGCCAGATTTCGAAGAGGTTGACCCCGAACAGCTTGTTGAGGAGGTGGGGGACCTCGCTGCCGCCGACCCGGCCGCCGATCTCCAGGAAGACGATCTCGTCCTCCGGCGTGACGAAGAGCTCGAGGTGGAACGGTGTGTCACGCATGGCGAGGGCGCGGACGCACCCACGGGAGAACTCCTCCATCCGGTCCCTCAGGGGGGAGCGCTGGAGCACGACCGATCCCAGCGGTTCACCGGCACCGAAGGACAGGCAGTCGTTCACGTACCGCGACGTGACCTGGAACCCGATCTCGGACCGGGCGTCGGCGAAGCCGTCCACGTGGTGGATGGTGCCGGTGACGAACTCCTCGATCTCGTAGCGCTTCAGGTCGACCGCGGCCAGGAGTTCGGCCAGCGTCGCCTCGTCCTCGACACGGTGGACCCCGATGCTCGCGGCGCCGTCCACCGGCTTGAGGATCACCGGGTAGCCGCACGAGCGGGCGAAGGCGAGTCCGCTCTCCACGTCGGTGCACGCGGCGAAGCGGGGGACCCGGACGCCGGCGGCCGCCAGGATCTCCTTCATCCGCACCTTGTCCCGGTAGACCGCGACCTCGGCCGTGGTCGGCCCGGGAAGGCCGAGGTCCTCGCGGACCTTGGCGGCGATCTCCAGGGTGAACTCGGACAGGGCGATCAACTGGTCGACGGGGCCGACCTTTTCGGTCACCTCGACGACGGCCGCGCGCAGCGCGTCGACGTCGTTGACATCGTCGACCCGCACCAGGTGTGCGATCTTCGCCGGATCGGCGAGCACTCCCTCGGCGCCGAGCGCGTCGACGACGTAGCTGACCTGGTGGGCGTCGTGGTCGATGAACTCCTCGTAACGGGTGAGCTCGTTGTCCCACCGTACGCCGTCTTCCTTGAACCGGGGCCACCGGTTGACGATCACGATATGCATCAGTGGACCTCCGTGGTGCTGAGTCCGGCAAGGTCCCAGGGTGGGATGACCGCGGCGTCGGCCTGCCAGGCCGGGAAGCCTTCGGACTTGCCGAAGTGAAGGAAGGTGAGGAAGCGGTCGATGGCGTCCTCACCGGTGAATACGTCGGTGTAGCCGTGGGCGAGGAGCTCACGGCGGGTGCGGTCGTTGTCCGACTCGGCCGTGGTCAGCTTGCCGCCGGCCACGCTCGGGACCTCGAGCCGCCGCTCGCGCAGGGCGGAGAGCAGCAAGCGCGCTCCGTGGAGTCCGTGGCCGTTGACGCTCGACACGACCAACAGGTCGGGCCGGTTCTCGGAGACGGCCCGTACGACGTCGTTGATGGGCGTGCAGGCGCCCAGGTTCTGTACCTGGGCTCCGTTCTCCTCCAGGAGCTTCTGGAGGTACACGAGATTCCAGATGTGGGAATCCGACTCGACGGTGCTCAGCAGGCACCGGAAGGTTGGACTCATGCCGAGACTCCTGAGACGACCTCGTCGTTGCGGTTGGCCAGCGCCTTGCGGAAGCTGCGGATCGTCAGCGGCAGGAAGACGGCGCCGAAGAGGCACAGCAGCACCGAGAGCACGGTGACGAGCTGCTGCGGGCCGGCCGCGGTTCCGACGCCGGCGACGAGCAGGCCGGCGATGGGGAACGAGAGCAAGTTGAGGAGGTAGAAGGGGCCCATGATCTTCCCCAGGTGTTCCTCGGGGATCACCTTCAGCCGCTGGGTCCGATTGAAGACGTTGTAGTAGGCGGATCCGATCAGCATGGCCACGAAGGCCGGAGCGTAGACGGCGAAGGACGGGGCGAACCCTGCCGTGAGCAGCGCGGCGCACATCGCGGTGAAGCCGATGACTCCGAGCGCCCCGACGCTCAACCGCCGAAGCAGGAACGGGATCGCCATCAGGTTGAGCAGGCCCGTCACACCGACGCACGTGTTCAGCCATCCGAACGACGAGTCGGGAGCATGGAAGACGTCGGTCACCAACGCCGCGTTGACGCTCAGCACGCTCGCCACGACCAGGTTGATGGCGAAGTTGAGGACGCCCAGCAGCAGGACGGGCTTGTTACCGATCAGCAGCCGCCATCCGAGACCGAGTTCGGCGAAGACCTGCCCCGCGCTACCGGCTTCGCCCGTGCTCGGGGCCCGCAGTCCACGGGGCAGCGGCAGCCAGGTCGCCGAAGCGAGGGCGAAGGCTCCGGCGGCGACCATCAGCAGCCATACCTTGCCCAGCACGGACGCGGCCAGGACGGCGAGCGCGGGTCCGAGTGCCATGGCCAACAGCTCCATGTTCTGGACGAGGGACTGGGTGCTCGCCACCTTGTCGCCCTTGGCCAGTTGCGGGACCATCTTCTCCACGGCCATCCGCGTCGGCGCCATGAAGACGGAGAGGAAGGCTCCGCCGGCCATCAGGGCCCCGGTCGTCCACGACGACTGGGTCAGGCAGATGACGACCACGCACACGAGCACGGCAGCCCGGGCCGCGGTCACCCGGGAGAAGAGCCGGGCACCGCCGTCCCGGTCGGCCAGGATCCCTGCGAAGGGGTAGGCGATCAGGCCGGGAAGCCATTCGAGTGCGAATGCTAAACCGAGGCTCGCCACCTCGTGGGTGTCCTGGTATATGAGCAGAGGGACGGCGAACAGCACGACCTGTTCCGCGATGAGACCGAGGAGGACGCCGGAGGCGAAAAGACTCCGGTGAAGCCGATTTTCGGTCATGCCGTCCGCTCGTTCTCTTCGTGTCTGCGGATCAGCGGGAGCACGTGCGTGTAGAACGTGCGCATCTCGTCGCGGGTCGGCCAGCCGGAGAAGATGAACTCACTGACGCCTGCCGCCTTGTAGGAGTGCAGGTATGCGGCTACCTCCTGGTAACTTCCGACCACGCACAGTGCGGGGCCGCCGCGATAGGCCACGGCGCCGGAGTAGAGAACCGGAGAGAGCCAGTCCCCATCGGCCTGCTCGGCCAACCGGAAGGAATTCCGCACGGCCTCTGAGTCGGAGGCGGCGACGAACTTCGCGACCCACTCGCGGTGGTCCTCGTCCGGATCGCGCATCATCTCCGCGAGGTCGGCGAGCGCCTCAGCACGGGTCTCGCGGGCCAGAACGTGCATGCGGATCCCGAGCCGACCGCCCTTGGCCAGCACCGGTGCGGCGGCCTCGGCGATGCCCTCGGGCGTGTCACCGTAGCGGAGCCAGCAGTCGCCGTGCTGGAGCGCGGTCTCCTGGGCCGGACCAGAAGCTCCACTGATGTAGACCTCCGGACGCCCGCCGCCGAGATATCCGAGCCCGAGCTGGGCCTCCTCGATGCGGTAGTGCTCGCCGCTGTAGGAAAGCGGCGTTTCCCCGCGCCAGGTGCGGTGCAGGATGTCGAGGAATTCGTTCATACGGGCATAGCGACCGTCGTGCGCCACGAAGTCCCCGTAGTACGCCTGCTCTGCCGGAGAAATACCGGCAACCAGATTCAGCGATATACGACCATTGGACATCCAGGAGACCGTGTTGACGATCTGCGCAAAAAGTGTCGGGGAAAGCAGTCCCGGGCGATAGGCCAGGATGAATTTGACGCGCTCTGTTTCCCGGACCAGCGCACCGATCATCGGCAGTGGATCGGGCATGTGATAGCTGATTCCCATCAAAAGGGAATCCACTCCGAGCCGGTCAGCCTCCTTGGCGAAATCAACGATTCCGTCGAAGTCCAGATGACCGACCTGATACTTCTCGGTGGCCTTCTGCTGACCGCTGTCGAGGGGGGAGCACCAGTGGAACCGCAGCTCCTCGGAGCCCGGTTCATGCTGGTGGGAAGCGTTGCTCAGACCCACGGGTCAACCTCCGGTCGTGTGATGCACCTGTGCTGTCTCGGCACACGGAAGGACGGCCCGCGCAGAGACGCCAGCGTCCGCGGCCAACGCTCTCGTCGATTCGACGCGGGCTTTTCCAAGGAAATTCATGGCTTGTTCAGCCGCGACGCTGGGGTATCGGACATAACAATCCCGGGGCCACTGCTCCGTGCCTCGGAGATCTTGACATGGAAGCTCCATATGAGTCAAGATCAATTCCCGGGCTGCACTACCCTGCGAGAGCTGCGGCGATACATCCGCAGAAGAATCTTCCGCTCAGTGATCTCGGCCACACTTCTTCGGCGGCGGATATGGAATTCCAGGTTCCGAATTGTTGTCGCGCATTGCCCGGCTTCGGACCCAGTCCGGAGCGTCACACCCCTCTATCACCCGCCTCGTCACAGCACTCGAACGGAACGAGAGATTGTCCGCTGAGAACACGGGGGCCACGCTCCCGACGCCGCTCGCCCATCTGACTTCGGAGCGCACCCGCGCCGCACTGCTCGTCCAGAACCGGTTCCTGGCCGGAGCGCGGGACTTCCTCTCCGGTGAGGGCTTCACCGAGCTGTTGCCGCCCACCATCGGCCCGGTGACCGACCCGGGCGCCCGCGGTGCCAAGCAGGTCGACATCGACTACTACGGTCACCGCTACAAGCTGATGACGAGCGGCATCCTCTACAAGCAGGCTTCCCTGCTCAGCTTCCCCAAGATCTTCCACGTCGCCCCGAACGTCCGGCTCGAGCCGCTGGAAACGGCGGTGACCCACCGCCACCTGACCGAGTTCCACCAGTTGGACGTGGAGATCGCCGGCGGTTCGCGCGAGGAGGCGATGAGGGTCGCGGAAGAGCTGACCCGGCACTGCGTCGAGCACGTGCTGAGCACCGCTCAGCGGGAGCTGGAGATCCTCGGGCGCGACCTGGACGGGCTCAAGCGCGTCCTCGACGCGCCGTACGGCCGCGTGAAGCACTCGCAGGCGGTGGCCCAGCTCGCCGGGGGCGGATACGGCCAGGACGAGAACACGGAGATCGAGTGGGAGGGCGAGGAGATCATCTCCAAGGCGGCCGAGCACCCGTTCTTCATCACCGACTACCCCAAGGGCTCGCGCGGCTTCTACGACAAGGAAAGCGCCGAAGAGCCCGGTGTCCTGCGCAACTTCGACCTCATCTTCCCGGGTGGCTTCGGGGAGATGATGAGCGGCAGCGAGCGCGAGTCGGACTACCGCAACCTGATGATGCGGATCCGCGAGACCGGCGAGAACCCGGCGAAGTACGAGTGGTACCTCACCCTGGCGCGCGAGGGGATCCCCTCCAGCGCGGGCTTCGGCCTGGGCGTCGAGCGGTTCACCCGCTTCTTGGGCGGACTCGATGCGGTGTGGCAGGCGACGGCCTACCC
Source organism: Streptomyces sp. NBC_01439 (assembly GCF_036227605.1). Classification (GTDB taxonomy): domain Bacteria; phylum Actinomycetota; class Actinomycetes; order Streptomycetales; family Streptomycetaceae; genus Streptomyces. The sequence goes on along the minus strand of NZ_CP109487.1, from coordinate 8,064,380 downwards.
CAAGCTGCCGGGGGAGCTGCGTCCGTGAGCGGCCTGACGGCTCCCGGGTTCCCGGAGCAGCAGGTACGGGCCCGTGCCCGGCACGGCGCGGCCGCGGCCTTCCCGGAGAGCGGGAACTACGGGACCACGCTCTACGGCGAGCACGGCGAGCAGACCGCCCGGCCGGAGGACGCGATCGACCGGGCCCGTCTCGTACCGCCCGTCTTCGTACCGCACCGCATGGAGAAGTTGATCGACCTCGGTCGTGAACCGATCAGTGGGGACGTGGACCTGACCACGATGATCGGCGGCTTCCGCTCCGCCTTCCCGTTGTTCGTCGCGGCGTTCGGCTCCACCAGGGTGGCCAGCGGCGACCTCGGTGAGGCCGTCGCCCGGCAGGCCGGAAGCCTGGGCGTTCCCATGGTGATCGGTGAGAACATCGTCCCCGTGTCCGGCTACGGTCGAATGGCCGAGGAGAAGGAGAGCTCGCTGCTGCGCCGCATCACCGCGTACGCCGCGGCGGCGCCGGACGGGTTCGGCGGTGTGGTCGTCCAGCAGAGCACCGAAGACGCCGACGCCGAAGTGTGGAACCTGGTGTACAGCGACCCCTCGGCCGCCCCCCTGCTGGAGAGCGGTCGGCTGGCCTTCGAGTTGAAGGTCGGTCAGGGTGCGAAGCCCGGCGTGGGCGGCATGACGTTGGTGCCCCGCAAGCGCGCGGCCGAACTGGCGGCGCAGTACGACGTCCTGGACATCTACGAACCCGCCGAGGACTCGGTGCTGCGCTGCAGCAGCCCGGGAACCTTCACCGAGGAGATCCTCCGCCAGCAGATCCGGCTGATGCGCAACAACTATCCGCGCTGCCGGGTGTGGGTCAAACTGCCGCCCTCGCGCGACGTCCACCTGGCTGCGGCCGTTGCCTGGGCGGCCGGGGCGGACTCGGTCACCGTGGACGGGGCGGAAGGCGGCACCGGCTGGGCGCCCCGCGCCTTCCTCGACCACGTGGGGCTCCCGCTGGCGGAGTGCCTGCAACGCCTCGACGCGCAGGACAACTCCCTGCTGGTCAGCGGTCGCATCTGGGAGGGTGCCCGCGCGGTCAAGTGCCTGGCGCTCGGGGCTACCGCGGTGGGCCTCGGACGGGCGGCCCTGGTCGCGTCGGACGAGGACGCGGAGGCGGGCCTCACCAATTTCGTCGACTGCCTGGCGTTGGAGATGCGCCTGCTGATCAGCTCGTTGGGCAAGTACCGGGTAGCGGAAGTGAGTGCCGAGGACATCTGGACCGAAGCGCGTTCCGGGGAGGCGTACGTCCCTCGGAACGGGTGACCGACCCACCGCCCAGGGGCGGGTGCCACCGGTCAACTCCCCGGTCGCACCCGCCCGTACGGCGTCCCGGCGCCCCGGCGACGCGACCGTCAGTGGCCGCGCACCCCGATCTCCTCCAGCAGGCTCGCCACGCGCGGCACCGGGACCGCGTGCAGCCCGGCGGCCCTCAGCACCGCCCCTCCGATCGCGTCCGTCTCCAGCGGTCGGCCGGCCTCGGCGTCGCGCTGCATGGACGACTTCGCCGCGGCGGGGAAGGCGTCGTACAGCCGCACCGTGCCGGCGGTGTCGCTCGGCGCACCGCAGGCACGGCTCACCGCGGCCACCTCCTCCACCAGAGCCAGCAGTTCGTCACGGTGCTCGGTGCGGATCTGGCCGATCGGAAGCCGGTAGCGCGTCGTGAGCAGGGCGAAGGGGGCCAGGAACGCCAACTTCCCCCACAGCGCACCGGACTCGTCGTCGCGCACCCGGGTGGTGATTCCGGCGTCCGCGAGCACACCGGCCAGCTCGTCGAGGCGTTCGCGATCCGCCGTGGCGCTCGCCAGATCGATCTCCGTGAACGGGCTGCCGTGCACGATCCGGCCCGGTGCCTGCCGGCTCGATTCGACGCGTATCACTCCCGGCACCACGAGCTCCGCCGAGTAGCGCTTGCGGAGCGTGGCGGGGTGCTCGATCCCGTTCAGGAGCGGCACGACGAGGCCGTCGCCCAGAACCTCCGACGGCACTCGGTCGAGCGCCGCCGCCAGCGCCGTTTGCTTCACCGTCACCAGGCACAGGTCGACCGGCTGCCGCAGTTCGGTGTCCGCGTCGACCCTTGCGGTGAAGGCGCCGAACTGGCCGCTGCTCACCTGGATGCCGTCACGGCGCAGAGCCTGCACGGTCTCCTCACCGGCCAGACAGGTCACCCGGTGGCCGGCTCGTGCCAGCAGGGCGGCGAGCAGCCCGCCGACGCCCCCGGGTCCGAGTACCGCCACGCTCAGGGAACGGCTGTCGGTCATCGTATTGCCTTTCGTTGGGGCAGCGCGGACGGATCCGACGGATCGCGGGTCGAGCCGGATGCGCTGCACGGAAGATCCCAGGGGCTGGTTGTCCCACGCGGAAGGGCCGCACCGTTCGGTCCGCCCTACGACGGGGCGTCAGGGCGGGTCGGGGGAATCGGGCAAGGGTGCGCGGGGTGTGGTCACGCCTCCTGGTCGAGAGTGCATGCCGGTCGTTGGTTGCCGGGCGGAGCGGTGAAAGCGCAGGTCGACGGTCGAGTGGCCGCCTGCTGGGGCCCCTCGTACCGACCGGCGCGGGGCCGCGGCGGTGGGAGCGGGTACCCGGCTCCGCTCCCAGAATGATCTTAGGAGCGGAGCCGGGGCGTGACGCGGCCGCCCGGTGTGAGTTCCGCTACAAGGCGTGTCGGAGCCGCCCAGGCACGCCGCGCCGTGCTCCGTGGGGTGTGATGTACTCCAGTCGATCAGGGTCCTCGGTAGCGTGATCACCTACTGCGTGGAGAGTGACCATGCGCCCGGTTGGCCCGTACGAGGATGCCGGCGGAAAGTAGCGAGGTTGCGATGGGTGAACTGACGAAGCCCGAGGTCGAACTTCCGGAGGGTGACGCTCCGCAGGAGCTGACGATCCGGGACCTGGTCGTCGGGGACGGCCCCGAGGCGAAGCCGGGCAGGGTCGTCCGGGTTCACTACGTCGGGGTCACCTTCGAGTCCGGAACGGAGTTCGACGCCTCCTGGGACCGGGGCGAGCCGTTCAAGTTCGCCGTGGGTGGTGGCAGGGTCATCAAGGGCTGGGACCGGGGGCTCAGGGGGATGAAGGTCGGCGGTCGGCGCGAGATCATCGTTCCCCCGCGGCTCGGCTACGGCAACCAGTCCCCCTCGCCGTTGATCCCGGCGGGTTCCACGCTCGTCTTCGTGGTGGACCTCCTCTCAGTGGTCTGAGCGGGGCCTGCTGCTCCCCGACCTCCGTGTTCGGAGCCGAAGCCGGGCAGCACCGGCCCGACGGCATCCGCGACCGACCCGGCGGGTTCGTAAGGTTCATCCTTCAAGAGGTCCTCGCGAACGATGGTGCAGGTGCACACCGTGGTGGGAGACCCGGAACGAACGGTCGGGTCACACCGCCCTAGGGCGGCGTGCGAAGGTTCGCGCCCCCACCCAAGGTCCCAAGATGCACACGCACAGCCATCACCCTAGTGTGGTTTTGGGGGAGTCATCGCACTCCGGGGGCTATTCGTGGCCGCAGCAGCCACTGCACTCCAGGGAGTACAGCATGGCCAAGCAACGCGCTGCCCGCCGTCCGGCTTCGGTCTACGCCCTGGCCGGCATCCGGCTCTTCAACGGCATCACCGGGCTACTCGCTCCCACCGTGCTCGTCCGGCGCCTCGACCCCGATCGTGACGTCAGTCCCGCGGCCGTCTACGCATTCCGGCTCTTCGGGATCCGTACCGTCCTGCTCGGTCTCGATCTGCTCACCAACCACGGCCAGCGGCTCCAGGAAGACCTTCGAGAGGGCGTGCTGATCCACGCCAGTGACACCGCCACTGCCGCCTTGCTCGGCCTCCGCGGCCAACTGCCGCCCCGCACCGCTGCCCTGACCACGCTCATCTCAGCCGTCAACACGACCCTGGCCGCCAGTGCGGCCGACTTCGGGAAGAGGAAAGGATAGTGACCGCGGAGTCCGGCGCTCCACCGGCCGAAACGGGCTTCGACTTCGTCGTCGTCGGCGCGGGCGCCGGCGGTGGCCCCTTGGCGGCCAACCTCGCGGCCTCGGGCATGCGCGTCCTCCTCCTCGACGCAGGGGGTGCCGAGGAGAACGACGACTACCTGGTTCCCGCCTTCCACGCCGACGCCTCCGAAGACCCCGTCCAGCGCTGGGACTACTTCGTACGGCATTACGCGGACGAGGAGCAGCACCGGCGCGACCGCAAGCTCGTACCGGGCAAGGGCATCCTCTATCCGCGGGCCGGGACGGTCGGCGGCTGCACCGCGCACCACGCGCTGATCACCGTCTATCCCTACAACCGCGACTGGGACGACATCGCGCACGAGACCGCGGACGCGTCGTGGCGCAGCACCGCCATGCGCCGGTACTTCGAGCGGCTGGAGCGCTGTACTTACCGCCCCCGCCCCAAGGAGCCGCCCGCCAATCGGTGGTTGGCGGCCTTGCTGGAGCTCCTTCCCTTCGCCGCTGCCCGGTACCGCAACGACTCGCGTCACGGGTTCGACGGTTGGCTGCCGACCGATCTCGCCGACCCCGAACTAGTCGTACGGGACGAGCAGTTGTTGAAGGTCATCCTGTCCGCCGCGCAGGACACGCTCGCCGACTTCATCGGCCGGCCGCTCTCCCCTCTGGAGGGGCTCGGGTCGTTCGTCGATCCCAATGACTGGCGCGTACAGACCGAGGGCCTGCAGGGGCTGTGGCAGATCCCGATCTCAACGGCTGCCGGCCGGCGCAGTGCCGCCCGCGAACGCGTGCGGGCCGTACAGCGCAGCCACCCGGACAACCTGGTCGTCCGGACGCACTCGTTGGTGACGCGGATCGTGCTGGACGCGGACGGAGCGGCGACGGGCGTCGACTACGTGCACCAGCCGCACGCCTACCGGGCCGACCCCGGGACCCAGGACGTTCGCGCGCTGCCGGTCGCGCGCAGGGTGCTCGCTGCCCGTGAGGTGATCCTGGCCGCAGGGGCTTTCAACACGCCTCAACTGCTGATGCTCTCGGGCATCGGGCCGCGTGAGGAGCTGGAACGGCACGGCATTCCCGTACGCGTCCCCCTCCAAGGCGTGGGCGCCAACCTGCAGGACCGCTACGAAATCGGCGTGGTGAGCCAGATGGACCGCGAGTTCCCGGTCATCGAGGACTGCGACTTCCACGCGCCGGAGCCCGGAGCTGTGCCGGACCCCTGCTACCGGGCCTGGCAGCTCGGCGACGGGCCGTACACGACGAACGGCGCCGTCGTCGGGATCACCCGCAAGTCCCGCCCGTCGCTGGACTCCCCCGACCTGTTCATCTTCGGCGGCCCCTTCGACTTCCGCGGCTACCACCCCGGCTACTCGCTCGACCTGACGCGTCACCGGGACCGCTTCACGTGGGTCATCCTCAAGAGCCGCACCCACAACACCAACGGCCGGGTGCAACTGCGCTCCGCCGACCCCCGGGACACCCCGTTGGTGACCTTCCACTACTTCACCGAGGGCACGGACGAGCACGGAAGGGACCTCGCCGCCGTGGTCTCCGCCGTGCAGTTCGTGCGCAGCATGAACCGCAGTGCCGGTTCCGTGATCCGCACGGAGCTGTGGCCGGGCGAGCAGGTCGGTGACCCCGAGAGCGTCCGCCGCTTCGTACAGGACGAGGCGTGGGGCCATCACGCTTCCTGCAGTTGCAAAATGGGCCGGGTCGACGATCCGTCGGCCGTCGTGGACAGCCGCTTCCGGGTACGTGGCGTGAACCGCCTGCGGATCGTCGACGCCTCGGTCTTCCCCCGCATTCCCGGCTTCTTCATCGCCGTTCCGATCTACATGATCAGCGAGAAGGCGAGCGACGTGATCCTCGGCGATGCATCGCGCACGCGACCCGTCCCGGCCGCCCCGCGGCACCCGACCTGACCCGGGAACCGATCCTGAGGAGCAGCACGATGAGCATGCAACGACGCCCCGTCCCCCGACGATCCGGCTCCGGATACCGCTCCTCCCTACCGTGGCGGATCATCACCCGCATCGCCGAGTTCGTCGACCGCCGCACCGGTTGGGACCGCCTGGCGGTCACGCCCGGTCTGCTGACCCTCTTCGGGCTGCGGGTCAAACTCCGTCAGGAGAACCTCCACGACACGTCGCGGCTGCCTTCCGTCGGCCTCCCGACCCCTGCGCCGCCCTCCGACGGGCACCGGGTCAACCGGACCGCCGACGGCAGCCACAACGACCTCGACGAGCCGCGCATGGGCATGGCGGGAACGCGCTTCGGCCGGAACATCCCGCTGGACAAGATCGCCCCGGCCACGCCCGAGAGCGTTCTTTCGCGGCCGAACCCGCGCGAGGTCAGCCGAGTCCTGCTCACCCGCCGGACACTGATCCCGGCCGAGTCGGTCAACTCCCTGGTCGCCGCCTGGCTGCAGTTCATGGTCCGCGACTGGTTCAGTCACGGAACCAGTCCCACGGAGCGGCCCTGGGAAGTTCCGCTCCTGGACGACGATCCGTGGCCCGAACGCCCGATGCGGATCATGCGGACGCCGGACGACCCGACGCGGGACCCCCGGTCGCCCGCGGGGACTCCCGACACCCGCGTCAACGTCTCGTCCCACTGGTGGGACGCATCCCAGATCTACGGCACGAACGAGGCGGAACAGTGCCGGGTGCGCACCGGCAAGACGGGCAAACTGCACCTCTTCGGCGACGAGGCGACCCCGCTCCCCTCCGACCCCGCCCGCGATCCCTCGCGCGTTCCCGGCTTCTGGCTGGGCCTCGTCATGATGCAGAACCTGTTCGCCCAGGAGCACAACTCGATCTGCGACCACCTGCACGCCGTGTACCCGTCGTGGGACGACGAGGAGTTGTTCCAGCGGGCCCGCCTCGTTAATGCCGCGCTCCTCGCCAAGATCCATACGGTGGAGTGGACGCCCGCCGTGATCAGCCACCCCACCACCGTCAAAGCCCTGCGGTCCAACTGGTGGGGCATCGCGGGTGAACGCGTCCACAACTTCTACGGCCGGCTCACGGAGAGCGAGACCGTCAGTGGCATCCCCGGCAGCAAGACGGACCACTACGGCGTCCCGTACTCCCTCACCGAGGAGTTCGTGGCCGTCTACCGCATGCACCCGCTCGTCCGCGACGACTGGCACCTGCGCTCCGCCGCCGACGACTCCACCCTCAGCGACTGCACCTTCCGCGACATCGCCGGACCTGCGGCGCTCAACGTGCTGAAGACCAAGGGAATGGCCAACCTGCTGTACAGCTTCGGCACCCTCCACCCGGGGCTCGTGACCCTGCACAACTTCCCCCGCTTCCTCCAGGACTTCGAGCGCCCCGATGGGGGGCGACAGGACCTCGCTGCCACGGACATCCTGCGCAACCGGGAACTGGGGATCCCCCGCTACAACGAATTCCGGCGGCTGCTGCGGCTGAAGCCCGCGGCGAGCTTCGAGGACCTGACGGACAACCCCGTGTGGGCCAAGGAGATGGAGCGGCTCTACGACGACGTCGAAGACGTCGACCTGACGGTCGGAATGTATGCGGAGAAGCTTCCGACCGGATTCGCCTTCAGCGACACGGCGTTCCGCATCTTCATCCTGATGGCCTCGCGCCGACTGAACAGCGACCGCTTCTTCACCGAGTACTACACACCGGAGGTGTACTCCAAGGCCGGCATGGCTTGGATCGACGACAACAGCATGGTCACCGTGTTGCTGCGGCACTATCCGGAGCTGCGTACGTCTCTCGCGGGACTCAAGAACGCCTTCGTGCCCTGGCACGTCGCCAGCGGCAGCGGGCCTTCCTGAGGGGCGACGGCCGCCAGGTGGGCCGAGAGGGAGAGGGGCTCCGAAGGAGGTGTCGCGGCCCGGCCTCGCCCCGTGCGGAGCGGGCGCTTACGATGCCGGTATGGATCAGCAGGCGACGCGCGCAATGAAGCCGCTCGGGCTGCGTTCCCCTCTCCTGCTGGTCCTGGCCGTGCTGGTGGGCCTCGTGGGCATGCACGGCCTGGGGCCGGGCGCCGTTCCGGTGTCCGCCGCCGCACCCGGGTGCGCAGCCGCCCACGGGACGGCCCCCGCGCACGGCACGCCTGCAGCCGGCGAGCACGCGGTGCAGCACGGCGGCGCCGCGCGGGCCGATGAACCGGCCGGCGACGGAAGCGGCGGGCACGCCCAACACGCGGATGCGACCTGCGCCGCCGCGGGCACCTCGGGCGCCCCCGTCCTGCCCTGCCCGGCCGCCGCCCCCAGCGGCGTTGCGGCCGTCCCGGTCGCCGGTACCGGGATCGACGTGAGCGGTGCGGTCGGCGGACGCGCGCCACCGTCACTGAGCGAATTGCAGCTCCTGCGCATATAGGGCGGTCCGAGCACTCGGACCGTTCCCTACCCCGGCACGCCCCGACGCGCGCGTGCCCTCACCGCAGGAGCAACAGCATGACCAGCAAGCGTTCCCCGATCCGCCGTGCCACGGCCGTGGCCGCGGCCGTCACCGCCACACTCGTCCTCGCCGCCTGCGGCGGCAACGGCGGCGATTCCGGCTCGGCCCACGACGGACACGGCTCCTCCGCCTCGCCGTCCACCCCTGCCCCGGCACGGCAGGGCGACCACAACACCGCCGACGCGGTCTTCGCCCGGGGGATGATCCCCCACCACCGGCAGGCCGTCGAGATGGCGGACCTCGCCGCGGCCCGCGCGGAGTCCGCAGAGGTCAAGAAGCTCGCGGAGGAGGTCAAGAAGGCCCAGGATCCGGAGATCAAGACCCTCTCCGGCTGGCTGACCTCCTGGGGCGAGAAGGTCCCGGCCACGGACGAGGACCACGGTGGACACACCATGTCCGGCATGATGACCGCCGAGGAGATGCAGCGGCTCACGGCCGCCTCCGGCAAGGCGTTCGACACCGCCTTCCTCCAGATGATGGTCGAGCACCACGAAGGCGCCGTCGCCATGGCCGAGACCGAGCAGGCCGAAGGCACGTACGGGCCCGCCAAGGACATGGCCGCAGCGATCATCACCTCCCAGAGCGCGGAGATCGCCCGGATGAACACCCTTCTCGGCAAGAGCTGACCGGCACCAGCGGCTCCGGTGCGGGCAGTCGGCCTCGGCTGCCCGCGCCCCGCTGCTGACCGCTACGGGCCCTTCAGTGCGGCGGACGGTCATCGGGCGGGGACCGGTACGACTCGGGGCGCGGCTCCATCCGGGCCACCACCTCCGCGAGCCGGCCGCAGAGCTGCTTGATCTCCTCGTACGTCCGGTCGCGTTCGGTGATGACGGCCGCGAGGAGGAGGGCCGTCAGTGCGGTCGTACCGTTGAAGGCCTGCAGCGTCACCATGTTGGCGAAGACGTCGTCGCCGACGAACGGGCCCCTGTCGCCGGCGGCCGCCAGGATCGCCAGGACCACCACGGCGAGCGCACACGGCGCCGCGCCGGCCAGCCGGAAGCGGAAGGCCGCCCAGATCAGGAACGGCGAGACGAGGAAGAGCAGGCTCGAGTCCCGCGTGCGCGTCGCCAGGAGCGTGACGAAGAGCGTGCCGAACGCCAGCGCCGCCGCCTCGAACCATCGCCCCGGGCCGGCCCCGGACGGCCACCGGGCCTTGCGCAGCACGAGCAGGAAGGGTGTGACGACGAGGATTCCCATCGCGTCGCCGGTCCACCACACCGACCACGTGGGCCAGAAGTCGCCGGCGTCCAGTGCTCCGGAGAGGACCAGTACCCCGGCGCCGATGGTCGCACTGATCGACATCCCGGCGAGCGCACCGAGGAAGACCAGTGCCAGTACGTCCCGCAGGCGGTCCAGCTCGTTCCTGAACCCGGCTCTGTGCAGCATCAGGGCGGCGCAGACCGGCGCGAGGGTGTTGCCCGCGGTGATGGCCAGGACGGAGAGCAACGACGGCCCGAGGAACACGTTGGCCAAGAACGCGCCCAGCGCGATGCCCGGCCAGACCCTGAGTCCCATGATGAGCAGCGCGGCCAGCGCGACGCCGGTCGGCGGCCACAGGGGGGTGACCTGGTCGCGCACCAGCTGCTGGAGGAGGCCGATCCGTGCGGCCGCGTAGTAGACGGCGGCGACGGCGAGGATGCGCAGCGCGGTGGACCCGAGACGTCCCATCTCCGCACTGCTCACGACAGCAGTCTGCGCTCAGATCCCGCCACCGGCGACCCCAGTGGCCCCCGTGGCCCCGTCGGTCAGCCCGGCTCCCGGGGGCCGTCGTAGCGGACGACGAGGACCGCGGCATCGTCGCGGTGTCCCGTCAGGTCGGCCACTTTGACGACGGCGGAGGCCAGCACGTCGGGGTCGGCGTCGAACCCCGCCCGCACCAGTCTGACCACCTCGGCCAGACCGGACTCCATCGGGTAGTTCGGACCCTCCACCACCCCGTCGGTGAGCAGCACGAGCACCCCGGCCTCCGTCAGACGCCGGTGGGTCACCGGGTAGCGCTCGCCCGACACGATGCCGAGCGACGGCCCACCGCGGTCGAGTGCGATCCCGTGACCGCCTCCGGCCGTGGCCCAGACCATCGGGACGTGGCCGGCCCTGGAGACCGTCAGATCGCGGCTGACCGGGTCGAAGCGAAGGAAGCAGCACGTCGCGAAGAGGCCGCACCCCATGGCGATCAGCAGATCGTTGGCGCGGCCCAGCACCTCGCGGGTGTCGCTCGTCGTCTGTGCGAGGGCGCGCAGACTGGTCCGCACCTGTCCCATGAAGGCGATGGCCTCCACGTCATGACCCTGCACGTCGCCGACCGTGAGCCCCAGTGACCCGTCGTGCATGACGAACGCGTCGTACCAGTCGCCGCCCACCTCCAGACCGCCCCGCGAGGGCGCGTACCTGGCGGCCAGACGCAGCCCGGGCAGCTGCGGCAGCCCGGGCGGGAGCATGTGGCGTTGCAGGGCCACGGCCAGTTCGACCCTGGCCCGCTGGTACTCGATCCGGTCCAGGGCCTGATCGACGAGCTGCCCGAGAGCGACCAGGAGTTCTTGCACGTCGTCGGGCGGCTCGGGGCGGTGTCCGCGCATCACGGGCTCCTGGCTCTCCCCCGGCCTCTTCACCTCACCCTAGCCGCTGCCCCGGCATGCCTCCACAGCGGTGGATCGCGGTGAAACAGCAGGCCGGAGGCAGGTGCCGGGCCCTCGAGGGGATCTCGGGGCGTCAGGGGCCGATCTCAAACTCGGGTGCCTCGAGACCCTTCAGGCATGCGGTCTTCGGCGCAGCCGGGTCGTCGAAGAACGAGACGGTGATCTCCTGGGCGCACTTCGAGGTGGCGAACACCACGTGGGGCTCGTAGGGGACCGTGACGACCTTGGCCTTGCCCAGCGTGCTGGCGACGTACGGCCCGTTGTCGGCCCCGGTCTGGGAGTCGAACCCGCCCGACAGGGCGAGGGTCGGGATGTCACCGCGCGTGGCGTCCCGGATCGAGGGCGACGCCGCAGGGACGTTCCAGGCGTCGCAGTCCGGGTGGAGGAAGGCGAGCTGCGGGGCCTGGGCCTGTACCGAGCGGGGGAAGGACGGGAACGTCGCCCGTCCGCCCTGCAGCGCCGCGTCCTCGCTCTCGTACGGTGTCCACGCGCTGCAGAAGACGCCGTAGGAGAGGCCGTGCGCGACCCTGCCGATGGCTTGGGGGCTGAGCTTGCCGCCCGCCCACTGCTGGGCGATCCGCTGCGGCTTGCCGTGCGCCAGCTCGTCGAGGGCGGCGGGCACCTGGGGCGCCACATGGGTGGCGGAGGTCATCCAGTTGACCAGGGCTCCGCCGTCCAGGACGACCTTCACCGGCTTGTCGCTGCCGGGGAGGGTGACGGTGGTGGTGACCGGCTTGGCTTCGAGTTCGCGCACGAGCCGGTCGAAGGTGGCCGACAGATTCGGATAGCGCTCGTTGCACGCCGGCTGGTCCGCGCAGGCCTTGAACAGGCCGTCGAAGCCCTGCCGGGCGCTGCTCCAGGTCGCGGCCGACCCGGCCTTGGACGGCGGCAGTATGCCGTCGATGCCCACCGAGCGGAGCCCCTCGGGGTGCAGCCGCATGTAGGCCAGCGCCAGCTGGGTGCCGTAGGAGATCCCGAACAGGTTCCACTGCTCGATGCCCAGCGCCTTGCGCAGGTCCTCGTAGTCGGCGGCGCTCTCGGTGTCGTTGTAGGCGCCGAGGTCGATCCCGCGGGCCGCCAGTCGGTCGCGGCAGGCCTTGGTGGCCTCGACGTGCAGGCGTTCGGTGGACGGGGCGTCGTAGACGAGGCCGACGGAGCGTGCGTTGAACTCGTCGATGTTGGGGCAGAGGAGGTTCGGCTCGGCCGAGTACGTACCGCGCTGGGACATGAAGATCACGTCACGGTCGCGGTTCAAGCCGCCGTCGATCGCCATCTTCGCCTCCCCCACGGCGTCGTCACCGGGGCCGCCCGCGAGCCACACGATGGGGTCGGGTTTCGGCTCGTCGGTGGCGGCGGGCACGATCGCGACGCCGAGCTCGATCGTCCGGCCGCTCGGTTCGGCGCGGTTCTCGGGCACGGTGAGCGTTCCGCAGCGGGCGCCGTCGAGCGCTTCGATCGGTTCCGGCGTCTTCGGGCAGGGGCCCGGTTCGAAGCGGGCGTCGCCCACCGCGCGGGCGACCGTACCGATCGGCGCGTCGGGGCCGGTGCTGGCATCGGTAGGGGGCTGCGCCGGGGCAGGCGCTGCGAGCAGGCCGGTGACGAGGAGACCGGTCACCGTGCCGGCGGCCGTCGTCAGGAGGCGTCGTGCGGTGCGGCGCCGACGGTGCGCCGGGTGGAGTGCCATCTGCCCTCCCGGTCATTTCGGAATGATCGTGAATGGTTCGGGCTTCAAGTCGTTCACGCAGCTGGTGTCGGGGGCGGTCGGGCGAGCGAGGAACGATGCCAGGACGCGTTGGGCGCAGGGCGACTGCGGGACCACCCAGTGGCCGATCCCGGGGACCTGCACGGCGGTCGAACGGGACAGGTCGCGGGCCACGCCCTTCGCCCAGCTCGCCCCGGTCTTCGCGTCGAACGTGCCGGAGACGAGGAGCGCGGGCACCGGGCTGACCGTGGCCACCCGCTGGACGGAGGCGCGGTCCGGAACGTTCCAGACCCGGCACACCGGGTACTGGAAGGGAAGTTGCGGCACCTGGGCCAGGACCGTGTCCGGCCACCCGGGGAAGGCCTTGCGCCCCGCCTTCAGCACGTCGGTTTCCGAGTACCCCGGCGCCCACTCGCTGCACGCCACGGATTCGGTGAGGCCGTGTGCGAATGCGCCGACGTTCTGGACGGAGCCGGCCGCGCGGGCCCGTGCGAAGCGCTCGGGGTTTCCGCGGCTGAGCTCGTCGAGTGCCGCCGGGAGGTCTTTGGGCCGGGGGGCGAAGGCGACGATCTGGTTCAGCAGCGCGCCCCCGTCGAGGACGACCTCGACCGGCTTTCCACCGCCCGGCGGCGGGACGTGCAGCGTCAGGGGATGCGCCTCCAGCTTGCGCACCTGCTCCGTCAGCATGCGGGGGAGGTCCGGGTACCGGCTCTTGCAGGCGGGCTGCGCCGCGCACGCCGCGAAGATGTGGTCGATGCCCTCGGCTGCGCTGCTCCATCCCCACGGCAGGGTCGCGCTCTGGGGAGGCGTGACCGAGTCGATCGCCACGGCGCGGATTCCCTCGGGGTGCAGGCGCACGTAGGTGAGGGCCAGGTCGCTGCCGTAGGAGTACCCGTAGACGTTCCACCGGGGGATGTTCAGCGCCGTGCGCAGGTCGGCGAAGTCGGCGGCGTTCTCGGTGGTGTTGTAGGCGCTCAGGTCGACGCCGTCGGCCGTCAGGCGGTCGCGGCACTCCTTCACCGCCTTCAACAGGAGCTGCTGCGCCTGCTTCGCGTCGTAGCCCAGGCCAACGGCCCGGGCGTTGAAGCGGTCGATCTCCGGGCAGGCGAGGTTCGGCTGGTCGTAGAGGTTGCCGCGCTGGGCCATGACGATCAGTTCGCGGTCCTTGTTCAGCCCGGACTCGACGAGGAGCGGTATGTCGTCGAACGTGTCGCCCCCGGGGCCGCCCGCCATGAACACCACGGGCTCCTGCGCCGGCGTCGCCGGTTCGGCGGCCGGAATGACCGCCGCGGCGAGCTTGATGGTCCGGCTGCCGGGGCGGGAGCGGTTCTCGGGAACTTCGAGGTAGCCGCAGCGTGCGTTGCCGAGTGCTGCGATCGGCTCGGGCGGCTTCGGACAAGGCCCGGGCACGAACCGGGACGGGGCCTGCGAACCGGTCCCGTCGGCCGCCTGGCCGGCGGACCGGGCGGCCGACCGGTCGGGCGGTGACGGGGCGCTGCTCGGTGCGGGGCCGAATGCTGCCAGGGAGACCAGAGCGGCTGCGGCGGTCACCGCGTGGATGGCGTGCTGTGGCATGGGTTCTCGTTCCTCTGCCGACATCGGCGGCGGCCCCGCCGGGCCCGGGCGCGGCAGCGGTGTGGACGGAACGCTCGCTCTCGACGCTACCGGGTGGACCGTGCGCGCGCACGCGGAGCGACCGGCCTAGACGAGGGACCCGCCGATGGGCTGCTCCGTCCAGATGGTCTTGCCGGTGCTGGTGAACCGGCAGCCCCAGCGGTCGGTGAGCTGGGCCACGAGGAACAAGCCCCGCCCGCCCTCGTCCGTTTCCCGTGCACGACGCAGGCGTGGCTGAGTGCTGCTGGGGTCGGACACCTCACAGACGAGCACCCGGTCGCGGATCAACCGGAGCCCGACCGGTCCTCCTGCGTAGCGGATCGCGTTCGTGACGAGCTCGCTGGCGACGAGTTCGGTCACGAAGCCCATTTCGTCCAGCTGCCACTCGGACAGCTGGCCCACCACCAGCTCACGGGCGTGCGCGACGAGCGAGAGGTCGGCTTCGAGTTCCCACTCGGCGACCCGGTCGGACGAGAGCGCGTGGATGCGGGCGAGCAGCAAGGCGGCGTCGTCGGCGGCCTCTTGGGGCCGCACCCCGTCGAAAACGGCCCGGCTGAACTCGTCGAGCGGCAACCTCGGGTCGGCTCCGGCGAACGAGCCCCGCAGTCTTTCCATCCCTTGCTCGATGTCGCCGCTCCGACTCTCCACGAGTCCGTCCGTGAAGAACGCGAGCATGCTGCCGGGCCGGACGTCGAACTCCGTCACCTCGAACGGCACTCCGCCCACCCCCAGGGGCGGCCCCGGCGTCACGCCGAGGAAGACCGGCTCTCCGTCCGGCGGCAGGAGGACCGGTGGCGGATGTCCCGCGGCGGCAGCAGCACACTGACCCGTCACCGGGTCGTAGACGGCGTAGAGGCACGTCGCTCCCAGCACGGCCGGCTCCGAGCGCTTCGAGCGCTCCGAGCGGGATTCGCTGGTCATCTGCTCCTCGGAGAAGCCGAGCACCAGGTCGTCGAGGTGCGTGAGCAGTTCGCCCGGATCCAGGTCGAGGTCGGCGAGGGTCTGCACCGCGGTCCGCAGGCGCGCCATGGCCGCGGTGGCGTCGAGGCCGTGGCCGACGACGTCCCCGACGACGAACGCGACGCGCAGCGACGGGAGGGGGATCACGTCGAACCAGTCTCCGCCGACTCCCGAGCCGCCGCCCGCCGGTTGGTAGACGCCCACCGTTTCGGCGGCGGCGGAGTCCAGGGCGGAGCGCGGCAGCAGGCTCCGCTGCAAGGTCACCACCGACCGGTGTTCCTTGGTGTAGCGGCGCGCGTTATCGACGCCGAGCGCGGCCCTGGACACGACGTCCTTCAGCAGTGCGGCGTCCTCCTCCCCGAACGCGGAGGGCAACTGGCTGCGCCAGACCGTGACGCAGCCGAGGATCAGGCCTCGTGCGTAGAGCGGCATGGCCAGGGACGAGTGCGCTCCGCTGGGGACGAACAACGGCAGGGCCTTCGGATCCATGCCGAGCTCGGCCTGCAGGACGGCGACGTCCGGCACCAGCACGGGCAGCCCCTTCATGAGGGGGCGCATCAACGTGCTGTCCGTCACCGGAGGAAGCGCCTCTCCCACCGCCAGCAGGTCCTCGGCGGATATCTCCGGGCTCTGTGCGGCAGAGGTCCGGCGCAGGCGGACGTCGCCGCTGGTGTGGAAGTGCGGGGGCTCGTCGCCCACCAGCACGTTCTCGGCTATGTCCACGGTCGCCAGGTCGGCGAAGTCCGGTACGAGCAGATTCACCAGGGTCTCGGCCAGCTCGATCACGTCCAGGGAGGTGCCGATGCCCGCGGCGGCGGCTTGGGAGAGCCCGGTCCGGCGTCTTCGCGCATCGCGCTCGGCCGCTTCCTCCGCCGTTTCCGCCGGGGTGACCAGGACGAGCCATTGCGTGGCAGCGCCCGCGCCGCCCGGAGCGTGGGCCGCGAGCCGGACGACCGTACAGACCAGCGGAGCCTCGTGCCCCGTGTGACCGCCGCCCGGAACGGTCATCAGGTGCCCGATCGGCCCCGCATCCGTTCCGACGCGCGGCACCATCCCCAGCAAGGGCGCACAGGTCCGGCCCGGCGGGCATTCCAGCAGCGCCGCGGCCCCCTCCGAACGGGCGATGACCACGCCTGCGTCGTCCAGGACGACCGCTGCCGTGCCGCTGACGGAGGCCGAGGCCGGCCCCGGGCCGCGATGCTCCGGTTCACGCATGTCGCCTCCACGCACCGTGACCTTCAGTATCGTCCCCGAGCGTGGCCCCGGCGACCCGCAGCGCCACCGGTTCCCGGCACCTGCGGCCCGGAAGGCCGTGGGGCCCTTGCGGGCCGCCCGGGTCGGTCAGGACGGGAGCCAGGACCGCCGGGTGGCCTCGTTCTGCTCCGCCCAGCGGGCCGCTGCTTCCTGCGGCGACAGCTTCTCCTCGGCGATCATCAGGGCGACGTCGTTCTGCATGTCGGTCGTCCACCGGAACTTCTTCAGGAAGGCCGCGGCGTCGCCCCCCTCGGATGCGAACCGGGCGTTGAGGAACTTCTGCAGCGGCGTGTGCGGGTAGGCGCAGGCCACCTTCTGCGGGTCGACGTCGCAGCCCTCCTTGTACTCGGGCAGCTCCACCTCGGTCATCGGGACCTTCTCGAACAGCCACTGGGGCTTGTACCAGTAGCTGAGGAACGGCTTCTTCTCCTTGGCGAACTGCCTGATCTGGGTGATCTGCGCCGCCTCCGAGCCCGCGAACACGACCTGGTAGTCGAGGTCCAGGTTCTTCACGAGGGCCTTGTCGTTCGTCACGTAGGACGGGGAGCCGTCCAGCAGCTGTCCCTTGCCGCCGCTCTCCGCGGTGCGGAGCTGGTCGGCGTACTTGTTGAGGTTCTTCCAGTCGGTGACGTCCGGGTGTTCCTCGGCGAAGTACGTCGGTACGAACCAGCCGATGTGGCCGGTCACTCCGAGGTCGCCGCCCCGCTCGATGGTTCCCTTGTCGTCGATGTACCGCTTCTCCTGCTCGGGGTGGCCCCAGTCCTCCAGGATGGCGTCCACCCGGCCCTGGCTGAGCGCGTCCCAGGCGGGTACCTCGTCGATCTGGACGGTGTCCACCCGGTAGCCGAGCTCGTGCTCCAGCAGGTACTGGGCGACGGCTACGTTCGCCTGCGCGCCCACCCACGACTGCACGGACAGCGTGACCGTGCGGGAGCCCTTCGCGTCGGCGTACGGGGAGGCCTGGCGGGTCATGTCGGCGGCGCCGCAGGCCGTGAGGGCCGTCAGGGTGAGGGCGGCGGCCGCGGCGAGTGCGGCGGAGCGTGTGGTGCGAGCCATGTCAGGCCCCCTTTCGTGCGGGGTCGCGGCGCCCGGTCGGCTGGGTGACGCGGTCGAGCATCAGGCCGAGGCAGACGATCGCCGCTCCGGCGACCAGGCCGGTCGCCAGGTCGCCCTGGGCGAGGCCGAAGACCGCGTCGTAGCCGAGCGCGCCGCCGCCCACGAGGCCGCCGATGACGACGACGGCGAGGACCAGCACCACGCCCTGGTTGACAGCCAGGAGCAGCGCGGGCCGGGCCAGCGGCAGCTGGACCTGGAACAGTTGCTGCCGTCCGGTCGCGCCCATCGAGCGCGCGGACTCCAGTGCGCCCGGGTCCACCGCGCGCACGCCCTGGGCCGTGATGCGCACCACCGCGGGCAGCGCGTAGACGACGGCGGCCGCGGCGGCCGGGGCGCGACCCACGCCGAAGAGGGCGACGACGGGGATCAAGTAGACGAACTGCGGCATCGTCTGGAAGACGTCGAGCACCGGACGCAGCGCGCGCCCCAGGCGGCTGCTGCGGGCCGCGGCGACGCCGAGGGCGAAGCCGATCAGCAGGGTCACGGCGACGGCGGCCAGGACCTGGGAGAGGGTGTCGAGCGCCGGGTCCCAGACGCCGAGGACACCGATCGCGGCCATCGCCAGGACGGCGGTCGCGGCGGTGCGCCAGGTTCCGATGAGCAGGGCGAGTACGCCGACGGTCAGCAGGACCGTCCACCAGGGCAGCCACTGCAGTCCGTCGCGCAGGGGGCCCAGGACCCAGGTGGTGAAGTGCCCCGCCCAGTCCGCGGTGCCGCCGACGAGGGGCACGCCGGAGTAGAGGTGGGCGGTCATCCAGTCGACCGCTCCGTTGACGGGCCCGGTGATGTCCACCGTCCACGCGTCGGGCCAGGAGAGCCGGTCGAGCAGGCGGGCTGCGACGGCGACGGCGAGGGTCACCGCCGCGGCGACGGCCCAGCGGAGCCCGGACCGGTCGGCCGGGGCCCGGCCGATCCGCTCCCCCGCGGCGGCGGTGACCCGGTCCAGGGTGATGGCGAGCAGCACGATCGGCACACCTGCGGCGAGGGCGGCGCCGACGTCGACGGAGGCCAGCGCCTGGTAGACGCGGTCGCCGAGACCGCCCGCGCCGATGACGGACGCGATCACGGCCATCCCCAGCGCCATCATGATCGACTGGTTGACGCCGAGGAGCAGTTCCTTGCGGGCCAGCGGCAGCCGGGCCGTCAGCAGTTGCTGCCTGCCGGTGGCGCCGAGGGAGGTGGCGGCCTCCACGACCCCGGCGTCCGCGTCGCGCAGCCCGAGCGCGGTGAGGCGGGCCATGGGCGGGGCCGCGTAGACGACGGTCGCGAGGACGGCCGCGGGCACGCCGATGCCGAAGACGAGGACGACGGGCAGGAGGTACGCGAAGGCCGGCAGCACCTGCATGGTGTCCAGCACGGGCCGCAGGATCCGGTGCATGCGGTCCGACAGGCCAGCGGCCAGCCCGAGGAGGCCTCCGAACAGCACGGACGCGGCGACGGCGACCACCATCAGGGCGAGCGTCTGCATGGTGGGCACCCACATGCCGAGCAGTCCGCACACGGAGAATGCGGCGAGGGAGGTCAGCGCGAGTCGCACGCCCGCCACCCGCCAGGCGAGCAGACCGGCGGCGGCGGTGACGCCGGCCCAGCCGAGAGCGAACAGCACCAGGTACACGGCGCGGACCGACAGGACCACGACGTTGCTGATGTGCCCGAGGAAGTAGAGGAAGAACGGGTGGCTGTCGCGGTTGTCGATGATCCAGTCGCTGATGCGCTCGAGCGGCCCCGACAGGTCGACGGTGAGCGCCGCGGGCCAGTTCCCGGCGCCCAGGAGCACGCAGCCGAGGACGAGCGCGAGCGCCGCGCAGACGCCGATGAGCCGACCGCGGTGGTGCGCGAGCGTGCGCAGCACACCGGGCCCGTCGTCGGTGGGGGACGTGGTGGTGGTCGGGGTCGTGGGGCCCGGCGGAGCGGGGGGTGCGGTGGTGGTCATCGGTTCCACCGTCCGGTGTGGGCCGGCATCGTGCTGGTGCCGGCGCCGGTGGTGCCGCACGGCGGCGGCCAGGTCGTGTGGCCGTACATCAGGCCACCGCCTTTCCCGTCTCGGCCGGTATCCCGGCGACGACACCGAGGAGTCCCGCGCGGTCGACCACGCCGAGGCACCTGCCGCCCTCGACGACCCGCGCGTACTCGCCGGTCCGGGCGACGGCCTCGATGGCCTCGTGGACGGTGGCGGTCGGGGCGAGTGCCGGGCCGGCTTCGGACTCGTCGGTGAGTGCGGGGCGCATCGCCGAGCGAACGGTCAGCACCTGCTCGCGCGGCACGTCCCGGACGAAGTCCCTGACGTAGTCGTCGGCGGGGGCGCCGACGATCTCCTCGGGGGTGCCGAGCTGCACGATCCGGCCGTCGCGCATCAGCGCGATGCGGTCGCCGAGCTTCAGCGCCTCGCTCAGGTCGTGCGTGATGAAGACCATCGTGCGTCCCTCTTCCCGGTGCAGGCGTACGACCTCCTCCTGCATGTCCCGGCGGATGAGCGGGTCCAGCGCGCTGAACGGCTCGTCGAACAGCAGGACTTCCGGGTCCACGGCGAGCGCGCGGGCAAGGCCCACGCGCTGCTGCTGGCCGCCGGACAGTTGGCCCGGCCTGCGGTGCTCCATGCCGTCCAGGCCGACCTTGGTGACGAACTCGGCAGCCCGGTCGCGCCGTTCGCCGCGTCCCACGCCCTGGATCTCCAGCCCGTAGGCGATGTTGTCGAGCACCGTCCGGTGCGGGAGCAGCCCGAAGTGCTGGAAGACCATGGCCGCCCGGTGCCGGCGCAGCTCGCGGAGCCGGCCGCTGTCCATGGACAGCACGTCCTCGCCGTCGATGGAGATCGTGCCCGAGGTCGGTTCGATGAGCCGGGTGAGGCAGCGTACGAGCGTGGACTTGCCCGAGCCCGAGAGGCCCATGACGACGAAGACCTCGCCCTTGCGGACGTCGAAGGAGACGTCGCGGACGGCGGCGGTGCAGCCGGTGCGCTCGCGCAGCTCGGCGGCGCCGAGGGCGGCGAGCTCCTGGTCGGCGGGCACGCGGTCGGCCTGCGGACCGAAGACCTTCCACAGGTCGCGTACGGAGAAGACGGACTCCGCGGGTGCCTGAGGCCGGGTCTCGGTGTCCGGCGTCGCGGTGTGCGGCGTCTGGGTGTGCGGCAAGGTGTTCATCGGGTCGTTCCTCCCAGCAGGTCGGCGCACTTCTCGCCGACCATGAGCACGCCGATCATGGGGTTCACGGCGGTCATGGTGGGGAAGACGGACGCGTCGGCTATCCGGATGCCGTCGAGGCCCCGGATCTTCAGATCGGGCGCGACGACGGCGAGTTCGTCGTCGGCGGCCCCCATCCGGCAGGTGCCGGCGGGGTGGTAGACGGTGTGCGCGACCTGGCGGGCGTACGCGCTGAGTTCCTCGTCGGAGGTCACCTCGGGGCCCGGGCACACCTCGCGCTTGAGCCAGCCGGCGAGCGGTTCGCTCGCCGCGATCCGTCGGGCGATGCGGATCCCGTCGACGAGGGTCCGGCCGTCGTAGTCGTCCTCGTCGGTGAAGTACCGGAAGTCGAGCGCGGGCTTGACCCGGGGGTCGGCGCTCGTCAGGTAGAGCCGGCCGCGGCTGCGCGGCTTGGGAATGTTCGGGGTCAACGACACGCCGTGGGCGGGCCGTTCGTAGCCCAGTCGCTCCGGGTTGTCGGTGAAGGGGATCTGGTAGAAGTGGAACATCAGGTCCGGACCCTCCGCCTCGGGGTCCCGGCGGACGAACAGTCCGGCGTCGGAGTCCATCGCGGAGTTCTCCGGGATCGGCCCGTGCGTCTCCCACACGATGACCGACTCGGGGTGGTCGAGCAGGTTCTCCCCGACGCCCGGCAGGTCGTGCACGACGGGGATCCCGAGCTCCTCCAGGTCGGCGCGCGGCCCGATGCCGGAGTGCAGCAGCAGGCGCGGGGTGTCCACGGCCCCGGCGCACACCAGGACCTCGCGCCGGGCGCGTACGACGTGCTCCGCGCCCTCCTTGGTACGGATGTGCACGCCGGTGGCACGGGTGTCCTCCAGCTCCAGCCGGAACGCCCAGGTCTCCAGGGCTATGTGGAGGTTCGGCCGGTCCAGGAACGGGTGCAGGTACGCGACGGAGGCGGAGGAGCGCTTGTTGGTCTCCGGGTGGTAGGCGAGGTCGAAGAAGCCGGCGCCCTCGTGGAAGGGGGCCTTGTTGAAGCCCTCGACGTGCGGCACTCCGAGGGCGGTCTGCGCCGCGTCGACGAAGTCCCGGGCGATGGCGTTCCGGTCGGCCTCGCCGACGGGGACGACGTTGTTGCGCAGCCGGGTGAAGTAGGGGTCCATCGCCTTCGCGTCCCAGCCGTCGGCGCCGGCCTCGGCCCACTCGTCCCAGTCGGAGGGAAGGGGTTTGAAGGCGATGAGGGTGTTGTGCGAGGAACAGCCGCCCAGGACCCGGGCGCGGCTGTGGCGGATGTGCGAGTTGCCCCGGGGCTGCTGGGTGGTGGGGTAGTCGTAGTCGAGCTCACCGCCGAGCAGGCACATCCAGCGGCGCAGGGTGAGGACGTCGTCGCGGCCGACGTCGCTGGGGCCGCCCTCGATGACGGCGACGCTGACGTCGGGGTCCTCGGTCAGCCGGGACGCGATGACGGATCCGGCGGTGCCGCCGCCGACGACGACGTAGTCGTACACGTGGTGCTCGTTCATGTTCAGCCCTTCGCCGTCGTACCCGCGAACCAGCGCACGGGGCGCGGGGCGAGGTTCTGGTAGATGTGCTTGGCCTCGCGGTATTCGGCGAGGCCGCCGGGGCCCAGTTCGCGGCCGATGCCGGACTTTCCGAAGCCGCCCCATTCCGCCTGCGGCAGGTAGGGGTGGAAGTCGTTGATCCAGACGGTGCCGTGCCGCAGCAGGCCGGCGACCAGCCGGGCCCGGTGTTCGTCGGAGGTCCACACCGCGCCGGCGAGGCCGTACTCGGTGTCGTTGGCGAGGGCGACGGCCTCTTCCTCCGTGCGGAAGGTCTCCACGGTGAGGACCGGGCCGAAGACCTCTTCGCGGACGACGCGCATGCCGCGGTGGCACCGGTCGAGGACCGTGGGCCGGAAGAAGTAACCGGGGCCGGCCGGCCTCCCGCCGCCCGCGCGCAGGGCCGCGCCCTCGGCGAGGGCGGAGGCCACGTACGCCTCGGTCCGCGCCAGCTGGGCCGCGGAGACGAGCGGGCCGCACTCGACGCCCGCGTCGGTGCCGCGACCCAGCCTGATCAGTTCGGCCCGGCGGGAGAGCTCGGCGACGAACCGGTCGCGCAGCGGCTCCTCGATGATGAGGCGGGAGCCGGCGGAGCAGACCTGGCCGCTGTGGATGAAGGCGGCGTTGAGCGCCTGGTCGACGGCGGTGTCGAAGCCTTCGGGCGTCGAGCAGGCGTCGGCGAAGACGACGTTGGGGTTCTTGCCGCCCAGTTCGAGTGCGACCTTCTTGACGCTGTCGGCCGCCGCCCGGGCGACTTTGGTACCGCTGACGAGACCGCCCGTGAACGAGACGAGGTCGACGAGGGGGTGCTCGGCGAGCCGGGCGCCGACCGTGTCACCGGGGCCGGTGACGATGTTGGCCGCGCCGAGCGGAAGTCCGGCTTCCAGGAGCAGTTCGACCAGCACGACGGTGGTCAACGGGGTGATCTCACTGGGCTTGATCACGAAGGTGTTGCCGGCGGCGAGCGCGGGCGCGATCTTCCAGCTGGCCTGGAGCAGCGGGTAGTTCCACGGCGTGATCAGGGCGCAGACGCCGACCGGCTCGTGCACGACGACGCTGCGGATCTCGTCCGAACCGGCGTCGACGGCCCGGCCGCCGCCGTTCTCGTTCTCCACGAGGTCGGCGAAGTAGCGGAAGGCGTCGCGGACGCAGTCGACGTCGACGCGGCCTTCCGCCAGCGTCTTGCCCGCGTCCCGGCTCTCCAGGGCGCCGATCCGTTCGCGGTCGCGCTCCAGCAGTACGGCGACCCGGCGCAGCAGGGCGGCCCGCTCCGCGACGGGCGTGCGCGGCCAGGCACCGAAGTCGAACGCGGCTCGCGCCGCGGCCACGGCGTCGTCGGTGTCCGGGACACCGCCCTCCGCCACGACCTCGAAGGGGGTCGCGTCGACGGGGTCGATGATCTCGCGCGTGGCCCCGGACAGGGCTGCGCGCCACTCTCCGCCCACGTGGATGGTCTGCTGTGCTGCCGTCACGGTACGTATTGCCTTTCGTTCCTTTGAGTCCCCCTGTCGGTCAGACCGACTTGATCCGGCCGCCTGCCCCGACTCCCGGAACCCATGCGCAATGCGTTGCGGAGAGTGTTCTGCTTCACGCGCGAAAATGACACAAATGGGGACATGCGTCGCAACTCGTCGGTGCGAGGTCGACGCACCGCAGCGGCTCGAGACGGTGGACGACGCGGACTCACCCGTTCGGAGTACGCCATCCCCAGGGCAACGGGGCGGGCGTTTGCGCAGGTCGGCTTCGCCGGGAGCCGGGTGCGGCAGGGGTGGGGGCGGACACGCCCGCAGGCAGCAGGCCGGGGATGCCGTTTACCTGGCAGCACGTTTCCGTGCGAACAGGAGGAAGTGCTCATGGCCAAGCAAGGCAGGAAGAAGGCCGCCTCGCCCGGAGCGGCACGTGCGAGGGCGAACCTGGAACGGGCCGTCGCCGACGTCGACCGCGTGCTGGGGCTGCAGGAGATCCGGACCGGCCGGAGCGGCGGCGCCGCGATCGCCGGCTTCCACAGCACCCAATCGATCGGTTGCAGCACTTTGAGCGTGGGCTGCAGCCCCGGCGGCGGAACGGTGCAGATGTGATTCCGCAGGGGCCGCTCATCCACAGGGGCCGGCCACGCCGCCCCGGCGGATGAGCACCCGTGGAACAGCGGGCGGCCGTGGCCGCCCACCACCTCTTCGGCCTCGTCGACGACCGGCACTACGAGCCGCTGTCCCGCCGGGCCATCACCCCGCAGTACCGCGACGCCCTGCAGCGGCTGCTGCCGGACGCCTGGGCCCTGGAACGCAGTGACGTGTGGCTGCACGCCCGGATGGTGGCGGGCACGACGGGCATGAGGGGCGTGAGGGGCGTGGCGGACTCCTCCCGGCGGACGGCCCCGCCGCCCGCCCAAGGCTTCAAGATCCACGTCTCCTCCGCCCCCGCACACGCCTTGCGGCTGTTCGATCTCGTCGTCCCCGTGTGCGTGGACAACGGCGTCGAGTTCAAGACCGCTGCCGATCCTGTGCTGCTGGGCGTGATCAACTCGAAGACCCAGGAACGCGGTTTCTCGGGCAAGTTCATGACGATCTATCCGCCCGACGAGGACGTCTTCGTCGAGCTGATCGAGACCCTGTACCGGCGGACGGTCGACGAGCCGGTCGACGGCCCGTACGTCCTGTCGGACCGCCGCTACCGGGACAGCAGGGTCCTCTTCTACCGGTACGGGGGCTTCCGGCCACCGCGGCGGCTCAACATCGACGGCACGCACAGCACGTTCCTGGTCTCCCCCGACGGCACCTACGTGGCCGACGAGCGGCTGCCGTACTTCCGGCTGCCCCCTTGGGTCCGCGACCCCTTCGCGGAGGAACCGGCGGAGGAACCGGCGGAGGATTCCGCTGCGCGCCCGGCCGGGGAACCGGCCGCCACCCTCCGAGACGGCCGCTACCGCATCGAGGGCGCCCTGACGTTCTCCAACGCCGGCGGCGTCTACCACGGCACGGACCGCGTCACCCGCACGCCCGTCGTCGTCAAGGAGGCCCGGCGCCTCACCAACTGCTGGACGTCCGGCAACCGCACGGTCGACTCGGTCGACATGCTGCGCCACGAGTACGAGGTACTGCGCCGGCTGGAGGGCCTGGAGTTCGTTCCGCGTCCGGTCGACCTCTTCCAGGAGTGGGAGCACACCTTTCTGGTCGAGGAGCGCGTGGACGGCATCGCCTTCCACGACTTCTGGGCACGGGACGACGTCATCCTCGCGCCGTACATCCGCCGCGAAGGGCGGGTGGCACGGTTCGTACCCCGCTTCCGGGAGGTCGTCGGCCGCCTGATCCACATGGTCGATGAGGTGCATGCGCGCGGGGTGGTCCTCGGCGACCTGTCACCGAACAACGTCCTGATCGACCCCGAGACGCTCCGGATGTGGTTCATCGACTTCGAGAGCGCGGTCCACGAGGACGACGAGGCGGCGCTCCTGGCCTACGGCACCCGCTGGGGCACCCCCGGATTCCTCCACCCGGACCGCGCCTCCCGGGACAGACTCCTTCCGTGCGACGACTGGTACGCCGCGGCCATGCTCCTCTACAGCAGCGTCGTGCCCGCCACCGCGTTCTTCGCCCTCAACCCCCTCGCGCAGGACCTCATCCTCGACGAGCTCGTCGCCCTGGGCGTCCCCGACCGGGTTAGGTCCGTCGTGTCGTGCCTGGCCGCCGGCCGGGTGGACGAGGCGAAATCCGTGCTCGCCGACTGGGAGGACGGATGACGCCGTGCGCCCCTTGACGAACGACGCCCTCGCGGCCGAAGGGGGCGCCCCGGCCCACCCGGACGCGGAGGTCCGGCGCACCCTCGCCGGCATCGCCCACACCCTGCTCCGCACCCACGACGCACGGCGCACCGACCGCCTCTGGCCCGCCGACTACCTTGTGTTCACGACGAACCCGCTGAGCGTGGCCTACGGAGCCTGCGGGCCGGCCCTGTTGCTCCGTTCCCGGGCGGGCGCCCGGGAGCCCGCCGCCGCACTGCCCGCCGAGGTGACCTCCTGGATGCTGGGGCAGCGCCTCGGCACGGACACCTATCCGCCCGGGCTGTACGTCGGGCTGGCCGGCATCGCCTGGGCCTTCCACGATCTCGGCTGGGAGGACAGGGGCGAGGCGGTAATGGCGATGCTCCAGGCGTCGCCGCTGCTGTACGACGAACCGGGCATGTTCTTCGGGGTCGCCGGGTGGGGGCTGGCCTCCCTGCGCTTCCACGCGAGGACCGGTAAGCAGGTCCACCTCGACCGCGCCGTGCAGGCGGGGGAACACCTGCTCAGGACCGCCCGTCAGGAGGGCGACTCCTGCTACTGGCGGTCCTCCCACGACGACAGCATCCACTACGGGTACGGTCACGGGGCGAGCGGCATCGCCCTCTTCCTCCTCCACCTGCACCTGATGACCGGCGACGCCCGCTTCCGGTCGTACGCCGTCAGGGCCCTGGAGTTCGATCTGGCCCACGTGAGCGAGAGCGGTCTCGGCCTCCAATGGCAGCGGGTACAGGACGACCCCGTCCTGTACCCGTACTGGATCCACGGGGGCGCCGGCGTCGGCAGCGTACTGATCCGGTTCCACCACCTGCTCGGCATCCAGCGGTACGGCGAGCTCGCCCGCCGGGTGGCGGAGGACACCTTCGTCAAGTACTCCTACGCCCCCGGCCTCTTCGAGGGCCTGGCCGGCATCGGCGAGTTCATGCTGGACATGTACTCCTTCACCGGCGAGCGGGAGTACCGGGACAGGGCTCGTGACATCGCCGGAACCATCCTGTGGTTCCGGGTCGAGAACGCGGACGGCATCGCGTTCCCCGGCCGCTGGCTCAACCGGATCGCCCACGACTACGCGACCGGCTCGGCGGGCATCGGCCTGTTCCTCTCCCGGCTCCTGTGCCCGGGCGAACGCCCCTTCGTCGACCTCGGGCGGCCTTGAGCCCGGGGCCACCTGCCTCCCGCTACTTCTCCACGATCGGATCCAGCACCACGGAACCGGGCAGCGCCCCGGCCATGTCGTGGGCGTAGACCCCGGGTGGCCGGCCGGGGCCTGCGATTCCAGCTGCCGCACGGCGGTGGCCCGCTGGGGTCACGTCTCCCGGAGCGGTGCGTACGCCTCGGCTCCGAGGCCGAACGTCCAGGCCACGCCCTGGCGGGCCGTCCGGGTCGTCGGCGGTACCCGCAGCCAGTAGGTGCGGCTGGTGCCGTCGGGCTCCGGCGTCGAGTTGACGACCTCCACCATCACGACGGCCTCGTCGTCCGGCATGGGTATGCGCCACAGGATCCCCGTCTCGTCCCGGTGCACGGGGGCGGCCCCCGACTCCCGCAGATAGCGGTCGTACCCGTAGAACTCCAGCATCACCCGGCGCAGTTCGGCGTTCTCCTCCTCCCGGATCCGCTCCGGCGTCAGGGTGTCCAGTCCCGCCAGGAATGCGGCGGGAACGGGCATGCCCCGCCACGCGTGCAGTGCGAACCCGTCGGGGAACGACAGCGCCGGACCGTCCCCGCGGTCCAGCCTGCCGGCCTCGTCGCGGTGCAGCTCCACCGGGCGCTCGCACAGCACGGCCAGCCGTTCGTAGGGCCACCACCAGCCGGCCGATCGGGCCAGCACGCCCAGTCCGTGCAGGGGCGTGCCCTCCTGCGTGTCGAAGGCGCACAGCCAGGCCGCGTCGTGCTGCCCGAGCACCGCGTCCAGGAGCAGCAGGCGCAGCGAGCGCTCCTCGGCCGCGGGGGCGGCCGCCCCGACCGTCAACTCCTCGACGAGACCGGTGCGGATCCGTTCCGCCAGGCGTTCCGTGTTCTCCCACAGGCGGCCGCCCGTCGCGCTCCAGTGCCGCCCCCAGCCCTGCGGGCCGAGCTGCCGCTGCACCCGGTCCCGTTCGGCAGCCCACGGCGCACTGCGCACCGTCTCCCGTACGCCGCGCCCGCGCCCGGCCGGCCCGCACGGCCCGTCGTCCCCGCCGAGCAGGCGCACCGCCTCCCGGGGCGAGTCCGCCCAGACGATCCGCTCCGGCTCCGCCAGGCCCGCGGCCCGGTACGCGAGGCGCACCCCGGCCTCCGCGGCCGCCCGATCGGCCGGTCCGGTGGCTGCCGCGGCCGCCCTCCACACGTCGATGTCCGTCATCACGATCCCCGTTCCCCCACTGTCCGACACGCTGTCAGTCCGCCACGATCCGCACGGATCCGGGTATGTACTCCCGCTGCCGCACGACCCGGTACCAGCCCTTGGGCAGGGGGATCGCGGCGTGCTCCTCGTGCACCACCCGCCCGCCGTCCGGGAGGTGGAGCAGCAGCGGGCCGAAGGCTCCCGCCTCGCGGACGAGCCGCCCGGGCCCGAGGACGGCGTGGGCGTGCCCGGTGACCTCGCCCAGCGCGAGGACCATCCGGCCCCGCCCGTCCCGTGGTTCCTGGTCCGCGTCGACCGCGTGCGGCGGCACCGCCGACTCGTCGAGCGGCACGATCAGCACGTCCCCCTGCCGGTACATGGGTGTCCCCTTCCCCCGCGCCGCCCGGTGCGCCGCGTTCTTCTCCGAAGGTAGGGGTCAGGTCTGACAACGGCCTCGCTCCCACCCTGCCCCTGCCCCTGCCCCTGCCCCTGCACCCGCACCCGCACCCGCACCGGGCCCTGCCTCGGCCGCTGTCAGTGCCCCTTGGTACAACTTGCAGCACATCGGACGCGACAGGCGAGGAACGGCGGGAACCCCATGAGTCACCCGAGACACCTGACGGAATCGTGCGGGCTGCCCGTCTTCGATTTCCCGAGCCGGGAGGACGCTGACACGACTCCCCTGCCCGCGGCGGACTCCGTCGCCTGGCGGGTCTCCAGCGACAGCTACGACAGCGAGGAGAGCTGGACCGAGGTGTTCGCCCGGTTCCGCGCCGCGGTCGACACGACGAAGGTCCGTGCGATCGTCGTCGGTGCCTGGGAGGAGGCCTACGACAGCGGGCCCGAGGAGATCATCGGCGCCCTCCTCGACGCACGCCCGGACCTGCCCGCCCTGCGCGGCCTGTTTCTCGGGGACATGCACTCCGAGGAGTGCGAAATTTCGTGGATCAACCAGAGCGACGTCGGCCCGCTCCTCGACGGCTTCCCGGAGCTGGAGGAGTTCGGCGTGCGCGGTGGCTCCGGGCTGGTCTTCCCCGCCGTCACGCACCACAAGCTGCGCTCCCTGACCGTCGAGACCGGCGGCATGCCCGCCGAGGCGGTCCGCGGCGTCGCCGCCAGCGACCTGCCCGCCCTGGTCCACCTGGACCTGTGGCTCGGCACGAGCGAATACGGCGGTGACGCGGAGATCACCGACGTGGCGCCGATCCTCGACGGCGACCGCCTGCCGCACCTGCGTCACCTGGGCCTGCGCAACAGCGACATCCAGGACGAGATCGCCACCGCCGTCGCGTCCGCGCCCGTGGTCGCCCGTCTGGAGACCCTCGACCTGTCCATGGGCGTCCTCACCGAGCAGGGCGGCGCCGCCCTGCTCTCCGGCCAGCCCCTGACGCACCTGAAGAAGCTGGACCTGCACCACAACTACCTCGGTGGGCCGCTGCGCGAGCGCCTCCTGGAGGTCCTGGGCGGCGCCGGCGTCGCCCTCGACCTCAACCGCGGCCACGCCGAAGAGGACGAGGACGACGGCCGGGTCTGGCGCTTCGTCGCCGTCGGCGAGTAGCGCGCGGGCCATGACGGACCACGCACCACCGCCGCGCTGGGCGGTCGTCGGCAACCCGGAGAACCGGCGCGTCGCCCTGTTCTCCGGGGCGGTGCGCGATGCCGGGCTGCCCGCGCCGCGCGTCGTGCCCTGGACGGACGTCCTGCGCGGCGGCGGCGCCGCGTTCGCCGCCGACGAGATCGTACGGATCGAGTCGCCCGGGGAGAACGCCGAGGTCGACCGGCTCCTGCGGGGTGCCGGAGACCCCACCCGGGTGGAGGGCGGAGCCCGCTGGTACGCCGCCTTCACGGCGGCCGTCCGGACGCTGACCGGCGGCCGGCGCCTCGACGACCCCGACGAGCTGGCCGTCCTCTTCGACAAGCGGCTCTGCCACGAGGTCCTCGCCCGCGCCGGGGTCCCGGTTCCGCAGTCGCCGACCTCCGGCGGCACGGCTGCGGTACGCGGCTGGGACGACGTACGGGCCCTCATGTCCGCGCACGGCATGCCGCGGGTGTTCCTGAAGCCGGCCCACGGATCCTCGGCCTCCGGTGTCGTCGCGGTCGAGACGGCCGGCGGGGGCCGGATCAGGGCGACCACCTCCGTGGAGGGCGCGGAGGGCGGCCGGCTCCACAACTCCCTGCGGGTACGGCGCCTCACGCACGAACCGGAGGTCGCCGCGCTGGTCGACGCCCTCGCCCCGGACGGGCTCCACCTCGAACGGTGGTGGCCCAAGGCCTCCCTCGGGGACGGGTCGGCCGACCTGCGCGTGGTCGTCGTCGCCGGTCGCGCCACCCATGCCGTGGTCCGCACCAGCCGGACCCCCATGACCAACCTCCACCTCGGCGGCCGGCGCGGCGACCTCGCCGCCGCGGTCCGGGCCGCGGGCCCCGCATGGGCCGAGGCCCTGCGGACCTGCGAGCGGGCCGCGTCCTGCTTCCCGGGCACCCTGTGCGTCGGTGTCGACCTGCTGCCCGCCGTCGGCTGGCGCCGGTTCGCCGTCGCCGAGGTCAACGCCTTCGGCGACCTCCTACCGGGCCTGACCGGACTGCCCGGCAGCGGCGCCGAGGGCCGGGACACCTACGGCGCGCAAGTGGCCGCCGCCATCAGAAGACACGTACAGCACCACCCCGCGAGGAACCACCGTGCACCCGCCTGAGACCCCAGCGCTCCCGCTCCCCGACATGAACGAGGTCGTCGGCCGCGACGACCTGCTCCTGCTCACCCTGGACACCCTGCGCCACGACGTCGCCGTCGAGCTGGCCGCCGCCGGACGCATTCCGAACCTGGCCCGGCACCTGCCCGGGGGCGTCTGGGAGGAGCGGCACGCCCCCGGCAGCTTCACCTACGCCTCCCACCAGGCGATGTTCGCCGGCTTCCTGCCCACCCCCGCCCGGCCCGGCCCGCACCCCCGGCTGTTCGCCGCCCGCTTCGCCGGCAGCGAGAGCACCGCCGGCCGCACCTACGTGTTCGACACGCCCGACCTGGTGTCGGGCCTGGCCGCGACCGGGTACCGCACGGTGTGCATCGGCGGCGTCGGCTTCTTCAACAAGCAGGGCGCACTGGGTGACGTGCTCCCCGGCATGTTCCAGGAGAGCCACTGGGAACCGGCCTTCGGCGTCGCTTCGCCGACCTCCTTCGAGGCGCAGGTCGAGCGGGCCGAACAGGTCGTGGCCGCGCTCCCCGCCGACCAGAGGCTGTTCCTCTTCGTCAACGCCTCCGCGCTGCACCAGCCCAACTGGTTCCACCTCGCCGGCGCCACCGCCGAAGCGGGCGACACGCGCGCCACCCACGCCGCCGCCCTCGAGTACGTCGACCGGCACATCGGCCGGCTCCTCACCGCCATGAGCTCCCGCCGCCGCTGCTTCGCGATCGTCTGCTCCGACCACGGCACCACCTACGGCGACGACGGCTACACCGGCCACCGCCTCGCCCACGAGGCCGTCTGGACCGTGCCGTACGCCCACTTCTTCCTGGAGCCGTCCGCATGACCGCCCCCGCACCCGCGCCCGCCCCGCTCGCGCCCACCGCGCCGCCGTCGGGCCGCCCGTACCACGCCTACGTGTACGCCTACCCCCACAAGACCGCCTACCGGCCGCTGCCCGAGCGGCCCGCCCTGCGCGACCTGTGGCACGGCGAACGCAAGGACGCCCTCTCCCTCTACCTCCACATACCCTTCTGCGAGGTCCGCTGCGGCTTCTGCAACCTCTTCACCCGCATCGGCGCCCCCGACGGGCTCACCGGCCGCTACCTCGACGCCCTGGAGCGCCAGGCCACCGCCGTCCGCGACGCCCTCGGCGACGACGGCCCGGTCTCCTTCGCCAACGCCGCCTTCGGCGGTGGGACGCCCACCTTCCTCACGGCCCCCGAACTGGAACGGCTCTGCGACATCGCCGAACGGCGCATGGGCGCCGACCTGCGCGCCGTCCCGCTCTCCGTGGAGACCTCCCCCGCCACCGCCACCGCCGACCGGCTCGCCGTCCTCGCCGAGCGCGGCGCCACCCGCGTCAGCATCGGCGTCCAGAGCTTCCTCCCCGAGGAGGCCCGGGCGGCCGTGCGCCCCCAGCGCCGCGCAGACGTCGAGGCGGCGCTCGGCCGCATCCGCGACGCCCGCGTCCCCGTCCTCAACATCGACCTGATCTACGGGATCGACGGCCAGACCCCCGCCACCTGGCGCACCTCCCTGGACGCCGCCCTGGCCTGGCGCCCCGAGGAGCTGTACCTGTACCCCCTGTACGTCCGCCCGCTCACCGGGCTCGCCCGGCGCACCGCCGTGACCGACCGGGCCTGGGACGAGCAGCGCCTCGGCCTGTACCGGCAGGGTCGCGACCACCTCCTCGCGCACGGCTACGAACAGGTGTCGATGCGCATGTTCCGGCTGGCCGGTACGGCGCCCCGGGGCCCGGACGACCACGCCTGCCAGACCGACGGCATGATCGGCCTGGGCTGTGGCGCCCGGTCCTACACCTCCGCGCTGCACTACTCGTTCGACTACGCGGTCGACATGGGCGAGATCCGCGGGATCATCGACGACTACACCGCCACCGACGACTTCACCCGCGCCGTACACGGCCGGCCCACCAACGGCGACGAGGCGCGCCGCCGCCACCTCCTCCAGTCGCTGCTCCAGGCGCAGGGCATGCCGGTCGCCGACTACCGGGAGCGGTTCGGCGCCGACCCGCACGAGGACTTCCCGGCCGAACTGGCCGCGTTCGCCGCCCGCGGCTGGCTCGACCAAGACGGCACCGGCCCGCTCCTGCGCCTCACCCCGGAGGGCCTCGCCCACTCCGACGCGCTCGGCCCCGAGCTGTTCTCACCGGCCGTACGGGCCGCGATGGCCGCCTACGAGGCCAAGTAGCCGCCGTGGACCTCACCCTGCTCTACCGCGGCCCGCTGGCCTCCTGCGACTACGACTGCCCCTACTGCCCGTTCGCCAAGCGGCGCGACACCACGGCCCAGCTGCGGGCCGACCGGGCCGCCCTCGAACGGTTCACCGGCTGGGCGCGCTCCCGTGCCAGGGAGGACCGGCTCTCCCTCCTGTTCACCCCGTGGGGCGAGGGACTCGTCCGTTCCTGGTACCGCCGTGCCCTCGTCGACCTCTCGCACCAGCCGCACGTCGACCGCGTCGCCATCCAGACCAACCTCAGCTGCCGCACGGACTGGCTCGCGGAGGCCGACCCCGCCACGCTCGCCCTGTGGTGCACCTACCACCCCGGGCAGACCCCGTACGACCGCTTCCTGGCCAAGCTGCGCGACCTCGCCGACCGGGGCATCCGCCACAGCGTCGGCATCGTGGGCCTCCCCGAGAACCTGGAGCACGCCCGCAGACTGCGCGCCGCACTGCCCGCCCACGTCTACCTGTGGGTGAACGCGGCCGACGGCCACACCTACACCGACGCCGAGGCCGACACGTGGACCGCCCTCGACCCGCTGTTCCCGTACAGCCGGCACCCGCACCGCTCGGCCGGACTGCCGTGCCGCACCGGCGAGTCGGTGATCTCGGTGGACGGCGACGGCACGGTCCGCCGCTGCCACTTCGTCCGCGCCGAACTCGGCAACCTCTACGACGGCACCTACCGGACCGCGCTCGGCCCGCGTCCGTGCCCGCTGACCACCTGCGACTGCCACATCGGCTACGTCCACCTGGAAACGCTGCCGCTCTACGACGTCTTCGCGGGCGGCGTCCTGGAACGCGTCCCGGCGGCCGGTACGCCACTGATACCCCTGCTCAGGAAGCCGCCGGCAGCAGGCTGACCGCCCGCACGATGCCCCTTCCTCCGTCGGTCGGGGTCGTGGTCCCCTCCCCGGACCCCACCGGAACGCTATAAACTTAGGTCAGCCTAACTCCCCCTGCCGCTAGGAGACTTCATGCCCCCGGAGACCGTCTTCGCCGCGTACGGGCTGCCCGGTGAGCCGGGGTCCGAGGAGTTTTGGGCGGCGGCCGCGGGGCCGGGGGCGGTGCCCGCCGAGGGCGGCGGCTGGACCACCCTGTTCCTGTGGCGGGGCGCCGAGGCCCGGATCGGCTTCGAGAGCTGGTCGCCGGAGGTCCCCCTGCGCCGGTGGGGCGACACGGACTGCTGGTACGCCGAGGTCCGCATGCCCGCGCGGCTGCGGGTCACCTACCAGTTCCTCGTCGACGACGCCGCGTACGCCGACCCGTTCAACCCGGTCGGAGCGGGAAGCGACCGGTCTGTCGCCGCCACCCCGGACGCTCCGGCCCAACCGCACTGGCCCGCCGTCGGGGCCGACGACGTACTGCCCCTCCCGCGGACCCGGCTCCGCTGGGCGAGCGAACGGCTCGGCGGGCGGCGGACCGTACGGGTCCACCCGGCGGGCGGCGGCGGACCCGTGGTCCTGCTGTTGGACGGGGACGACTGGCTGTACCTGCACCCGGCCGTGACCGCGTTCGACTCCGCCGTCGCCGCCGGCGAGATGCCCCCGGTCACCCTCGTCTTCCTGCCGACGAAGGACCGGGAGGCCGAGTTCGGGTGCCGGCCGGAGCTGTGGGAGGCGGTCCGGGACGAACTGCTGCCGCTGGTCGCGGAGTCCGGGGTACCCGTGGAAGGGGACCGCCTGGTGGTCGCCGGGCAGAGCCTGGGCGGGCTGAGCGCGGTGTACGCGGCGTTGGAGTTCCCGGACCTGGTGTCCCGGGTGGCGTGCCAGTCGGCCTCGCTGTGGTGGACGCCCGGCGCCGTGCGGTCGGCGGACCCCCTCGGCGGCCCGGTCGGCGGCTCCGTCGCCGCACGCCTGCGGGAGCGCCCGGACCTGTCCGGCCTGCGGATCGCCTTCGACGTGGGGGAACACGAGACGCGGATGCTCCCCCACTGCGAGCTGGTCGAGGCCCTGGCCGAGCGGTCCGGAGCGACCGTGCGGGCCTCCCGGTCGGCGTCGGGCCACGACCGCGCGGGCTGGCGCCAGGCCCTGCTCCGGGACGTGGCCTGGGCCCTCGGCTAGGCCGTGACCGGCGGGGTTCAACGGGTCAGCGGGCCACCGCCAGGCAGTATTCCTCGTCTCCGGCGAGGAGGTTGCGGTGGGTGTCCTCGGCCGTGATGACCCCGTCGTCCAGGACGAGCACGCGGTCGGCGGCGTCCAGGAGGGCCGGGCTGCTGGTGATCACGACCGTGGTGCGGCCCCGGCGCAGCTCCGCGATGTTGCGTGCGATGAGCTGCTCGGTGACCGCGTCCACGGCCGTGGTCGGATCGTGCAGGACGAGGACGTCGGCGTCGGCGGCCAGGGCGCGGGCCAGGGACAGCCGTTGGCGCTGGCCGCCGGAGAGGTTCGCGCCTCGGTCGCGGACCCCGTGGTCGAGTCCTTCGCGGTGGAGGGCGACGACGTCGGTCAGCATGGACGCCTCGACGGCCTCGGCGACCGTGCGGCTGGTGCCCGACGGGTCGATATTCGTGCGGAGGGTGCCCGCGAAGATCTCCCCGTCGTACGGGTTCACCAGCAGGTGCGCGCGGACCGCCTCGATCGACAGGGCGGCGAGCTCCTCCCCGCTGACCCGCACCGCTCCTTCGTACGCGTGCGGCGGGACCTTCACGGCCAGGATCGCGGCGAGGTCGGCCGCCGCCCGCGGCTGGTAGACGGCGATCGCCACGAACTCGCCCGCCGGGACCTGGAACTTCAGGGCGCGCAGGGCCCCGTACCGGACGCAGTCGACCTCCAGGCCACCTCCGGCGGCCGGGCGCTCCGGCCCGTGGGTGGCCACCGGGGGCGCGCTCAGCACCAGCGCCATGCGCTCGGCCGAAGCGCGCGCCATCATCACGTACTTGGGCATGTCCGAGAACAACTTCAGCGGTTCCATGATGAACTGGGCGAGCCCGACGGCCATGACGAGCTCCCCGATGGTGATTCCGCCGTTGAAGGCCAGCCACCCGGCCGTCAGGGTCACGCCGGCGGCGAGCGCCGCGTTGAGGGCCGTCGCCGTGCCCGTGTAGGCACCGTTCACCCCGGCCACGGTGATCGCCTGGTGCTTCGCCTCCGTGCTGACCTTCCGGTAGGACCGGAAGGCGGCGTGGTTGCCGCCGAAGCCGTGCAGCGGGCGCAGGCCGGTGATCAGATCGGCCACTTTCGCGCCCGCCCGGGCCACCCGGGCCTGCTGTTCGCGGGTGCTGGAGCCGATCCGGCGGGACATCACGCTCAAGACGGTGAGGATCAGGGCGGTGCCCACGATCACCAACAGGCCGAGCCGCACGTCGGCCAGTCCCAGGGCGACCGCCGCGACCAGCACGGCGACCAGTGAGCTGATCAGCAGCGGCACCACCTCGATGATGTCGGCCGTCTGGTCGGCGTCCTCGGTGGCGATGGTCAGCACCTCGCCGGACTTGAGGCCGGCGTCCCTGGCGACCGGCTCCAGCCCGCAGTCCGCGACCCGCACCCGCCAGCGGTGCGCCTCGGTCGTGTTGGCCTTCTGCAGGATGCGCATGCCGAACCGCCACGACAGCGACACGGTCGTGATGATCACGGCCAGCGCGCCGATCGACAGGGCGAGCGCACCGGGGCTGCGGTCCTGCATCGTGTGCTCGACGATCAGACCGAGCGCGATGGGGAAGGCGGTCTCACCGGCCTGGTAGAGGCCCATGAGGACGGTGCCCCAGGTCATGGCGCCGATGTTGCGGCGCAGGGCGGTCTTGAGGATGTCGGACCCCGGTCGGGGCCGCTGCGTGTCAGGAGTTTTCATCGAGGTGACGGGCAATCATTTCCGGAGTTCGCAACGTGAACAGATCACGGACCGTGATCACAGGACCGTACTCCCGGCGGAGCAGGCCGATCAGCCGCACCGCCAGCATGGAGTGCCCTCCCAGGGACACGAAATCGCTCAACGCGCTCACCTCGTCGTCGTCCAGGTCGAGTGCTTCGGCGAAGAACTCGCACACGACGGTCTCGGTCTCGGTCTGCGGTCCGCGCTCCCCCGCCGTGGTCAGCGTGCCGAGCGGCTTGGCCTCCGGCAAGGCCTTGGTGTCGGCCTTGCCGTTCACGGTCAGCGGGATGCGGTCCACCTGGGCGTAGTGCGTCGGGCGCAGGAAGTCCGGCAGCCCGGCTCCCACCTCGGCGGCGACCGCCGCCAGGTCACAGCCGTCGGAGCCGTCGGAGCCGTCCGGGCCCCCGAGTACGAGGTAGGCGGCCAGCCGGTAGGCGCCGTCGACCTGCGGGTCGGGCTGGGCGACCGCGGCGGTGAACCGCACGGCCGGGTGCGCGGCGAACGCGGCCTCTACCTCGCCCAGTTCGACGCGGTGTCCGCGGATCTTGACCTGTTGGTCGGTGCGGCCCAGGTACATCAGGTTCCCGTCGGGCCGCCGGGCCACCAGGTCCCCGGTGCGGTACATGCGTGCGCCGGGTGCACCGAACGGGCAGGCGACGAACCGGTCCGCGGTCTGGGCGGGCTGCCCGAGGTAGCCGCGGGCGATGCCGATGCCCGCCACGTACAGCTCGCCGGGGACGCCGTCCGGCAGCGGCCGCAGCCACGGGTCCAGGACGTACACGTCCGTGTTGTCGATGGCCACGCCCACCACCGGATCCTGGCATTCGAAGGTGCCGACGCCCAGGGTGTTGATGGTGTATTCGGTGGGTCCGTACAGGTTGTAGCCGGCCGTGCCCTCGGTCTCGGCGAGCCGCTGCCACAGGGTCGGGGTGACGGCCTCGCCGCCCAGCAGCACCAGGGCCGGCCGCCGCTCGGGGTGGTCGAGCAGGCCCTCGGCCACCAGCTGCTGCGCGTAGGTCGGGGTCACGTTGATGACGTCGATCCCGTGCTCCAGGCAGTACTCGACCAGGCGCGGGGCGTCGCGGCGCAGTTCCTCGTCGCAGATGTGCACCTCGTGGCCGTCGGCGAGCCAGAGCAGCTCCTCCCACGACATGTCGAAGGCGAAGGACACGGTGTGGGCGATGCGAAAGACCCGGTGGCCGTGGTCCGCCAGCACCGGCTCGAAGATCCGGCGCTGATGGTTGATCAGCATGTTGGTGAGACCGGCGTACTCGGTCACCACTCCCTTCGGCCTGCCGGTGGATCCGGACGTGTAGATCGTGTAGGCGGGGTGGCGCAGGCGGTCCGGGTCCTCGGGTGCGAAGGTCACGAACGGCTCGGCCCCGGGCAGGGGCCGGTCCAGTTCGATCAGGTCGCTGGTCAACCGGGGCGACACGGAGCTCACGGTGAGGGTCACCTCCGGGCGGGCGTCCGCGACGATGGCGGCGATCCGCTCGTCCGGATGGTCCAGCTCCAGCGGCACGTACGCGGCGCCCACGCGCAGTACGGCGAAGAGCGCGACGATCGAGTCGAGGGAGCGCGGGACGGCGAGGGCCACCGTCGTCTCGGGTCCGATGCCGCGTGCGGCGAGCACGCCCGCCAGCTCGCGGCTGCGGTCCCGGAGCCGCTCGAAGGTCATGGTCCGGCCGTGGGCGACGAGCGCGACCCGCCCCGGATCGCGCTCGGCCGCCAGGTCGAACCGGTCGACGACGGTGTCCGTGCCGACCTCCGTGCGTACGGCGGGCACCGGCTCGGGCCCCGCGCCCGGCAGCGCGCCCAGCGGCCCGGTGGAGCGGGCCAGCTCTCCGAGCAGGTCCAGGTAGTCGTCGAGGAGCCCCTCGGCCGCCCCGGTGTCGTGGTCGCGGTACTCCAGCTTGACCGTGAGCCGGTCGCCGGGGGTGACGACCCAGGTGAACGGGTAGTGGGTGGAGTCGTCGGCCCGTACCGCGGTGATGCCGTGCCGGGTGTTCATCTCGGCGAAGGCTTCCATGTCCAGGAAGTTCTGGAGCACGAACAGGTTGTCGAACAGGGTGTCGTGGCCGCCGGCCCGCTGGATCTCGCCGAGCCCGAGGTGCTCGTGCTCCATCGCCTCGACCCGGGCCGCCTGTACGGCCGTCAGGTACTCCCGGACGGTGTCGTCCGGCCGGGCCCTGGTCCACATGGGCACGGTGTTGAGCAGGACGCCGACGACCTCGGAGAGGTCCTCGCCCTCGCGGCCGGAGACGGTCACGCCGAACACGGCGTCGGCGCGGCCCGTGCGGGCGCCGAGCAGCAGCCCGAAGGCGCCGGTCAGCACCGAGTTGAGGGTGACGCCGTGGGTGCGGGCGAGGTCCCGCAGCAGCTGTGACGCTTCGGCGGAGAGGGTGCGCACGAGCGTCCGCGGCAGCGCGTCGACCAGGGCCGGCGTCGGCCCGGCGAGCAGCGTCGGGCCGGGGAGGCCGGTCAGGTGCTGCGCCCAGAAGCGTTCCGAGACGGCCGGGTCCTTGGCGTCGAGCGCCCGGGCGTAGTCCTCGAAGCCGGGCGTGGCCGGGGTCGGGGGCGTCAGCTCGCCCGCCACGGCCGCCTCGTAGGCGTCGAACAGGTCCCGCAGCACGATCTCGCGGGACCAGCCGTCCCACAGCAGCAGGTGGTAGCTGAGCAGCAGGCCGTCGCGGTCGCCGGGCAGCCGCACCACGGTCAGGCGGATCAGCGGCGGCTCGCCCGGGTCGAATCCGGTGTCGCGGTCGCGGGCGAGCAGGGCGTCGACCTCCGCGTCGGTCGCGAGGTCGATCGTACGGACACCGACCCGCCCGCCGGCGCCCAGGACCTGGACGGCCCTGCCGTCGTCGTCGGTGGTGAAGCCGGCTCCCACGACCGGGTGCCGGGCGATCACCCAGGCCATCGCCTCGGCCAGCGCGTCGGTGTCCAGACGCCGGTCGAAGGTGAACCAGCTCTGCGCGACGTAGTGTCCGGCCGGGCCCGCCAGCTGTGCCTGGAAGAACAGGCCGCGCTGGAGCGGGGTGACCGGGGCCGTGCGCTCGGCGGTCGTGGCGGCGACCGCGATGTGTTCCAGGGCGGCGCGCCAGTGCTCGGTGATCTCGTCGGGTACGCCCTCGACGAGGGTGAAGACCGCGTGCAGGCTTCCGGTGGCCGCGTCGGTCCAGGCGTTGACCTCGACGGCGTACGGGCCGCCCTCGTCGACGCCGGTGACGTGGAGGGCCTGCGACTCGCTGCCCCGACCCAGGTAGTTGAACAGCACCTGCGGGCGGGCGGTGAGCAGGGGGGCCGTCTGCGGGTTGAGGTACCGGAGCCCGCCGTACGCGATGTGCGCGCGCTCGTCCGGCTGGCGTTCGAGGACCTCGCGGGCCGCGGCGACGGGGTCGGTGTGCGCCGTGAGGCGCACGGGGGCGATGGCGGTGAACCAGCCGACCGTACGGGTGTAGTCGTGGTGCGGCGAGGCCGGGATCCGGCCGTGCCGCTCCAGCTCGATCGCCAGGTCGGTGGGCGCGGGCTGGATGCGGGTGAGCGCCGTGCGCAGCGCGCCGCACAGCAGTTCGGTGAGGCCGACCCCGAGTGCGGCGGGCGCGGTGCGCGTCACCTGGTCGCTGACCTCGGGCGCGAGGACGACCTTCGTCTCGCGCGGCCGCTCGGCCACGGGCAGCAGCGGGGGTGCCTGGAGGGTGGTGATCCAGTGCCCGAGGCCGTCGCTCTCGTGGGCCGCTCGGTCGGCCAGTGCCTGCGCGTACTCGGCGTAGGAGGTGGTCGGCGGCGCGAGCGGATTCCCGTGCAGGGCGGTGTCGATGTCGTCCAGCAGGATCAGCCAGGAGACGGCGTCGACGGCGAGGTGGTGCACGGTGACCACGAGGGTCCGGGTCGCGTCCAGCCAGGTGAACGCGATGACCTCCCCGGTCTCGGGGTCGAGCCGTCCGGCGGCTTCGTCCGCGGCGGCGCTCGCGTCGGGCGCGTCGCTGCGTACGACGGTGACCGCGCGGGCCGGTTCGGTGCGCAGGGCCCACACCCCGTGCTCGGTGCGCAGCCGCAGCCGCAGGGCCGGGTGGGCGGCGACGACGGCGTTCGCGGCGCGCTCGGCGTCGGCGTGACCGGTCCCCTCGGCCGTGACCAGGGCTCGGGCCTGGGCGAACCGGGCAAGGGATCCGCCGAGTTCGCGCCGGCGCAGGATGATCGGGGTCGGTGTCAGCGGGCCGTCCTCGCGGGGGGCGGCGGCGGGCGCGCCGGGCGTCGCGGGGCGCGGGGTGTGCGTCGCCAGGTGCTCGGCGAGCGCGCGCGGGGTCCTGAGCAGGAACACGTCGCGGGGGGCGATCGCGAGGCCCAGGGCCCTGGCCCGGTTGACGACGGTGATGGCGAGGATGCTGTCGCCACCGGCCCGGAAGAAGTCGCTGTCGCCGTCGACGGCGGTGCCGGGCAGGGTCTCGGTGAAGATGTCGATCAGGGCGGTGAGCGCGGACGCGGCCGTGGATCCGGTGGCGGATCCGGTCGTGGCGGCCGGTGCGTCGTGCGGTGCGGCGCGTGCGGTCAGGGCCTTGCGGTCCAGTTTGCCGTTGACCGTCAGCGGCAGGGCGTCGACGGGCAGGACCAGGCCGGGGACCATGTGGACGGGCAGCTTCGGGGCCAGCAGCGCGGCGAGGGCGGCGGTGTCGAAGGGGACCCGGGCCACGACGTGCGCCACCAGGTGGTCCGCGCTGTCGGCCACGGTGACGGCCGCGTCGATCACGCCGTCGAGTTCCCGGATCGCGGACTCCACCTCACCGAGCTCTATGCGGAAGCCCTTGAGCTGCACCTGGTCGTCGGCCCGGCCGGCGAACTCCAGCTCGCCGTCGAGCGTACGGAGGGCGAGGTCGCCCGTGTGGTACATGCGGGAGCCGTCGGCCGCGAACGGGTCCGCGACGAACCGGCCCGCCGTGAGGGACGGGCGGCCCAGGTAGCCGAGGGAGACCTGGTCGCCGGCGACGTAGATGGCGCCCACCCGGCCCGGCGGGACCGGTCGGAGCCGGTCGTCGAGCAGGTAGGTGACCAGTCCGGGGATCGGACCTCCGATCGGGCTGGCCCCGGCGCCGGGGCGGAAGTCCTCGTCGGTCAGGACCCGGTGCGTGACGTGCACGGTGGTCTCGGTGATGCCGTACATGTTGACCAGCTCGGGCGAGGTCGTCCCGTGCCGCTCGACCCAGTCGCGCAGCCGCCCGGGATCCAGTGCCTCGCCCCCGAAGAC
The DNA here is from genome assembly GCF_036227605.1 of Streptomyces sp. NBC_01439. Taxonomy (GTDB): domain Bacteria; phylum Actinomycetota; class Actinomycetes; order Streptomycetales; family Streptomycetaceae; genus Streptomyces. The sequence goes on along the minus strand of NZ_CP109487.1, from coordinate 8,021,913 downwards.
GATCCGGCGCAGGGTGGTGACGGGTTCGTCGGCGTGCCGGTCGGCCTCGATGAACTGGTAGAAGGCCGAGGGGGTCTGGTTGAGGACGGTCACCCGGCGCTCGCGCACCAGGCGGTGGAAGTCGACGGGCGAGCGGGTCAGTGCGTACTCCGGCACCAGGAGCTCGGCACCGTGGGCCAGCGCGCCCCACAGTTCCCACACCGCGAAGTCGAAGGAGTACGAGTGGAACTGGACCCACACGTCGTGCGGACCGAAGTCCATGTCGGGTCGCGTGTTCGCGAGCAGGGTCACCACGCTGGAGTGCGGGACGACGACGCCCTTGGGCGTGCCGGTCGACCCGGAGGTGTAGATGACGTACGCGGGATCGTGCCAGTCGACCCCGGGCCCGGCGGCGTCCGCAGTGACCTGGTCGTCCCCGGTGACCCGGGCGTCCTGCGGCGGCAGCTCCCCCTGTACGAGCACGCGGGCCGGTACGCCCGCCCGGGCCAGCAGCCGCGTGAAGCGGTCCCGGTGCTCCCGGTCCACGAGCACGACCTGCGGGGCCGCGTCGGCGAGGACGTACTCCAGGCGTCCGTCCGGGTAGGCGAGGTCCAGCGGTACGTACGCACCGCCCGCGGTGACGACGGCGACGAGGGCGACGACCTGCTCGAGGGAGCGCGGGACGGCGACGGCGACCCGTTCGCCCGGCCGGACACCGGCGGCGCGCAGGGCCGAGGCCAGCTCGTCCTTTGCGTCGGCCAGTTCGCCGTAGGTCAGTGACCGGCTGCCGCCGTCGAGGGCGCACTGGGTGACGGCGGTGGCGGCCGGATCGCGGTGCGCGGCGGCGTCGAACAGTGCGCCCAGCGTCGTCGGGGTGATCGGTGCGGGGGTCCGGGTGCCGGTGGGAGCCAGGTCGTCGACGAGGTCGTCCGGCCGGCCGAGCAGGCCGGTGAGGGTGCGGGTGAAGGTGTTCAGGACCGTCCGGGCGGTCGACTCCCGCACCAGCGCGCCGTCGTAGATCAGGTTGAAGCGGGGGCGGCCGTCGAGCGCGCGCTCCACCACGAGGGTCAACGGGTAGTGCGGGGCGCCCTCGTTCACGACGTCGCTGATGACGAGCGTGTCCTCGGGCCCGCGCAGGTCCGCCACGTCGGTGGCCACGTCGAACACCACCAGGGTGTCGAAGAGCGGGCCGGCTCCGCTCAGGCGGCTGATGCGCGCCAGTGAGACGTGTTGGTGCGCCAGCACCGCGCTCTGGTGGTCCCGTACCGAGGCGAGCAGGTCGCGCGCCGGGGTGCTGGCGGCCCACCGGGCGCGCACCGGGATGGTGTTGATGAACAGACCGACCATGTCCCCGATGCCGGGCACGTCGGCGTCGCGCCCGGACACCGTGGAGCCGAAGACGACGTCCCTGGTGTGCAGGAGGCCGCCGAGCGTCGCGGCCCAGGCGCTGTGCACGGCCGCGCTCAGCGGCACACCGGCGGATCGGGCGGCCTCGTCGACGTCCCCTTCCGGCGAGGTGGCGGTGTCGGCGAACCGGTCGGACGGCGTGTGTCCCTCGGCGACCAGCGAGGGGCCGGGGAGCCCGGCGAGCTGCTCGCGCCACACCCGGTCGCTCTCGTCCTCGTCGCGTCCGGCGAGCCAGCGCACGTAGTCGGTGAAGCCGCCGAGCGGGTGCACGGTGCCCGGCGCACGGTATTCGGTCAGCAGTGCGCGGAGCATCGGTGGCACCGACCAGCCGTCGGCGATGATGTGGTGAACGGTCTGCACCAGCACGCTGCGGGCGGGTCCCGTACGGATCAGCGTGTACCGCATCAGCGGGCCGCTCGCCAGGTCGAACCCGGCGCGGCGGTCCCGCTCGGCGTGCTCGCGGATCTCCTCGTCGGTGATGCCGGGGCGGTCCAGGGTGGTGAACGGGGCCTGGACCCCGCCCTCCAGCACGGAGACCACGCGGCCGTCGGCGAGGGCCGTGAACCGTGCGGCCAGATTGGGGAAGAGCGTGAGCAGTCGGGTGGCGGCCGCGGCGAGCCGATCGGCGTCCACCTCTCCGTCCAGGGTCAGGAGCTGTTGCTCGACGTAGCTGCCCGCGGAGTCGTCGTCGAAGACCGAGTGGAAGTAGAGGCCCTCCTGGAGCGGGGTCAGCGCCAGAACGTCCCGCAGCTCCGGGCCGTCCAGCTCGTCGACGTCGGCCTGGGTGAGTGCGGGCAGGGCGAAGTCACTGGGCGAGTGGCCGCCGAGACCCAGTGCGGCCAGGTCGATGACGGCCAGTGCGGCCAGTCCGGCCAGGGCTTCGCGGAAGTACCCGCCGATGGTTTCGATGTCCTGGTCGCCGAGCAGCCCGTCGGGCCAGGAGAGGGTGGTGACCAGTTCGTACGCGCCTCCGGCCGCGGTGGGTTCGGCGATCGCATTGAACTCCAGGGCGCGCGGCAGCCGCATCCGGGGATCGCGCTTCTCGCCCAACTGTGCCGTGGTGTGGGCGAGTTCCCAGTCGCCGGCGGAGCCCGCGTCGAAGCGACCCAGGTAGTTGAAGAGCACCTGGGGTGCGGGCGCGTCGAACGCGGTGCCGTCCAGGTAGCGCAGGGCGCCGTAGGAGACGCCGTTGCTCGGCACCCGGGCGAGGTCCTCCTTGACCGCCTTGAGCGCGGCGACCAGGTAGGCGGGGGCCGTCAGGTCGTCGGCCGCGCCGGGGTCGACGGTCACCGGGAACAGGGTGGTGAACCAGCCGACGGTCCGTGACAGTTCCGGCTCGAAGCCGGCGGAGTCCGCGACGTGGCGTCCTTCGCGGCCGTGGCCCTCCAGTTCGATGTGCGCGAACGTCTGGTCCTGGCCGAGGTCGCGGCGCCACCGGGCGAGGGTGACGGCGAGCGCGGTCAGCAGCACGTCGTTGACCCCTGCGTGGAACCTCGCGGGGACCTCGCCCAGGAGCGCGGCCGTGACGTCGGGGCCGACCGAGAGGGTCGTCGTGCGTTCGCGGGCGACGGTGTCGGCCGCGGACGGCGCGCGCCGGCCCAGCGGCGCGTCCGCCCCCGGCAGGGCGCGCCGGTAGTGGTCGCGGTCGGCGTCGAATCCCGCGCGCTCCAGCAGCTGCGTCCAGCGCCGGAACGACGTGCCCACCGGGGGCAGGTCGATCGGCGCGCCCGAGACGTACCAGCGCCAGGCCGTGGAGAGGTCCTCCATCAGGATCCGCCAGGACACGCCGTCGATGACCACGTGGTGGGCGACCAGGACCAGCTGGCGCGCCCCGCGGCGCCAGACGGCGCGCAGCATCACTCCGTTCGCCGGGTCCAGCCCGTCGGTGGCGAGTGCGACGCACTCGTCGAGGGGCAAGTCGCTCTCCTGCCAGCGCGCTACGGCGTGGTCCGGCTCCGGGATCTCGAAGCTCCAGCGCTCGCCCCGCACCAGCTTGGCGCGCAGCATGTCGTGCCGTGCGACCACGGCGGCCAGGACGGCGTCGAGCGCGTCGGCCGTGAGGTTCGCCGGGGTGTTGAGCACCACCGACTGCACGAAGCCGTCGATGGCGTCCGTGGTCGCGCCGAGCCACTGCACGATCGGCGATCCCACGACCGTACCAGTGGCGACGTCGCCGTGGTCCACGGCGGCGGCTTCGCGGTCCGCGACCGCCGCCAGCGCGCCCACGACGCTGTTGGTGAAGATCTGGCGGGCCGTGACGTGGAGGCCCGCTTCGCGCAGGGCGCTCAGCAGGGAGATCGCCAGGATGCTGTCTCCGCCGAGCTGGAAGAAGTCCTGGTCGACGCCGACCGCGTCGCGCCGCAGCACCGCCGCAACTGCTGCGCACACCAGGCGCTCGTTCTCGGTGACGGGCGGGGCGAGCGCGCCCGCGCCGGTCCGGGGCTCCGGCAGCGCGCCCCGGTCGAGCTTGCCGTTCGCGGTGAGCGGGAACTCCTTCATCACGACGATGTGGGTGGGCACCATGTACTCCACCATGTGCCCGGTGGCCCACTGCTTGACCTCGTCGGCGCGCAGGTCCTCGCTGCCGGTGGCGGGTATCACGTAGCCCACGAGGTAGGTGCCGCCGGCCGTGTTCTTCTTCGCGACGACGCAGGTGTGGCGTACCGCGGGGTGCTCGGCGAGGCCGACCTCGACGTCCTCGATCTCCAGCCGCATGCCGCGGATCTTGATCTGGTTGTCGGCGCGGCCGAGGAAGTCCAGGGATCCGTCGGGGGCGAAGCGCGCGAGGTCACCGGTGCGGTACAGCCGGGACCCGTCCGTGGCGAAGGGGTTCGCGACGAACCGGGAGGCGGTCAGGCCGGGCGCGCCCACGTATCCGCGCCCGAGCAGGAACCCGCCGACGTACAGCTCGCCGCCGACCCCGACCGGGACCGGGCGCAGTTCGTCGTCCAGCACGTACAGCTGGGTGTTGGGGTTGGCCTTGCCGATCGATGTCGACAGGCGTTCCGCGGCGCCCCGGTAGATCACGTGCGAGACGCCGATGGTCGTCTCGGCCGGGCCGTAGCCGTGGTACATGGGTATGTCGAGCCGGGTGCGGAAGCGCTCGTACAGCTCCGGGGTGAGCACCTCGCCGCCGCACCACACGTGCCGCAGGCTGTCGAGGCGTCCGGAGTCGCCCGCGATCTCCAGCAGTACGTCCAGCATGGACGACACGAGGTAGGTGAAGGTGACGCGCTGCTCGGCTATCACGCTCAGCAGGTGGTGCGGGTCGCGTTCGCCGCCGGGGCGCAGGACCACCAGCCGGCCGCCGCACACCAGCGGCAGGAAGATCTCGTTGATGGAGATGTCGAAGGACAGCGGCGCCTTGAACAGGGACGCGTCGTCGTGGCCGAAGCCCAGGATCTCTTCGACCTGCCACAGCAAGCGCTCGCTGATGGCCTCGTGGCGGATCATCGCGCCCTTGGGCCGGCCGGTCGAGCCGGAGGTGAAGATCACGTAGGCCAGCGCGTCGCCCGGGACGGTGAGGGCGGTCCCCTCGCCGGGGTAGGAGCCGAACCGCCAGTCGCCGAGGTCGACGGGCACGGCTTCCGGTTCGTCCGGGGCGTGTTCGCCCGAGTCGTTGAGCTGCAGTACGACGCGGGCGTCGGCGATGACGACGGAGCGGCGGGCGGCGGGCCACTGCGGGTCGAGGGGGACGAACGCGGCTCCGGCCTGGAGCACGCCGAGCAGGCCGATCACCATGGCGGCGGAGCGGTCCAGGGAGATGGCGACGACCTGTTCGGTGGTGATTCCGCGTGCGATCAGGTGGTGGGCCAGCTGGGCGGAGAGCTCGGCTGCCTGACGGTAGGTCAGCGAGCGGTGTTCGTCGACGATCGCGACCGCGTCCGGCCGCAGGCGGGCCTGCTCGCGGAACATCTCGACGATGGTCGGGCGGATCCGGTCGGCCCCGGTGTCGTTCCACTCGGCCAGGGTGGCGAGTCTCTGCGCGATGCCGGACGGGCCGATGGTGGCGAGGGACCGGCCCGGGAAGTCGGCCAGGTCGTCCAGGGCGAGCTGTGCGTCAGCCGGTACGACGCCTTCCGGGAGGGTGATGCTGCGGCCGTCCTCGCCGTCCGGGCCGTGCGCCCCGACCTCCCAGCCGGCGGTTGCGGCACCGCCGTTGTCCGCCCAGCCGAGGACGTCGGCGAAGAGGGTGCCGGGGGTGAGTTCCAAGCCGTCGGGACTCCGTCCCGTGGCCCAGTAGGCCAGTGCGATGGCGCAGGCCCGGGCAATGGTCGTGTCGCCGTAGTCGCCGGACCGCCGGCGCACGTCTGCCAGGCGGGTGGGGGGAAGCAGCACGAGACGAGCGGTCGATTCCGTCATCGGAGGCTCAACGCCCTTTCCAGATCGATATGTCGGCCCAACCGAAAAATGGGCTGCCTAACTGCCTTCGCGCCAGGCCCGCCACAGTCGTGCGTAGCGGCCGCCCAGGGCCACCAACTCCTCGTGCGTCCCCTGCTCCACGACGCGTCCCGCGTCCAGTACGGCGATCCGGTCCGCCGCCATCGCCTGGGTCAGCCGGTGCGCCACGAACAGCGTGGTCCGGCCCGCGCACGCGGCGAGCACGGCCCGTTCCAGCTCGGCCGCCCCCTCGCTGCCCGCCTCCGCCGTGGATTCGTCGAGCACCACGACGGGGGTGCGGCCCAGCACCAGCCGGGCCAGGGCGATGTGGGCGACCTTGGTGCCGTCGAGGCGTTCGCCGCCCTCGCCGACGGGCGTGTTCAGCCCGTCGGGCAGCGCGTCGACCCATGCGTCGGCACCGATCGTGCGCAGGGCGTCCATCAGCTGGGCGTCGGTCGCCTCCGGTGCGGCCAGGCGCAGGTCCTCGGCGAGCGGACCGGAGAAGACGTGCGTCTCCTGCGTCAGGATGCTGACCAGGGCCCGCGCCCCGGCCTCGTCGAGACCGGCGAGGTCGGTGGACCCCATGTGCACCGATCCGGCCTGCGGGGTGCCGATGCCCGCGATCAGCGCGGCCAGGGTGGACTTGCCCGCGCCCGTCGCCCCGACCAGCGCGAGCGAGGTGCCGGCCGGGATCGTGAGGTCGACGTCCCGGACGACCGGCTCCTCGGAGTCGGGATAGCGGAACGTCAGCCCGCGCACCGTCACGGGCACCGGGTCGGGCGGGTCCGCCGCACGGGCCGCGGCCAGGGCGCCCACCAGCCGGTCCTCGGAGTCCTCCTCCAGCACTCCGACCAGGCGGGTCAGGCTCGCGCCCGACTTCTGCGCCTCGTCGAAGGTGAACATGATGGAGCCGAGCGGGGTGAAGAGGCGGTGGAACAGCAGTGGGGCCGCGGAGACCTCGCCGAGGCTGGCGGCGTCGGCCTCCAGCAGGGCGTACCCCACGACGATGATGAGGACCAGTCCGATGAACTCGGCGCGGTTCTCCCGGCCGACGAAGCGGCCGAAGAGCCGGAACACCTCGATTCCGAGTTCGCGCACCCGCCACGACTCGTGGGTGACCTTCTCGCGGACGGCCCCTTCGAGGCGGTACGCCCGGACCGTGTCTATCCCGTTCAACCCGCTGATCAGGGCCTGCGCACGGTCGGCCTGGGCCGCCCGCTGCTTCTGGTAGAGCGGGGCGGAGCGGGGCAGGTACCAGCGCAGGGCCAGCCCGTACGCGGGCAGCGCGCAGGCACCGGCCAGTCCGAGCCGCCAGTCCAGGCCGAACATGCCGAGCGTGGCGATGACGACCAGCACCCCCGCCGAGAACACGGTGGGAACGGCCGTCCTGATGCCCTTGGACAGCACGGCCACGTCGTCGCCGACCCGGGAGAGCACGTCTCCCCGGCCGACCTGCTCGATCCGGGCGCTCGGCATCCCCAGCACCGCCCGGACGGCGCCTTCGCGCAGCCGTGCGAGCAGGTCCGCACCGAGGCGCCCGATGAGGTAGGTCGACAGGGCGGTGGCCGCCGCGCCGAGCAGCGCGGCGGCCACCATCAACACCCCGGTCGTGACCAGGATCGAGCGCGGTCCGCCCGCGACCACCCCGTCGACGACCCGACCGAGCAGGAGCAGCGGGAGCACCTGGAGGGCCGCCCCCGCCACCGTGGTGAACACGGTGGCGATGGTCAGCCACGGCACCTCGCGGCAGTGCGCCGCGACCCAGCGGGTGGCCTCGCGTCCGGTCGTGGTGCGCAGGGTCGACGGGGCGACGCGCGCGGCGGTGATGCTCACACTTAACCGACCGACTTGACGAGTTCGTCGATCGCGTAGGGCAGGGAGAGCAGGGTGCCCTGGGACATGGCCGCGCCGACGGCCGGGCCCTCGCTGTCGAGGAGGTAGGAGACCTTGCCGTTCTTGACCGCGTTCAGGTTGGTGAACAGCTGGAACTTCTTCAGTGCTTCCTGGTCCGCCTTGTCGGCGATGACGAAGAGGCGGTCGACGTCGACGAGGTCCATGCGCTCCGGGGAGAGCGTGGTGTAGAACTTGCCGTCCGCGATCTTGTCGATCTCGGTCTGGCCCTTGTAGCCGATGCCCGTCACCAGCCGGCCGCGGACGTCGGTGGTGGTGAACGGGGCCACCGAGTCCTTGTACCAGGACAGGGGGACGGCGGTCTGGTTCGCGAACTCGGGGTGCGCCTTCTTGGCCGTGTCGAGCTTGTCCTGGATGCCCTTCACCAGCTCGGTGCCCTTGGCCTCCTGGCCGAGCGCCTTGGCGATGTGGACGGCGTTGTCCTGCCAGGGAGCGCTGAACGGCTCCTTCTCGGCCTTGGTGCGGCCCACCGTCGGGGCGATCTTGGAGAGCTTCTCGTAGCCGGCCTGGTCGATCTCGGAGTACACGACGATGATCAGGTCCGGGCGCAGGGCCGCGATCTTCTCGTAGTTCGGGCCGGCGTCACCGTTGTTCATGATGACCTCGGGGCGGGTGTCCCCCCACTTGTCCTTCACCCACGGCCACTGGGTGTTGATGTCGGGGGAGGTGCCCGGCGGGTTCGGGTACTGGTCGACCATGCCGACCGGCTTGATGCCGAGCGCCAGGATGGCCTGGTCGTCGGTGTATCCGACCGAGACGACCCGCTTGGGGGCCTTGTCGACCTTGGTCGATCCGAAGGCGTGCTCGACGGTGACCGGGAAGGTGCCCCCGGCGGCCGGGGCGCCGTCGCTCTTCTTGTCGGCCTGGTCCGCCGAATCGGAACCGCATCCGGCCAGGAGGCCGACACCGAGGGTCGCGGCGGACACTCCTGCCGCCAGCCGCTGCCAGGGCTTCATACGTGTCGTTCGATGGAAAAGCATCCGAAATCCCTTGCTTTCGTGCCGTCCACTGCAGTTCCGCCCGAGGGCAGCCAAACCCTACCGCGCTCAAGTGAGGCTAGCCTAGCCTTACTTGCAACGTAACTTTGTTTGATCTATGGGGTGTTCACGTGGGCGCGCCCGATGGGCACGATCAGCGGCCGGTCCCCCACCGGGTCGTCGATCACCTTGGCGCGCAACCCGAACGCCTCGTACAACAGCTCCGCGGTGATCACGTCACGGGGATGCCCCTGCGCAAGGATCGAACCGGCCTTCATCACGATGAGGTTGTCGCTGTAGCGCGTGGCCAGATTGAGGTCGTGCAGCACCAGGACCACGGTGCACCCCGACTCGTGCAGGTCGTCCACGAGGTCGAGCACGTCGATCGCGTGCGCCAGGTCCAGATAGGTGGTCGGCTCGTCCAGGAGCAGCAGGTCGGTGCCCTGTGCCAGCGTCATCGAGATCCAGACCCGCTGCCGCTGCCCGCCGGACAGCGCGTCGACCGGACGGTCGGCCAGGTCGGACACCCCGGTCATGGCCAGGGCCCGCGCCACGACGTCGGCGTCGTCGGAGGACCACTGCCGCAGCCAACTCTGGTGCGGATGGCGCCCCCTGGCGACGAGGTCGGCCACGGTGAGCCCCTCCGGCGCCACCGGAGCCTGCGGCAGCAGGCCGAGCTTCTTGGCCACGTCCCTGGTCCTGAGCCGGCCGATGTCCTCACCGTCCAGCACGACCGATCCGCTGGTCGGTTTGAGCAGCCGGGACAGGGTCCGCAACAGGGTCGACTTCCCGCACCCGTTGGAGCCGATGATCGTGGTGATCACCTGCGGGGGGATCGACACGTGGAGGTCGTCGATGACCACCCGGCCGCCGTACCCGACGGTGACCCCTCTGGCCGCCAGCCGTACGGCCTCGTCCCCGTCGGACTCGATCCCGGCGATCTGCGATACGGCCACAACTCCCCCTGAAATAGGCATGTCTGAAGGGTCTGGTGTCTGAAGGTCTGATGTCTGGACGTCTACGGGGACACCGGCTAGCGGAGGTTGGCCCGCACCAGCAGGTAAATGAGGAAGGGGCCGCCGATCACGGCGGTCACCACCCCGACCGGGAGGGTGATCGGCAGTGCCGTACGGGCGACCAGGTCCGCGCCGATCAGCAGCAGGGCCCCGACCATCCCGGAGGCCGCCATCGGCGGTGTCGGGCACTTCGCCAGCCGCATCGCCACCTGCGGCGCCACCAGTGCGACGAACGAGACCGGGCCGGCGGCGCTCACCGCCACGCCGGCCAGCAGCACCGCGCACAGCAGCAGCACCGCGCGCACCCTCGCGTACCGGACGCCGAGGCCCGCGGCCACGTCGTCACCGAGGTGCAGCGGTTTGAACTGGAACGCGACCACCGTCACGACGACCATCAGGGCCAGGGTGCACCACAGCGCGACGCCCACGTCGTCCCACGACCGGTTGTCCAGGGAGCCGACCAGCCAGGCCTGGGCCCGGGCCACGTCCCTGATGTCGGCCGTGACCAGCAGCCAGGTGGTGATCGCCTCCATGACGGCGCTCACCGAGATGCCGATGAGGATGAGCCGGAAGCCGTCGATCCCGCGTCGCCACGCCAGGAAGTACACGAGGAGCCCCGTGCCGAGGCCGCCCGCGAGCGCCGCCCCGGACAGGCCCACGGAGTTGACGACCGCCGCCGCGGTCCCGCCCGACACGGTCACCAGGAACACCGCGACCGCGCCGGCGCCCCACGTGATCCCCAGGATGTCCGGGCTGGCCAGCGGGTTGCGCGCGATCGACTGGGTGATCGCCCCGGACACCCCGAGCGCGATGCCCACGACGAGCCCGGCCAGGGCGCGCGGCATCCGCAGGTCCATGATCACGAACTTGTCGACCTGCTCGCCGCCGCCCACGACCGCGGCCATCACCCGTGACAGGCCGATGGGGAAGTCCCCCACGCCGATGGACACGCAGAACATCAGGAAGGTCGCCGCCGCCAGCAGCAGCGTGACGCACACGACCCACGGCCGCCACACGAACGAGACGGGGCCGAGCCGCACGCCCGGCGTCACCGGTGCCAATGCCTTCACCTCGGTCACCTCGGTTCCGGTCATGCGCTCTTGAACTTTCCGCGCCACACCAGGGCCGCGAAGAACGGGGCCCCGAGGAGGGCCACGACGACCCCCGCGTCCAACTCCCCCGGCCGCACCAGCAGACGCCCCGCGATGTCGCAGACCAGCAGGACGACGGCACCGAGCAGGCCCGCGTACGGCACCAGCCAGCGGTAGTCCGGCCCGGTCAGGTACCGGGCCATGTGGGCCACCATCAGGCCGAGGAAGGCGATGGGGCCGCACGCCGCCGTGGCGGCTCCCGCGAGCAGGGTGATGGCGGCGATGCCGATGGTCCGGCTGAGCACGATGTTCACCCCCAGCCCCCGCGCGACGTCGTCGCCGAGGTTGAGCAGGTTCAGGGCGGGCAGGGTGATCAGCGCGAGCAGCAGCCCGACGGCGATGAACGCGATCACCGGCCAGATGACGTCGAACCCGACACCGGCCACGGAGCCCGCGTTCCAGAACCGCAGGGCGTTCAGCGAGGCCTTGTCGGACAGCGCGACCGCCGTGGTCATCGCGGCGAGGAACACCGTGACCCCTTGTCCGGCCAGCGCGAGGGTCAGCGGGTTACCGGCCCCCCGGCCGATGCTCGCCAGTCCGAAGACGACGACGCCGGCGACCGCGGCGCCCAAGAAGGCGAACCAGACGTACTGGAACGGGTTGGCGAACCCGAACAGGGCGATCACCAGCACCACGGCGAAGGAGGCGCCGGAGTTCACGCCCAGCAGGCCCGTGTCGGCGATCGGATTGCGCGTGTACCCCTGGATCAGCGCCCCGCCGACCCCCAGGGCCACGCCCGCCGCGACCGCGAGCACCGTGCGCGGCACCCGTACGGTCCGCACGATGAGGCGTATCTCGGTGAGTCGCTGGTCGGGGTCCGGCGCCGCCGATAACCCGCGCCACACCTCGGCGGGGGTCAGCGCCCGCGCACCGACGGCCAACGAGACCACCACGGCGGCCAGGAGGACCAGCACCAGGGCGAGTGAGCCCACGACCCGCCGCCGACGGGCCTCCGTCACGCCCCCGGGCACGGGGCGTTCCACTGCGATCGTGCCCATGTCGCTCTACGTCATCCCTTCGATCCACCGCCCGGACGGGTCGGCACGCCGACGCAGCCGCGACCGGAACTTAGGCAAAGCTAAGCTGATTCCATGGCGCACTGTCGATAGACAAAACGGGCACGCGGGAGTGAGGGGCCACCAACTCGCCCCGGAATATGTACTGTTGATCGATTAGATTAGCCTAACCTTACTTCAACTGATCGACGTCGCACAAACGCGCCCCGGCCCATGGCCGGGGCGCGTTCCGGTCCGTCTGCGAGGAGTCCGGGCCGTCAGGTGTGCAAGCGGCTGTTGGGGCCGTCCTGGTCCCCGGCGCTCTCGTCGTTGAACCAGTAGTCCCCGGCCGCCAGGTACCGGAAGGAGTGCGTGCTCTTGCTGGGCAGCTCGACGGTCACGGCGCGCTTGCCGTCCTTGCGGCGGGCCAGGGTGTGGACACCGGGCTGCCAGTCGTTGAAGTCGCCCACCACGCTGACCGGTCCCGGCGGGGTGTCGACGGGCAGGATGAAGGTGACCTCGGTGTGGTCCTTGCGCAGTTTGCGCTCCAGCATGGTGAGCTCCTGACAACGGCAGTGGGGGTGGTACGCCGCCCATAGTCGGCGGCGGACGCACCGGACGCACCCCGGCGCCGCCACTCCCACCACGGACCCACCACATCGAGTGACTCGCGGGCACGCGATGTCACCCTTCGTGTCGACGCCCCGGGGTACCTCCCCTCCCGTCCTGTCAAGGTACGAATGGCCGGGACTACGGCCTCGACCCGCGTCCGGGCACGGTGGACATCGACCTTCCTGCGCGAGAGCAGGAGCGAATCGCCGTCCGTACCGGAGGCATCCATGTTCCGCCGTGCAGGGGCCTTCGTGACCCGTCACCCCCGGCTCGTCCTCATCGGCGCGCTCGTCTTCCTCGTCCTGTCCGTCCTGTTCGGCACGGATGCGACCGGCCGGCTGCAGACTCAGGGGTACGACGATCCGCGGTCCGAGTCCAGCCGCGCCGCGCACCTGGCCGCCGACCGCCTGGGCGCCTCCCCGAACCTGGTCCTCGTAGCCCGGAGCGGCAGCGGTTCCGTGGACGGACCGGCCGCCCGCGGCGCGGGCGCGGAACTGACCGGACGGCTCGCCGCGCAGCCGCACGTGAGCGCCGTGACCTCGTACTGGACCGGCGGCGCGGCGGAGCTGCGCAGCCGCGACGGCCGCGCGGCGATGCTGGTCGCGCACGTGGACGGCGAGGGGGAAGAGCTCGCGGCGCGGGCCGAGCGGCTGCGCGCGGAACTGACCGCCCCGGCCGGTGCCGACGAGACCCTGACGGTGCACGTCGGGGGGAGCGCCCTCGTCGACGCCGAGCTCCAGGACATCTCGGAGTCCGACCTGAAGCGGGCCGAGTCCGTCGTCCTGCCGGGCACCCTGATCCTGCTGGTCCTGGTGTTCGGCAGTGTGGTCGCCGCGGCCCTGCCGCTGCTGATCGGGGTCCTCTCCATCGCCGGGACGCTGCTGGTCCTGAGCCTCCTCGGCCGCGTCACCGACGTGTCCGTCTTCGCGCTGAACCTCACCACGGCGCTCGGCCTGGGGCTGGGCATCGACTACGGGCTGCTGGTCGTCTCACGGTTCCGGGAGGAGCTCGCCGCCGGCTTCCTGCCGAGCACCGCCGCCGTACGGACCGTGCGCACGGCGGGCCACACGATCGCCTTCAGCGCCGCCACGGTCTCCGCCGCGCTCGCCACGCTGTTGGTGTTCCCGCCGTACTTCCTGCGCTCCTTCGCCTACGCGGGCATCGCCGTGGTGGCGATCGCGGCGGTGAGCGCCGTGACCGTACTGCCCGCCCTGCTCGCACTGCTCGGGAAGCGGGTGAACGCCTGGGCCGTGCCGTGGCGCCGTACGGTCCGCTCCGGCTCCCGGTCCGGATTCTGGGAGGGGCTGGCGCGGATCGTCGTACGCCGCCCGCTGATCGCGGCGCTGCCGGTGATCGGCCTGCTGGTGCTGCTCGCCGCCCCCTTCGCGCACGCCGATTTCGCCACCCCCGACGACCGGGCGCTGCCGCCCGGCGCGTCCAGCCGGCAGACCGGTGACCTCGTGCGCGACCGGTTCGACATGAAGGGCTCGGGCGCGCTGACGGTCGTCACCACGGGAGGTGCCTCCCCGTCGGAGCGGGTGGAGTACGCCCGCCGCCTGTCCGCGTTCCCGCAGGTCGCCCAGGTCGCGGGACCCGACGGCGGCTTCCGGTACGGGGAGCGGGCAGCGATCCCGGGCCAGGCCTCGGCCACCGCCCGGCCCGCCGTGGACGGCCCGGTCCAGCTCTCCGTGGTGCCGCTGGTTGACCCCCAGTCGCACGCTGCCCAGCAGCTCGTCCACGACGTCCGTGCGGTCCCCGCCCCCGCGGGCACCGAGGCCCTCGTCGGCGGACCGAGCGCGGTCCTGGTCGACGCCAAGGCCACCGTGGGCGACCGGATCCCGCTGGCGCTCGCACTGATCTCGCTCACCACCTTCGCGCTGCTCCTGGGCTTCACGCGCAGCCTGCTGCTGCCGCTGAAGGCCATCGCGCTGAACGCGCTGGGTCTCGCGGCCGTCCTCGGCGCCATGGTGTGGGTCTTCCAGTCGGGTCATCTCCACCAGCTGCTCGACTTCACACCGGGGCCCCTCAGCACGACCATGCCGGTCCTGCTGTTCTGCATCGTCTTCGGGCTCTCGGTGGACTACGAGGTGTTCGTCCTCGCACGCATCAAGGAGGCGCACGAGGCCGGGCAGGACAACGCCCGCTCGATCGTCACGGGCATGGCCCGCACGGGCGGGATCGTCACCACCGCCGGCGCGCTGCTCGCCTTCACCCTCCTGAGCTTCGGCACCTCGCAGGTGTCCCTCCTGCAGTTCTTCGGGATCGGCGCGGGCCTCGGCGTCCTCCTCGACGCCACGCTCGTACGGGGGGTCCTCGTACCGGCGCTGATGCGCCTGGCGGGCGGCCTGAACTGGTGGGCGCCGCGTCCCATCCGGCCCAAGGAACCGCTCCCTGCCTCCCGTCCGCCCCCGACGCCCGTCCGCAGGTGTCCCGCGGCCCGGCCCGCCCCGCGGACCCCGGCCCGGGCGCGCCACTGACCGTCGTCGCCCACCCGTCCCCATCTCCCCCCACATCCCCCGTCTCGACCCCGTCCCGCCCCCGTCTCACGGCAAGGAAGAACTCCCATGACCGACATCGCCATCACCGGACTCGGCTGCCGCTTCCCCGGTGCTCCCGACATCAGCGCCTACTGGAAGCTCCTGCTCAGCGGGGAACGACAGTTCTCCGCCGTGCCCAAGGAGCGCTGGAACCACGAGGCCTTCCACGAACCCGGCAATCCCTCCGCACCCCATGCCGCGTACACCGACCAGGTCGCCTTCCTGGACGACGTGGACCGCTTCGACGCCCTGCACTACGGCGTACCGCCCGCTCGCGCCCGGGCCATGGATCCGCAGCACCGGCTGCTCCTGGACGTCACCCGCGAGGCCCTGGACGACGCGGGGCTGGGCCGGGGCGACTTCGACCGGGCGAACACCGGGGTCTTCTGCGGAATGTCGGTGTCCGACTACAAGGACCTGATGTCGGCCCCCATCCGGGCCATCGCCCTGGCCGAGGACGCGCGGCAGGCCGCGGCGGACCCCGGCGGCTTCCTCGACGCCGTCAGGGACCACGCGGGATCGCTCGGCACCGTACAAGCCTTCAGCCTGCCGGGGAGCCTGCTCAACATGGCCCCCGGCACCGTCAGCCGGCACTTCGACCTCGGCGGGCCCAGCTTCGCCGTCGACGCCGCCTGCTCCGGCTCGCTCGTCGCCCTGGACCAGGCCGTGGCCCAACTGCGCCAGGGCAGCTGCCGGATCGCCGTCGTCGGCGGCGTGTACCTGAACCTCACCCCCGACAGCCTGATCGGCTTCTCCACGCTCCGGGCGCTGTCCGCCACCGGGGTGTGCCGCCCCTTCGACGAGGGGGCCGACGGTTTCGTCCTCGGTGAGGGCGCCGGCGCGATCGTCGTCCGGCCGCTCGCCGACGCGCTCGCCGCCGGCGACCGGGTGTACGCGGTGATCAAGGGCATCGGCTCGGCCAACGACGGCGCCTCCCCCGGGCCGCTGGCGCCCGCTCCCGAAGGCCAGCTGCGCGCCATGCGCCGGGCCTACGACGACGCGGGGGTCGCCCCGTCCACGGTCGGCTTCCTGGAGGCCCACGGGACCGGTACCGCCACTGGCGACCGCGCCGAGGTCGAGGCGCTGCGCCGGCTGCGCACCGAGTACCCCGACGACGACCCCTCGCTGTGCTACGTCGGTGCGGGCAAGGCCCTCATCGGACACTCGCTGTCCGCCGCGGGCATCGCCGGACTGATCAAGACGGCCCTGGTCGTCCACCACCGGACGATCGTTCCGCAGCCGCGGACCGCCCCGCACCCGGGCCTGGGCATCGACGCCGCGGGTCTGCGTCTCGCCGACGCGCAGCGGCCCTTTCCGGACTCCAGTGCTCCGCGCCGGGCCGCCGTCAGCTCGTTCGGCTTCGGCGGGACGAACGTCCACGTGGTTCTGGAGGAGCGGCCCGCCCCTGCCCCCTCCCCCGCTACCGGCCGTCTCCCGGAACGCACCGGGCGGACCGGGGCCGCCCCGGACACCGGCCCCCAGCTCGTCTTGCTCTCGGCCGGCAGTCCCGAGCTCCTGGACCAGCACATCGGCGACGTTCTCGACGCACTCGACGCGGCGGACCCCGCCCCGCTGGCAGCCGTGGCACACACCCTCGGCTCCCGCCGGCCGCTGACGGCCCGGCTCGCGATCGTGGCCGCCGACACCGAGGCCTTCGTACGGCGGCTGCGCCGCGCCCGCGAGCAGCTCGTCGAGGGCGAACGGGGCGACCTCGGGGACGACGCCTTCGCCGCCGACGCCCCGCTGCCGGCCGAGCGGCGCCGCCTCGCCTTCCTCTTCCCCGGTCAGGGCAGCCAGCGGCCCGGCATGATGCGGGACCTCCACGAGCGGTTCCCCGGCTTCCGGGCGACCGTCGACGACCTCGGTGCCGCGGCCCGCGAGGCCACCGGCCCCGACATCGGCGACCTGTTGTACGGGGAGGCGGCGACCGCCGAGGGCGACGCCGAAGGGGCCGGGCGCAGGCTCGCCTCCACCGAGGTGTGCCAGCCGCTGCTCGGGACCGTCCAGATCGCCGCCACCCGGCTCCTCGCCGGCTTCGGCATCGCTCCCGACCTGGTCCTCGGCCACAGCGTCGGGGAGTTCGCCGCGGCCGCTGCGGCGGGCGCCCTCACCGACGGGGACACCGTACGACTGCTGGTGCACCGGGGCGCGACCCTCCGGGAGGCCGAGAACGGCCTGCGCGGCGGGATGCTCGCCGTACAGACCGACAAGGACACCTGCCGCCGGCTGGTGAACGGCATCGACGACGTGTGGCTCGCCTGTTTCAACCAGCCGCGGCAGGTCGTGGTCAGCGGCACGCCGCACGGGCTCGACGCCATGCGGCGGGCCTGCGCCGAGGCGGGGGTCGTCACGGTGGCGCTCGACGTGTCGAACGCCTTCCACTCGCCGCGGCTCGCCGCCGCGGACGAGGAGATGCGCGCGGACCTCGCCGAGCGCCCCGTCAGCAGCCCCGTCCTCCCGTTCGTCTCCTCCGTGAACGCGGAGGTCTGCACCGAACCCGAGCGGCTGCGCGAGCTGTGGGCACGGCACGCGTCCGCACCGGTCCAGTTCGCCGATGCCGTGCGCACCGCCTACGACCAGGGGGCCCGTGTCTTCCTCCAGGTGACCGGCGGCAATTCGCTCCTGACATCGGTCCGCCGCAACCTCACCGACCACGGCGACGTCCACGTCGTCCCCGTCGCCGGGGTGGCTCCGGACGGCGGCCGGAGCTTCGTACGGGCCCTCGCCCGGCTCGCGGTCCTGGGCGCCCCGGTCGACCCGCGCGCCCTGGTTCCCCAGGGGGAGCGCCGACTGCTCGACCTGCCGGTGGCGAAGCTCGCCACCCAGTCCTACTGGATGCCCCGCCGTCGCCCGGCAACGACGGGCACCCCCGCCCCCTCCCACCGGCCCCCGGCCCGGTCCCGGCCCGTACCCCCCGAGGAGACCACGATGAACGACTCGCCGCTCCACCCGATGGAGGAACTGATCCGGCTGGTCCAGCAGCAGACGGCGCTGCTCGCCCGCCTCGCCGAAACCCTCCCCGAGCCGAACCCGACCACGGAGGCGGCGCTGCTGGCCCGCCTCGCCGAAACCCTCCCCGAGCCGAACCGGACCGCGCCGGCCGTCGCCCCGGCGACCGCCGAAACCGCCCCGGTACCCCCCGCCGTGCCCGCCCCGCCCGCCCCGCCCGCCGCGCCCGACACCGAGGAGCGGCCGCCACCGCCGCCGACCGGGGACCTCACCACGGTCACGGAGTCCGTGCTCGCGCACGTGGCCCGGGTCAGCGCGTTCCCGGTCGCCCATCTGCGCGACGACCAGTTGCTGATCGACGACCTCGGTTTCGACTCGCTGATGCTGACGGACCTGTTCTCCTCCCTCAAGCGGCAGTGGCCTCAGTGGACCCGCGACAAGACGGCCACCGACCGGCCGACCGTCGGAGGGATCGCCGCGATGATCGCGCGCGGCTGCGGCAACTCCGTACCGGCCCCCGCCCCCGCCCCCGTACCCGTAACCGCTCCCGCTCCCGTTCCCGAGCAGCGATCCGGAGCCGAAGAGGCGCCGGCCCCGGCCGCCGCCCCGTTGCCCGAGCAGCACACTCGGATCGAGTGCTTCCCCGAGGTCACCGCCCACGCCGAACGCATCGCCTCGCTCTCCGGGCTGGGGCTGGCCAATCCGTACTTCCTCGTCCACGAGGGCGCGCTGACGGACACCACCGTCATCGACGGCCGGGAACTCCTCTCCTTCTCCAGCTACAACTACCTGGGCATGGCCACCCACCCGCAGGTGAACGAGGCGGCCCACGAGGCGATAGAGCGCTGCGGCACCTCGGTCTCCGCCAGCCGGCTGCTCTCCGGCAGCCGACCGCTCCACCTGGAACTCGAAAGCGAGATCGCCGACCTGCTCGGGTGCGAGGCCGCGGTCACCCTGGCCAACGGCCATGCCACCAACGTCACCGTCATCGGCCACCTCGTCGGCCCCGGGGACCTCATCGTCCACGACTCCCTCGCGCACGACAGCATCCTCCAGGGGTGCCGGCTCTCCGGCGCGACCCGGCGACCCTTCCCCCACAACGACGCCACCGCCCTCGACACCTTGCTGACGCAGGTCCGTGACCAGTACCGGCGGGTGCTCGTCGTCGTCGAAGGCGTCTACAGCATGGACGGGGACATCGCCGACCTGCCCGCCCTCGTCGACGTCAAGCGCCGACACGGCGCGCTGCTGATGATCGACGAGGCGCACAGCATCGGGACGATCGGCCGTTCCGGCCGCGGCATCGGCGAGTACTACGGCATCGACCGCTCGGCGGTCGACCTGTGGTCGGGCACGCTGTCGAAGGCGCTGGCGAGCTGCGGTGGCTACGTCGCGGCGAGCCGCCCGGTCGTGGAGTACCTGCGCTACACCGTGCCGGGCTTCGTCTACAGCGCCGGGATGACCCCGGCCGACACGGCGGCGTCGCTGACCGCCCTGCGCATGCTGCGTGCCGAGCCGCAGCGGGTGGCACGGCTCTCGGAGAACGCGGCGCTCTTCGTCCGCCTCGCGCGCGAGGCGGGCATCAACACAGGGGACAGCCATGACACGCCGGTCGTACCGTGCATCGTCGGGGACTCGCTGAAGACCCTGCGGCTCGCGGAGGCCCTGTTCCAGCAGGGCATCAGCGTCAATCCCATCCTCCATCCGGCCGTACCGGAGGAGCTGGCCCGGCTGCGGTTCTTCATCACGTACGACCACACGCCCGGCCAGATCCGCCGGGCCGTGGCCGCGCTGGCGCACGAGCTGCGGCTCCTCGACCCGGACGAGGAACCGGTCTGATGACCGGCGCCGTGGACGCCGCCGCGACCTCGAACGCCGGAACCGGTCGGACGCTCGCCCTCGTCCTCGCGCACCCGGGTGGCTGAGTGCCCCGCGTGACGGTACTGCGTTGGTGCTCCTTGTCCGGCTGGATCATTCTGGTCAGAGGAGCGCCTGGCCGTGCACGTCCCCGTGGGGCGGCGGCAGCGGAACGAGCGAGGGCGAGATGAGTGGCGATGGAGCAAGTTCCCACCTCTCCTGGTGAGCGGCCCGAGGAGACGGCCGCCCCCCTCGAGTCGGCCTACACGGCCTCGGCGACGATCAACGAGCAGGGCATCGTCACCGAGTGGAGCGAGGGTGCGACCCGGCTGCTCGGCTACGTGCCGTCCGAGGTCGTGGGGCTGCCCGCCGCCCACCGGCTCGCCGATGTCCTCAGTGACGCGGCGCGTGAGGTGCCGTCCGAGCGGGAGCGGTGGAGCGGCACGGTGGCGCTGCGCCACCGGGACGGTCACCGCATGGAGGTGGCACTGCTGGCGCACCGCTGGACGTCCAGCGGCGGCACCGTCAAGTGGTTCGTGGTGTCCGCCGCCGGGGGCGCACCCCGCTCTCCCTGGGGCGAACCGCTGAAGGAGTGGGCGTTCACCCAGTCCCCCTGCTTCCTGGCGATCTTCGATGCGGACCTGCGCCTGGTGCGGGCGAACGCCGGTATGGAGCGCACGCTCTCCCTCACGGAGGCCGAGATGCGGGGGCTACGCCTGCCGGAGATCGCGCCGGATCCCGTGAGCGACGAGACCGAGCGCCGGATGCGGCTGGCGCTGGACTCCGGTGAGCCGCAGTACACGGAGGCCTTCGTCCACCCGACGGGCGCCGGTGCGGAGCACGGTTGGACCACCTCGCTGGCGCCGTTGCGGGACCAGGACGGCCGGGTGCACGCCGTATGTCTGGCCGCGCACGACCGGAACGGGGTGGAGGGGGTCCAGCACCAGATGCTCCTGACGGACGAGGTCGACACCGCGCCCATCGGGACGACGCTGGACAGTGTCCGCACCGCGCACGAGCTGGCCGACGCAGCCGTCCCCCGGTTCGCCGATTTCGCGGTGGTCGACCTGCTGGAACCGCTCCCGCGCGGCGACGAACCGTCCTCGGTCCCGGCGGACGGGCCGGTCACCGTGTGCCGCGCCTCGGCGCGGTCGGTCCTCGACGGGACCCCCGAGTCCGTGGTGGCCGTGGGGGACACGACCAGCTACCCGCCGCTGTCACCGCCCGTCGAAGCGCTGGTCTCGGGCCACGGCGCCGTGTACGGGGCCGCCGACCCGGCCCTCGCCCGCTGGGCGGCGCAGGACCCCGGAGCCGCCTGGATCGGCGAGTACGGGGCCCACTCGATCATGGTGGTGCCGATGCGGGCCGGCGGCGGCACGCTCGGTGTGGCCGTCTTCAGCCGTCACCGGCGCCAGGAGCCCTTCCAGCCGGAGGACCTGCGGGTGGCCGGGGAACTCACGGCCAGGGCGGCGGCCGGGATCCGCAACGCGTACCGGTCCGGCCGGGAGCACACGACGACCATGACCCTGCAGCGCAGCCTGCTCCCGCACACGCTGCCCGATCAGGCCGCGCTGGAGATCGCCTCCCGCTACCTGCCCGCGGCCGGCGAGGCCGGTGTGGGAGGCGACTGGTTCGACGTGATCCCCCTGTCGGGCGCCCGGGTGGCGCTGGTCGTGGGGGACGTCGTCGGCCACGGCATCCGGGCCACCGCCACCATGGGGCGCCTGCGCACCGCCGTACGCACCCTGGCCGACGTCGATCTGGGACCCGACGAGCTGCTCACCCACCTCGACGACCTCGTGATCCACCTGTCCGCCGACGAGGGTGACCAGGAGTCCGGCGGGGAGACGGCCGGGGGCATCGGCACCACCTGCCTGTACGTGGTCTACGACCCGGTCATCCGCCGCTGCACGGTCGCCCGGGCCGGCCACCCGCCGCCCGCCGTGGTCTCCCCCGAGGGCTCCGTGTACCTCCTGGACGTCCCGGCCGGTCCCCCGCTGGGCCTGGGCGGCCTGCCCTTCGAGACGCTCGAAGTCGAACTGCCCGAGGGCAGCATCCTCGCCCTGTACACCGACGGTCTGCTGCAGGCCCGCGACCACGACATCGACGAGGCGTTGGACAGCATGTTCGCGGCCCTGGTGCGGCCCGCGGACACGCTGGACGCGGTGTGCGACCGCGTGCTGACGGCCATGTTGACGCATCGCCCGGACGACGACGTGGCCCTGCTCGTCGCCCGGACCAGGAGCCTGCACGCCGACCAGGTCGTCGTCTGGGACCTGCCCTCCGACCCCTCCGTGGTCGCCACGGCCCGGCGCCAGACCACTGACCAGCTGACGGCCTGGGGGCTGGAGGAGGCCGCCTTCGTCACCGAGCTCCTGGTCAGCGAGCTGGTCACCAATGCGATCAGGTACGGCCAGCCGCCCATCCAGTTGCGGCTGATCCACGAGAAGAACAGCACCCTGATCTGCGAGGTCTCCGACGCGAGCAGTACCGCCCCGCACATGCGGCGGGCCCGGACCTTCGACGAGGGCGGGCGGGGCCTCCTGCTGGTGGCCCAGCTCGCCCAGCGCTGGGGCACCCGGCACGCGGCCATCGGAAAGACGATCTGGGCCGAGCAGTCCCTCACCGAGTACTGAGGGCGCGCACCAGGTTGGGCGATATGCGCGGAAATGTTCCCTGTGACGCGCCTGTGACAGTCGACGGACAGCTCCATGAAGTCCCACCGACAAGCTCTTTATTAGGGACAAACACCGACATTCAGGTATACGTCCCCTGCTTCCGAGGACGTGAGCAGTGATGACCAGACCGATCCGTCGGAGGAAATCATGAGCCTCACCCTCGTCGCCCCGCAGACCGAAGCCACCACCCCCACCCTCGCCCCGCGCGAGCAGGAGGCACTGCGACACATCGCCGCAGGCTGCACCTACCTGCAGACGGCTCGCCAGATGGGGCTCTCCAAGCACACGGTCGACGCCTACCTGCGCCGCATCCGCGCCAAGCTGAACATCAGCACCACGGCCGAGATGACCCGCCTGGCCATCTCGATGGGGCTGTGACGAGCGCGGGATTCGCGCAGGAACGACCTACGCAGGACAGCGGAAACGCCCGCCCCGCCCGTTACGGGCGGGGCGGGCGTTTGGCGTCTACGGGCCGCCGGGCCGGCCGTAGAAGACCGGCCGGGCCCAGACCGGGGGCTCCCGCGGGGGCGCTGAGTCCCCCGGGACACCGGGGGGACGGGAATCCTCCCGTGACGGCGGATCGGCGTAACGGCCGGTGCCGCCTCCCGTGGCGACGCGCAGCGCGGCCACGAATTCGAGGCAGGATCCGTAGCGGTCCTCGGGGACCTTCGACAGGGCCTTGGTCAGTACGTCGGCGGCGGCGGGAGCGATTCCCGGCCGCCGCTGCGTCAGTGGGGGCGGGGGGTCGTACTGGTGCGCCCACAGCAGCGCCGCGTCCTCCTCGCGCTGGAAGGGCGGCCCGCCGGCGAGCGTTTCGTAGACGACGCACGCCAGGCTGTAGAGGTCGCACCTGCCGTCCACCGGCCTGCCGGAGATCTGTTCCGGCGCCATGTAGTCGAGCGTCCCGACGAACTCGCCGTCCGTCGTGAACCCGGTCAGCGCCAGCGCCTTCTTCGTCAGCCCGAAGTCCGTGAGGTAGATGTGCTCGGGGTGCTCGCTGTCGGTGCCCGCGGCCACCAGGATGTTGCCGGGCTTGACGTCCCGGTGCACGAGGTCGTGGTCATGGGCCGCGTCGAGCGCCGATGCCACCTGGGCGGCGATGCGCAGGGCGGTCGCCACGGGCAGCGGGCCCTCGCGGTCCAGCAGCGCGCGCAGGTCCAGGCCGGAGACGTAGCGCATGGCGATGTAGAGGACGCCGTCGGTCTCGCCCGCCTCGAAGATGGGCACGATGTGCGGGTGGTCTATCGATGCGGCCACCCGCGATTCGTGCGTGAAGCGGCGCCTGAAGGTCTCGTCGCGGGCCCGCTCGGGGGCGATGAGCTTGAGCGCGACCGTACGGTCCAGGCGCAGGTCCTTCGCGCAGTAGACGACGGCCATGCCACCGCGGCCGATCATGCGCTCCACCCGGTAGCCCGCGATCTGCTTGCCGATGAGGCCCGAGGCTCGGCCCGCGTACACGCTGAGGTTGGACGCCTCGCTCATCGGGCGCCCCCCTCACCCCGCCGGGTGACGCCGCCGGACGCGGCAGGCCGCTCTTCCATACCTGGAAGTCTATCGAGCGGTACGGGGGGACGGACACCCGAGCGGACGCGCACGCGCACCGGGACCGGTCCCCGAAGGGAACCGGTCCCGGTGCGCGCCGCGGTCCGTGGCGGTCAGTCGTCGTCGTTGCCGCCGGCGCCGCCGTTGCCGCCGAAGCCGCCGGTGGTCCCGCAGCCGATGCCGAAGCAGAGGCCGCCGTCTCCGCCCGTGCCGCCCTTGCCGCCGTCACCGCCGGGCAGCGCGACCCCGCCGGTGCCGCCGGTTCCGCCGTTGGCGCTGCCGTTGCACGTCCCGGCGCAGATGCCGCCCTTGCCACCGGTGCCGCCGCTGCCGCCCGGCACGCCCGTGACGCCGGTGCCGCCGTTGGCGCTGCCGTTGCACAGACCGGCGCAGATGCCGCCCTTGCCGCCCTTGGTGCCGTTCACCGATCCCTCGCAGCTGCCCGCGCAGACCCGGTCACCGACGCGGACGCTGCCCTTGTCCACCTTGACGCTGTCGAGCACCGCCCTGCCGTCGAACCGGCCCCCGCCCGGGGTCGCGTCGCCGTCGGCGAAAGCGGAGACCGTCCGAACGGTCTGCGCCGGGGCCGCCGTGGCGACCGGTGCCATTGCACCCGCGCCGATCAGGGTCGCGGAAATGACGAGACCGAGCCGAAACTTCGTGGATCGCGTACGCATGAGAATCTCCCTTGCCTTGGAAATTACTTTCCGTGACGCGGCTGCGGAGTCCCGATTTCCCGCTTTCCGCGTTCCTTTCGAATGGGCCAGATCGATGTCCGGCTGTTCTTTCCCCGGTGCCCGAGGTTCCGATGGCGCCCCGGCCCGTTGTGGACCGGGGCGCCTGGGCCTGGAAGGCCTTACGAGCGGACGTCGTCCGCCATCAGCGCGAACCAGTCGCCGTCGACGTAGTACTTCTTCCAGTTGTCGATCTGCTCGTCCGTGATCTTGTACTTCTCGGAGATCTTCTTCGTGGTCTCCTCCGGGTCGTCGGCCGCCAGCACGATGAGCACGATGCGCACCTTGTCGACCACCGTCAGATCCGCCTTCGGCTTGTCGGGCAGGTCCTCGAACTTGAAGCAGCCGACCCCGCCGGGCTGGCCGGGCTCGCCCGGCTGACCGGGCTCGCCGCCCCGACCGCCCTTGCCGCCCTCTCCGCCCTTGCCGCCCGCCCCGAATCCGACGCAGTGTTCGGGCGTGTCGGCCGGGGCCGAGGCGCTGATGTTCGTGGGGGTGTGGGACTGCGACGCCTGCGCGGCGCACGCCGTACCGGTGACGAGGGCCAGAGAGGCCGTGACCAGGATGATCGGACGCTGCCAGGACTTCGTGAACATGAGGGGTTTCTCCGTTTCGGCACATACCGACGAGGGGTGTGGGGGGGGGGGTGGAGGCCCTGAGGCCTCCACCCCGTTGAGCGGGTACTGCGGTGCGGGTCAGGTGAGGGTCAGAAGAGGCTGCCGCCACCGGCACCGCCGTCGCCGCCCTCGCCACCGATCAGGCCACCGAGGCCGCCGTCTCCGGCCTTGCCGCCGTTGCCTCCGTTGAAGAAGCTGAAGCCGCCGTTGCCGCCGTTGCCGCCCTTGCCGCCCTTGATGAAGCCGTCGCCGCCCCCGCCGCCGCCACCGGCGTTGCCGCCCTGGAGGACGCCGAAGCCGCCGTCGCCACCGTTACCACCGGCGCCACCGATGCGGCCTTCGCCGCCACCGCCGCCACCGCCACCGGCGCCACCGAGCAGGAAGCCGTCCCCACCGGTACCACCGTTACCGCCCTTGCCACCGGTACCCGTGACGCTGCCGCCACCGGAGCCACCGGCACCACCGGCGCCACCGACGAGACCGCCGGTACCGCCCTTGCCACCGTCACCTCCGGCGCCCCCGGCGTTCGGGAGGGCCGTAGCGACGTGGGTCGCCACCGGAGCGGCCGAGGCCATGGATGCCGGAAGGACGACTCCTCCTGTGACCACAGCGGCCGCGGCGACCAGAGTGGCTACGCGGAAACCGCGGCGGGTGGGACGGACAACGTTGTTGGTGTGCATCTTGCGGTTCATGACTTTCTCCTACAGATTCAAGAGGGGTGTATGACGCCCCGGATTTCCGAGACGCTGCGGTGATGTCGACGAAGGAAGAGGTATTCCTTTTCTTTCGTCTGCCTCGTTTTGTTTCCGGTGAGGCCCGCACCACAAGTAAGCCCCGGGGGCCACATCCGGGTCATGTTCCGGAATCTCGGGACTTGACACCCTCGTGAAAATCGCCTAAAAGCTCAGTCGGCCGGGCGGCGGGTCCGGCCTCAGGCGCCGGGTGGTGGGGCCAGCGCTCGCAGGCGGTCCTCCAGGGCGCGGACCTCCGCGAGGGAGGAGGCGTACGTCTGCGGGACCTCCGCAGCGAGCTCGCGCAGGATGGCGACCGACTCCTGCGCGGCGGCCAGCGACGCCTCCCGGCTGAAGTGCATCCGGGCGAGGTTGCCGAGCGCCATCGCCACGTCGCGCCGGTGGACCGCCGGATTGGCCAGGGCCAGCTGCCGGTAGAGCGTCACCGCCTCCTGGGCGCTCCGTAGGGCCCGGCGCCCTTGGTTGAGTACCGACCTGCGGCGGGCCAGGTTGTTCACCGCCTGCGCGAGCCCGAGGGCGTGGGCGGCCGGGTCCGCCGAGATCAGCCGCCGGTACAGGGCGACGCACTCCTTGGTGACCTTCAGCGCCTCGGCGTGCAGCCCGAGGCGGGACAGCACCACGCCGAGCAGGCTGAGCGCGTTGGCGAGCTGCGGGCGGTGCGCGGCGTCCCTGCGGGCGAGCCTGCGGTACAGGGCGACGGACTCCCGGGCCATCGCGAGGGCCTCCTGCGGGCGGCCCAGTCCCCACAGGGCGGTGGCGAGGCCCATCAGGGTGGCGCCCAGGGGCGCGGCGAAGGGCGCGTCCGCCTGCTGCGAGCGGCTCAGGGCCACGGCCTCGGAGGCGGTGCGCAGGCACTCCTCCCACCGCCCCAGCTTCGACAGCGCCTCGCAGCGCAACACCATGACGTAGGCGAGCGGGGCGGCCGAACCCAAGGCTTCGAGCCGGCCGGGCCGGGCGGCGATCCGCTCGCGGTAGAGCCGCGCGGCCTCGTCGGTGGCCGTCAGGGCTTCCTCGTACTGGCCGGTGAGCACCAGGCGGCCGCTCAGTTCGAAGGCCGCCCGGGCCGGGTCGGGTACCTCGTCGGCCTTCGTCTTCCCGTCGGGCACGGTGCCCCCCGCTCTCGCGGACGGACGGGGGCGGCCCGGCCCGCCGGTCGACAACGGAAGCTGTGGTGCCACCGGGCCGGCCCCCCACACCCCGACGACCCCGTCAGCATGCCCGCGGGGGCCGCCCCCGAACCGGGTGGCGGCACCCGCCGTCCGGCTCCGCCCCGGGGAGCGGGGCGGAGCCGGGTGGGTTCAGCGGGACTCGACGAACGCGCGGCCCTGGTGGCCCTCGGCGGCGCAGGAACGCTTCTCCGAAGTCGTCATCTTGCGGCTCTTGACCACCACCGCGTTGCTCTTGCCGTCCGTGCCGTTCTTGGCCGGGCTGGTGATCGTGTCCTGGAAGAACCAGTAGTAGTGGCTCCACTTGGGGCTGTCGTAGTGGGTCTGCCAGGTACCGGAGACCTTCTGCATCACCTGGGCGCGCGAGATCCATCCGACCTCGCCGGGCTTCACCGTCATGTTGAGCGAGCTGCTCTCCGAGTGACTGCTCGACCAACTATGGCTGTAACTCGCGGTTACGCTCAGGTCAACGATGCCCGCTATCTTGCCTCCCGCCGTGACGGAGACGCCCAACGAATCGGTGGA
This sequence comes from Streptomyces sp. NBC_01439, assembly GCF_036227605.1. Taxonomy (GTDB): domain Bacteria; phylum Actinomycetota; class Actinomycetes; order Streptomycetales; family Streptomycetaceae; genus Streptomyces. The sequence goes on along the minus strand of NZ_CP109487.1, from coordinate 7,994,128 downwards.
GCCCACCGTGTCGTCCCAGGTCATCGACTGGGTGGCGTCCGACGTGGTGCAGTTGAACAGCGAGTTCGACACCTGGCGGAACTCACCCAGGTACGCCTCGCCGAGCTGGGGCGAGTTGAAGGTGCACTTGCCTTCGCCCGAGGCGCAGTCCGCCATGAGCTGCTGCCGGGTCGGCTGGTCGGCGGCGGATGCCGGAAGGGTGGTCGCCGCAGCGACGGCGCAGGCCGCGACCGCCATGGTCAACGCGCGTGCCGCGTAACGCCTGACGCGGTGTGTGGTCATCGTGGTGCCTCTCACGGTACTGGGGGGATCGGTGAACCGCCCTACGACAGGGGTCCGTTCACTCACCCCCGCCCGCACGGACGATCACCGCCTCTTGCTCCTGAGATTCTCCCGACCTACCGGAGGGGTACGGTCCATTTCAGTCAACCCGCCGCCGGGCACAGCACCATGAGCTCCGGGCCGAAGGCGACCACGAGCCGCCCTCCCGGCGCGGACCCGAGCGCGCCCGCCGGGAGCGGCAGCGCGTACTCCTTCCCGACCTCTCGCCCGACGGCGGGGTCCCAGAACCGCACGGCCCGGCCCTGGCCGATGGCCACCACCGGCGGGGCGCCCCCGGCGGCGACGGCCAGGGGCCCGTTCGGATCCGTGTGGCCGGTCAGGGGTTCGCCGATCTCCCGCATCGCGGCCAGGTCCCACCGGCGCACCGTCTGGTCCCGGCTCCTGCTGACCGCCACGGGCCTGCCGTCGACCAGGGTGGTGACCACCGATGTCACCCAGTCGGTGTGGCCGGTCAGCGGTTCCCCGATCGGCCGGCCGGTGGTGAGGTCCCACAGCCGTACGGTCTTGTCCCAGCTTCCGGTGACCGCGACGGGCCGCCCCGCCAGTTCCGTCGTCGCGACGGTGGTCACCCTGCTGGCGTGCCCGGTGAGCGGTTCGCCGACCGGGCGGCGGGTGGCGAGGTCCCAGACCGCCGCGGTGCGGTCGCTGCCGGCCGTGACCACGACGGACCGGCCGGCCAGGGTCGCACCCGCCAGGGCCAGCACCCGGCCGTGGTGGGTGGTGACGGGCTCACCGAGGTGTTTCCCGCCCACCGGATCCAGCAGGTGCAGGTCGTCTCCTGAGCCTGCGGTCACGACCACCGGCCGCCCGTCCACCACCGATGCGACCATGGCGGTCACCTCTCCCTCCAGACCGGTCACGGGGTCCGTGACCTGCTGACCGGTGGTCAGGTCCCAGACGCGCAGGGTGCGGTCCGCGGCAGCCGTAACGACCACCGGGCTCCCCTCGAGAACGGCTGTGGTGATCGCCGAAACCGTTCCGGTGTGGCCGGTCCGGGCCGGCCCAGCCCCAGGGGTGCGGGTGAGGTCCCAGGTCCGGAGCGTGTGGTCGGCGCCCGCCGTGACGGCGACGGTCCGCCCGTCCACGACGGTGGTGGCCACGTCCCAGACCTTGCCGGTGTGGCCGGTCAGCGGCGGGCCCACGGGCTGTCCGGTGGCGCGGTCCCGTACCACCACCGTGTCGTCCTGCTCCACGGTGAACAGGACCTGATCGCCGCCGTCGGAAGGACCGTTGCCACGGCCGGAGATCCGCTGCCAGAGGTCCCCTGCCGGCTCCGGGCCGGGCGGGAAGGCCGGCGCCGTGCCACTCGCGCCGACGGCACCGATCACCCGCGTGCCGTTCACGCGCGGCCGGTCGTCCGTCAGGTCCCAGATGCGCTGGGATCCGTCCGCTTCGATGGTGAGGGCGACGGCACGTCCGTCCAGCACCGCGGTCTCCCGGGCCCGGGCCCGTACCAGGGCGCCGTTCTGACGGGCGAGGGCCAGGGGGCCGATGAAGCGGGGCTCCTCGCCGTCGAGGCCGACGGCGACGGCACGTCCGTGCACGAGCGTCACGGTCGTCGGGCCGGGCCGGGCCGCGCCGCCGGCCAGGGCCGCGGCGGCCGAAGGGGTCTCCACCGGCTCGCCGGTGGCCAGGTCCCACAGCCGCTGCGCCTCCTGGCCGGGCTCCCGGGCGGTGACGACGAGCACGCGTCCGTCGAGTTCGACGGTCCGCACCACCTCCAGCGACCGGGCCAGCTGATCGCCGGTGCCCAGGTCCCACACGCGCACCGTCCGGTCCACGTCGATGTCGTCGACGGTGAGGACGACGCGGCGGCCGTCCAACATCGCGAGGCCGGCCGCCGACGGGAAGGCGGTGACCCGGCGGCCGGTGAGCAGGTCCCCCACGTACAGGGTCCCGTCGGCCCCGAGGGTGAGGAGGACCCGGCGCCCGTCCAGGACGGCGCTCTCCACCAGTCCGACGAACTCCCCGGCCGCACGGCCGGTGGCCAGGTCCCACACCAGGACCGCGTCGTCGCCGTGCAGGCTGAAGGCCACGGGCCTGCCCTCGGCAACCGCCGTGGCCACGGACAACACCTCGGCCGTCATCGAGGACACCGGATCGGTACGACCGGTGACCGGATCGTGGAGTTGCCCGCCCGTCGCGAGGTCCCAGAAGCGCACGGTGTCGTCCCGGCCGCCCGAGACCGCGACCGGTCTGCCGTCGACGATCGCGGTGGCCACCGCCCGCACCGGGCCGCCGTGGCCGATGAGGGGTCGCAGCTGCCGCTGGTCCGGTACGGGGCCTTCGGCCCACTGCACGGTCCACCGCGGATCGTCGAGCGGGCCGTTCACGTCGTCGGGCGCACCCGTGGAGGTCTCAGACATGCCCCCGAGGCTAGACACCGCCTCTGACATCGCCCTTCCCTACCACATCGGGTGCCGCCGACCGGAGCGTGCGAACCACCACCATTCCGCCCCGTGCCGGGCCTCGCTTCGGTGGGGGGCGCGGGCGGAGATTATGCGGGGCCACCGCCCATGTGCGGCTGGAACGGATGGCGTTGAGTCGGTCCTGTCGATCGGCCGGCCAGGAATCCACATCACCGTGCGTCCCGCGCACCCGACCTTCGAGGAGGTGATCCGGATGAGCGTCCTCAAGCTTCAGAACATGGAGGCCCGCGTCACGCCCAGTGCTGCCGCCACCATCAGCCTGACGAGCAGCAGCAGCGACTGCTGCAAGTCTCCGCACCAGCCGCACGACCCGAACTGACCCGTCGGGTCCGTGCGGGGGCTCGGCGCGCCCCCGCACGGACCCGTCGTTCCCGATGGCCGCTGCCGCTGCCGCTGCTGCCGGCGGCCCCCAGGACGATCACAGAGGCTGACATGCGCAACGAACGCTGGGTCTACCGCTTCCTCTTCGCGTGGAACGACACACTGTTCTTCGACCCGCTCGACGTCTTCTACGAGCCGAACGCGGACCACTTCCTCGCCGCGTTCGACGAGCGGGTGCGGGACCGCTTCGTCCGCAGCGGCATCTGGTGGAGCTTCCGGCACAACCAGAACCTGCCGGCGCAGGGCTGGAAGATCCACGTCTCGTCGAGCCACCGCCACGTGCGCGAGGTCGCCGCCTCGGTGATCGGCCACCTGACGGAACGCGAGATCGATTTCAAGATCGCCCTCGACCTCAACATCTTCGAGATGCTCAACTCCAAGGCCATGTCCCGGGGCAGCGGCGGCAAGCTCGTCACCGTCTACCCGCGCGACGAAGACGAGTTCCGCACGTGCCTGGCGGACCTCGCCCGCCTCCTGAAGGGCGTCGAAGGTGCCTACGTCCTGTCGGACCTGCGCTACCAGGACAGCAAGGCCCTCTACTTCCGCTACGGCCAGTTCCTCGACACCCACACCGTCGACGTCCTCGGCCGCCGGCTGCCTCAGGTCCTCGGACCGGACGGGCCCGTCCCCGACGACCGGCGCCCGGGCCGTGCGCAGCCCTCCTGGGTGCCCTGGCCGTTCGACGACTGGCAGCCCGCCGACGAGGACGAGGGGGACGGCCTGCTCGGGGGCCGTTTCCGGGTGACCGGCGCGATCCAGTTCTCCAACAGCGGCGGCGTGTACACGGCCGAGGACACCGCGGACGACGACCGCCCGGTGCTGCTCAAGGAGGCCCGGCCGCACACCAACATCAACCCGCGCCAGGACCACGACGCCGTGGACATCCTCGACCGCGAGTGGATGTTCCTGAACCGACTGGCCGACGCGGGCTCGTACCCGGCGCCGATCGCCAAGTTCCAGCACTGGGAACACCACTACATCGCCGAAGAGTTCGTCGAGGGCTCCGACATCCGCTCGGTGCTGCTGGAGCGCAACCCGCTGGCACGGCCGGGGTTCGACATCGAGCGGTCGCGGGAGTACCTGCGGACATTCCTCGCCGTCTTCCGCGGGCTGGCCCGCGCGATCGGGGCCGCCCACGACCGAGGTGTGGTCCTCGCCGACTTCACCGCCGCCAACCTGCTCATCGACCCGGACACCTACGAGGTGACCATCGTCGACCTGGAGGCCTGCCGGCTGGCCGAGGGCGGCGACGCCGCTCTGGCGAAGCCGGTCGAGCTCTACACCCCGGGGTTCAGCCTCTCCCGCAACCGCTTCAAGGCGTACGGGCCGGAGGGCGACCGGTACGCCCTCGCCTCCACCATGGCGTACTTCGTCTTCCCGATCGCCGCCATGTCGTACCTGCGCGAGGACGTCCTCGACCTGTACCGGATCTTCATCACCGAGGGACTGGGCTGGCCGGAGCGGGTGCACCGGCTCATCACCGACCTGGCCCGGAACCGGATGGACCTCACCGGCCTGCTGGAGGCCCTGGAGGACGAGGCCGGCCTGCTCGACGCCGTCGAGGCCCTGCCGCAGCGCCCGGTCGTCGAGGAGCAGCTCGCCCTGGCCGAGGCGGAGGCCGGGGTGGCCGCGTTCGTCGAAGCCACCGCCGACACCGATCGCGACACGCTCTTCCCCGTCGACCCCTTCGCACACGTCACCAACCCGCTGAGCCTGGGCTTCGGAGCGAGCGGTGTCCTGTGGGCGCTGCACGCCAGCGGTGTCCCGATCCGCCCGGAGTGGCGTGCCTGGCTGGGCAGCAGGCTGGCGGACATCGATCCGGCCCGCTACCCGGACGGTCTCATGAACGGCCTGTCCGGCATCGCCTGGGCCGCCGACTCCCTCGGGCTCGCCGCCCGGGCCAGGGAGCTGCTGACCCGGGCCAACGAGCGCGCGGTGGAGAAGGGCGACCACACCTTCTACTACGGCCTCTCCGGGGTCGGCATGACGAACCTGCGCTTCTTCCTGCGCGGCCACGACCCCCGCGACCTCGCCGCGGCGCAGGAGTGCGCGCAGGCGCTGTACGAGACGGCGCAGCGCGACGGCGGGCAGGCCCACTGGCTCAACGAGTTCACCGCGAAGGGGCCGCTGACCGGCCTGGGCTTCGGGCAGGCCGGCGTCGCGATGTTCCTGTTGCGCATGCACCAGGTCACGGGAGAGGAGCGCTACCTGCGGCTGGGGCGGGAGGCGCTGGCCTGGGAGATGGCCCACGCCAAGCCCATCGACGACGAGGGCGGCCCGGTCATGTTCGAGCACGAGCGGACGATGGAGCCGTACGTCGAGGTCGGTTCCGCGGGCGTGCTGAAGGTGCTGCTGCGTTACGGGGACACCGAGGCGGCCCGGACCGTCCTGCGCGGACTGGACGTCCGGTACTCGGTCATGCCCGGCTACGCCTTCGGTATGACCGGGGTCGCCGACGCCCTGCTGGACGCGGCCGAGTTCACCGGCGACCGGTCGTACCGCGACACGGCGCTGCGCCAGCTCGACTTCGTCCGGAAGGTCTTCCTCTTCGAGCCCGCGGACCGTTTCGGGCTGCGCCGCGCCGAGGGCCGGCCGCCCCTGCTGGCACTGCCCGGTGACGGCCTGCTGCGCTGCTCCACCGACTACCTGACGGGCTCGGCGGGCGTGCTGCGGGTGCTCCACCGGGTCAACCGGGGAGGCCCGGCCGACTTCCTGCTGGACGAGGTCGGGCGGTGAGGCAACTGTGGGTCACGCTGCGGGGGCACCGGTCCCCCTTCGTGGTGGTCCTCGTCGCCGAGGCCACCACGAGCGGGCTGGAGGCGCTGCTGCACCCGCTGCTGCTGAAGGCCCTGTTCGACGAGGCGATCCTGACCGCCGACCTGCGGCGGTTCCTGGTCCTCGGCCTCGCCTACCTCGTGCTCGGGCTGACCCTCAACCTCACCGGGTACTGGGTCGCCTGCCGGCGCAAGCGGTTCGAGAACGCGTTCACGCTGGTGCTGGAGACGCAGCTGCTGGGGCGCGCCCTCGGCCTGGACGGGCGGAAGGTGTCGCGGGCGGGCAACGCCTCGTACGTGAGCCGCATCCACAACGACGTGTCCCAGGGGGTGCTGCCCGCCGTCGACGTGTCCCTGCGCATCGCGCGCCAGGCGGTCGCCTCGGTCGTCTTCCTGGGGGTGCTGCTGTACTTGTCCTGGCAGGCCAGCCTCGTCCTGCTGGTGATCGTGCCGCCGCTGGTGTTCGTGAGCAACCGGCTGGGCCGGCGGATCGAGGAGAACACCGGTCCCGAACGCGAGGCGGAGGCCCGGTACGTCAACACGCTGACGCGGACCCTGGAGGCCTTTCCCGCCCTGCGCGGTCTGCCGTCGCTGCTGCCGGGGACGCGCCGCGCGAACCAGGACGCGCTGCGCGGCTTCCTCGGCATCACCTTCGTCAACTTCCGGCTGGCGCAGCGCCAGCGGACCCTCAGCGACCTGGTGATGAACCTGTCGGACACCGCTTCGATGGTCGTCGGGGCCTTCTTCGTCTTCTCCGGCCGGATGTCCTTCGGCAGCTTCCTCGCCTTCGTCAACTCGCTGTGGCGGGCGGTGACCGGGATGTTCGACCTCATCAACATGATTCCGCAGGTCCGCCGGAGCACCGCCGTCCTCGAACGGATCGAGTCCCTGCGGGAGGCCCGGGAAACCCCCTACCACGACGAGGGGGCGCTGGTCCGGGTCCGCGGAGCCCGCGTCGTGTACGGCGGCGGCGCCGACGAGGACCGGGCCGGGGCCGGGGCCGGAGCCGGGAAGAGCGAGGTGGCCGGGGTCTCGTTCGACACCTTCGAGCTGCACGCCGGCGAGCACGTGCTGCTGCGCGGCCCCAACGGCTGCGGGAAGACCACCCTGCTGCACATCATCGCCGGGACGCTCGCCCCCGATGCCGGGTCGGTCACCCTGCCGGCCCGGGTGGCGAGTCTGACCGCTCCGGTGAACCTGCCCCCGCTGCCGGTGCGCGACCTCGTCCCGGACGAGCGGCTGCGCGCCGCGCTCGACCTGGACGCGTCGGCCGACCAGCTGCCCTCGGAACTGTCCTCGGGTCAACGCCAACGCGTCGGGGTCGCCGCGCTGCTGTGCGAGGACGCGGACGTCTACCTCGCCGACGAGCCGTTCGCGAACCTCGACGACCGCGGCAGGGAACTGGTGTTCCGGCTGCTGCGCGAGCGGACCGCCGGGCGGGCGCTGCTCGTCGTGCACCACGGGGACGAGGACCTCGACGGCCGCTTCGACCGCGTGGTGACCCTGGCGGCCGGACACCCGCTGGCCCGCCTCTCGTGAACCGGGCCCACGGCCTACGAGGCCACCAGGTCGCGGGTGGCGGTGGCGAAGGCCGTTCGGTTCGGGTGGCCGGTCTTCTGCAGGAGGCTCGCGACGTGCTTCTCGACGGTGCGCAGCGAGATGTGCAGACGGCCGGCGATGTCCTTGTTGCTGATGCGCTCGGCGACCAGCCGGGCCACCTCGAACTCGCGGACGGTGATCCCGCAGCGGCGCAGGTCCGGCGGCACCCGCTCGGTGCCCGTGCGCCGTTGCCGGACCGACGCGCCCATCCCGCGCAGCAGCGCCCGGCTGGCTCCGGCGACCGCCTGGAGGCCGGCCTCGTGGAAGTACTCCTCCGCTTCGCGCAGCCACTCGACCGGCGTGCCCCAGCCGTCGTCGTACGCCGACTGCGCGACGAGGCGCAAGCACAGCCTGCGCGCCACGGGGAAGGGTTCGGCCGCTTCGAGTGCCTTGACCGCGGCGGCCGTCGCCTCGTCGGGGCGGCCCTCGCGGCCGAGCAGCACGGCGTGTGCGAGGCCGGTGAACTGGTGGTTCCAGCGGGTGGCACCGGCGCTCGCCAGGGTGACCTCGGCGTGGTGGCGCCGGCCCATGCGGCCCTCCAGTACCCCGAGCAGCAGGATGATGCCGTGCTTGCCGAACCCTCCCATCGCGGGGTTCTCCGCGTCGTAGGCGAGTGCCTGCGCGAACTCCTGCCCGGCGGCCTCGTGCCGTTCCTCCAGCAGCGAGCAGAACGCGCGGGCCAGCCCGTACGACATCGCGCGCACGCCGGGTGCCGCGTCCAACAGCGGGGCCAGTCGCTCCAGTGCTCCGCGCATCTCGGCGCGGCGACCCTGGTGGGCGTACCGTACGGCTTCGGCGAGCCGCAGCATGGCCAGCGGGCGGCCCAGTCCGAGGCGCGAGGCATCGGCGGCGGCTTCCCGGATCCGGTCCCGGGCCTCCTCGAACCGGCCGTGCTGGATCCGGTCCAGCGCGAGGACGAAACCGGTGTCGTGGACCAGGGGCAGCAGGCCCATGCCCAGTGCCTCCCGCCGGGCCCCTTCGATCCCGGTGGGCCGGCCGTCATGGCCCGCGGCAACGATGGCCAGGTGGACGTCAGCGGCCACGCGCGGGACGGGCAGCCGGCGGGCGAGGGCGATGGCGCGCGCCCGCCGGAAGTGGGCCGCGGCCGTCGGCTCGTCCTGTTCCCGGGCCAGCTGCCCGAGCAGCAGCAGGGCCCTGCAGGTCACGTCGGGCAGGTCGACGCGCTGGGCGGCGTGCAGTGCCCTGAGGGCGTACCGGGTGGCGGTGCGCAGCCGGTCGGGGGCGAGCCTGCTCAGCTCCACGTGCACGGCGCAGAGGTCCACGAGGGCGGCGTGCTCGTCGGCTGGGTGGCTCCCGAGCAGTGCGCGGGCGATGTCGAGGTGCCACAGGGCTTCTGCGGGCCGGCCCGTCAGGGTGGCGATGTCGCTCAGCCGGGCGTGGAGTCCGGCGCGCCGCTGGGCGGGTATGCCGTGCTCGCCGCCGTCGCCGCCGAGGGTGTCCACGACGGCGGCGGGCGCGGGCAGGCGGTCGAAGCGGGCCGAGCGGGCGACGGCGTCCAGCAGGCACTCCAGCACCGTGGCGTGCAGTTCGGGCGCGGTGCCCGGTTCGACGAGCCGGTGGGCCCGGGTGAGCAGCTCCACGGCCCGGTCCACCGCGCCCTCGCCCGTCGCCCGCCCGGCCGCCTCGACGTACAGGCGGATGGCCTCGGGGGTTTCGCCGGCGTGCTCGTGCAGCTGGGCGGCGTGCTCGCACCACGTTCCCGGCAGTCCGGGGTGGAGTTCGGTGAGGGCGCGCGCGGCCCGTCGTACGTACCGGGCCCGCTCGCCCGGGCCGAGGTCGTCCAGCAGGGCCTCGGCCGCCAGCGGGTAGCGGAAGGTGTACCACTGGGCGCCCGGCCCGTCCGGCGTGATCAGGCACGAGGCGACCGCGGCGCGCAGGGCGGCGGAGAGTTCCGCGTGGTCGCGGCCGATGGCGCGCTCCAGTACGGGCAGTGCGAAACGCCGGCCGAACAGGGCCGCCATGCCGAGGAGTTCCGCGCCGAGCGGGCCGAGCCGCTCGACCTGGCGCCTGACGTTCTCCGCGACGGTGGGCGGGACGGACGGCGCCCCCTGGACGTGGCGGGCGGGGCGGCCGGTGAAGTCGTGGACGAGCTCCTTGACGACGAAGGGGATTCCGGCGCTGCTGTCGACCGCCCGGTGGACGAGGTCGGGACAGACCTCGGTCGGGGGGACGCGCAGCTCGGCCGCGACGAGGAGGTGCACGTCGGGTCGGCTGAGGGGTGCGAGGTCGAGCACCGCGGCGGCCCCGCGCTGGCGGGCCCGCGTGGCGAGTTCGGCCGCCGCGTCGGGAGCGCATCCGGTGACGAGGAGGAGGACGGCCGGCTGGTGCCCGATGTTGTCGAGGAGGTATTCGACGACCGCCAGTGTTCCGGCGTCGGCGTCGTGCAGGTCGTCGAGGACGAGCAGGCAGCCCTGCCGTTCCCCGACGACGGTGAGCAGGCGCAGCATCGTTTCGGCGACCACGAGGTGCGACGCGGCGTCGGCGTCCGCGTCCCGGGCGCCGGTCAGCAGCCGGGCCATGACCGGCCCGTAGCGGCCGAGTTCCTCCGGGGCGGGCAGCAGGCCCGCCCGGGACAGCAGGAGGAGCGCCTCGACCAACGGCCGGTACGGGACGGGTGAGCCGACGGCGCTGGCCCGTCCCCGTACGGTGACCATGTTGGTCTCTGCGGCCACGGCGAGGGCCTCGGTGGCGAGCCGGGTCTTGCCGACGCCGGACTCGCCGGTGACGAAGAGCGCCGTGCCGCGCCCGGACCGGGCGGCCGCCAGGGCGAGCATGATCTGCCCCATCTCGGGGCCGCGGCCGATGAGTTCCCCCCGCCTCGGGTGCGGATCGCCGCCCGGGCCCGCGGCGGTACAGTCCTCCGGCAGCGCCGGCCAGAAAATGGACACCGGCTCGTCCCCTTTCCGGCGGGCCGTCCGAGGCGCCGCCGGGGATGACGGTATGGACGGTGGCGTGCCCCCTGTAGCCGTCCGTTTGGGGGGCTTGTGGGGGTGGTCAGCCCGCGTCGAGACTGTCCTCCCGGACCCGCTGGGCCAGGTCGAGCTTGGTGTAGGTGGGGCGGCCCGCCTGCTGGTACTTGGCCTTGACCCGGTCCAGGTAGTCCTTGGCGGTGTGGACGGTGATGCCGGCGCGCCGGGCGGCGGACTTCAGGGTCAGTCCGGAGGCGTAGTCGAGGAGGATCTGTCGTTCCCGGGGCGAGAGGCGGGGGCGTGCGGGGCTGTCGTCGTAGGCGCAGGCGAAGGCGAGTTCCGCGGAGAGGGCGCCCTGGCCCGAGGCGAGGTCCTTGATCGCGGCGACCAGGGTGGGCAGGTCGTGGTCCTTGGTCAGGTAGCCGTCGGCGCCCGCCCGGATGGCTTCGATGATCCGGGAGCGGTCGGGCACCGTGCTGATCATCAGGACGCGGCTGCCGGTCCGCAGCAGCCGCCGGATGTTGTCGGCGGGAGCGGAGCCGTCGCGCAGGACGAGATCGAGGAGGACGATGTCGGGCGGGGAGTAGCCCGTCGCCCCGAAGCCGTACGGCAGTTGCGCGTCAGGTGCGCCGAGGAGCTCCCCGACGGTGGCGGCGGTCGCCACGAGCCGCAGCTCCGGCACGCCGCCGAGCCAGGCCCGCAGGCCGTCGAGGAGCATCCGGTCGTCGTCCACCACCGAAACGGTGATCACCCGGGCCATCTCAGCTCCACCCTCACGCCCTCGCCGGGGGCGGTGTCCACGGTCGCCCGGCCGCCCACCTCCGTCATCCGGCCGTGGACCGAACCGCGCAGGCCGAGGCCGGGCTCGCACCGCGCGGGGTCGAATCCGGGCCCCCGGTCGACCACGGTGACGACGGCTCCCCCGCGTCCGTCCGGGTCCCTGGTGGCGGTGAGGTAGGCGTGTCCGGTGCCCGCGTGGCGCCGTACGTTGTTCAGCGCCTCACGGACGGCGTCCCCCAGCGCGGCGGCGACCGCGGGGGGCACCTGCGGAAGGTCGTGGTACTGGGCGGTGACCCGCAGTTGGAGGCTCTCGACGTGTCCGACCGCCTCTTCCAGGGCCGTGCCGATCTCCCGGTGGTGGACCTCTTCGGCGGTCTGCTGGATCAGGCGGCGCAGGTACGCGGCCTCGCGGGCGCAGCGCTGGCGCACCTCGGGGGCATTGGCGTCGACCGCGCCGGAGGCCAGGGTGGTCAGGGTGGCGAGGACGGTGTCGTGGAGCGCCCGGTGGTGTTCCAGCCGCTCGGCGTAGCGCGCCTTGTGGGCCTCGGCGGCCACCGCGCGGGCGTTGGCCTCGTCGAGCAGGCGGCCCTGGCGGAGCAGGTACCACCGGAAGAGCCAGGTCATCACGGCCGAGGACACCAGCGAGTTGGTGTGGCCGAGGATCACGGCGGGGCTCGCGCCGACCGCGTGGTAGCCGATGAAGTGGGTGCCGATGAGGAGGCCGATCACGATCAGGGCGTGGAGCCGTCGGAGGGAGATGGCGACGACGGCGCTCGCCGAGCCGCCGAGCAGCATGGCCCAGGCGATCGCGGGCGGTTCGCGCAGGCCGCCCCAGGCCCAGAGGGCCAGGGGCAGTGCGCAGCCGGTGACCAGGGCGTCCGCCCAGATGTGCCGCCGGTCGAACCAGCCGCGCCGCAGGGCGGCTCCGTAGGTCAGCGCGCTCAGCCCCAGGGCGACGGCGAATCCCGCGTACTGGAGGGGGAGTTCTGACCGACGCTGGGCGACGGCGAGGGCGCCCACCGTGAGATGGCTCGCCCGGTACAGCAGGGTGGCGACGATCAGGAAGGACTGGGCGCGTTGCAGGCCCGACGCCACCCCCCTCGTCCCCTGCAGTGCCCGTATGCGCCGTACCGGTAAGGACAGCAACGCCAAGACCACACCTTCCCTTACCGATGTGCCGGTGACATCTGCCATTTTGCCCCAGCAGGTGCACGTCAAATAGGCGGGTACCGGCCTGCTCACGGGCTTGGCCGAGGTGCCACCCCAGGTCGGCCGGAAAGGTGTTTCCGGCCCCGTCCGGCACCGGTCCGACACGTGTCCGGCGCCCATCGGCCAGGGCGAAGACGCCGTGCCGGCCACCGGCGGAGGGTCTCGCGCGGGTCCTCGGTGGCGAGATCGCTCCCCTCCTGCGGTCCGTCGGCGACCTGGATCCGGACGCGGTCGATGCCGCGGTACTGGATCCGGGGCGCTCGGGCCACCGTCCCCGCGACGGAAATGCTCGGCGGTTGGGTACCGGGCGGCGGGCTGTCCGCAACCGCTGGCCCGGGCCCTGCTGGAGCAGCCGGTGGAGGGCATCGACGACTGGACGGTTGCCACGGACGGCACCGGCCGGAGCCGGATCGCGGTCGGTGTGACGGAGGACAGGGCTCCTGGGGCGGGCTCAGTCCCGTGTGACCAGGCTGGTGACGAGCGCTGCGGTACGTCGGTGCCAGGCGCCCGCGCCGCGGAGCATCGCATGGCCGCCGGTGAACATCGGGATGGCGGTGGCGTCGGCGCCCGCGAGCCGGGACCGGCGGACGAACTCCCAGGACCCGGCGGCCGAGGTGACCCGGTCCTCCTCGTCGTGCAGCAGGTAGAGGCGCCGGCCCGCGAGGTGGTCCACCGGTTCGCCCGGTGGGCACCAGGGGGCGAGGGCCACCACGCCGTGGACCAGGGGTGCGCCGGCCGCCCGCAGCGCTGCCCGGCCGCCCATCGAATGGCCCACCAGGACCACCGGTACGTCCCCGGCGAGCTCGCGCAGCCGCACGAGGGCCGCCTCCGCGTCCCGGGCGGCGTCGCAGCGGGAGCCGTTCCAGCCGCGGTGCCGGTAGCGCACCTCCGCCACGAGGACGTCGCGTCCGCGCGTCGCCCGGACGACGGCGGCCGCGAAGGGCCGCATCCGCAGCGCGGGCAGGTTGACCAGGGGCGGCGGCTCCGGCCCCTCCTCGCGCCCGCCGTGCAGCAGCAGGACCGCGGCCGCTGGTATCGCGGGGGACGTACGGAGCACGAGGGCGCGGCCCTCGCCGGTGGCCTCCGTGTTCCGCTCGGTTCCGGCGCTCACCCCGCCTCCCCGTGCGTGCGGCGCGGCGGGCGCGGGAAGAACCCGCTGGTGCGGGCGGCATAGGCGGCGTATCCGGGCCGGTCCGCCATGTGCGCCTCCAACAGTCTCTTGCCGCTGCCCCAGATCAGCAGCGCGCTCATCACCAGGGGTGAGACCAGCGTGAGTGCCGCAGTCTGCCAGGTCGCGCAGGCCAGCAGGTAAAGACCCCACCACACGAGGAAGTCACCGAAGTAGTTGGGGTGCCGGGTCCAGCTCCACAGGCCGCGGTCCATGATCGTTCCACGGTGCTCGGGGCGTTCCTTGAAGCGGGCCAGCTGGAAGTCGCCGACCGCCTCGAAGAGCAGTCCGGTCACCCAGAGCAGCAGGCCGACGGCGGCGAGCGGCCCGAGGGGAACGGGCACGTACGACGCCGCCTGCACGGGCAGCGACACGAGCCAGACCAGCGCACCCTGGAGGAGGTAGACCTTGCGCAGGGCGTAGAGCCGGGGGCTGCCCGGCGCCCGGGCGAGCATGCGGGCGTAGCGCGGGTCCTCGCCGTGCCCCCGGCCGCGCCCGGCGATGTGCAGGGCCAGGCGCAGCCCCCACACGGTGGTCGCCGCGGCGACCGCCAGACGGCGGCCGTCGTCGCCGTACCCGGCCGACAGCAGCCAGCTGGTGAGCGCCACCGCGGCGAAGGCGACTCCCCAGGCGATGTCGACGATCCGGTGCAGTCCCTTGACGACGGCCACGGCGAAGGTGACCAGCATGACGGCGAACGCGGCGCCCGCCGCGACGGCCAGGTTCACGGACAGCGCGCCCCACTCGACGCCGGCGGACAGCGCCTGGGCCTGGACCTGGACCTGGGCTCCGGCGGTCATCGGGGCTCCCGTGGCCCGTCGTGGTCGGCGGTGAGCAGGAGTTGGCGCACGTCCAGGTAGCGCGAGCGGAAACCGGCCTCGGAGTAGGCGAGGTAGAGCTCCCACATGCGGTGGAAGGTGCGGTCGAAGCCGAGGGCGGCGACGGAGTCGGCCCGGCGGTCGAACTCCTCGCGCCACAGCCGCAGCGTCTCCGCGTAGTGGTCGCCGAAGCCGTCGTCCGCCACGGTGCTGAGCCCGGCGGCGGCGCTCGCACCGGCGATCGCCTCACGGGAGGGGATGACCCCGCCGGGGAAGATGTACTTGCTGATCCAGGTGTGCGTGCGGGCGGTGAGGAGCATGCGCTCGTGCGGCATGGTGATGGCCTGGAGGGCGACGCGACCGCCGGGGGCGAGGAGCCGGCGCAGGGCGGCGAAGTAGGTGGCCCAGTACTCGGCGCCGACCGCTTCGATCATCTCGACGCTGACGACGGCGTCGAAGGAGCCTTCGACGTGCCGGTAGTCGCGCAGTTCGACGGTGACCCGGTCTCGGAGGCCGGCCGCGGCGATGCGCTCCCGGGCCAGGTCGCGCTGCTCGGCGGAGAGCGTCACGCTCAGTACGTCGGCGCCCCGGGAGGCTGCTCTGATCGCCAGCTCGCCCCACCCGGTGCCGATCTCCAACACCCGCGAGCCCGGGCCGACGTCCGCCAGGTCGAGGAGCCGGTCGATCTTGCGGTGCTGGGCGGCGGTGAAGGTGCTGGGTGAGGCGGGGAAGGCGGCGAACACCGCCGAGGAGTAGCTCATGCTCCGGTCGAGGAACAGGGTGAACAGTTCGTTGGACAGGTCGTAGTGGCGGTGGATGTTCTCCCGCGCCCCCTCGGGGGTGTTGCGCTGCTGCTCCGGGCGCCTGCGCACCCAGGCTTCGCGCAGTCGGCGCAGCGGCGCCGGCACCAGGTCGTCGACGTGGGTGGCGAGCACGGTCAGCACGTCGACCAGGTCGTCGCTGTCCCATTCCCCGGCCATGTACGACTCGCCGAAGCCGATCAGGCCGTCCGCGCCGATCCGGCGGTGGAAGGCCCCGGGGTCGTGGAGGGTGAGGGTGGGCAGCGCGCCCTCCTGCCGGGGAACACGGTACGCGGACGGCTCCCCGTCCCCGTGCCGGACCCGCAGCGGGAGCCGGTCGAGGGCACGGCCGAGGATCCGCTCGGCGACGGCCGTGCGCAGGGCCGAGGCGCGGGGCGGCCGGGCCACGTCGGGCCAGCGCGCCAGGTCGACGGGGGCGAACGCGCTCTCGCGGGCCGGGATGTACGAGACGGTCACAGGGTGCCTTCCTGCGGGGAACGAACGGGACGGGGGCGGACCGGAAGGCCGCGGAGGAAGAGGCGGATGCCGTGGAAGCGGATGCCGGCGGAGACCCGGGCCGTGGACCACGGGTGGCGCAGGGCGGTGCCGAACAGGGCGCGGGCACCGGCGGGCCGGTGCGTGCCCCGCACCGTCGCGGTGAAGGGGCAGGTCCCGTCGTCGTGGCGCAGCTGCACGGTCAGGTCGAGGCGGTCGCCGGGGACGGGCAGCCGCATCCGGTAGAAGCCCTCGACGGCGAAGAACGGCGAGACGTAGAAGTCCTTGGGGACGTCGGTCAGCCCGTCGATGCCGGGGCGCAGCACGTAGCAGTGACGCTCGCCGTAGGTGTTGTGGACCTCGGCGACGACGCAGACCGGAGTGCCCGCGATGTCGTGGCACCAGTAGAGGGTCAGCGGGTTGAAGACGTGGCCGAGGACCCGAGCGTGGGCGAGCATCAGGACGCGTCCGTCGGCGTTCTCCACTCCGTGGGCGGCGAGTTGGGCCTGCAGGCCCGCGCGCAGGGTGGGCGCCCGGCCGCCGAAGTGGTCGCGGGGGTCGAACCGGGCCAGCGGGCGCAGCGCCCGGGGTATGCGGGGTGGGTCGTCGATGTCGATGAGCCACAAGTAGGTGCGCTGGCGGAAGGCGTGGCGGACGGGGGTGGTGCGGGCGTGGGCCACGGTGCACTCGTACAGGGCCGGTACGCGGGGCGGGGTCTGCCGCACGGGGGTGCCGTTCACCACCGCACCCCCAGGGCTTCGGCCGCGGCGACGCCGGAGCGGCAGCCGTCCTCGTGGAAGCCCCAACCGTGGTAGGCGCCGGCGAAGGCGGTCACGGACGTGTTCAGCCGGGGCAGTTCTTCCTGCGCCGCGACGGACCGGGGGGTGTAGACCGGGTGTTCGTACACCATGCGGGCGATCACGTCGAAGGGGTGGACCCGGCCGCGGGCGTTGAGGGTGACGATGTGCGGCTCGGCGGTCGGTAGCTGCTGGAGCCGGTTCATGTCGTAGCTGACCTGCACGCTCTCGGGGCGGGCGGAGCAGGAGGGGAGCCAGTAGTTCCAGGAGGCGCGCGCGTGCGCGGAGCGGGGCAGCAGCGAGGTGTCGCGGTGCAGCACGGTGGGGTTGCGGGAGTACGTGAACGCGCCGAGGATCCGGACCTCGTCCTCGGTCGGATCGGCCAGCAGGCGCAGCGCCTGGTCGGGGTGGACGGCGATGACCACGGCCGCGTACGGGGTCGAGTCGCCGTCGGGGGTGAGCACGCGCGCGTGGTCGGCGGCGCGCACGACGGCCCGGACCGGGGTCGAGGTGCGGACGGAGGTCAGGTGCTTGGCGGCCTTGGCCACGTAGCTCGCCGAACCGCCCGTGACCGTACGCCACTGCGGGGACCCCTTGACGGTGAGCAGTCCGTGGTGGTCCAGGAAGCGGAAGAGGTAGCGGGCGGGGTACTGGAGGGCGGTGTCCGGTGCGCAGGACCAGACGGCCGCGACGAGCGGGATGGCGAAGTGGCCCACGAAGTAGGGGGAGAAGCCGCGCCGGTCGAGGAACTCGCCCAGGGTCTCCCCGGTGTCGGGGGAGGCGAGCGTCCGGCGGGCGGCGCGGTGGAAGCGCGGCACCTCGGCGAGCATGCGCAGGTGGCGACCGCGCAGCAGGTTGCCCCCGCCGAGCAGTCCGGCCGCGCCCCGGGCGCCCGCGTACTCCAGGCCGCAGCCGTCGCACCGTACCGACATGCTCATCTCGGATTCCTGGGTGGTGACGCCGAGTTCGCGGAACAGCCGCAGCAGGTGCGGGTAGGTGCGCTCGTTGTGCACGATGAATCCGCTGTCCACGTGGACCGTTCCCGCGTCCTCGGTGGGCAGTTCATGGGTGTGGGCGTGGCCCCCGAGGCGATCGTCCGCCTCGTACAGCACCACGTCGTAGGTGCGTTGCAGGACGTGGGCGGCCGTCAACCCGGCCACGCCCCCGCCCACCACAGCGACTCTCTGCCGGTCCACGTCCATCAACCCCTCGCGCTCGCCTGCCCGCACGGCCGGTGCCGGGCGTTTCACGGGTACTTCGGTGCAGGACGGCCCGCGGATGGGATCTTGTTCCGGCGGGTGCGCCCGCGACCGGCCGACTCCCCCGCTCCACCCCCGCCGCCGCCCCCGCGCGCCTCGCCGCCGAGGCAGTGGCGCATCCGGTGCAGCCCCCGCCGGGCGTGGCTCTTGACGGTGCCCAGCGGCAGTCCGGTGCGCTCGGCGATCTGGGCCTGGGTGAGGTCCGCGTAGAACGCCATGGCCAGCACCTCCCGCTGCGCGCGGGGCAGTTTCGCCAGTTCGCCGGTGACGAGCAGCCGGTCCAGGACGGTTTCCGGACCCGCCGGCGGCTCACCCGGGGGCGGCAGGGCGGCGCCGGCCGCGGACACCAGATCGAGCCTGCGGGTACGCGCCGCGAGCGCGTCGGCGATCTTCCGCCGAGTGATGCCCACCAGCCAGCCGGGGAACGGGCCGCGCTCCGGCCGGTAGTTGGCGCGGCCCTGCCAGGCGGCCAGGAAGACCTGCTGGCTGACGTCCTCGGCCTCCCTGGAATCGCCGAGGGTGCGGGCCGCCAGGGCGAGGACGAGTCCGCCCCAGCGCCGGTAGGCGGCGCTCAGGCACCGCTCGTCGCCGTGTACAAAACCCATCGCGACCTCGTGGTCGAGAAGCTGCTCCCGGGCCGCGGGCACGGGGGACGGCCGGGCGGTGACGCTCTGTGCGGTCATGGCGACTGCTCCTCGGGGGCCGGGGCCGGTTCCCGTCCAGATTCCGACCCGTCCGCGCATCGATTCCACTCGCATCGGTTGTGCGTCGCATGATGGAGAGATGAACGAGCCCGCACACCCCGCCGAGCTGGCGCGGCCCCCGCACGGCATCACCACCGGAGCCGTGGCGCGCCGGCTGGGAGTCGCCCCCACGACACTGCGGTCCTGGGACCGGCGGTACGGCATCGGGCCGGCCGCCCGCCAGGACGGCAGGCACCGGCGGTGGACCTCCGGGGACATCGCCGTCCTGCAGGAGATGTGCCGTCTGACCGCGTCGGGGGTACCGCCCGCTGAAGCCGCGCGCGCCGCCCTGGCCGGGACGGCGCCCGCCGAACCCGCCGAGCCCGCCGCGCCCGCGCCCTCGGCGCCCGCTGCCGCCACACCGGCCCGTCAGCCGGGTTCGGGCAACGGCCTGCCGCTCGGCGACGTGCGCCAGGAGTGCCGGGGTCTGGGCCGGGCCGCCGTCCGCCTCGATTCACCGACCATGGACGAGATGCTCGGCTCCCTGATCGGCGAGTACGGCCTGGTCGCCACGTGGGAGGAGGTGATGGTGCCGACCCTGCACGCCGTGGGGCGCAAGTGGGAGACCTCGGGCGACCAGTACGTCGAGGTCGAACACCTGCTCTCCTGGCACGTCTCGACCGCGCTGCGCCGCGTGGGCATCGGGGCGCCGTCCGGACACCGGGCGAGCGCTCCCCCGATCCTGCTGGCGTGCGTACCGGGCGAGCAGCACACGCTCCCGCTGGAGGCGCTCGCCGCCGGTCTCGCCGAACTGGGACTGCCCGCCCGGATGTTCGGGGCAGCGGTGCCGCCCGAGGCGCTCGACCAGGCCGTGCGCCGGACGGGACCGGTCGCGGTCGTGCTGTGGGCCCAGGCCCGCTCCACCGCGCACCACGCTCTGGCCCGGCACGTCGCCGACACCACCTGGGGCGTCAAGGGCGCCCGGGCCCGGACCACGGTCCTCCTGGCGGGCCCCGGCTGGGCGGGACCCGTACCCGCCCCGGGCATGCTCCGCCCCGGCGGACTGCGGGAGGCCCTGGGCCTGCTGCGCGGACTGTGCGAGGCGGCGACGACCACCACGACCGCGGTGGGACGGGGAGGCGCCGGAGCGGCCCCTCACCGCTCCTGACCGGCGCGGGCCTGCTCGACCACGTCACGGATCGCCCGTGCGACGAGCCGCGGCTGCTCGACGGCGATGCCGTGGCCGCTGTCGGTGTCGGTGACGTGCCGGGCCCGCAGGTCCTCCGCCAGGCGCCGCTGGGCGGCCAGCCAGGCCGGCCAGGTCGATCCGCCTCCGACCGACAGGTCCCAGGGGTGGTCGGAGGTGAGCACGACGGCGGGCAGGCCCCGGGGCAGGGCCGGCGCCCCGCGCAGCTCCCGCACGGCGCCGGGGTAGTCCGGTGTTTCGAGGCCCTTCCCGGTGTCCATGGCCCGGACCTTGTCCATCCAGGCCGACCATTGGGCCGGTGTCAGGGTGTCCTGGAGGAACGGGGAGGCGCCGTCGACGGTCACCACCCCGGCGGTCCGCGCCGGTTCGGTGCGCGCGAACAGCGAGGCAATCATCGCTCCCCACGAGGCACCGACCAGTACGTACGGCGGCTGCTCACCGGCGGCGTCGAGCACCGCCCGCAGGTCCCCGACGCCCGCCGCCGCCGTGGTGGGCTGGGTGACCGGAGTCGAACGGTTCGGCGTACCGTCCAGCCGGGTCGTGCCGGGACGGTCGTAGGCGCACACCCGCGTGAACCGGGCGACCTCCGGGAGCACCGCCGACGGATCGGGCTTCGGCTCGGCCCCCGGACGCGCGGCGTCCGCGATGTGCGTCCACTCGTCGGACGCGCCCCTGGCACCGGACACGAGCACGACCGTGGGGGATCCGGATCCGCGGCAGTCCAGCAGCACGCGGCGACCGCCACCGATGTCCACCGGGCGGGCCCGATCGTCCCCGTCGTCCCGGGCCGCCCCGGGCGCCGCCCCCGCGCACAGCGCGAGCGAGACGGCGAGGGTGACAGCGGCGGCGGACACGTGACGGGCCCGGACCGGGCGTCTTGCGAACACCCGTCCAGTCTGGCACCCGGCGGTGGCCCCCGACAGCCGGTGGTGTCACGGGCCGTCCTTGCCCCGCGCCTGCCGGAAGCGGGCGAGCCCCTCCGGGAGCCCGACCAGCGGGTGCGGGTAGTCGTACCGGGCCCGTTCGGGGCCGGCCAGCCGCCAGGGCTCGTGGACCGAAGGGCCCGACAGTCCGGCGAGTTCCGGAATCCAGCGCCGTACGTACGCGCCGTCGGGGTCGTACCGCTTGCCCTGGATCACCGGGTTGAGCACCCGGTTGGGGCGGCTGTCGGTACCGGTACCGGCCACCCACTGCCAGTTGAGCTGGTTGTTGGCCACGTCGCCGTCGACCAGCAGGTCGAGGAAGTGGCGGGCTCCGGCGCGCCAGTCGATGTAGAGCGTCTTGGTCAGGAAGGACGCGGCGAGCAGCCGGCCCCGGCCCGGCATCCAGCCCTCGTGCGCGAGTTGCCGCATGGCCGCGTCCACCACGGGGTAACCGGTGCGGCCCTCCTTCCAGGCGAGCAGGTCGGCCTCGGCCGCCTTGCCGCGCCGCCAGCGGTCGGCCCGGGTGCGGTAGTCGCGGGCCGCGGCGCCGGGGCGGGCGGCGAGGAGTTGGTACTGGAAGTCGCGCCAGCAGAGCTGCCGTACGAAGGCCTCGGCGCCCGCCCCGCCCCGGGACCGCGCCCGGTGCACGGCCTCGGCCGCCGAGACCGCACCGAAGTGGATGTACGGGGAGAGGCGGGAGGTGGCGTCGCCGGGAAGGTCGTCGTGGCCCTCCTCGTACCCGTCGGCGTACTTCCCCAGCCAGTCCACGAGCCGCTGTCTGCCTTCCGGCTCGCCTCCGGTGGCCAGGCCCGCCGAGACGGCCGCGACCGCGGCGCGGGACGGGAGCGCCTCGGAGCGGATCGCTCCGGGCACCCGTACCTCGCGCGGCGGCGCGAGCGGCTCGCGCAACCGCTCGCCCGACCAGCGCCTGAAGTACGGGGTGAAGACGGCGAAGTGATCGGATCCGCTCGGTGTCACGGCGCCGGCGGGCAGGGCGGTGACCACGCCGTCATGGACGTACAGGCGCCGCCCGTCGGCCTCCAGTGCGCTGCGCAGCCGCTGCTCGCGGCGCAGGGCGAAGGCGCTGCACCCGGCCGCCATGTGCACCTCGTCGGCGTCGGCCTGCCGTACGACGGCGCACACCTCGGCGACGGGGTCCCCCGAGCGCACCACGAGCCGGCCGCCGCGCTCGCGCAGCTCGGAGTCGAGTCCGGCCAGGCAGTCCGCGAGGAAGGCGAGCCGGTTGGGCGCCGCGAAGCCGGCGCGGTCGACCGCCGGGTCCCGGACGAAGAGCGGAACGGTCTCGTTCCCCGGGCCCAGCGCGGCGCGCAGCGGCGGATGGTCGTGGACGCGGAGGTCCGAGGTGAACAGGACGACCGAGACGTTCATGGTGCTGCTCCTGGCATCGGGCCACCGGGCGGGCCCCGGAGGTGCCGCGCGGTGGTCGCTGGGCTGGCCTTGCCCGTCATTCGGCGCGGGCGGCTGCGGCGGATGCAGCGGATGCGGGGGGCGCGGCGGATCCCGGGAGTGCGGCCGGGCCGCGGTCGTCATCCGCCGCCGTGCGCGCGATGTTGCGGGCCATGCCCCCGAAGACCACCGCGTGGAACGGCGAAACGCTCCACCAGTACAGGTGACCGGCCAGGCCGCGCGGGTGGAAGAGCGCCCGCTGCCGGTACCGGGTGCGGCCGTCCCCGTCGTGCTCGACGTACATCTCGAGCCAGGCGAGCCCGGGCAGCCGCATCTCGGCGCGGAGCCTGAGCAGGCGGCCCCGTTCGATCTCCTCGACCCGCCAGAAGTCCAGGGAGTCGCCGACCCGCAGGTGCGCGGCGTCACGGCGGCCCCGGCGCAGTCCGACGCCGCCGACGAGCCGGTCGAACCGGCCGCGGACGGCCCAGGCGAGCGGGAAGGAGTACCAGCCGTTCTCCCCGCCGATCCCCTCCACGACCCGCCACAGGGCCTGCGGCGAGGCCTCGACGATGCGTTCGCGCACGTCGGTGTAGAGGCTGCCGCCGGCCCAGTCCGGGTCGGTGGGCAGCGGGTCGCTCGGCGCGCCGGGCACGGAGGCGGAGGACCAGCGGGTGAGGACCTGGGCTTCGCGGACCTTCTTGAGGGCGTAGGTGAGGGCCGTGTCGAAGTCGAGGGGGGTGCCGGGCGGGTCGGGCACCCAGGTGGCGATGTCGTGCTCGTCGCAGACGACCTCGTACTTGAGGGACTCCGCGAGGGGGCGGGCGATGGCGCGGGGCACCGGGGTGACCAGGCCGACCCAGTGGCTGGAGAGCCGCGGGGTGAGGACGGGGACGGGCAGGATGAGCCGCTGGGGCAGCCCGTCGACGCGGGCGTAGCGGCGCATCATGTCGAGGTAGGTGAGGACGTCGGGGCCGCCGATGTCGAAGGCGCGGCTGACCTCGGCGGGCATGCCGGCGCTGCCGACCAGGTAGCGCAGTACGTCGCGGACGGCGATGGGCTGGATCCGGGTGCGCACCCAGCTGGGGGTGACCATCACGGGCAGTCGTTCGGTCAGGTAGCGGAGCATCTCGAAGGAGGCCGAGCCGGAGCCGATGATGACGGCGGCGCGGAGCACCGTGGTGGGGACGCCGGAGTCCAGGAGGATGCGTCCGACCTCGGCGCGGGAGCGCAGATGGGGCGAGAGGTCCCGGTCGGGAACGCCGCTCGGGGTGAGTCCGCCCAGGTAGACGATGCGGCGGACGCCGGCGGCGCGGGCCTGCTCGGCGAAGTTCCGGGCGGCCAGGCGGTCGGTGTGCTCGAAGTCCCGCCCGGTGCCGAGGGCGTGCACGAGGTAGTAGGCGACGTCCACGTCCTGCAGGGCGGGGGCGAGCGACGCGGCGTCGGTGACGTCACCGCGGACGATCTCCGCCTGCCCCGCCCAGGGGTGGTCGCGCAGTTTCTCCGGGGTGCGGGCGAGGCAGCGCACCCGGTGGCCCGCGGTGATGAGCTCGGGCACGAGCCGGCCGCCGATGTAGCCGGTGGCTCCGGTGACCAGGCACCGGGTCCCCGGGACCGAGGGTCCTTGTGCGTCCGTCATGGAGTTGCTCCGATCGGGTATCGCGGGTGTTCCCCCGGAGCTCTTCCGGGGGCACGGCCCGGCTGGATGCACGGACCGCCGCCCACGAGCTGATCGTCCGGAGCGTGCCTACTTCGGCATGAGGACCGTGTCGACGATGTAGACGGTGGCGTTGGCGGTGGGAACGTTGCCGCAGACCACCTTGGAGGAATCGTTCACCTGGTAGGCGGTGCCCGAGCCCTTGGTGGTGATCATGCCCTTCTGAAGGGTCTGGAAGGAGCCGCTGCCCAGTTGCTGCGGGGTGAGCTTCTCGCCGACCACGTGATACGTGAGGATCTTGGTCAGGGTCTCCTTGTCGGCCAGGACCTTGTCCAGGTCCGCCTTCGGGATCTTCGCGAACGCGTCGTTGGTCGGCGCGAACACCGTGATGTTCTGGGCGTTGTTCAACGTGTCCACCAAGCCGGCCTTCTTCACGGCCGCGACCAGGGTCGACAGCGCCGGGTTGTTCGAGGCGGCGGTGGCGACCGGGTCCATCGCCATGCCGTCGAAGGAGCCCGCGCCGCTCTTGGGCACCGAGGCGCACGCCGGACCGAACGGACCGCCCGCACCGGTGTCGGTGTCGCCGATCGGCTGGGGTGAGGAGACCGCGTCGGGCGCGGCGGCACCCTGATTGCTCGTACTCTCCTCCGAACAGGCGGACAGTGCCAGCGGAAGCAGCACTGCGGCGGTCACTACGAGGGCGGTACGACGGAAGGTGTGAATGCTCATGGTCTCTCCTGCGTCTACGGGACTCACCCACCGGTGAGTCACGCCGCCTATTCGGCCCCGCCCCCCATCCGGATGGCCGTATCACCCGAAAGAGTGGCAATCAGCGCAGATTGTCGAATATCGCCGCGCGGGCTGAAGGAAATGTCCGCCGCGACCGATCCCCCTGCCCCGCGGCTCCGAATGAGCTGTGCAACCGAGTACTCCTGGAGGACCTCCCCGGTGAGAGAGAACGTGCGCATAGGCCGGCATCCGTCGGCCGCTCCCGACCTGCCGGAACTGATGGGCCGAGTGGCCCGCGGTGATCAGCAGGCGTTCACGGCCGTCTTCGAGGCGGTGTCGGGCCCGGTGCTGGGCCTCGTGCGGACCGTGCTGCGGGACCCGGCCCAGTCCGAGGAGGTCGCCCAGGAAGTACTGGTCGAGCTCTGGCGGACCGCCGCCCGCTACCAGCCCGCGCGGGGCTCGGTGATGAACTGGGTGCTGACCCTGGCCCACCGCCGGGCCGTCGACCGGGTGCGCTCCGCGCAGGCGTCGACCAACCGCGAGAAGCGGGCGGCGCTGCTGGACCACACCACGGCCTACGACGAGGTGGTGGAGCAGGTGGAGACCCGGCTGGAACGCGAACAGGTGCGGCGCTGTCTGAACGGACTCAGCGAACTGCAGCGCCAGTCGGTCACCCTGGCGTACTACCGCGGCCTGACCCACCGGGAGGTCGCGGAGTTGCTGTCCCTACCGTTGGGTACCGTGAAGACACGGTTGCGCGACGGGCTCATCCGGCTCCGTGACTGTCTGGGGGTGGGCGTGTGAACGCCGCGGATCCGCACACGTTGACGGGCGCGTACGCGCTCGACGCCCTGGAACCGGAGGAGCGGGCCGCCGTCGAGCGGCACCTCGCCGACTGCGTGTCCTGCACGCAGGAGGTCCGGGAGTTCTCCGAGACCGTCACGCGCCTCGGGCTCGCCGTGGCGGCGCCGCCGAGTGCCACGCTGCGGGACGAGGTGATGCGCCGGATCGCGACGGTGCGCCAGGAGGGGCCCACGACGGTCAGGGCCGCGCGCGGCGGCCACGTACGACCCCGCTGGCGGCCGGTGCCGAGCTGGGCCCTGGCGGCCTGCATCGCGGGGGCCGTGGCGCTCGGCGGTGTCGCGGTGGCGCAGTACGAACAGGCCGAGGACGCCCGGCAGCAGGCGCAGCAGGCCCGACTCACGAACGATGCCGTCGGCTCGGTCCTCGCGGCCGCCGACGCCCGGGTGACCACGGCGCCGCTGCGGGGCGGAGCGGTGGGCACGGTGGTCGTGTCGGCCGCCCGCAACCAGGCGGTCTTCGCTGCCTCCGGCCTGCCGGCGCCGCCCAGCGGGAAGGTGTACCAGCTCTGGTACGACGACGGCGGGAAGATGCGTTCGGCGGGGCTGATGGACAGCGGTGCCCCGGCGACGGCCACCCTCCTCGACGGCCCGGTCAACACGGCCTCGGGGATGGGCGTCACCGTCGAACCGGCCGGCGGCTCCCCGCAGCCGACCTCGGCTCCGGTGGCCCTGCTGGCCTTCCCGAAGGCCTGATCCGGGCGCCGGTCAGCCGGCCGTCGCCACGAGGCGGCGCAGTGTGGCCTGGGCGGGCGGGCCCCAGGTGGGCTTGCCGCCCGGTCGGCCGCGGACGCCGGCCTCGCCGATGAGGATGCCGCCGAGGGCGCGCTGCACGGCCCAGCCGCGGGCACGGCGCAGCGTGGCCTCGTCCGGGGTCGGCCGGTAGACGGCGTGGAAGCGGTCGGCGGCGCCGTCCGGCAGCAGGATCCAGGGGGCGGCGAGGTCGCAGGCCGGATCGCCCGCGCAGAGGTCACCGAAGTCGATCACGCCGCAGAAGGTGCCGCCCGCGGTGAGGACGTTGGCCGGATGGAGGTCACCGTGGAGCCACATCGCAGGACCCTCCCAGACGGGTGCGGCGACCGCGTCCTCCCAGACCGCGCGGACGGCGTCCGGGTCGGGGATCAGCCCCATCCCGGTGGCCGAGGCGAGCCCCTCGGCGAACCCGTCGGCGAGGTCCGCCAGCGGCCCCCCGCGACCGTGGTTCCCGACGGGTGCCCCGTCGGGAGCGGGTCGGTGGAGGGCCGTCAGGAAGGCGGCCAGCGCTTCGGCCGCGTCGCCGGCCTTCGTGGCAGGGGCGCGGTCGGCGGGCTCGCCGGGCACCCAGGTGGTGACGATCCAGGGGCGCGGGAACCTCTCGGAGGGTTCGCCGATGCGCTGCGGGACGGGAACGGGCAGGGGAAGGGTCGGGGCGAGCGCGGGCAGCCAGGCGTGCTCCTTGCGCAGCAGCGCGTCCGCGGACGGGGTCGCCCAGGGCAGCCGGACGGCGAGGTCGTCCCCGAGCCGCCACAGCTGGTTGTCCCAGCCACGGGCGCCGAACCGTACGGGGCGGTCCGCCAGGTCGGGGTGCTGGTCGCTTAACAGGTCCCGGACCAGCTCCGCGGTGACCTCTGTTTCGGTGTGCGTCATGCGGACCAACCGTAGCCGGGACCACCTCCGCCAAGCGTTCGGGGCGTCAGAGTTCCTCGCCGAGCGGCAGTCGGTGGATGCCCGGCAGGTGCTCGTCGAGCTCCCCCGGGGTGAACCGGGACATGCCCACGACGTGCCAGAACTCGCCGGCCACGTCACCCTCGTACTTGTATCCGCCGGCCGGTGTGAGGGCCGCCCAGCCGCCCGCCATGCCCATCAGCGTCGCGCGCAGGGAGGGCGGTTCCCCGTCCGCCGGGACGTTCCACAGCCGTACGGTGCCGTCCTCGGCCCCGCTCGCCAGGGTCGTGCCGTCCGGGGAGAAGGCGAGCGAGAGCACCCGGCCGGTGTGACCGACGAGGTCGGTGAGGTGCTCGCCCGTCTCGGCGTCCCACAGGCCGACGGCCCGGTCGTCGCCGCCGGTGGCCAGCAGCGGGCGGCCAGGGTGGGCGGCCACCGCCCACAGCCTGCCGCCGCGTCCGCGCAGGCGCAGGTCCGCCCGCCCGTCCCGCCAGACGACGGCCGTACCGTCCCAGCTCGCGCTGGCGAGCCAGGCGCTCCCCGGTCCGTACGCGACGCCGTACACCCGGTCGGCGTGCCCGCCGAGTTGCTCCACGAGGGCTCCGCTCCTGGCGTCCCACACCCGTACGAAACTGTCGTCGCAGCCGGTGGCCAGTACGTCGGCGTCCGAGCGGAAGGCGATCGAACGGACCCGGCCCCGGTGCTCGGTCAGCGTCGACACGGGGGAACCCGTGGGGCGGAACCAGACGCGTACGGAATCGTCGTCGTTGGCGGTGGCGAGCAGGGCCCCGTCGGCGTTGAAGGCCTCCGCCCAGACGTGTTCGGTCTCGGCGTCGAGCTCCCTCAAGTACTCGCCGCCCACCGGGTCCCAGAGGTACATGTCGCCGTCGTTGCTGGCCGTGGCCAGGAGGGCTTCGAGGGGGCTGAAGGCCGCCGAGACCAACCGGTCGCCGCGCCCGGTGAGCTCTTCCGTACGCCGGCCCGTGCGCGTCTCCCACAGCCGCACGACCCCGTCGTTCCCGGCCGTGGCCAGCTGCGTGCCGTCCGAGCTGAAGGCGACACCGCTGATCCGGCGGCCGTGGCCGCGCAGGATGCGCTTGCCCTGGCCGGTGGCCGCGTCCCAGATCTGCGCGCCGCCGTCGTTGCCGACGGTGAGCAATTGGCTGTCGCCGGGCCGGAAGGCGCACGCCCAGGCCGTGCCGCGGTGCTCGGTCGGCTGCTGGGGGTGGAGGGCGATCGTGTACCCGTGGGGGCGGCCGGTGACCGTCCACAGCCGGACCGCACCGTTGCTGTCGCAAGCCGCGAGGAGCTTCCCGTCGTCGCCGAAGAGCACCTGGTAGACGGCTCCGGTACCCCGTTCGAGGATTCCGGCGGGGGTGCCGACCACCGGGTCCCAGAGCCGCACCTGACCGTCGGTGTCGCCACTGGCGAGGAGGTTGCCCTCGGGGTGGAAGTCGAGGACGTAGACGCGGCCGGTGTGTCCGGTGAACTCGTGCAGCAGCTGCGCGTCGGCCGTCCGCCAGATCCGCACGGTGCCGCCCTGCCCGGGCGCGCCCCGGTCGGCGGTGGCGAAGAGGGTCCCGTCGGGGCTGAACCGGGCCCGGTAGACGGCCCCCTGGTGGCCGTCCACCTCCCGGACGCAGTGCCCGGTGTTCAGGTCCCAGAGCCGTACCTTGGCGCCCGCGTCCCCGGTGAGCAGCAGCCCGTCCGGTCCGTGGACCGCGGTGTAGACGGGCGCGGTGTGGCCCGGCAGCCGGTGCACGGGCTGGCCGGTGGCCGTGTCCCAGACCGTGACCAGGCCCTCGCTGTCGCCGGTGGCGAGCAGCGTGCCGTCCGCGTCGAAGGAGACCGGCCACACGCCGTCGGGATGGACCCGCAGGTGGTGCCGGCACGCCCCGGTCACGGGGTCCCAGAGCCGCACCGCGCCGTCGGAGCCACCGGTGGCGATGACGTCCGGCCGGAACTTCACCGCGTACACGCGCCCTTCGTGCCCCTGGAGGGTGCGCACGGCGCGGCCGTCGTCGGCGCCGCAGACCAGGACGGAGCCGTCCTCGCTGCCCACCGCGAGGAGTTCGCCGTCGCTGCTGTAAGCGATGGGTTCGGGCAGGCGGCTGGTGCGCATGCCGAAGCCGTACGGGACCCCGACGGCGGAGGGCCGGAACCCGGCGTCCACGGGCATCCCGGGGGCGATCGCGGCGGTCCCGAGCTCGGGGGCCGACCGCACCGCGTCATCCATCGTCGTGTCGATGAGCGCGGCCCGGTGCCAGCGGCTTCCGGTCAGCAGGGCGCCCCGCAGATCGGTCCGGGTCAGCCGGGACCGGCTGAGGTTCGCGCCGGTCAGGTCGGCCCCGCTCAGGTCGGCCCCGTCCAAGCGGGAGCCGATCAGCCGGGTGCCCCGCAGCAGCGCGCCGGAGAGGTTGGCGCCGATCAGCCGGGCGTCCGTCAGATCGGCGTCGGAGAGGTCGACCCCGGAGAAGTCGCGGTGCGAGAGGTCCTCACCGGCCAGCCGGGCGCCGCGCAGGTCGGCGTTGGCCGGCACCCGCAGCCGGTCGGAGATCCGGACGGCGTTGGCTCGGGCGGCCTCGCTGACCGCCCGCCCCGGGGCGTCGAGGACGTCGCGCACCCAGCGGGCGCACTGCTCGTGGTCGGCGAGGTCGCAGAAGAACTCGACGGCGAGTTGGCTGAGCGGGCGCGCGAGGAGCAGGGTGTGCTGTCCGCGGGCGAGCTGGCGGGCGGCCTCGCGCGCCACCAGCCATTCGATGACGGAACCGTGGATGAACTGGAAGACCCCGTCGTCGCTGCGGACCAGCAGGCTGCCCGCACCGACCGCCTGGGCGCGCTCGGAGGGGGTGAGCGGGGACTCGGTGAGTTCGCTGAGGGTGCCGGCCACGGTCTCGGTGAGCTCGTCGAGCCGCAGGGCGCTGCGGCCGCTCTCCCACAGCCGCCAAGCCAGTGCGGTGACCGCGGCCCACAGCTGGTCGATGGTGAGCCCGGGCGGCGCGCCGGGCCCGCCCTGGCCGCGCCGTTCCTCGTGGTCGAGCCAGGAGGTGAACACGTCCTCGTACAGCCGGGCGGGGCTGAGCGCCCGGCCCGCTCCGGCGACCGCGCGCAGCTGGTCCTGGCTCAGATCGGCGACGAAGGAGAGCAGCCGGGGATTGCGGCACAGCATCAACAGGTCGGGGATGTTGCGCAGGAGCTGGTAGCGGCGGTCGGCGGCGCGCTCGTCGCCGTAGCTGCGTACGAGGTAGGAGCGGATCTGGGCGGGGGTGAACCCCTCGACGGCCAGGATCCTGCGTTGCGGGAGCAGGCCGACGCGCTCGCCGAGTGCGGTGAGGACCTGGGCGTGCGACTTGAAGTGCTGGGTGCGGCTGCTGACGACGATCTTGGCGTGGTCGACGGCCGCGTCGAGGAGGACCTGGAGGTGGTCGGCGGCCCGGTCGTAGCTGACCCGGTTGACCAGTTCGTCGAAGCCGTCGAAGAGCAGGACGACGCGGCCCTGGGCGAGCATGTAGCGCAGGGCCCGCAGGTCGATGGTGTCGACGTCGTGGCCGGCCAGGTGCGCGGCGACCAGGCCTTCGAGGCTGTGCGCCCGGTCGAGGGAGTTGAGCGGGATCAGCAGCGGGGTCAGGTGCGGGAGCTGTTCGGAGATGCGCCGGGCGAGCTCGCGCAGCGCGAAGGTCTTGCCGTGTCCGAAGTCGCCGAGGAGCAGGACGAACCGGCCGTGGTCGGACTCCAGGAGCTCCAGCAGTTCCTCGACGAGTCCGTCGCGTTCTTGGACGGCACCGTCCTGGCCGTCGGGGCGGTCGGCGTCGCGGTAGCGCTGGGGCAGGTAGAGGCCGGGGGCGTACTGCTCGCTGCTGCTCAGCCGGGCCGTCTGCGCGGCGACGTAGCCCCGGAGGTCGAGCAGGCCCTGGAACTCGATGAAGCTGCGGACCCGGACCCGGACGCCGTGGGCGGCGGCCCGGCGGCGCAGGCCGCCGGCCGGTGCGTCGCCCGCGTACACCAGGACGGCTTCGGAGCCGGTGTCGGTCGCGTGCACCTGGGCGATGAAGCGGTCGACTTCCTCCTCGGTGGGGCTCCCGGGGTGGACGGCTATGCGCTGTTGTTGGACGACGCCGTCCTCCTGTTCCCGCCAGGTGGCCATGATCTGCACCATGTCGCCGGGTTCGCGGCGCGGGACGTCGCGCAGCCGTACGCCCTCCCGGCGCACGCGGCAGATCTCCTTCACCCGTTCGGCGAGCGAGGCGGCCGGGTCGTCCAGGGGAGCCCGGCCGCCGGCCCGCTCGACGTTGATGACGGCGGGGAGTTCCGGTACGGGGAAGACCCGGCGGGTCTGCCGCCAGGTGGCGGGGAAGCTCTCGGACACGGAGGTGATCCGGTCGTCCCAGCGGGTCACGCCCTCGGCACCGACCTGGAGCAACTGGAACCTGGCGGGGGCCGCCGAGCCGAACAGGGGCAGCTCACCGGCGCCCCCGGACGTCGGGGAAGGCCCTGGCGCTCCTGGACCCCCTGTGGCACCTGGAGACCCTGTGGCCCCTGGAGCCCCGGCGAGCTGGGTGCGGCTGGGGGCCGAGGTGGTGGTGCGCGGGCCGCCGGTCGGCCCGTGGAGCAGCAGGTGGAGCCGCGGGGCGGCCAGTCGGGCGAAGGTGTCGACGTCCCGCAGCCCGCCGGGGCCGCCGACCGCGTCGCCGGGGCGGCGGCCGTCGGTGAGCGGGTGGCGGAGCGCGCCGATGCGCAGCCAGCCCTCCTCCTCGTACCGGCGCATGGCCTCGGCGAACCAGGCGGCCTGGTCGCGGCCGATGAAGCCGTACTGCTCCTCGGCGCGGTGGCTGTAGGCCATGGAGGAGTTGAATCCCGCCACGACCGTGCTCAGTTCGGGCACCGGGAAGAGGGTCCAGGGCTGGTCGCTGTCGAAGACCGTGTCCAGGCCCTGGTAGAGGCCGCGGAACAGCCGGGTGTAGTGGCGCCATTTGGGCCAGTACGGCGGCTGGGGTGCCACCTCGTCGGCCTCGCAGGTGTGGAAGTAGGCCTGGGACGCGGCCCGGTTCACGTCCTGTGCGCCCGGTACCACCATCACCCGCTGGGGGGACAGGTCGAGCTGGGAGCGCAGGGCGGTGAGGAAGGTGAGGGCCTGATCGCATTCGCGCGGGCTGCCGGAGGCGGTGAGGTCACCGGTGACCACCATCAGGTCGGGGGCGGGTGCCCCGGCGTCCCTGAGCATGATGAGGTCGCCGCGGATCTGCCGGCTGAGCGAGTCGGGTTCGCGGCCGCGCCCGAAGTCGGGGCCGGCCAGGTGCAGGACGGTCACCGTGTCCCGGGCCCGGTGGCCGGCCGCGGCGGCCTGCGGGTAGAGCGGCGCCCTGGCGGGCCGCCGGCGTCCCGACCAGCCGGGGCCGGCGAGCGCGCTCGGCTGCGGCTGCCCCGGATTGGGCTGCTCCGGGTGCCGGACGGGTCCCGGCCCGCTCCCGCTCCCGGTTCCCGGGAAGCCGGGACGGCGACCCGGTCGGGCGTGGCCGTCGACGGCCTGCCCGACCCGGTTGAGCAGCAGGGAGCGGGCCGCATCGATGTCCGCCACGCCGACGAGGTCGACGTAGGTGATCGTGGCGAGGAGTCCCTCGATCGGGATCTCGTCCACCCGGACGGTCAGCAACCTCCGTTCGGGCGACTCGGGCGAGGCCCGGAGCGCGGCCTGCCATTCCATGCGACCGTAGGTGGAACGCTCGTAGTGGCGGGACAGTACGGCGATGACCGCCAGGGACTCGCTGACCCCCCGGTCCATGAAGTCTATGAAGTTGGTTCCCGGTACGAAGTCCCAGGCCTGCACCACCGTGCGGTAACCGGCTTCCTCCAGGGTCCAGGCGATCCAGGCGGCCCATTGCTCGTCTGCCGGGGAGTAACTGATGAAGAAGTCGAACTCTCTTGCGGGAGCGCCGAATTGCCCGTCCGTCATCATGACTCCATCGTAGGGCCGCACCCCCGGCGGCGGGTTTGTCCCGGCAAGGACGGGACGGTCTCCCGCGGGGCGTCGGACACCCCGCCCGGGCGGACCTGTCCGATTCCTTCCGCCCCGTCTGATGTCGGGGCGTGCGTGTGTGCGAACCTGTTCGCCGTGTCCCTCCTCAGGCGTCTGCATCCACTGGACTGGCTGGCCGGCGGCCTGCTCGCACTCGGTGCGCTGTGCGTCGCCACGGGCCTGCTGCCCACAGGACCCGCCGCGGACGTGTTGGAGCGCATCGGTCCGCTGGTGGTGTTCCTCGCGACCGTCATCGTCCTCGCCGAGCTGACCGGCAAGGCGGAGGTCTTCGACGTCGTCGCCACCTGGGTGGCCCGGGCGGGGCGCGGCAGGTACCCGCTCCTCTTCTGCCTCTGCGTGCTGTTCGCCTCCGTCACCACCATCACCCTCAACCTGGACACGACGGCGGTCCTGCTCACCCCGGTGATGTTGGCGCTGGCGACCCGGGTCGGCATCGCACCCGTACCGCTGGCGATGACCACGGTGTGGCTCGCGAACACGGCCAGCCTGCTGCTTCCCGTATCGAACCTGACGAACCTGCTGGCCGCGGACCGCATCGCGCTGACCCCGTCGGAGATGGCCGCCACCATGTGGGCGCCGCAGTTGGCCGCCATCGCGGTCACGATGGCCTGCCTGTGGGTCTTCTACTGGCGCCCCGGGCGCCGCGCCGAGACCCGGTACGTCCCTCCGCCCCTGCCGCGCCCCGCGGATCCGGTCCTGTTCCGGGTGAGCGCGGTGGCGTGCGCCGGGTTCCTGCTGGCGATCCTGCTCGCCGACGTGCCGCTGTGGTCGGCGTCGATGGCGGCCGCGCTGATCGTGGTCGTGGCCTTCTGGGTGCGGGGCCGCGAGGCGCTGCGCCTGTCCCTGATCCCCTGGCGGCTCCTCGTCCTGGTCCCGGGAATGTTCCTGGTCGTGGAGACGGTCAACGCCCACGGACTGCACGAGATCCTCGCGGCGGCGATGGGCTCGGACAACGACGTCGTCGGAATGCTGCGGTCGGCGGCGGTCGGCGCGGGCTTCTCGAACGTGCTGAACAACCTCCCGGCCTACCTGGCGGGCGAGGCGGCGATCCCGGTGGCCAACCACGAGCAGCTGCTCGCCCAGCTGATCGGCGTCAACGTGGGACCGGTCATCACGCCGTGGGCCTCGCTGGCCACCCTCCTGTGGTTCGAGCGCTGCCGCTGGCACGGCACCCGGATCGACCTGGGCCGCTTCTTCGGTACGGGCCTCGTGCTGGCGGTGGCGGGCACCCTGGCGGCGACGCTGGCGCTGGCGGCCACGACCTAGGCTCCCGGGGTGACGGCCCCCACCTCCCCCAGCAGGTACGCGAGGGTCTCGCCGCGCGCCGCCACGAAGCTGCGCCCGGTGTCGGCCCCGGCGAAGCCGGGTCTGAAGGTCGTCCCGGACAGCGTGCGCAGCTCCACGCCCGCCTCGGCCGCGAGCAGCGCCCCGGTCGGCAGGTCCACGCCCTCGGCGCGGTAGCCGACGAAGGCGTCGATGGTGCCGCGCGCCAGCAGGCTCCAGCCGAGCAGCGGCGCCCACAGTTGCAGGACGCGCCGGCAGCGCAGCTCCAGCACCGCGCGCAGGGCCACCGCCGTCACGTCGCCCCGTTCCACGGCGTACCCCTGGGTCCAGGCGACGACGGGGCCGGGGCGCGGCAGGGCGGGGTCGGGGCCGGGCAGCGCGCCGGACGGCCCCTGGGCCCCGTACCCCCTGACCGCGTGCCAGGTCTCCCCGGTGACCGGCTCGTGCACCACTCCCATCACGGGGTTGCCACCCAGGCACAATCCGATCCCGACGGCGTAGGTGGGCAGCCCGATCACGACGTTGTTGCTGCCGTCCAACGGGTCGACCAGCCAGGTCCGTTCGCCCGCAGCCTCGAGCAGCCCGGCTTCCTCGGACAGGATCCGGTCGTGCGGGAAGTGGCGCCGTATCCGGCCGAGCACGAGCTCCTCGGCGGCGAGGTCGAGGTCCACCTGCACGTCCCCGGACCCGCCCTTCGTCCGCACGCACCGCGCCGTGCCGAAACGCGTGCGCAGCAGGCCGCCCGCCTCCTCCGCCGCGGCGACGGCGACCCGCCTCTCGTGGTCGAAATCAGGCCCGCTGCTCGGCATCGATCCTCCTGAGGACGGTGTGGACGCTGCGCACGGTCTGCGCGGTGTCGCACAGCCGGCGGGTCGTGCGGCGCGGCCGGCCGTCGAGCGGGCCGAGCGAGAGGTCGAGCTGCCCGGGGATCGACGTGCCGTGCACCAGGGTGGCCGCGGGCTCCACGCCCTCCAGCGCGGTGGCGTGGAACTCGCCGGCCGCCAGGGTGTACCTCTGGCCGCCCGCGCTGACGTGGGCGGGGCCGGGCTCGCTCCGCACCAGGAGGGGGGTCGGCCGGATCTCGTCCACGCCGTCGCTCCCGCTGAACACCTCGAAGACCCGGTGAGTGGCGCCCTCCTCGCCGTCCCGCACCGCGCTCGTCCGTACGGGGAGGTTCGCCACCCGCCCGTACAGCACGCGGCTGCGCAGTTCCCAACTGTGGGCGTGCATCGGTGACGCCTCCGGATCGGCACGGTTGCCGATCTCGAAGAGATGCACGCAGATTCCGCGCGGCCCCTCTCTCAGCAGTGGCAGGCAGAGGAATCCGAGCGGATGACGGACAGCATGTAACTCCCTTGCCCCGGAGGCGATTTCCTCCAGGGTGACGAGGGTGGTTTCGAGCTCGCGGTCCATGGGCACGCGCCGGAGCGCATCACCTCCTGTAGGGGTCCTCCGCGTGCAGGGCCTTTTCGATGATCTTGCCGATGTCGCTGTCGGTGAAGACGCGCGGCAAGGGCAGCCGTAGGTCGTCGAAGAGCGTCCGCACCTCGTCGACGGTGGGCTCCTGGCCGAGCGGGGAGGCGACGCGCAGATCGAGCACGGTGGCCTGCTCGCGGCTCTGGTGCAACTCGGTCACGTAGTAGTCGTAGAGCGGCTGCCCGCGCTCCACCAGCAGGTTCACCCGGGACTGGTCGTCCTGGGTGATGACGAGGCAGGTCTCGGACAGGTCGAAGCGCAGCGTCGGCACGGCGGCCGACAAGTGCACGCTGATCTCCAGCGTGGTCAACTGCCGCTGGTACCAGCAGGCGGCGAGGACGGTCGCGTACGACTCCCGACGGACCCGGTCGGTGGTCCACACGTCGTCGCCGCGACGCTGCCCGCCGAACATCTGCCGGAACCGGGCGTACGCGGCGCAGGCCCGCTCGTCGGCCGGATTGACGATGTCGATCTTCACGTTGAGCTGCGAGCGCTGTTCCTTCGCGGCGGCCACGCACAGGGGCAGCGTGACCGCCCGCAGGTAGGTGCCCGTACCGCCCTTGAAGTACCAGAGATTGGTGTGCTGACGGGCCTTGCGCAGTGCCTCGCCGACCTCGTTGCCGGAGAGCGAGCGCACCATCGCCAGGTCTTCCAGGGCCTGCCGGGTCCCGCTCATCGCCTCCTGGATGCTCGCGGGCCGGCGCACCCGCTCCACGATCGACCCGGTCGCGAGGAGGCCGAGCACGACGAGGGTGGCACCGGAGGAGACGTCGTCACTGATGACGTCTCCGAAGATGTCGAGGAGTCCGACCGCCATCGCGATGCCCAGGGCGACCACGACGTCGACGTTCCGCAGCACCCAGGCCACGAAGCGTTCCAGCCGCCCTACGTGCGCTGCCACGAACGCACCCCCCTCCCCCACCCCGTGCTCCGATGGTAGGAGACGCGCCGTGGCGCCACTAGAGCGACTTCACGTCGCGCGGTGGCCCTCGCCCCCGTCGTGGCCGGTGCCCCCGTCGTCGCCGGTGCCGGTGCCGGTGCCGGTGCCGGTCAGCAGGCGGGAACGCAACCGCTGCGCGGTCCCCTCCGACAGCCCGACCCGGTCGGTGAGGTACCCGTGCACGGATCCGTACCGGGCTTCCAGGTCCGCGAGCACCAACTCCATGATCACTGCGGGGGCACGGCCGTAGCTCGGCCACTTCATCACCCGCCCCGAGTTGGCGGCCCGCCAGTCGGCGGCGAGCCGCTCGGTGGCCAGCTCGGTGAGCGCGAAGTCCGCGAGGACGTCCGCCCGGTCCACCCCGAGCAGGGTCAGCAGGAAGACCCCGATGAGCCCGGTCCGGTCCTTGCCCGAGGTGCAGTGGAACACCAGGGGGCCGGGGGCCTGCGCCAGCTCCTCCAGCACCTGCCGTATCTCCTCGGCCCCGTCCTCGGTGACCTCGGCGAACCGGTCCGCGAGGTACCGCCAGGGGTCGATGTCCGGATCGATCTCGGCCTGGTCGTACGGCCGGTGCTCGATGCTCAGGTTGACGTAGCGGAAGCGCTCCGCCTCGGGCACCCGCCCCTTGGCCTCGATCTCCCACGGATACCGCAGGTCGATCACGGTCCCGATCCCGAGCTCCAGGAACCGCTCCCAGTCGCCGCCCGCCAGCTTGCCGAGCGAGTCGGCCCGGTACACGGTCCCCCACCGCACGGTGCGACCGTCGGCGGACCGGTAGCCGCCCAGGTCCCGGAAGTTGTGCAGACGTTCGAACTCGACGTGCCGCTCCATCAGATCTCTCCCCCGTCTGCGGACTCCTCACCGGTCACCTTGCCTCAGGTCGGCCGCCCGACGGAGGGTGCTACTGGAGACTGGGCCGAAGATCACAAGCGTCAGCCAACGACACACGTCGACGGTCGACCGGATGATCTGAAGAAGACGACCTAGCCCTCCGCGGCAGGGAGGAGGTAGCCCCGGGTCTTGATTGCACGGCCGCCTCGGTCTTGGGGCCGAACGAGCCGTCGCGGGGCGGTGACCAGCAGCGCGCCGACGGCGGACGCGGCGAGGAGGAGCGGGGCAACGCCCTTCCCGGGGCGGGAGATGCGCATGCCGAGACGGCCTTTCGCTGGTGACCTGATGGCATCGGAAAGCTGCCACAGGGAGCGCGGCGGCCTCCTGCGTCCCACCCGACCGGGACGCGAGGGACGAGCCGGACCGAATGCTCCGGTCCCGGCCGGCCCCGTTCAGAACACCAGTCGGAACAACGCGCCCCCGCCCGGCGCGGCCTCCGCCGTCAGCTCGGCGGAGTGCGCCCGCGCGATCTGCCGGGCCATGGCGAGGCCGAGTCCCGACCCCGGCAGGGCGCGGGCCGCTCCGGCCCGGTTGAAGCGGTCGAAGACGTGCGGCAGGTCGTCCGGCGAGATCCCCGGCCCGTGGTCACGGACCGTCAGCTGCGGTCCCCGGCCGGGGGAGCCCGCCACCAGCTCCACCTCGACGGGCAGCCCGTTCCCGCTGAACTTGGCCGCGTTGTCGAGCAGGTTCCCCAGCAGTCGGCTGAGTCGCGCGGGTACCCCGGGCACCACGACGGGCCCGTCCGGCACGCGTACGTGGAAGGGAACGGCCGGCCAGTGCGTGCGCGCCGCCTGCGCGCAGTGCTCCACCAGCGCACCCAACCGGACCTGTTCCACCAGCGGCTGCGGCTCTTCGTCGCGTGCCAGCTCGATCAGGTCTCCCACGAGCCCCGTCACTTCCCGCAGCTGCCGCCCCAGCGCGGCCGAGGCGCGGTCGCGCTGGTCGGGGGTGAGCCGATCGGCCCGGGCCAGCAGTTCGGCATTGGTCCGCAGCGCCGTCAGCGGGGTGCGCAGCTCGTGGGAGGCGTCCGCGACCAGTTGGCGCTGTGCGGCGATCGACTGTTCGAGCTCCCCCAGCATGGTGTTGAAGCTCGTGGCCAGCCGGGTGATCTCGTCCTCCCGCCCCGGTGGCGGCAGTTCGATCCGGTGCCGTGCGTCGCGGGTGGCGGCGATCCGCTCGGCCGTCGCGGTGAGCCGGGTGACCGGGGCCAGGCCGGTCCGCGAGACCCAGGACCCCAGGAGGGCGGCCAGCACCACGCCGATCACCGCCGTCAGCACCAGCCATTGGGCTGCCTCCTCGATGCCGTCCTCGACGGTGTCGGCCCGCAGGGCCACCTGGAGGGCGCGCCCCTTGGCGTAGTCGGTGGTGAGCATCCGGGCGGGATGTCCGGCCACCGTGATGTTGGTGTAGTAGGGGGCCTTCCGGCCCGCGGCGACCTCCCGCGCGGCCGGGTCCACGGGCAGCAGTCCCCGGGTCGCGGGATCCTCGGCCGGGTCGGCCGCCACCACCTCCGCGCAGGCGGGGGCCGCCAGGAACCGGCATTCCCCGGCCAGGGTGCCCGGCGCGGCCCCCGGGTTGCGCTGGGCGGCCAGCCGCGCGGACTGGGTGAGGCTGAGGTCGAGCTGCTCGTAGAGCGCGGACCGGACCACCAGGAACGCCGCCGCGCACACCCCGACGGCCACGAGGGCCACGGCGGCGGTGACCGACA
Organism: Streptomyces sp. NBC_01439; assembly: GCF_036227605.1. Classification (GTDB taxonomy): domain Bacteria; phylum Actinomycetota; class Actinomycetes; order Streptomycetales; family Streptomycetaceae; genus Streptomyces. The sequence continues at coordinate 7,954,907 of NZ_CP109487.1, read as the reverse complement.
GCGCCAGCCGGGTGCGCAGGGGGCCGCGCCTGCGCCAGACCCGGCCGAGCCGCCGGCGGCCGCCGCTCACGCCGCGTCCAACCGGTAGCCGACCCCGTGGACGGTGTGCACCAGTCGGGGCTCGCCCGCTGCCTCCAGTTTCCGGCGCAGGTAGCCGACGTAGACGGCGAGGGAGTTTGAGTCCGGCCCGAAGTCCCGTCCCCACACCACCTCGAGGATCAGCTCGCGCGGGAGGACCTGGCCGGGGTGGCGCAGGAGCAGTTCGAGCAGGGCCGCTTCGGTGCGGCTGAATTCCAGCGGACGGCCGCCCCGGCGTCCGGTCCGGGTCGCGGGGTCGAAGGCGAGGTCGGCGAAGCCGAGCGGGGCGGCGGTGCCGGCGGGTCCGGGCGCGGCCCGTCGCAGGAGCGCGCGGACCCGGGCGACCAGCTCGTCCAGGGCGAAGGGCTTCACGAGGTAGTCGTCGGCGCCCGCCTCCAGTCCGTCGACGCGCTCGCTGACGGAGTCGAGCGCGGTCAGGACGAGGACGGGGGTGCGGTCGTCCAGTGCCCGCAGCTGCCGGCAGACGGCGAGGCCGTCGAGTACGGGCATCATCACGTCGAGGACGACCGCGTCGGGCTCCCAGGCCGCGACCTGCGAGAGGGCCGCGAGCCCGTCCGGGGCGCCCCGCACCTCGTACCCCTCGACCGCGAGCCCGTCCTCGACGGCTGCCCGCACCTCGGGCTCGTCGTCGACGACGAGGATGCGCTGCCTGCCCGTACCGCCCGTGTGGTGCGTGCCGCCTGTGCTACCTGTGTTGTCCGTGGAGCTCATGGGGCAAAGCCTGCCAAGGGCTTCTGAGAGAACCTCTTAGAACGTTCTTAAGGCGCACCGGGAGTGTGCGCACATGACCACCACCTCACCCCACACATCCGCGGCGCTCTCCGTCGTGATCGGCGCGGGCGGCACCGGCGGGCACATCTATCCCGGTCTCGCCCTCGCGGAGGCGCTGCGCGCCGCCGTGCCCGGAGCCGTGATCTCGTTCATCGGGACCGAGCGGGGCCTGGAGACCGAGTTGGTCCCCGGCGCCGGCTACCGCCTGCACACCGTCGACATGATCCCCTTCGATCCCGCGCTGGGCGCGAAGCGGTACCTGCTCCCCGCGGCGCTGCTGCGCTCGGCGCACCAGGCGCGTGCGGTGATCCGGGCGCAGGGTGCCCACGTCGTCGTGGGCATGGGCGGATATCCGAGCGCCCCCGCCGTGCTCGGTGCCCGTCTGGCGGGGCTGCCGGCCGTGATCCACGAGTCGAATGCGGTACCCGGCCGTGCCAACCAGTTCGCGGCCCGGCTCACCCCGCACGTCGCGGTGGCCTTCGACCGCAGCCGGAGCCACCTCTCGGGCGGTGACCGGGCGCTGACCACCGGGATGCCGATCGCGGCGGCCCTGTCCGGCCTCGCGGAGCTGCCCGGACCGGACCGGGTGGCGCTGCGCGCCGAGGCCCGGCGCGCCCTCGGGGTGCCCGCGGGGCGCCGGCTGGTCGTCTTCAACGGCGGCAGCCTGGGCGCGGTCCGCCTCACGCGGGCGGCGACCGCGCTGGCCGACCTCTGGCAGCACCGGGACGACGTACAGCTGCTGGTCAAGACCGGTCCGGCCGCGCTGGCGGACGCGGTGGCCGAGCTGGCGGCATCCGGCGGGCAGCGGATCGCCCGGGTCGTGCCGTACCTGGACCGGATGGACCTCGTCTACGCGGCCGCCGACCTGGTGGTGTGCCGGGCGGGATCCGCGACGGTCGCCGAGCTCGCGGCGACCGGGGTCCCGTCGGTCCTGGTGCCCTACCCGCACGCGCCCGGCGACCACCAGACCCACAACGCGCGGGTGCTGTCGGACGCGGGAGCGGGACTGCTCCTGCCCGATGCCGAAACCACCGCCGACCGTCTCGCCGGCCTCCTCGGGCCCCTGCTGGCCGACCCGGCGCGCTGACGGCGATGGCCGGCGCCGCCGACCCCGGCCCGCACGCGCGGGCCGCCGAACTGCTGGCCGCGGAAGTCCTCCGCGTCGCCGGCCTCGCCCCCACCCCCGTCATCTCTGATCTGGAGCGCATATGAACAGCTGGACCGACCGCACCGTCCTCGTCACCGGCGCGGAGGGCTTCATCGGCTCGACGTTGGTGGACCTGTTGGTGTCGCGGGGTGCGCGGGTGCGCGCCTTCGTCCACTACAAGCCGTACGCCGAGAAGGGCCACCTGGCGCGCTACCTCGCCGACCCGGGCGGTCCGGTGGAGATGTGGGCGGGCGACGTCCGTGACGCGGGCCGGGTCAGCGACGCGGTGGCGGGCTGCGACACCGTCTTCCACCTGGCGGCGCTGATCGGGATTCCGTACAGCTACGCCTCGCCGGGCGCGTACGTGCAGACGAACGTCACGGGCACGCAGAACGTGGCGGAGGCCTGCCGGCGGCACGGCGTACGCCGCCTCGTGCACACGTCGACCAGTGAGGTCTACGGGACGGCGCTGACCGCCCCGATCTCCGAGAGCCACCCGCTGCAACCGCAGTCCCCGTACTCCGCCTCGAAGATCGGCGCGGACATGATGGCGCTCTCCTTCCACCACGCCTTCGAACTCCCGGTGACGGTGGTGCGCCCGTTCAACACGTTCGGGCCGCGCCAGTCGGCGCGCGCGGTCATCCCGACGATCCTGGCGCAACTGCACGCGGGGTCCCAGGAGATCCGCCTCGGCTCGCTCGCGCCGACCCGGGACTTCACGTACGTGACGGACACGGCGGAGGGCTTCCTGGCGGTGGCGGAGTGCGACCGGGCACTGGGCGAGGTGGTCAACCTCGGAACCGGTGAGGAGATCTCCGTCGGCGCCCTGGCCGAGGCCCTGATCGTGGCTTCCGGCCGGGACGCGGAGGTGGTGGTGGACCCGACCCGGCTGCGCCCGTCGGGCAGCGAGGTCCAGCGCCTGCTCTCGGACAACTCCCGGGCCCGCGACTGGGCCGGCTGGCGGCCCCGGGTCGGCCTGGCGGAGGGCCTGCGCCGCACCTCGGAGTGGATCGCGGCGAACCCCTCCCTCTTCGCCCCGGACCGCTACGCGGTCTAGGAGCATCGATCACGAGCGGCCCAGGGGCGCCATCGGCCGGATAAGCCGGTGAACCGATGACCGGATACCGGATATCTTGGCTGGTCCCGCAACGGCTACGGAGGTCCTCCAGCATGAGCAGCACGACGCCGTCCTTTCCCGACCGGATGGAGCTGACGGGCGAGGGCCTGGTCCTGCGCGACTGGACGGCGGCGGACCTGGCGTCGATGCCCGAGCTCTTCGACCACCCCGACATCGCGTACTGGACGCCGATCGTCTCCCCCTTCGACGACGAGGCCGCCCGCAACCGCCTGAACCGGGCGAGGGAACTGCGCACGCAGGGCACCGCCCTCCTGCTGGCCATCACCGTCGACGGCGGCGCCCCGCTCGGCGAGGTGATGCTCAAGCGCGCACCCGAGGGGACGGAGCTCGGATACGCGCTCGGTCCGGCGCACCGAGGCCGGGGGCTGGCCGCCCGAGCCGTGCGGGTGATGGCCGCGTACGCCTTCGAGCAGTTGGGGGTGGAGCGGGTGATCCTGGAGCTGGAGGCCGAGAACGCCTCCAGCGTCGGCGTGGCCACCCGGGCCGGTTTCCGACTCCTCGACGTGCCGCCCATCACGGGCGAGGAGAAGGGCCGGCCCTACGTGCTCCAGACCTGGGGCCTCGACCGCCCCGGGTCGGCCTAACCCCGCAGGGACAGGCCGGCGGCTCCCACCGGGGCCACTGGCTGCGCCTCGGGGGCCGGGAGGGCGAAGGTCTCGGACAGCAGCTCGTACGAGCGTTGGCGGTCCGCCGGGTCGCAGGTCAGGGTGTTGACGATCAGCTCGTCCACGCCGTGGCTCCCGGCGAGGGCCGTCAGTGCCGCGGACACCTGCTCCGGCGCCCCGGAGACGAGGGCCGTGCGGTGCACCTTGGCCCGTTCCAGTTCCGCGCCCGTCCAGCGGTGGCGGCGCGTGGTCTCGTAGGAGGGCAGCGGGCCGTCCTCGCCGAGGTCCTTGCGGGCGCGCCACAGCAGCAGGCTCTGGGCCAGTTCCTCGGCGCGGCCGGCGCTGTCCGCGGTCACCACGCGTACCGCGAGCGCGCCGCCCGGCCGGTCTCCCGTGGAGGTGCGGAACTGGGCGCGGTAGTCCTCGAAGGCCTCCTGGCCGCCCGCCGGGGAGAAGAAGTGCCCGAACGCGAACTCGGTGCCCAGCAGCCCGGCCAGCCGCGCCGACTCGCGTCCGGCGCCCAGGAGCCACATCTGCGGCGGGACCGGTGCGTGCGGGACGACTCCGCCCTCGCCCAGTAGTGCGCGCAGCCGGGCCAGCCGCTGCGGGAAGTCGCGGGCGGGGCCGCCGGCCCGGCCGATGCCGAGGTCGACCCGTCCCGGGTGGAGGGAGGCCAGTACGCCGAACACCTCGGCCACCTTCGCCGGGTCGTAGCGGGGCAGCAGCACTCCGCCGGTCCCGATCCGCATCCGCGAGGTGCGGGCGAGCAGGGTGCCCGCGAGGATCTCCGGCGCGCTGCTCGCGAAGCCGGGAGAGTCGTGGTGTTCGGCGACCCAGTAACGGGTGTAGCCGAGGCGTTCGGCGGCGCGGGCGAGATCCACGGAAGCGCGCAGTGCCCGGTCCGGGGTGTGGTCCTCGCCGACCGGGGTCTGGTCGAGTACGGACAGTCGCAGCTTCGTCATGACGGGCCGCCTTTCAGTGCTGGTGGGCGGGGAGTCCGGTGGCGCCCGCCATGGTCGCGGGCACGATCCTGAAGTCCCGTTCGAAGACCAGGTTGTGCAGGTCCGCGGCGGCGATCGCGCGCAGGGTGGGCAGTTCGGCGGCGGCCTGTGCGTCGTCGAAGACGTTCAGCGGCCATTCGGAGACCGTCGCGCCGCGCAGGTGTGGGTGGTGGAAGGAGGCTCCGTAGTGCGCGTACAGCGTCACGGGCGGGATGTCGGCGGCCGACTGCTCGTCCCACCAGAGGGTCCAGGCGTGGAAGAGGCTCCGGTCGTCGGCCCGTTGGACGCCGCTGGCGTCGATCACGCCCTGTCCGAGGAGCAGTTCGTCGTTGAGCTCGCCGAGCGCCTGGCGTGCGTACGGGTCCAGCAGGCGCGCGGCGGTTCGGAAGTGCTCCTCCTTGTCGGGGCGGGAGACGGAGCCGCCGTGGATGCCGTCGCGCAGGTCGGCGAAGTGGCGCAGCAGGGCGTCGAGGTTGGGGACGTCAGAGGTGGTCATGTCAGCTCCGTGGAGGGGAAGGGGGGGAGGGTTTCGGGGTCGTTCGGTGCGGTGAGGCGGCGCAGGGCCAGCCCGAGCCAGCCGCGCATCGACGCCGTCGGGTGCCCGCCCGGACCGCGGCCGGGTTGCAGGAACGCCCCGTGACCCGTCTGTCGGAACTCCCGCAGGTCGACCTCCACCCCGGCCGCCCGTAGCCGGCGCCCGTAGTGGTGCACGTCGTCGCTGACGGGGTCGAGGTCGCCGGTGGCCATCACGGCCGGCGCGAGTCCGCGCAGGTCGGCGGCTTCGAAGGGGGTGCTGTGGAGCCGGGTGCCGTCCGCGGCGACCGGCCGGCCCGGGTGCCGGTAGTCCTGCCAGGCCGCCCTCAGGTAGGAGGCCGTGGGGAACATGTCCGGGAAGCGGTGGTACGAGGCCGCCGCGCAGCCGGGGTCCAGCGGCGGGTAGGCCAGTACCTGTGCGGCCAGTGGCACCCCGCGGTCGCGGCAGACGAGGGCGGCCGAGGCGGCGAGGGTGCCGCCGGCGCTGTCCCCGCCGACGGCCAGGACGGGCGGGGCGGACGGGCCGGACGGGCCGGACGGGCCGGATCGGGCTCCGGCGGGCCCGTCCGGCTGCTCCCCGGCCCAGGTCAGGGCGGACAGGATGTCCTCGACCATGGCCGGGTGGCGTACCTCGGGGGCCAGCCGGTAGTCCACGCTCACCACGCCGAAGCCGGAGTGGCGTGCGAGTTCGGCGGTGGCGCCGTGCCAGTCCTGGGCGGATCCGGCACGCCAGCTGCCCCCGTGGGCCCACACCAGCCAGCCCTGCGGCGAGGTGGTACCGGGCCGGTACGCCCGGGCGGGAAGGGGCCCGGACGCGGTGGGCACGGACACCTGTTCCCAGCTGACGACGGTGGGTGTGGCCATCGGGGTTCCTTTCCATCGGTAGCCGGCGCTCGCGCCGGGCCCGGGGCCAACGTTCGCGTCCGGGGCAGGGCTGTCACAAGGCGGAGTTGCCTTAGTGGAGGCGCGCACTTCGTCAGCTGGGCTGCTTGGTGCGGAGGAAGAGGACGGTGGTGAGCGTGCCGACCAGGACGATCGCGGTGTTCACGATGACCGCGGTCGTGATCCCCGCATGGATGTCCGTGTTGGCGGCGGCGATCGCCGACATGATCGGCGTGCCCATCGTGATGCCGACCTGCTGCGTCATCGTCGCCAGACCCGTCGCCATGCCCTGCTCGTGGTCCGGCAGACCCGTCGTCGCCGTCACCATGAACCCGACGATCACCAGCATGTTGCCGACACCACCCGCGAACGTCGCGACGAGGAGGAGCCACATGCTCGACGAGGTCTCGCCCAGCGCGATCAGGCTCACCGTCGCGACCGCCTGCAGCACACCACCGATGATCAGCGTCGACCTCGTTCCCACCGCACCGATCACCCGCGGAGCGATCGAACCACCGATCACGGTGCCGATGCCCAGGACGCCGAAGGACAGACCCGCCGTGAGCGGCGAGAAGTCCAGCACTTCCTGGAGGTAGAGCGTCATCAGGAAGACCAGGCTGGTCTCGGTGAGGAACGCGATCAGACCCGCGATGTTGCCCCACGCCACCGTCTTCTTCTTCAGCACCGACACCGGGACGAGGGGCGCGGCGCTCTTCGACTCGATCGCATAGAACACCACCAGCAGCACCGCACCCGCCGCCAACCACACCAGCGCACTGCCCGAACCCCAACCGTGCTCGCCCGCCTGCGTCAACCCGTAGATCAGTGCCAGCAGACCCAGCGTGACGGCCGTCGCGCCCGGCAGGTCGAGCTTCGGACGCACCGACGGACGCGACTCCTTGATCACCGCAGGAGCGATGAACAACACCGCCAGGGCGACGGGGACGTTGATGAAGAACGCCCACCGCCACGACAGCAGATCCGTCAGGACACCACCCAGGATCGCGCCCGTCGTGAACCCAGCCGACATCAGGGCACCGTTGAGACCGAGCGCCTTCTGACGCAGCGGCCCCTCGGGGAACGACGTCGTCAGCAGCGACAGACCGGCCGGCGTCACCGCCGCCGTCGCAAGCCCCTGGAACACCCGCGCCACCAACAGCATCTCCGGGCTGGTCGCCAAACCACCCGCCAGGGAGGAAAGACCCAGCACCGCCAATCCGACGAGGAACAGCCTGCGACGCCCGAACAGATCGGCCACCCTGCCGAACAGCAGGGTGAAGCCCGCGGCGCACAACGCGAACGACGTCGCGATCCACTGCAGGTTCGACAACGAGAAACCGAGCCCGTCACCGATCACCGGCAACGCCACGTTCAAAATCGAGAAATCAACCGCCAGCATGAACTGCGCCACCAGCAGCACCACCAGCACCAACTTCAGACGCCCGTCCAAACGAACGGGCCCCTCCGTTCCCGAATCGACCCGCACACCCTCGACGACCGACATCGCCCCACACTTCCTCTCGATGACGCAACGAGCTGTTGCGTCATCGACTCTGGACCGGTCGGAGAGGGTTACCCAGCCCCCTGGTTGTGCTGGCGCCGGGCAAGCTAGCACTCCCAGGGCCACCTTCACGGGCCCCGTTCGGTGCCCTCCCCCGGCACACTGGAACGCATGGACACACCGACTGCCTTGGGCGAGTTCCTCCGCACTCGTCGCGCCCAGCTCCAGCCCGAGGACGTCGGGCTCCCCTCCCACGGCACCCGCCGGCGCGTGCCCGGGCTGCGGCGCGAGGAGCTGGCCCTCCTGGCCGGTGTGAGCATCACCTACTACACCCACCTGGAGCAGGGGCAGAGCACGAACGCCTCGGACAGCGTCCTGGACGCCCTGGCCAGCGCCCTGCGCCTGACCCCGGACGAGCACGCGCACCTGCTGAACCTCGCCCGACCGCCGCGCGCGAAGCGGGCCCAGTCGCCGCGTCCCGAGTACGCCCGCGACACCACGCGCCGGCTGATCGCCGCGATGCCGCAGGTCCCGGCGGTCGTCCTGGACGGCCGCAACAACGTGCTCGCCTGGAATCCGCTGGGGCACGCCCTGCTCGCAGGGCACGTCGACATCGCGAGCCCCGACGACCCGGCCGTACGCCCGAACCTCACGCGGATGCTGTTCCTGGATCCGCACACCCGGGAGCTCTACACGGATTGGAAGAGCGAGGCCCGGGTCGCCCTGGCGGCCCTGCGCCTGGTCGCCGGGCGCAACCCGGAGGACCGCGCGCTCGCCGAGCTCATCGGGGCGCTCATGCTGCAGAGCCCCGACTTCGCCTCGCTGTGGTCGAAGCACCCGGTGCGGGACTGCACGGTCGGTACCAAGACCCTGCACCACCCGGTGGTGGGCCCGCTGACCCTCGATTTCGAGAACCTGCACCTCACCGACGGCACCAACCACCGGATGCTGCTCTACAGCGCCCCCGAGTCCTCCCCCTCCGACGCCGCCCTGGGCATGCTGTCGAGCCTGACCGCGGGTGCTGCGGCGGCGGGCCACGAAAGCGCGGAGCCCGCGTCGGCGGATGCCGACGCGGGCGGGGAGCGGTAGGGCGGCGGGTCAGTCCCGGGCGGCCGCGGTGACCGGGGTCCGGTCGCCGGAAGGCTCGCGGGCCGGGGCGGGGGCCTGGGCGGACGGCGTCCGGGGCCTGGCGCGGCCGAAGCGGCGCATGGCGGGCATCTCCACGAAGCGGAAGAGGAGCCAGCCGCCCAGCAGCGAGGCGGCGAAGAAGCCGGCGATCACCAGGAGGGCGACGGGAACGCCGTAGGTGTGCTCGCCCAGCAGCGAGCGCAGATAGAAGATCGTGACGCCCTGGACGAGGTAGAAGCCGAAGGACACCTCGCCCAGCCACACCATGGGTCGGCTGCGCAGGAACGTGGCCCGGTCGTCCACGTCGGCCTGTGCGGTGGCCCCGATGAGCGCGGCGACCGGGATGATCGTCGCGACGACGAACCCGTACTGGAACGGGGCGACGAGCGCGGCGGCGTAGCCGAGGACCGTGAGTACGAGGGAGACGCCGAAGCCGACGCGGCGCGGCCACAGTCCCGAGAGGACGATCCGGGCGAGCAGGATGCCGAGGACGAACTCGAAGAGGCGGCCGGCCGGGAGCAGGTAGCCGAACCAGAACTGCATCCCGGAGATCGGCGTGATGGTGGACTTCGGGGTGTCGGGGACGAAGTAGGTGGCGATCAGCTGGAGGGCGACCATCCCGGCGATCATCGCGGCGCTCCAGCTCCACAGGGCGGTCCGGCCGCGGAGCCTGCGGATCGGGACGATGAGGGCCGGGAAGAGCATGTAGAAGAGCAACTCGCTGCCGAGGGACCAGCTGGGCGGGTTGACGCTGAGGTTGACGGTGGGCTGCGGCCACCAGGTGTGGATGAGGAAGAGGTTCGGGAGCCAGTCGGCGACGCCGGTGACGGCCGAGCCGGCGAAGAGGACCATCGCGGCGGCGAAGACGACGACGTGGTTGGGGAAGATCTTCAGCAGCCGGCGGCGGAGGAAGGCGGTGACGCGCTCACCGGGCTTGGCCGCCCAGGCGAGGACGAAGCCCGAGAGGACGAAGAAGAAGGAGACTCCCAGGTAGCCGGCCTTGCCGAAGGCGGTGGAGAACCCGTCCGCGACGGTGGCGTCGGCGAAGGGGTTGATGGGGGCGTTCGGCGGGATCGGGGAGTCGGTCAGGGACGAGTGGAAGAAGAAGACGGAGAGCGCGGCGAAGAACCGCAGGCCGGTCAGTGAGGGCAGCTTCGCCCGCTTCGCTGCGTCGGGGGACGTCGTGGAGGCCACAGGGAATCGCTCTTTCGGAAGAGGTGCGGAAGAGGTTCGTGAAGGACGGCCGCCCGGGTCCGTGGTCCGCCGTGCGGTGGGAGCACGGTCCCGGGCGGCGTGCTGGACGCCCCCGGGGGCGTCGCGAGGGGCGGTACTGACCGTCGGGGCTCGGGGCTCGGAGCCGGGGGCGGCGTCGGGCCGGGCCCGGCGCGGACACCCGCTACTGGTCGATCTCGTTGCGGTAGACCATGAGCTTGGCGTCCTTGGCCACGTAGTAGTTCTGGACGGAGTACGCGATGGTGGCGAAGTCGAGGCGGCCGTCCCCGTTGAAGTCGGCCGTGGCGATGCGGGCGACGGACTCCTCGGAAACCCGCCACTTGGCCCAGACGCCGTTGGCCGCGTCGATCGCCTTGTAGTACATGACGCCCTGCCAGGGCCACGGTCCGCGCAGGGCCACGAGGAACTCCTCGTCGCCGTCGCCGTCGAAGTCGGCGCAGACGATCTGGTGGCCGGGGCCCTCGCCGTTCTCGTTGGGGTCGCCGTACACGTCGAGCAGGACGCGGTTCCAGCCCTCGTCGCCCTCGGCCTTGGTGTAGACGGCCACGGTGTTGCCGTGGAAGGGCTCGATGGCGGCGACGTACGCCATCGGGTCGTCGCCGAGCCGACCGGCGTTGAGGTCGCCGCTGCCGCGGAAGCCGGTCTGCTCGAACTGGGTGAGCTCGCCCGTACCGATCAGTTCGCGGATCCACTCCTGGCGGGCTTCGTCGAACCAGAGCCAGGTGACGCCCTCGTCGGAGGCCAGCAGGAGGGACTCGAGATCGGAGCCGGGGACCAGGCCCTGCTTCTTCTCGGCGCCGTGGATCATCCGGAAGTGGCTGTCGTCGATGACGGTCATCGGCCACTCCTCCGCCGTGTGCACGTCGTCGGGCTGGGTGAACAGCACGACGGGCAGTACGGCGTGGACGTCCTCCTTGGCGACGATCGGCAGGCCGATGATCTGGAGCCGGTCGGTGCGGGTGAAGTGGCCGGCGCGCAGGCGGTGCATGCCGGTGGCGCGGCCGACGTAGTGGCGCTTCCAGCGCGACTCGTCCTTGTCGGGGGTGCCCGGGTTCTCCAGCCAGTCGATCTTTCCGCCTTCGGTGTTGGCGTCATGGATCGTGCCGATCGGGCCGTAGAGGTCGTAGCAGACGATGACGTCGGGGTGGCCGTTGCCGCTGACATCGGCGAAATCGGCGCCGACGGGCATCTTGATGCGGTCGGCTATCAGTCGACGGGTCCAGTCGCCGTCGTTGGCGTACCAGTAGATCTCGCCGAGCCGCAGCCCGTATCCGAACAGGTCCGGCTTGCCGTCGCCGTTGATGTCGGGCGCCTCCAGCCAGTAGCCGTCGCGGAGCTGGTCGGCCACGATCTCGGCGGTGAACTTCGGGGTGCGCAGGACGGGCTCGGAGTGCTTGCCGGTGCCGGTGGTGGTCATGAGTGGTTCTCCAGGGTGGTGAGGGTGGTGAGGGTGGTCGCGGAGGGGAGGGTGCGCAGCGCGCGGGGTACGGGGTGGTACTCGATGGCGAGCCAGATGCAGTCGGTGTCGGCCCGGTACTGGTGCCAGGGGTAGTGGTAGGTGCACTGGGGGCCGGTGGCGCAGAAGGGGTCCGGGGTGGTGTAGCCGGGGCTCATCAGGACGTCCTGGTAGAGCGAGGCGTGGTCGCGGTCCCGGAAGCGCTGCATCCGGCCCAGGCCGTGGACCTGGGTGTGGACCTCGATGAAGTCGTGCTGGTTGTGGACGGCGCAGTCGGTTCCGGCGGGCGAGAACCACAGGTTGGCGCGGACGTTGAACTCGCGCAGGTCCATGGCGCTCTCGCGCTCGCCGAGTACGTGGGCCGGGTCGAACAGGACGGTGTTGATGTCGTCCTGGGGGCTGCGGTGGAGGGCGGTCTCGCGGGGGAACTCGCCGGGGCCGAGGAGGTCGGCGAGGTGGGACCAGCCGGGTTCCGCGGTGATGCCGGTGACGTCGGTTCCGTCGGGGGCGGTGCGCAGGAGGAGGAGCGCGTCGGCCTTCTCGATGCGGGTGTCGGCGAGGACGGTCGAGGAGAGCGGGGGGATGGTCTTGCGCGGTGTCTCCGCGATGGTCACGGGCGTCACGCCGGGGTTGACGACGATGGTGCGGCCCTCGACGGTGTAGTCCACTGCGTCGCGGACGAGCGCGGCCCTCAGGTACGGGGTGCTGAAGTTCAGCGGGCGTTCGACGGCGGACGGGGTGGCGCTCATGCGGCGGTTCCTCTCCGGGGTTCAGGTGCGGGCGAAGTCGGCCGTACGGGCGAGCTCGACGCTGAGCTCGTCGACGGTGCCGTCGGGGACGAAGGGCTCGGGCGCGGGGCCCAGGCCGAAGAAGTGGGCGAGCGCGGCGACCGTGCGGGTGGTGGCCTGCCCGTCGCCGTACGGGTTGGCGGCGGTGGCCATCCGGTCGTACTCGGCGCGGTCACGCAGCAGGGCCAGGGTGCGGGTGACGATGCCCTCGGTGGCCGTTCCGACCAGGCAGGCGGTGCCGGCGACGATGGCCTCGGACCGCTCGGTGACGTCGCCGAGGACCAGCGTGGGCTTGCCGAGCGCGGGCCCTTCCTCCTGACTGCCGCTGCTGTCCGAGACGATGATGTCGGCACGGCCCATGAGCTTGCAGAAGCTGAGGTAGGGCAGCGGGTCGACGACGGTGATGCTCGGGTGGCTGCCGATGTGCGGGAGGAGTGCCTCGCGGACGACGGGGTTGCGGTGCAGCGGGACGACGACGCGCACACCGGGCTCGTCGGCGATGCGGGCCAGAGCCCGGCCGATCTGCGGCAGGTGCGGCCAGGCTTCGCGACGGTGCGCGGAGGCCAGCACGATGCGCCGCGGGTCACGGTCGAGGTCGGCCAGGGCCGGGTCGCCGTAGCTCTCGGCACGGCCGCTGGCCCAGCGCAGGGCGTCGATGACGGTGTTGCCGGTGACGGTGATGGTGTCGGCGGCGATGCCCTCGCGCAGCAGGTTCGCCAGGTTGCCGGGGGTGGGGGCCAGGTGGAGGGCGGCGACCTGCGCGACGAGCCGTCTGTTGCCCTCCTCGGGGAAGGGCGAGCCGAGCCGGCCGCTGCGCAGTCCGGCCTCGACGTGGACGACGGGGATCCGCTGGTGGAATCCGGCCAGGGCTCCGGTGAGGGTGGTGGCGGTGTCGCCGTGGACCAGGACCGCATCGGCGGGCGCGGTGGCGAAGTAGTCCTCCAGGCCGCGCAGCGAGCGGTAGGTGACCTGGGAGAGGGTCTGCTTGGGGGCCATCACTTTCAGGTCGACGTCGGCGGTGAGGCCGAAGGCGTCAAGGGTCTCGTCCAGCATCTGGCGGTGCTGCCCGGTGGAGATCACGACGGGTGCGAAGCGCGGGTCGTCCTGGAGGGCGCGGATGACGGGTGCGAACTTGATGGCCTCCGGCCGGGTGCCGAGGACTACGGCGACGGAACGCATGGCTTCCTCTACTTTCTGACGCGTACGTGCTGACGCGAGGGGAATCGAGCCGTGGCGGGGCGTGCGAGGGCGCGGCACGGCGATGTACCGCGGGCCTGTCGGGAGGTGGCGGCCAGGGGATCGGATCTCACTGCGAGGGGCTTTTCAGCTGCCCTCTTCCGGCCAAGACACAGCTTTCCCGGAGCCGGCCGGGGAGTCAACGAACACCCCCGGCCACTCGAACGGTTGGCCGGGAACGACAGAAGCCCCGCACTCCGGAGACCGGAGCGCGGGGCTTTTGACCTGGGGTTAGGGGTGGGGAGGGGTCAGCCTCGGGCAGGCTTGATCGACATCGAGTGACGGAAGAAGTCGGACGGGTCGTACTTCCTCTTCACCTGCTGCAGGCGGGGGTAGTTGTCCTTGTAGTAGAGCGTCTGCCACGGCACACCGGACCTGTTGCGGCGGGGATCGGTGACGTCACGGTCGGGGTAGTTGATGTAGCAGCCGTCGGTGCTGTCGTCGATCAGCGGTACGCCGCCGGTCGCCGAGAAGAAGTCCTCGTACAGGTCGCGCAGCCAGCCCAGGTAGAACTCGTCCTCGCCCTCGTCCTGCCAGAAGGTCTGGAAGCACATCTTGAAGATGGACGAGCGCTGCGCGTTGGCCGTCGCGTCGGGTGCCATCGCGTTGACCTGCCCGCCGAAGGAGAAGAGCACCAACATGGTGTCGGGGTTCTTGAAGTCCGGCCGGCTCATGTACTGGTAGAGCGCGGAGATCTGGTGGTCGGTGAAGTTCTTGCGCATGTACGCGGACTTGTGCGCGCCGCGTGAGGTGGGGTTGGTGATGACTGGGTTGTTGGTCCCGACCAGCCTGGTCGCCTGGAGCCAGGGCAGGGTCCTGGGCTCTTCGAACTGTGGCATGGCGGGCAGCTCGCCGGTGGGGCGGGTGAGCGCCTTCGGCGTGACTCCCGTGCCGGCGGTGATGGCCGCCAGGTAGTCGTCGAGCAGCTTCCTCGCGTTCGGCACCGTGGCGTCGACCTGGGTGAACATGCCCAGGCTGCCGTGCGCCTTGGAGCTGACGTTGAACAGGCTGGAGAGGTTGCGGTACGGGGAGTCGGGCGCGCTGTTGGCGGCGTGCCACGCGCCGAAGTTCTTCAACAGCCGGGTGAACTTCGCCTCCGTCAGCTGCTCCCAGGGGAAGTCGACGGCGCTCACCAGGACCTTCGACGGCGGAGATATCAGCTGTTCGGAGGGCTCGGAGCCCTTCGCGCCCGGGGAACGGAACCAGTAGCGGGTCACCAGGCCGAAGTTGCCGCCGCCCCCACCGGTGTGTGCCCACCACAGTTCCCGGTTCGGGTCGTTCTTCTCCCGGGTGGCCACGACGGTGCGCACGCCGCCCTTCCCGTCCGTCACCACGACCTCCACGGCGTAGAGGTGGTCGACGACCAGACCGTGGGCCCGGGAGAGCAGTCCGTAGCCACCGCCGGCTATGTGCCCGCCGGCGCCCACGCTGTAGCAGATGCCGCCGGGGATGGTGACGCCCCAGCCCTTGTAGAGGGCCTCGTACACATTGATCAGGCGGGCGCCCGCCTCGACGACGAACGCGCGGAACTTCGGGTCGTAGCCGACGTACGTCATCTCCGAGAAGTCGATGATGACCTGGGTGCCGGAGTGGGCGGCGAAGTCGGCGAAGCAGTGGCCGCCGCTGCGCACCGAGACCCGCTTGCCCGCCCGGACCGCGTCTCTCAGTGCGCGTTCGGCGTCCGCGGTCGAGCGGACCATCTTGATGTAGTCCGGGCGGGCCACGAAGCGCTGGTTGTTGCCCGTGGTGAGCATTTCGTAGCGCGGGTCCCCCGGCCTGACGACGGCTCCGGTCCCGGCGGCTGCGGCGCGGGCCGCGTCGCCGGAGGCGTTCGGGGCGGCGGCTGCCACGGGGCCGGACAGGGCGCCGGCCACCGCTGCGCCTCCGACGACGGCCGCACTGCGGGTGAGCATGGTCCGGCGATCGACACCGTTCATGTGCGTCTACCTCGACTTCTGTTCGACGATGGAGCGGGTGCCGGATCCGGCACCCGGTGCGTTCGTGCGTGGTGCGGTGGAAAGCTCTGCGCCGGACTGCGGATGCGGTCCGCCGCTCCCCCGGCTGCCGTGGCTGCGGCGGTCGAGCCGGCCGGAGAGCGCCGCAGTGCCCAGACCGGCCGCGGCCAGTCCGGCACCGATCCAGGTCGGCGAGGTCCACCCGAGGCCGTGGTCGACGGCGAGGCCGCCGAGCCAGGCCCCGAGGGCGTTACCGAGGTTGAAGGCCGCGATGTTCGCCGCGGAGGCGAGGGCCGGGGCCCCGGCGGCCTGCTGCATCACACGGGCCTGCAGCGGCGGCACCGTCGCGAATCCGATGGCCCCGAAGGCGGCCAGGGTGATCGCGGCGGGCACGGCGGCGCGCGAGGTGAAGGTGAAGACCACCAGTACCAGGCAGAGGCCGCCGAGGATGAGGTACAGGCTGGGCATCAGGGCCCGGTCGGCGGCCCGGCCGCCGAGCACGTTGCCCACGCACAGCCCGACGCCGAAGAGGACGAGGAGCCAGGCGACCGCGCCGTCGGAGAAGCCGGCCAGCTCCGTCATCATCGGCGCGAGGTAGGTAAAGGAGGCGAAGACCCCGCCGAAACCGAGGACCGTGGTCGTCAGTGCCAACCACACCTGGGGCTTGCGGAAGACGGCGAGTTCACCGCGCAGCGCTCCGCGTTCCGGCGCGGGCTGGGCCGGCACCAGGGTGATCAGACCGAGCAGTCCGACGACTCCGATGCCGGTGACCGCCCAGAAGGTCGAACGCCAGCCGAACTCCTGGCCCAGGAAGGTGCCCAGCGGTACGCCGAGCACATTGGCCAGGGTGAGGCCGGTGAACATCAGGGCGATGGCGCTGGCCCGCCGGTCGGGTGCCACCAGGTCGGCGGCCACGACGGAGCCGATCCCGAAGAACGCGCCGTGCGTGAGGGCGGCGACCAGCCGCCCGCCCATGAGGGCGGTGTAGTCGCCGGCCAGGGCGCAGAGCAGGTTGCCGGCGATGAAGATGGCCATGAGCACGACGAGCATGGTCTTGCGCGGCAGCCGTGCGCCGGCCGCGGTCATCAGCGGTGCGCCGACGACCACGCCGAGGGCGTAGCCCGTGACGAGCATGCCGGCGGAGGGGATGGAGACGGACAGGTCGTCGGCGACTTCCGGGAGCAGACCGACGATGACGAACTCGGTCGTCCCGATGCCGAAGGCACCTATGGCGAGGGCGAGGAGGGAAGCGCGCATCGGCCCGGTCAGACCTGTCGCAGGGCGCCGCCGTCGACGCTCCACTCGGCGCCGGTGACCTGCCCCGCGAGGGGCGAGAGCAGGTACGCGATGACGCCGGCGACGTCGTCGGGGGTGCCGATGCGGCCGCTGGGGAGTCGGCGCACCTCGCGGATGAAGTGGTCGACGGCCTCGTCGGCCGGGAGGCCGAACCGCTCGCCGAGCTGCTCGGCGAACCCGCCGGGAGCGTCGAAGAGCGCGGTCCGGGTGGGACCGGGCGATACCACGTTGGAGCGCACGCCGCGCGGCCCGAACTCCGCGGCGAGGGACTTGGAGAGGGAGAGCAGCGCCGTCTTGGTGGCGGCGTAGTCGACGATGCCCGGATCGGGGAAGCGGGCGGCCTCGCTCGCGATGTGTACGAGGGCACCCGCTCCGGTGTCCAGGAGCGCGGGGAGTGCCGCGCGGGTCATGCGGACCATGGAGTGGAAGTTGACCTCGAAGGTGCGCTTCCACTGCTCGTCGGTGACGTCGAGGAAGCCGGTACGGGACTCCAGCGCGCCGACGTTGTTGACGAGGCCGTCGAGCCGGCCGTGGCGTTCGATGACGGTGTCGGTCACGTGGCGGGCGGCGTCGGGGTCGGTGAGGTCGGCCGCGACGGTGCTGACCCGGTCGCCGAGGGCTTCGGTGTTCCAGGGCTTGCGGGCGACGCCGACGACGGTGGCGCCTTCGGCGGCCAGGAGGCGGACGGCTGCCTCGCCGATTCCGGACGACGCGCCGGTCACGAGGTACACGCGGTCTTCGATGCGGAGGTCCATCACGTTCCTTGAGAAGAGGAGACCTTGGGGAGGGAGGCCTTGGGGGGGGAGGCCTTGGGGGGCGCCCCGGCACGGTCGGGGGGAAGGGGGACCGTGCCGGAGCGCCTCTGGGAGGGGAGGGTCGGTCAGGGGGTTCAGCCGGCGGCGGCGAGGTCCTTCGCGGCCTTGTTCCGGAGGAAGAGGACGGTGGTGAGGATGCCGACCACGACGATCGCGGTGTTCACGATGACCGCGGTCGTGATCCCCGCATGGATGTCCGTGTTGGCGGCGGCGATCGCCGACATGATCGGCGTGCCCATCGTGATGCCGACCTGCTGCGTCATCGTCGCCAGACCCGTCGCCATGCCCTGCTCGTGGTCCGGCAGACCCGTCGTCGCAGTCACCATAAACCCGACGATCACCAGCATGTTGCCGACACCACCGGCGAACGTGGCGATCAGCAGCAGCCACATCGACGCCGACGTCTCGCCCAGCGCCACCAGGCTCAGCGTCGCCACCGCCTGCAGCACACCACCGATGATCAGCGTCGACCTCGTTCCCACCGCACCGATCACCCGCGGAGCGATCGAACCACCGATCACGGTGCCGATGCCCAGGACGCCGAAGGACAGACCCGCCGTGAGCGGCGAGAAGTCCAGCACCTCCTGGAGGTAGAGCGTCATCAGGAAGACCAGGCTGGTCTCGGTGAGGAACGCGATCAGACCCGCGATGTTGCCCCACGCGACCGTCTTCTTCTTCAACACCGAAACCGGCACCAGCGGGGCCGAGCTCTTCGACTCGATGGCGTAGAAGACGACCAGCAGCACCACGCCCGCGGCCAGCCAGCCCAGCGCCGAAGGCGCACCCCAACCGTGCTCGCCCGCCTGCGTCAACCCGTAGATCAGCGCGAGCAGACCCAGCGTGACGGCCGTCGCGCCCGGCAGGTCGAGCTTCGGACGCACCGACGGACGCGACTCCTTGATCACCGTAGGAGCGATGAACAACACCGCCAGGGCGACGGGGACGTTGATGAAGAACGCCCACCGCCACGACAGCAGATCCGTCAGGACACCACCCAGGATCGCGCCCGTCGTGAACCCAGCCGACATCAGGGCACCGTTCAGGCCGAGGGCCTTCTCACGGAGCGGACCCTCGGGGAACGAGGTGGTGAGCAGCGACAGACCGGCCGGCGTCACCGCGGCGGTCGCCAGACCCTGGAACACCCGCGCGGCGATCAGCATCTCCGGCGACGTCGCCAGACCGCCCACGAGCGAGGACAGGCCCAGCACCGCCAGACCCACCAGGAACAACCGCCGCCGCCCGAACAGGTCCGCGACCCGCCCGAACAGCAGGGTGAAGCCCGCGGCGCACAACGCGAACGACGTCGCGATCCACTGCAGGTTTGACAACGAGAAACCGAGCCCGTCACCGATCACCGGCAACGCCACGTTCAAAATCGAGAAATCAACCGCCAGCATGAACTGCGCCACCAGCAGCACCACCAGCACCAACTTCAGACGCCCGTCCAAACGAACGGGCCCCTCGGCTCCTCCCCCCTCCCCTGAACCCGCGTCAACACGCGCTCCCTCGACAACCGACATCGCCATACGTCCTTTCGATCACAACTGGGGCCTTCCGACGCGAAGGCCGGTACTCGCCGGGGAAGCCGGCTCAGGCAGGGGTGTGCGCCGAGGCACGGCGCCGGAGTTCTTCGGACAGTTCCTGCCAGTCCCGTGCGCACTGGGCGGCCGCGTCGGCCGCCGTCTCCACGCGGTACGGGGGTATTGCGGCGACGATCCGCTCCCACTGGCGCAATCCGCTCACCTGGAGGTCGAGCATGCGGAGCAGGAGCCTGCCCGCCTCGCTCAGCCTGAGCAGGGGGTCCTTGCACAGGCTGGTGACCAGTGCGGGCAGTGGCTGCCCCCGGACCCGCGCGGGGACCGGTGGTGGTGCGGGGGGCGGAGCGTTGCCGGAGCGCCGCTGCGCCGCCGGTACGGGATCCGCGCCCGCCCCGATCCGGCGCCGTACGTCCCGCACGGTCGAGGGCGCGATGCCCGCCTCCCGCGCGATCTGTCGCAGCGACGCCGTGGGGCGGCCGGCCAGCAGCCGGGCCGCGGCCTCCCGGCCGCGGACCGGGTCGGCCGGCCGGACGCGGCCGTCCTGGCCGACGCGGCCCGGCGGGGCGGGCCCCGGAACCTCACGGCGTCGTAGTGCCCCGACGGTCTTGCCCGCCAGCCCGGTCCGCCGCGCGATGCCGCGGTCGGACCAGTCGGGGTGGGACCGCAGGATCCGTAACGCCGCAGCGGTCCGTTCCGCGTGGGTCAGCGGGAGCCCGTGACTGATGTTGGCCTCGACCGAGAGCACGAACGCGTCCTCGGCGCTGCCATCGAAGTACGTCACCGGCACCGTGTCCCGCCCGCGCAGTACGGCGGCCCGCAACCGGTGCGTGCCGTCGATGATCCGCATGGTGGGGCGGTGCACGAGCAGCGGCGGCAGCGTCCGGCCGGAGTGGGCGAGGGCCTGTGCATGGCTCTCGTCCACCTTGAGGGTGCGGGGGGAATCCGCGGCGAGCAGTGCGCCGAGCGGTACCTCGGTCGCGACGTCGGGGGGTTGCGTCGCGTACCGCGGGTTCGGCTCGTCCATGAAGTTCACCTCCTTCCGTGCACTCGGTGCTTCGGGTGCCGCTCCGTTGGGCGGGGCGGCGACCCCGGAGAAGAAATTACGTAATTACCGTTCGGTAACCAATTGGGAGGCCGAACACCGCTGAGATTTGGGCAAGTTGGCGCGGGAGTGCCGGGTGGGGTGGGCGACCGCGGAAGTTCCCCGGTCGCCCACCGGGCGGCCCTTCAGACCCCCACGAGCTCCTCCGACCGCACGAACTCCCTTAGCCAGGAGAGGAATTCAGGTCCGAGGTCGGGGCGCTCGCACGCGAGCCTGACCGTCGCGCGCAGGTACTCCGCGCGGTCCCCGGTGTCGTAGCGCCGGCCGGAGAAGACGACGCCGTGCACCGGGCGTCCGGCATGGACCAGCGTGCGCAGCGCGTCCGTGAGCTGGATTTCGCCGCCGCGCCCCGGGGCGGTGTCCCGCAGGACCTCGAAGATCTCGGGATCGAGGAGGTAGCGGCCGATGACGGCCAGGTTGCTGGGCGCGGTACCGGGCTCCGGCTTCTCCACCAGCTCGGTGATGCGGACGCCGTCACCACCGGCCGGCCGGTCCACCGCGGCGCATCCGTACAGGTGGATAGCCTGCGGATCCACTTCCATGAGGGCCACGACACTGCCGCCGAGCCGCTCCCGCACCTCGGCCATGCGGGCGAGCAGGGGGTCGCGGGGGTCGATCAGGTCGTCGGCCAGGAGGACGGCGAAGGGCTCCCGGCCGACGTGGGGCGCGGCGCACAGGACGGCGTGCCCGAGGCCCTTGGGGTCCCGCTGGCGCACGTAGTGGATGTCGGCGAGTTCGGTGGAGGCGCAGACGCTCCTGAGTTTGTCCTGATCGCCCCGGCGCTGGAGGGACTCCTCCAGCTCGTAGTTGCGGTCGAAGTGGTCTTCCAGCGGCCGCTTGTTGCGGCCGGTGACCATGAGGATGTCGGACATCCCCGCCGCCACGGCCTCTTCCACCACGTACTGGATGGCCGGCTTGTCGACCACCGGAAGCATTTCCTTCGGGGTGGCCTTGGTCAGCGGGAGGAATCGCGTGCCGAGTCCCGCGGCGGGGATGACTGCTTTGGTTATCCGGTGAGGTGTGGAATTCATGCCATCGACGCTAGGGCGCAGCGCGCTCCACTGGCTTGAATTACCCTGCTTCTCCTCCTACTTGGGCATTTCCGGGTCCGCGCCGGCCGCGATGCCCCGCCGGATGAGCCGCCACAGCTCCCGGAGCTCACCGGTCACCGCGCCGGGGCACTCGCCCCGGCCCCGGCGCACCCGGGTGACGACGCCACCCACCAGGTGCGCCGTGAGGAGGGTGACCGGGCGCGGGTCGACCTCGGGGTCCAACTGACCTTGCTCGGCGGCCTGCTCGAGCAGCTCCTTGACGTCAGGGAGCCAGCAGCCGCACCAGTCCGGTCCGGCGCCCACCCGCTCCTGGGTCAGCCGCGCCGCGGCGCGCACGGCCGCGTCCGTCTCGATCAGCCGGCCGAGAGCGAGGACGAGCGCGGAAACGGTGTCCAACGCCGGGCCGCCACGGGCCGTCACCCCCTCGACCACCCTGCGGGTGGCCGCGCGTCCCGAATCCTCGACTGCGGAAGCCAACTCCCCCTTCGCTGCGAAATGAAAGGTGAGCGCTCCGATCGAAATTCCGGCGGAGCGGCTCAACAGGGAAAGGGAGGTCCCGTCGTACCCATTGCGGTCGAATTCAACGGCTGCCACCGAGATCAGATGGTTTCGGGTGCGTACGCCGCGCTCTTGCTTCACCACTGCGCTATCACTGCCATCCAGGTCGTTCCTCACACACCACCCCGCCCCGCACGGAGATGGCGACCTCCAGCGTCGCCCCGGCGGCGACCGCCGACAACGCCGACTTGACGAAGAAGCGCCCGTGCCCCGACTCCCCCGGAGGGCGGCCCGGCACGGCTGCGGCAGGGGTGCCGCAGGCCTCCGGGTCCAACGTGCCGAAGTAGTGGGCGGGGCGCCATAGGTTCGCTAGAAAAAAACGAACGTTCTGTATTCTATGGGGAGTGCCGACGGTGCACGCCGACGTCCGCAGTGGAGGCGGAGACAGATGACGACACGGGAAAGAACCAGAGCCCTGGCAGCCGGTGACACCGCCCTGGCCGACTTCACGGAACGCCTCTTCGGTCACTTACCGAGAGCCGACCAGCGGCGCTGGGCCCGGGTCTACCTCCAGGGACTGCTCACCACCCCGGGGAAGAAGTCCGTACGCAGGCTCGCGGCGTCCGTCACCGAGTCCCCCACCGCCTCCCAGTCCCTCCAGCAGTTCATCAACGCGAGCCCCTGGGACTGGAATCCGGCCCGCACCGAACTGCTCCGGTGGGTGGAGGAGCAGAACCCCGTGCGGGCCTGGGCGATCGAGCAGGTGTGCTTCCCCAAACGCGGTGAGCACTCGGTCGGCGTGCACCGCCGCTTCGACCCGGCCGCCGGACGCATCGTCAACTGCCAGTTGGGCTTCTGCCTCTTCCTCTCCCTGGACGGCATGAACGTGCCCGTCGACTGGCGGCTGGCCCTTCCCGAGGCCTGGGTGACGGATCCCGTCCTGCGCCGCCGGGCACGCATCTCCCCCGGGGTCGTCCACCAGGCTCCGGAGGCCCTCGTACTGGAGCTCGTCGACTCGATAGCCGCCCGCACCTCGTCGGCGCATCCCCCCGTGGTCGCCGACCTGAGCCGCCTCGGCGGCGCCGCCGCGCTCATCGGCGTGCTCAGCCGCCGCGGGCACGACTTCCTGGTGTCCGTACCGCCCACCCTCACGGTCCGCACGGCCGCCCTGGCGCAGGGCGGCGATCGCGCGCGCACGCCCGGGCGCAGCGGGACCACCGCTGGCGACTTCGCCCGGCTGGGCAACACCAGCCACCCGTACACCCCGCCGTCCGCCGGCCCCGATGCGCTTCCGCAGCGGCAGCGCATCCACTCGGCACTGGTCCGGTTGCCGGAGGGGGAATCGGCAGGGCGCGGTGCCCAGCAGATCTACCGGCTGTTCGGCGAACGGCGGCCGGACCGGCGGGGCGGTGGGCCCGTCTGGCTCACCAACATGAACCGCCACCGGATGGACGACCTGCTGCACCTGGTACGGCGATCGGCCCGGTCCAGCGCGGTGCTCGGCTCGCTGGCCGACGAATTCGGGCTCCTCGACTTCGAGGGGCGGTCCTTCCCGGGTTGGCACCATCACATGACGCTGATGTCAGCGGCGTACGCGTACGCAGTGCGGGAGCGCGAGGAGCGGGGACGGCGCTCCGCCTGAGCGAAGCGGCTCCGGCGGGCCCGCGGCTCCGGGCTCCGGGCTCCGCCGGGACCGTCCCCCAGCTATCGCTGGGGCCCTGCTCAATCGCCGGCGGGGCTTGATGGGGCGGAGCCCGGCCTGAAGCGGCGGCTCAGGCGCGGATGAGGGCGAGGGCCTCGTCGCGGACCTTGGCCAGGGTGGCCTCGTCACGGGCCTCCACGTTCAACCGCAGCAACGGTTCGGTGTTGGAAGCACGGACGTTGAACCACCAGTCCTCCGCCGTCACCGTCAGACCATCGAGCTCGTCCAGCTCGACACCCTCGACGTTGCCGTACGTCTCCTTCACCGCCGCCAGACGGGCCGCCTGGTCCGCGACCGTGGAGTTGATCTCCCCCGAGCCCGCGTACCGGTCGTAGGAGGCCACCAGCTCCGACAACGGACCGTCCTGACCACCCAACGCCGCCAGCACGTGCAACGCCGCCAACATGCCCGTGTCCGCGTTCCAGAAGTCCTTGAAGTAGTAGTGCGCAGAATGCTCACCACCGAAGATCGCACCCGTCTTCGCCATCTCCTCCTTGATGAAGGAATGACCGACGCGGGTACGGACGGGGGTGCCACCGTTCTCGCGGACGACCTCCGGGACGGACCAGGAAGTGATCAGGTTGTGGATCACCGTGCCGGTGCCGCCGTTGCGGGCCAGCTCACGCGCCGCGACCAACGCCGTGATCGCCGACGGCGACACACCCACACCCCGCTCGTCCACGATGAAGCAACGGTCCGCATCACCGTCGAACGCGATCCCCAGATCCGCACCCTCCGCCAAAACACGGGCCTGCAAGTCCACGATGTTCTTCGGGTCCAACGGGTTGGCCTCGTGGTTCGGGAACGTCCCGTCCAACTCGAAGTACATCGGCACCACGTCCAACGGCAGACCCTCGAACACCGTCGGGACCGTGTGGCCGCCCATGCCGTTGCCCGCATCCACCACGACCTTCAACGGCCGGATCGACCCCAGGTCCACCAGACCCTTCAGGTGCGCGGCATAACCGGTGAGGGTGTCCTGCTCCGTGATCGTGCCGGGGACGGTGCCCCCGGGGATCGCGGGCGCGCCCTCGTCGGACCACTTCTCCACCAACGCACGGATCTGCGACAGACCCGTGTCCTGACCCACCGGAGCCGCACCCGCACGACACAACTTGATGCCGTTGTACTGCGCCGGATTGTGCGACGCCGTGAACATCGCACCCGGCAGACCGAGCGAACCCGACGCGTAGTACAGCTGATCCGTCGAACACAACCCGATCAACGTGACGTCCACACCCCGCGCCGCCGCACCCCGCGCGAACGCAGCCGACAGACCCGGCGACGACGGACGCATGTCATGACCGATCACGATCGCCCCCACCGCCGCCCCCACGACCTCGACGAACGCGGCACCGAACAGCTCGGCCAGGGACTCGTCCCACTCGTCCGGCACGACGCCACGCACGTCATACGCCTTGACGATGTTCGAAAGGTCGGACATTTCCACTCCTTCAGGGGTGAACGGCTGTGCTGCGGACGCTACCCGCCCCCCTGCTCGGCACAGCCCGCCCACGCCCCATCCCACTGCGGCTTTGGCAGATCGCCATCACCCCGGGGCGGCCCCGCCCCTCTCCCGGTACCACTGGGCCGCCGGGCCGATCCGGCTCAGCGGGCCGGGCCCCGGTGCGATCCCGGCCCGCTCCCATGCCTCGTCGGCGCGGTACCAGTGGTCACCGGCCAGCAGCGTGAACTGACGCTCGCTCACCCATCCCGGAGTCGCGGCCAGGGCGTCCAGGCACCTGCGCCACGACCAGTCGACGTCGGGCCGCGCCGGCAACACGCGGTGCTCGGCGAGAACGTCCATGAGGTCCCTGTTGCGCACCGGCTCGGGGTGGTGGGCGTGCAGGACGCCCGTTGCGTCGGCCGCGGCGCCGGCGCCGAGCGCGAGCGCCACGATGAGCCGCGCGAGGTCGTCGACGTCGACGAAGGAGGCGAGCCCGGCTCCTGCGCCCCACCGCGCCGGTACCCGCCGGACGGAGTCGACGAGGGCCGGTACGGCCCACCGGTCGCCCCGTCCCAGCACGAGCCCCGCGCGCAGGACCAGTCCCCCCGCGTCGAGCACCGCCCCCTCCCCCGCCAGCCGGCTGCTGCTCGCCGCCGATACCGGGGCGGGCACCAACTCGCCCGCTTCCCGCCCCCGATGGGGGCCCGGACCGTAGACCGCGCAGGTGGACAGGTGGATGATCCGCCCCACTCCGGCCCGCCTGGCCTCGGCCACCAGGGCCGCGGTTCCGGCGAAGTTGACCGCAGTGCACCGTTCTGCGTCCGGTCCGACGTAGGAGGCCAGGGACAACAGGACGTCCGAGCCGTCGCACACCCCGCGCAGGGACGGTCCGTTCGTCAGGTCCGCGCCCACCCACTGCGCTCCGGATAAGGCCGTGCGGGCCTGCGTGCGGGACACCGTGCGGACCTCGGCCTGCTGGTCCCGCCCGGTCAGTCGGCGCAGCACCGCCGACCCCACGAAGCCCGTCGCACCGGTGACGACGACTCGAGGGGTACTCACGCCCGCTTCCCCGATGCCGGCTTCGCTTCCGGCCCCGACTCCGACTCCACCTCGGACTCCGACTTCGGTTCGCTCGGCGGCAGCGTCAGGCGCAGCCCGCCCCGGATGTCGTCGGCTGCCACGGCGGGCAGCAGGTAGCGCCACAGGGAAGCGATCCGCCGCGGCAGGTCGGCCCGGCCGGTGGACGCCTGGGAGAAGAGCTGCGCCCCGGTGAAGGAGCTGACCAGCACCCAGGCCAGTTCGTGGTCGTCGACGTCCGGCTGGAGTTCGCCCTTGGCCCGGGCGAAGCGCAGTTGCTGACGGAACTCCAGCACCCAGGCCTGGTAGGCGACGTCGTCACGCAGGCCGAACTCGCCCTGCTCCACGGCCAGTCGGACGCCGGCGCGGAGCACCGGATTGTGGCGGAGCTGCTCGGCGAGGTAGAGCGTGATGTCCACCAGGTGCTGCAGGCCGTCCTCCCCGGCGGGGAACTCCAGGCCGTCGCCCTGGCCGACCATGACGGCGTACGCGAGCTCCTCCTTGGAGCTGAAGTGGAAGTACATCCCGCCCTGGGTGACGTCTGCCCGCTTCATGATCTTGCTGATGCTGGCGCCGCTGAAGCCGAACTCGTCGAACACCTCGGCCGCGGCGCGCAGGATGGCCGCTTTGGTCTGAACTGCCCTGAGTTGGGGGGCGCGTTGCTGCTTTCGTTCTGACATGGGCACCTAACTAATCTCGACAAAAAAAACGAACATCCTTTATTTTAGGACCTGCGCCGAACAAGCACCAGCTCATGTCCGACGTTCCAGGGGGGCTCAACCATGACTGTGTCCATTGATCACTCCGCCTCACCCGTCGCCGCGCTCAGCAGCGCCTTACCTCGGGAGTACGTACACAAGAGCGCACACTCGGAAGTCCTGCTCACCGGATGGCGCACCGTCGCACCGGACGAGTACGTCGTCACCGCCCAGTGGCCCCGCACCCACAGCTTCTACACTCCGGACGGCGGTCACCACGACCCCCTCCTCCTGGCCGAATCGGTCCGCCAGGCCATACCGCTCCTCAGCCACGTCGCGTACGACGTCCCCTTCGGTCACCGCCAGATCTGGGACACGTTCAGCTACTCGACCAACGCCGATGCCCTCGCCGTCGGTTCGACCCCGGCCGACATCTCGCTGCACATCCGCTGCTCCGGCATCTCGCGCCGCGGCCGCAGACTCGCGGGTCTCACCATGCACGTGACCGCGACCCGCGACGGAGAGTTCCTCGGCACCGCCGAGGCCGGATTCACCAATCAGCCCGAAGCCGTCTACCAGCGGCTGCGCGGCCAGAACGCGGACCTCGACGAGGTGGCCGCCCGTACGATCCCGCTTCCGCCACCGCTGACCCCCCGCCGCGTGGGCCGCGACCGCTTCCACGACGTGGTCCTCTCCCCCACCAGCTCCACGCGGCGCGCCCAGCTCCGGGCCGACGTCAACCACCCGATCCTCTTCGACCACCCCGTCGACCACGCCCCGGGCATGCTGCTCCTAGAAGCCGTGCGCCAGGCCGCGTACCGGTCCGCCTACCCCCGGCGGGGAGTCCTGACCGATATGGAGATTCGTTTCTTCCGCTACGCGGAGCTGACCTCGGCCTGCTGGATCGAGACGCTCCCGAACACCGAAGGAGCGACCGCGCCGGACCGCCATCCCGTACGCGTCGTCGCCCGTCAGAACGGCGAGGTGATCTTCGCCGCCACGGCGACCATCGCCACCGCGACGACCGTCCCGCTCCGCATGTACGCCGCGCGCTGACCGGCCCGCCCCGGCCGGGGCGACCTCCGGCGATCCCGTCGGCCCATGAGCGCGCCGGCTCATGAGCCGCCCGCCGGATCGGCTCCACCCCTGCGGAAGAACGACGAAGGCGCCTGATCGGGACCGTGCCCAACAGGCGCCTTCGTGCTCCGCCGACCTGCCGGACCGGCCCCCGGGGGGCGGACCCGGCAGGTCGGATCAGACCTTCCTGACCACGCTGGACTTCAGCTGCATCGGGCCGAACCCCTCGATCTTGCAGTCGATGTCATGACCGTCGACGCCGTCCACCAGACGGATGTTGCGCACCTTCGTGCCCGCCTTGATCCCGGACGGGCTGCCCTTGACCTTCAGGCCCTTGACCACCGTCACGGTGTCCCCGTCGGCCAGTACGTTGCCGACCGCGTCCTTGATCACCCGCTCCTCGGAGGCACTGCCGGACTCGCCGGGGGCGAGCGGCCACTCGTGCCCGCACTCGGGGCAGACCAGGAGCGCCCCCATCTCGTAGGCGTACGCGCCCGCACATTCGGGGCAGGGAGGCAGCGGGTTCTCAGTCACCCCGCCAGTATATTTCAGGTCCATCACCGCAGGTCGGCGCCCGATCGAGGGCCCGTAGCCCCTGCAGGAACTCACCACCCGCGAGGGTGGGCAGCACGGCGGCGTGCTGCGGATGGCGCCGGCCGCCTCCCCGACGCCGCGGCGACCCCGCCGCCAGGCGGTCATGACGTGCGGCGGGTGGCGTGCAGGCTGCCGAGCAGCGCGAGGCCCCGGGCGCTGGGGCTGTCCGGTTCGGCCTGGTAGATCACCAGTTGCTGACCCGGCGCTCCGAGCACGGCGAAGGACTGAAAACCGAGCGTGAGCGGTCCGATGTCGGGGTGATCGAACTCCTTGGTGTCGCGGGTCTTGCCGCGGACGGTGTGGGCGGCCCAGAGTGCCGCGAACTCCGCGCTGACCTCGCCGAGTTCACGGATCAGCGCCCTAAGGCGCGGGTAGTGCGGATCGAGCCCGGCCGCGTGGCGCAGGCCGGCCACCACCGCCTCGGCCGCACGGTCCCAGCGGACGAAGAACGGCCGGGCCGCGGGGTCGAGGAACGTCATGCGCGCGAGGTTGTCCCGCTGCGCGAACGGGGAGAACAACGCGTCGGCCATCGCGTTGGCCGCCAGCACGTCGGTGGCGGGATTGAGGACGAACGCCGGGGCGCCCGGGTACCCGTCCAGGAGTTGGCGCAGGGGAAGTCCGATCGACTCCCTCGGCTGCGGCCGGTCACCGTCCGGCGCCGTGCCCGCCAACCGGAAGAGGTGTTCCCGTGCCGCTCCGTCCAGTCGCAGGGCGCCGCTGATCGCGTCGAGGACCTGCGGGGAAGGGCCGCGTTCGCGCCCCTGTTCCAACCGGGCGTAGTAGTCGCTGTTCATTCCGGCCAGGACCGCCACCTCCTCGCGGCGCAGCCCTGCCACGCGGCGGTGCCCGTAGGAAACGAGTCCCACGTCGTTCGGCCGCAGGCGTGCGCGCCGGGCACGCAGGAAGTCTCCGAGATCGCTGCTGGTCACGGATCCAGACTAGGGCGCACCCCCGAGCAGGTGCCTGGGTGCGGTGCACCCGGGCACCCCACCGCGACCCGCCGCACCTCGCCGCGCCCCGCCGCCAGTGGAATCGGGACGGACGAGCGGCTCGCCCGGGTGGCTGAACTGCCGTTCACAATTGGCGCGTTCCGGCTCATGCTCGCGGCCGATCGGTCCGATGATCTTGCGTAGGCTCGTGTCGTCCGACCCGTACGTCCCCCACCCGAGGAGCATCGTGCCCCTGCCCGTGAACCGTCGTCTGGCCCTCAGTGCGGCCCTGCTCGCGGTCATGGCCGCCGTGGCTCCGGCGACCACCGCCCACGCCGCCCCGACCATCCCGACCGCCCCGACCGCCCCCGATCTCGAAGCGCTGACCCAGGCGTTGCGCAACACGACCGCCGCCGGTGCACCCGGCGCCCTGGCGCGGTTCAGCGGGCCCGGCGGGGTCAGCGTCCGGACCGAGGGGGTGCGCGACAAGGCCACGGGCTCGGCGATGGACCCGCAGGCGCGCTTCCGGATCGGGAGCGTCAGCAAGACCTTCTCCTCCGTCGTCCTCCTGCAGTTGGTGAACGAGGGCCGGATCGGCCTGGACACCGCCGTCAACCAGTACCTGCCCGGACTGCTGCCCGACGACCGGATCACGGTGCGTCATCTGCTGAGCCACCGCAGCGGGCTGGCGGACTACACGAACGCCATGTTCGAGCACACGGTGCCGGGCTTCGAGTCAGTGCGCAACAAGGTGTTCAGCTACCAGGAGCTGGTGGACCTCTCGCTGCGCGAACCCCGGACGACCGAGCCCGGCGTCGCGTACAAGTACTCGAACACCAACTTCGTCGTCGTCGGCATGCTCATCGAGAAGGCCACCGGCAACGGAGTGGCCAAGGAGTACGAGCGGCGCATCTTCAAGCCGCTGAAGCTGCGCAACACCTCCTACGTCCACCCCAGTACGCAGATCAAGGGGCTGCACACGCGCGGCTACCTCCACCCCGACGAGGCCGGGGCGCCGCTGGTCGACTCCACCGAGCAGACGGTGTCGTGGGCCCAGTCCGCCGGAGCGGTGATCTCCAATCCCGCCGATCTGAACACCTTCACGTCCGCGCTGCTCGGCGGGCGGCTGCTGCCCGCCGCCATGCTGGACGCGATGCTCACCGCGACGCCGACCGATGCCACCAACACCCGGTTCTACGGACTCGGCCTGCGCCGCTACGACCTGTCGTGCGGCACCTCGGTCTACGGGCACACCGGCACCGTGCAGGGCTTCTACACCTACGCCTTCTCCACCCGCGACGGGCGCCGCTCCCTCTCCGCGATGGCGAACACCTCGAACAAGGGCGAGGCGAACACGGCCCTCGGCGGCACCCTCGAAGCGGCGTTCTGCGGCAAGCCGACCCCGAAGGCCACGAAGCGCGGATTCGGGATCGCACCGGCCGAAATGGACCTGCTGGAGCACGGCGCGCGCTGACGTCACGGCGCCGTCGCCCCGGGCGGGGCGGACCCGGCTCGCGCGCGCTTTCGCGTACCGCGCCGAGCCGGGCCGCCCGGGTGGGTGGACCTTGTGAAGGAACGGCGAATCTGATGAATCATCAGGTCAACCGTCCCGGACTATTGACTCTGTCGATGGCAGTCGCGATTCTCGTCCCACCGCTTGTTGGGTCCATGACAAAGCACGCCTGTGGCCGTGGCGCGTCGTGCCCCCGAACGGATCCGGCTCCACGACCGCGCCATCCGGCTGACCTTAAGACGTGAGTGATGACCATTTCTCGACACACGCACCACAGGCGTAGGCCCCTGGCGGTCCTGTCATTGCTCCTCGCCGTGGTGGCCATGGTGCTCGGCCCCGTACCCGCTTCCGCCGCCGATCCCGGCTGGTGGAACCCGGTCGCGCGGCCCGCACCCGACTCCGACATCAACGTCACGGGCGAACCCTTCAAGGGGACCGACGCCCAGGGACGGGTCCGGGGCTTCGTCGACGCGCACGACCACCTGATGTCCAACGAGGGCTTCGGCGGCCGCCTCATCTGCGGCAAGCCGTTCTCCGAGGCGGGGGTAGCGGACGCGCTCAAGGACTGCCCCGAGCACTACCCCGACGGCACGCTCGCGATCTTCGACTTCATCACCAAGGGTGGTGACGGCAAGCACGACCCGAACGGCTGGCCGACCTTCAAGGACTGGCCCGCCCACGACTCGCTGACGCACCAGCAGAACTACTACGCCTGGGTCGAGCGGGCCTGGCGCGGTGGTCAGCGCGTGCTCGTGAACGACCTCGTCACCAACGGCGTCATCTGCTCGGTCTACTTCTTCAAGGACCGCGGCTGCGACGAGATGACCGCCATCCGGCTCGAAGCGCAGAAGACCTACGACATGCAGGCCTACATCGACAAGATGTACGGCGGACCGGGCAAGGGCTGGTTCCGGATCGTCACCGACTCCGCGCAGGCCCGTGACGTCGTCCAGCAGGGCAAGCTGGCCGTGGTCCTCGGCGTCGAGACCTCCGAACCCTTCGGCTGCAAGCAGATCCTGGACGTCGCGCAGTGCAGCAAGGCGGACATCGACCGCGGCCTGGACGAGCTGTACCGCCTCGGGGTGCGCAGCATGTTCCTGTGCCACAAGTTCGACAACGCCCTGTGCGGGGTCCGCTTCGACGAGGGAGCCCTCGGTACGGCCATCAACGCGGGCCAGTTCCTGTCGACCGGAACCTTCTGGAAGACGGAGAAGTGCACCGGTCCCCAGCACGACAACCCCATCGGACTGGCGGCGGCCGCGCCCGCGGTGCAGAGCAAACTCCCCGAAGGGGTGGCGATCCCCTCCTACGCCGCCGACGCCCAGTGCAACACGCGCGGGCTCACGGAACTCGGCGAGTACGCGGTGCGCGGCATGATGAAGCGCAAGATGATGCTCGAGGTCGACCACATGAGCGTGAAGGCCGCGGGCCGGTCCTTCGACATCATGGAGTCCGAGTCGTACCCGGGTGTGATCTCCTCGCACAGTTGGATGGACATGGACTGGACCGAGCGGGTCTACAAGCTCGGCGGCTTCATCGCCTCGTACATGAGCGGCGCCGAGGGATTCAGCGCCGAGGCGAAGCGGACGGACGCGCTGCGCGACAAGTACAACGTCGGCTACGGGTACGGCACCGACATGAACGGTGTCGGCGGCTGGCCCGGACCGCGCGGAGCCAACACCCCGAACCCGGTGCGCTACCCGTTCCGCAGCACCGACGGCGGCTCCGTCATCGACCGGCAGACCACCGGCTCGCGCACGTGGGACCTCAACACCGACGGCGCCTCGCACTACGGTCTGGTCCCCGACTGGATCGAGGACATCCGCCTCGTCGGCGGCCAGGGCGTGGTGGACGACCTGTTCAAGGGCGCCGAGTCCTACCTGACCACCTGGGGGAACTCCGAGAAGCACAAGTCCTCGGTGAACCTCGCCACGGGCTCCCCGGCCTCGGCGTCGACCTCGGAGTGGTGGAACCCCTTCGTGAACTACTCCCCGGGCCGGGCCGTGGACGGGGACTCGGGCACCCGCTGGGCGAGCGAGTGGAACGACAACCAGTGGCTGCGCATCGACCTCGGGTCCGCGAACCGGGTGGGGCGCATCACCCTGGACTGGGAGACCGCATACGGGAAGGCGTACCGCATCGAGGTCTCCACGGACGACACGAACTGGCAGACCGTCTGGTCCACGACCGCCGGTGACGGCGGCCTGGACACGGCCCGCTTCTCCGGGGTGCCGGCCCGCTACGTCCGCATCCAGGGACTCCAGCGCGGCACCAAGTGGGGG
Organism: Streptomyces sp. NBC_01439; assembly: GCF_036227605.1. GTDB lineage: Bacteria > Actinomycetota > Actinomycetes > Streptomycetales > Streptomycetaceae > Streptomyces. Next base: position 7,921,813 of record NZ_CP109487.1, on the reverse strand, counting down.
TACTCGCTCCACGAGGTCGGCGTTTTCAGCAGCTGATCGAGCCGACGGAAGTCCAGGGGCCGGGGCACCACACAGCGCACCACGCACCACGCACCGCAGCACGGACCGAAAGGAACGCCCATGGCACGGATGCCCTCGGCCGAGCGGCGCCGGCAGCTGACCGAGGCCGCCATCCGCGCGATGACCCGCGACGGCGTCGCCGCCACGACGACCAGGTCGATCGCCGCCGAGGCGGGCGTGTCCCTGAGCGTCTTCCACTACTGCTTCGACTCCAAGCAGGCCCTGCTCGAATCCGTCATCGCGGCGATCACCGACCACAGCGTCGCCCTGGTGAGGGAGGCGATCCAGCCGAAGGCCACCCTTCGCGAGACCGTCCGGGCGGGCTTCCAGGCGTACTGGGACCACGTGTCCGCCCACCCGGGCGAACACATGCTCACCTACGAACTCACCCAGTACGCCCTGCGCCGGCCGGACTTCGAGCACCTGGCGCGGCGGCAGTACGAGCGGTACTGCGACACCTACACCGAGCTAATCGAGCAGCTCCGGCACCACATGACCTTCGAACTCCGCGTGCCCGTGCACGTGTTGGCCCGCTATCTGGCCGCCATGACCGACGGACTGACGCTGAACCACCTCGTCCTCGGCGACGACAGGATTTCGACGGACATCCTCGATGTGATCACCGACCACGTCGCGGGCCTCGTCGGCGACGACAGGGCCGCCGCCGACGTGCGCCCGGCCTAGACCTCGGCGCGCACCTGCCGGGCCGCCTCGACCAGGTTCTCCAGGGAGGCCTTGGTCTCCGGCCAACCCCGGGTCTTCAGGCCGCAGTCGGGATTGACCCACAGCCGCTCCGCCGGGATGGCCCCCAACCCCTTGCGCAGCAGGGCCGTCGCCTCGGCGACGGAGGGGATCCGCGGCGAATGGATGTCCCAGACACCGGGACCGACCTCGCGCGGGTAGCCGGCGCCCGCGAGTTCACCGGCGACCTGCATGTGGGAACGGGCGGCCTCCAGGCTGATGACATCGGCGTCGAGGTCCTCTATGGCCGCCACGATGTCACCGAACTCGGCGTAGCACATGTGCGTGTGGATCTGGGTGTCCGGGCGCACCCCGGCCGTGGCGAGCCGGAAGGACTCGGTGGCCCAGGCGAGGTAGGCGGCGTGGTCGGCGGCCCGCAGCGGGAGGGTCTCGCGCAGGGCGGGTTCGTCGACCTGGATGACCGGGGTGCCGGCCGCCTCCAGGTCGCCCACCTCGTCGCGCAGGGCGAGCGCCACCTGGCGGGCGGTGTCGCCGAGTGGCTGGTCGTCGCGGACGAAGGACCAGGCGAGCATGGTGACGGGGCCGGTCAGCATGCCCTTGACCGGCTTGGGCGTCTGCGACTGGGCGTACGTGGTCCAGCGCACGGTCATCGGGTCGGGGCGGGAGACGTCGCCGGCCAGCACGGGCGGGCGGACGTAGCGGGTGCCGTAGGACTGGACCCAGCCGTGCTGGGTGGCCAGGTAGCCGGTGAGCTGCTCGGCGAAGTACTGGACCATGTCGTTGCGTTCGGGCTCGCCGTGCACCAGCACGTCGATGCCGGCCTTCTCCTGGAAGGCCAGGACCTCCCGGATCTCGGCCCGGATGCGGTCCTCGTATCCGGCGGTGTCGATGCGCCCGGCCCGCAGGTCGGCGCGGGCCGTGCGCAGTTCGGTGGTCTGCGGGAACGATCCGATCGTGGTCGTCGGAAGCAGCGGGAGACCCAGGTGCGCCCGCTGGGCGGCGGCCCGCTCCGGGTACGGCTGGGCGCGCCGCCCGTCCGCGTCGGTGACGGCGGCGGTGCGGGCCCGGACGGCCGGATCGTGGGTGAGGGCGGAGCCGGCGCGGGAGGCCAGGTCGGCCCGGTTGGCGGCGAGTTCGGCGGCGATGGCGTCCGTGCCGCGGGCCAGACCGCGGGCGAGCGTGGCGACCTCCGCGGTCTTCTGGCGTGCGAAGGCGAGCCAGCGCCTCACCTGCGGGTCGACGTCCCGTTCGGCGGTGGCGTCCAGCGGCACGTGGAGCAGGGAGCAGGAGGCGGCCACGTCCACCCGGTCGGCGAGCCCCAGGAGGGTGCCGAGGGTGCCGAGGGACTTCTCGTAGTCGTTGATCCAGATGTTGCGGCCGCCGACGACACCGGCTACGAGGCGCTTGCCCGGTAGGCCCCCGACGGCTGCGAGGTCCTCGAGGTTGCCGGCCGCGGCCTCGGTGAAGTCCAGGGCGAGACCTTCGACGGGGGCCTTGGCCAGTACGGGCAGGGCCTCGCCGAGCCGGTCGAAGTAGGAGGCGACGAGCAGCTTGGGCCGGTCGCTCCGGCCGCCGAGCTCCCGGTAGGCGCGGGCGGTGGCGTTCAGTTCGGCCGGGGTGCGGTCCTGCACCAGGGCGGGCTCGTCCAGTTGCACCCACTCGGCTCCGGCGGCGCGCAGGTCGGCCAGGACCTGGGCGTAGACGGGCAGCAGCCGGTCGAGCAGGGCGAGCGGGTCGAAGTGGGCGCCGACGCCGGGGGCGGGCTTGGCCAGCAGCAGGTAGGTGACGGGGCCGACCAGGACCGGGCGGGCGGTGTGGCCCAGCCCGAGCGCTTCCTGCAGCTCGGCGACCTGCTTGGTGGAGTCGGCGGTGAAGACCGTGTCCGGGCCGAGCTCCGGCACCAGGTAGTGGTAGTTGGTGTCGAACCACTTGGTCATTTCCAGCGGCGCGACGTCCTGGGTGCCGCGCGCCATGGCGAAGTACCCGTCGAGGGGGTCGGCCGCGACGGCGGCGCGGTGCCGCTCAGGGACAGCGCCGACCATCACGCTGGTGTCCAGCACGTGGTCGTAGTACGAGAAGTCACCGGTCGGCACCTCGGTGATGCCGGCGTCGGCCAGCTGCTGCCAGTTCGTCCGGCGCAGTTCGCGGGCGGTTTCCCGGAGGGCTCCGGCGTCGTTGCGGCCCTTCCAGTAGCCCTCGACGGACTTCTTCAGTTCGCGGTTGGGGCCCTGGCGGGGGTAGCCGTACACGGTGGCCGCGGTGGGCCGTCCGGCGGCGGGGGTCGTGCGGGTCACGGAACTCTCCTTCGCGAGCGTTCTCCTGTGGACCCGGTGGGGCCGAGGGCGCGAAGGGATGACGGACCGGGCGGATACCGACCGGATACGGGTGCGTGCGGCTGCACGTGCCCGCGGTCGTCCGCCTGATGTGTCGCCGACCCGCCCACGAGGTCACCGGGATTTCCGTGCGCGATCGGTCGCGCACGGGCAACGGGCAGGTCTTCGGACTCGCGGGCGCGTCCCGTCGTACGGATGCCGTACGAGACTCCTACTGGCCGTCGCTTCCCAGACCCGTCCGGGTCCAGTGCGTATGACGGCGGTCGTTCCCGCTCACCGCTGCGGGGCAGTCCCGGATTCCCACCGGGTTCCCTCTTACGACGCATCCCGCCTGGCGGACGGGGCGAACCAGCTGCCCGGCCAGAGTAGACGGCGTTGCCCGCCGGCGTGCGGAGTTGTCCGGCATCCGGATGGTGAAGTGAGACTTCTGAGGGGCGAAATCCAGCCATGGAGTGAATTGCGTCACTGCGGCGCGAGTTGTGTCCCTCTTGTCCGTTTACCGGATCGAACTGCCCGGTAAGGGCGCTACGTTGCAGCTCTCCGCATCGAGATCGCTCGACGACCACCGGAAGACCGAGGAAGTATGGCTACACCGGTCCCCCGCACCCCACGCGTCCGCGCCCTGACACCCGGCGTCGTGCGTGCCGCCCTGGTGTCCGTGCTGGCATCCGGCGCTCTCACCGCCTGTGCCGCCGACGAGGAGCTGCGGTACGCGACCGACTACGCGAACCACGAACCGCTGGGCGTGGTCGGGTACCCCACCTCCGAGTCCCTCAAGATCACCCAGAGTCTGGTCTGGCGGCTCGCCGACGGCAAGGCCGAGGAGGTGGAGTCGCTCGCGGCCGACCCCGATGACGCGAAGGGGGACGTCGAGCGGACCGCGCGGAACTGGATCCGGTCCTTCCACGAGGGGGCCAAGGGGAAGGTCACCGCCGAGTTCTACGACGAGGGGTCCGTGCGGCAGGTCGTCGTCGTGTACTTCCACGACACGGGCCAGACCAAGTCGTTCGTGGTGCGCCTCACCGGAAGGGCCGGAGAGGACGGCTGGCGCGTGACCATGCGGGAGCCGGATCCGAAGGAGGCCTCGGCCACCCCCGACTGGGTTCCGAGGACCCCCGGGGGCCTCGGCTCGAAGACGGCGCGATGACCCGGTCCGGCATCACCACGAGGTGAAGGGCGCCGCCCCGCGGATCACTCCGCCGGACGGCGCCCCCGGTGCCCGCGGGAACGGGAGCGGCCGGATCAGGAGCGGTCCAGCAGCGTGGTCAGGACCTCGTGGAGGACCGCTGCCGGATCCGCCACCGCCTGCGCCGAACGCCAGGCCACGAAGCCGTCCGGGCGGACCAGGATCGCGCCCTGCGCCGTCGTGCCGTGCACCTCGGTCCAGTCGGCGCCGTTCGCCGGGATCAGATCGGCCTCGGGGCCGGTACCGATCGCGTACACGTCCAGGGGAACGCCCAGCAGTTCGGCGACGGACCGCCCCGCGGCACGCCACGGCGCGTCCTCGGAACACAGCAGGACGAAGGAACGCTCGTAGAGGTCCACGGTGGACTTCGGCTCCGGGTCCCCCGGACCGCAGAGCCACATGTGCGGTGCGCGACTGCCCGGATCGCCGCAGAGCCGCATCCGTTCGGGCACGACGGACTGGTCCGGGTCGGCCCCCAGCACCGCGCCCCGGTTGTAGCGGTAGCCCATGGCCACGGAGAGGACCCCGCCCTGTCGACCGCCGCCGCCGATGCCGGGCACGGACGCGGACCCGGAGGCCGGCGTGGACGTGGGCTCGGCGTCGGGCTCGTACCCCGGGTGGCTGTGCTCCGCCGAACGCGCCGAGGCGCGCTCGCTCGTCGCCCGGGCCACCGGCAACCGCTCGGCCTCGTAGGTCTGTAGCAGCCCCGGCCCGGCCGAACCGTCCAGCACCGCGGCGAGCTTCCAGGCGATGTTGTGGGCGTCCTGGATGCCGGTGTTCGAGCCGAACGCCCCGGTGGGGGACATCTCGTGGGCGGAGTCGCCGGCCAGGAAGACCCGGCCGACCGCGTACCGCTCGGCGACCCGCTCGGCGGCGTGCCACGGGGCCTTCCCGGTGACCTCGACGTCCAGGTCGGGGGCGCCGACGGCCCGGCGGATGTGTTCCACGCAGCGCTCGTCGGTGAAGTCCTCCAACGTCTCGCCCCGGTCCGGGTGCCAGGGCGCGTGGAAGACCCACCGCTCGCCGTTGTCGACCGGCAGCAGGGCCCCGTCGGCATCGGGCTTGGTCAGGTAGCACACGATGAAGCGCCGGTCGCCGACCACGTGGGCCAGCATCTGCGACCGGAAGGTGATGCTCACGTTGTGGAACAGGTCTCCGGAGCCGCTCTGACCGATCCGGAGCGCCTCCCGCACGGGGCTGCGCGGCCCGTCGGCGGCGACGAGGTAGTCCGCGCGCACCGTGCTGTGCTCCCCGGTCTCCCGGTTCTTCACGATCGCGGTGACCCCGCCCGGGTCCTGGTCGAAGGAGAGGAGTTCGGTGGAGAACCGCAGGTCAGCCCCGAGTGAGGGGGTCACGGACATCAGGACCGGCTCGATGTCGTTCTGGCTGCACAGACACCATGCCGCCGGACTGAAGCGCGCGAGCGCGCCGCCCGGATCGATTTCCTCGAAGAGCCACTCCTGGTCGTCACCGGTCAGCGAGCCGCCCTGCATGATGCCGTGGTTGTCCGCCAGGACCGAGGCGGCCTCGCGGATCTGGTCCTCGACGCGGGCGACCCGGAACAGTTCCATCGTCCGTACGTTGATACCGCGTCCGCGGGGGTGCATCGAGGTACCCGCGTGCTTCTCGACCACCATGTGTCTGATGCCATGCCGGCCGAGGAAGAGCGAGGTGCACAGACCCACCAGCGAGCCGCCCACGATGAGGACCGGGACGTGGTGGTCGACGTTTTCCTTCATGGCTCTTCCATGCCCTGTGCGAGGCCGGTTCCCTCGCTCGTTCACCCGCTTGGTTCTCTCCTCTCGCGCCGCAGGGATTACGGGACAACGATCGGTTCGGGTGGCGCCGCCCGTGGCGACCGTGTGGTCTCGAAGGAGTGTGAACGATGACAACCTTGTCGGAACGGATATCCCAGTCCGCCTTCGACGGCTCGAGACTTCGGGTCGTTCTGCTGCTGGATCTGTACGACGGTGCGCAGAATCAGTTCCTGGAGGTGTACGAACATCTCCAGGAACAGGTGTCCTCCGTCCCCGGACACATCAGCGACGAGTTGTGCCAGTCGATCGAGAATCCGTCGCAGTGGCTCATCACCAGCGAATGGGAGAGCGCACCGCGGTTCTTGGCCTGGGTCAACAGCGAGGAACACGTCGCATCGGTGCAGCCGCTCCACGGCTGCGTACGGGACACCCGCTCGCTGCGCTTCAGCGTGCTGCGGGAGGTCGGCAAGGGGCCGGGCGCCGGCTCCCCCTCCCCCACCGGCCCGCCCTCCGCCCCCGCCCCTTCGCCGGACACCGCGGACCGGGCCCGGGGCAGCCTCCAGGTCGCTCCGCGGCGCGGTGACGGCGTGGTCCGCCACGCACTCACCTTCACCGTGAAGCCCGGCAGCGAGCAGGTGGTGGCGGAGCTCCTGGCCGGGTACACGTCCCCCCAGGCCCAGGTCGACGAGAGCACCCGGCTGCGCCGCACCTCGCTGTTCATGCACGGCAACCGCGTCGTCCGGGCGGTCGAGGTCGAGGGCGACCTGCTCGCGGCCCTGCGCCACGTGTCCCAGCAGCCCGAGGTACGGGCGCTGGAGGAGGCCATCAACCCGTACCTGGAGCAGGACCGGGATCTCAGCGACCCCGGGTCGGCCCGGATGTTCTTCACCCGTGCGGCGCTGCCGGCGGTGCACCATGTGGCGGCCAGCGGCCGCGAGAGCGCGGACGTCAGGCGGCACGCCCTCTTCTACCCCGCGAAGGACGGGTGCGGCATGGCGCTGGCCCGGCTGCTCGCCGGGCAGGACGAGGCCGCCGTGGACGATCCGACGAGCCCCATCGAGGGCAGCACCGTCTTCCAGCGCGACGACATCGTCGTGCGCCTCCTCGACCTGCGCGGTCCGCTCGACGCGCGGCCCGCACTGGCCCTCGGCGTCGAGGGCGGCCACAAGGCGGCCGTGCTCGCCCGGCTGCTCGACAGCGCCAAGGACGGCGTCCCCACCACCGACCAGGAGATCTCACGCTTCCTCGCGCGCTCTGAAATGCGCCTGATCACCGACCGGCGTGCGCCGGCCCAAGCCTGAGGAGTTGTCCGTCATGACCGCTCGACTGACCATGGAAGAACTGGCCGCCCTGATGAAGAAGGGTGCCGGCGTCACCGTCGACCCCGCGGACATGGCGAGCCGCCCCGACTCGGGCTTCGACGAGTGGGGGCTCGACTCCCTGGGACTCCTCGGCATCGTCGGTGAGCTGGAGAACCGGCACAGCCGGCCGCTGCCCGCCGACGCGGACCGCTGCAAGTCGCCGCGCGAGTTCCTCGACCTCGTCAACAGCGCCCTGGCGGCCTGACGCCGACGCCCGGGTGACCGCGGACGCCTTCGAGACCGGCTTCGTGCCGGTCTCGAAGGCGTGCGGTCCTATGCCGGCCGGCATCACCCGGGCACGGTGCACTCGAAGGCGTGCAGGTAGGCGTTGACCGGCCGGATCTCGCCGATCACCAGTCCGGCGTCCTCCATGCGGGCGGTGAGGCTGGCCTTGGTGTGCTTCGCGCCGCCGACGTTGAGCAGCAGCAGCAGGTCCATGGCCGTGGTGAACTTCATCGACGGGGTGTCGTCGACCAGGTTCTCGATGATGACGACCCGGGATCCGGGACGGGCCGCCTCGACGACGTTGCGCAGGGTCCTGCGGGTGCTGTCGTCGTCCCACTCCAGGATGTTCTTGATGATGTACATGTCGGCGTCGACCGGGATGGCCTCACGGCAGTCCCCGGGGACGATGTCGGCCCGTGCGGCGAGCGGACCGTCCTCCCGCAGCCGCGGATCCGCCTTCGCCGCCACGCCCGGCAGGTCGAGCAGGACGCCCCGTACCGTCGGGTGCTTCTCCAGCAGGCTCGCCAGCACGTGTCCCTGACCGCCGCCGATGTCCGCGACGACCGAGATCCCGGTGAGGTCGAGGAGCTCCGCCACGTCCAGCGCCGACTGCATGCTGGAGGTGGTCATGGCCCGGTTGAACACGTGGGCCGACTCGTGCGCGTCCTGGTGCAGGTAGTCGAAGAACCCCTTGCCGTACAGCTCCTGGAAGACGCTGTCGCCGGACCGGACGGCGTCGTCGAGCCGCGGCCAGGCCTGCCAGGTCCAGGGCTCCGTGCACCACAGGGCGATGTAGCGCAGGCTGTGCGGGTCGTCCTCGCGCAGCAGTCGCGACATCTCGGTGTGGACGAACTGCCCGTCCTCCGTCTCCGCGAAGATCCCGTAGCAGGACAGGGCGCGGAGCAGGCGTTGCAGGGGCAGCGGCTCGGAGCCGACCGCGGTGGCGAGTTCGGCGGCGGAGGCGGGCGACTCCCCGAGGGCGTCGGCCACCGCGAGGCGGGCCGCGGCCCGTACGGCGGCGGCGCAGGCCGCTCCGAAGACGAGCTCGCGCAGGCGCATGGCCGGCTGGGGGGTGTGCTGGGGGGACGGGATCGGTGTCGGAGTGGGACTTACCGTGGTCATGAGGCCTCGATTCCGCTGATCAGGGGGGTCACGCGTCAGCACATCCCGGCCGGTACGGAAGATGCGCACCGGTTGTTGACGAACTGGTTGCCCGTTCCGGTCCCCTGGTTGGCCAGGTCCGCCGGCTTGTTGTCCCGCACCACGTTGTCCCGGATGACGTTGTCGGTGTTCGTCGCGCCCACGAAGCTCTTGAACAGCAGGATTCCGCCGGACAGCGGGGAGGCTCCGACGTTGCCGCGGATGTCGTTCGAACGCACGACCGTCTGCTCGGCGCCGGTGAGGACGATGCCGACGCCCTGGATGTCGGGGAGGCGGGTGTTGCCCTTGCAGAACTTGTTGTTCTCGTGGATCCGGTTGTTGCGGATGGTCATGTCCCCGGCGCCGGGCTCGCCCTCGTCGCCGACGACGAAGATGCCGCCGCAGTTGCCGGTGAGGGTGTTGCCGTAGACGGAGAGGTTCCGCACGCGCCGGACGGTCACGCCGATCCGGTTGCCGGTCAGCGTGTTCCGGCGGATCACGGCGCCCAGGGTGTCGGTGGCGCCGCCCTCCCGATCGACGGTGTTGGCGATGAAGAGGCCCGACTCGACGTTGTCGCGGGCGGTGTTGTCGCGGAAGAGCCCGCGGGTGGAGCGCTCTTGGGCGATGCCCCAGGTGCCGTTCTTCTCGGAGATCACCCGCTGGACGCTCAGCCGGTCGGTGTAGGAGGCCCAGATGCCGTTGCGCTTGAAGCCCGAGACGGTCAGCGACCGGATGTCCACGCCGACGACGGGCTGTTCCGCCGTCCCCATGACGCAGATTCCGGTGTCGGCCTGCGAGCAGGCGAGCGCCCTGCCGGACGGCGCCGTCGCCGCGGTCGGCGCCTTGGCCGCTCCGGGTGCCACCGGCGCCGTCGATGCGCCGGGGGCCGGCGGTGCCACGGGCGCGACCGGCGCGACGGCCGTGACCGGCGGCTTGATCACCGTCCGGGCACCGAACCCGCGCAGGGTCAGCCGCTTGGTGATCAGCACGTTCTCGTAGTAGGTGCCGGGCATCACGGTGATGATGTCGCCCGGCCTGGCGTAGTTCACCGCGTCCTGGATCGAGTCGCCCGGGTGCACTCTGCGTCCGGCCTCGGCGGCGGCGGACGGCGCGAGCACGCCGAGACCTGCGGCCATGACGACTGCGATGCACGTGAGGGACTTGATTTGTCGGTTCGTCACGATGCCGAAGTTATGGGCGATTACGACCTATTTCCACACCGCTTGCGCGGATGGATACATCCCGTGGGCAAACGGCCGCATTTTGCCGTCCGGACGAGTGGATAGTCGTACTCCGGGAGACGGCCGAACGGGGGTGACGCCCGATCAGCTCCGGCCCCACGGCGTGTCGCCCGGCCCGGACGGCCCCGGCGGCGGGTCACACGGCGGTGAGGCCCGCCGCTCCGAAGGAGACGTCGAAGCGGTCGCACCAGATGGTGACGCTGGTGAACTCGGCGACGTTCACATCGGCGGGCACCGGGTAGTTCTGGTCCCCCTTGTTGCCCTTGAGCTTGCCGAGGCTCACGTGCTTGCCGTCGTCGAAGACGCGCCAGCCCGCCACGCCCTCCTTCACCGGGGCATCGGCCAGCCACACCCGCAGGTCCGGGCCGTTGCTCGTGTCGAGGTTCGCCAGCCGCACGGTGTGGGACCCATCGGGGAGCCGGATGAGTTCCACCGCGCCGGTAGTGGCGTGCTCGTGGCTGATGAGCGTCCCGCGGGCGACGGTCACCGGGGCGGCCGGGGCACCCGGTACGGCCGCGGGCGCGCCAGGACCCGACGGCGCGGCAGCGGCCGGGAGCGCCTCGCGGACGGTCTCGTCCTGCCACAGCTTCCACGGCTGCAGCCAGTACAGCGCCACTGCCACCACCACCACCGCCGCGATCGATGCTCCGCCCCACAACCGTCCGCGCCGCCTCGTCCGTGTCACTGCCGTTCCCTCTTCCTCGCCTCGTCCGTCTCTTTCGAATTCAACGCGGTCGGGGCGCCGTGCGCCATGCCCGCACCAATGACGAAAGTCTTACGCCGCACCATCCGGGCGTTGCCCTCCTGCTCCGTGTTCGGGCTGGTGGCAGGGGGTTTCCCGGGCGCCGCCGCGATGGGCGACGGGCAACCCGTCGACCTCGGTACGGGCCGGGGGGAGGCTGGAGCCGTCCGCACGAGGCACGCACCACAAGGGGAAACCATGCGCAAGATGTTCCGCGGCGCCGCCGCGCTCGCCACCGCCGTCGTCGCCGTGATCGCGCTCAGCGGTACGGTCGAGGCCAAGCCGGCCGACGCGTGGGCCGGCTGCCCGGACGGGGCGGTCTGCATCTACCCTCAGAACCAGAACCCCGCCGTCAAGCCGACGCACGTCTTCTACACCTACGGGGCGCACAAGCTGAGCGACCAGTTCGGGAACCACTGGGTGCTCAACAACCAGTACGGCGGTGCTACCGCACAGCTGTGCACGGGTTCCGCGGGCTCGGGCTGCGGCAGCCCCATCGCCGCCAAGACCGGTGTCTACGCCGACCTCACGCCCATCAACTCGGTCCGTCTCAACCCGTAGCGACGCCCCATCCGGGGCGGTGTACGGAGCCGCGCGCCTGGCGGCTCCGTACGCTCGTGTGCTGGTCATACCGATTCGAAGGGGCGGCCGTCCGCCCCACCCCCGCGGTAGCCTGGCCGCTCCCGTACCGCTGCCTGGGCGCACACTGCCATGGGGGATGTCTTGGGGGATCCGGACCACCGGCGGAAGACCGATGGCCAGCGCGAGTCCGACGACGCCGCGATGCCCTTCCCCGCCCAGCTGAGACGTCTGCGGCTGCAACGCGGTCTGTCCCTCGCGGACCTCGCCCGGCAGACCCATTACAGCAAGGGCTATCTGAGCAAGATCGAGACCGGCTCGAAGCGCGTCACCGTCGACGTCGCGCGGCGCTGCGACGACGTACTGCGGGCCGGGGGTGAACTGGTGCGGATGGTCGGGGAAACGGGGCCGCGCGGAGCCGACGGCAACGCCGGCACGGGCGACACCGGTGCGCAGGCCGGTGCGCGGGCCGACGGCGAATGTCCCTACCGGGGCCTGCCGGCCTTCACCGCGCAGGAGGCCCGCTGGTTCTTCGGACGGGACCGCGCGACGGCCGAGCTGATCGAGCGGGTCTTCGAACGGATCGGCGACGGACCGCTGATGCTGCTCGCCCCGTCGGGCGCGGGCAAGTCCTCCCTGCTGAACGCCGGTTTCGTGCCGGCACTGCGCGGGGGCGGCTTCCCGATGCCGGGCTCGGACACCTGGCCGGTGCTGCGGTTCACGCCCACCGCGCACCCGCTGGACGAACTGCTGGACTGCGCCGCGAGAGCTCTCGACGGCGATCCCGGCGTCACCGTGGGCGAGCTCCGGGACCGGCCGCACGCGCTGCTCGAAGCCGTCCGGCGGCACGCGGGCGGTGACCGGGTGGACGGCCCGGGCCGAACGCCGCCGCCCCCGCGTCCGGTGCTGCTCGTCGACCAGTTCGAGGAGCTGTTCACGCTGTGTTCCGACGAGGACGAGCGGCGCGCGTTCGTCCGGGTGCTGAGCGCGCTGGCGACCGCGCGCCCCGTGCCGGACGGCCGCGTGCCGGACGGCCCGGGCGCCGCCGTCGTGGTGCTCGGCGTACGGGCCGACTTCTCCGGGAACTGCCTGGACCTGCCGGAACTGGCCCCGGTCTTCACGCGGGGGCTGTTCGTCCTGCCCCCGATGTCCCTGGCGGAGCTGCGGGAATCGATCACCCGCCCGGCGGAGCTCGCCGGACTCGCCCTCGAACCGGGCCTGTTCCCGCTGCTGATGCGCGATGTCGGACTGCGCGACGACCAGCCCGACCGGACCCCCTCCGGGGTGCTCCCCCTGGTCTCGCACGCCCTGCTGGCCACCTGGCGCCAGCGCGAGGGCGCCACCTTGACCGTCGACGGGTACGAACGCACCGGCGGCATCCAGGGGGCGATCGCCCGCACCGCCGAGGAGGTGTTCACCCGCCTGTACCCGGCCGAGCAGAACACGCTCCGCCGGGTCCTGGTGCGACTGGTGCACGTCGCCGACGGTACGGGCGCCACGCGCCGCCGGATGAGCCGGACCGCCCTGATGGAACAGCTGGCCGACGCGGGTCCCGCCGCGGCCGCGCTCGACGCCTTCGTCCGGGCCCGCCTGATCACCATGGACCGCGACACCGTCGAGATCACCCACGAGGCCCTGCTGCACGCCTGGCCGCGGCTGCGCGGCTGGATCCGCGCCGACCGGGCCGGGCTCCTGGTCCACCAGCAACTGGCCCACGCCGCCGCCGAATGGGAGCGCGAGGGCCGCGATCCGTCGGCGCTGCACCGCGGGACCCGCCTGGAGACCGCCCGGGCCTGGGCCGACGAGCACGACGGCAGGAGCCGGCTCGGTCCGCTGGAGGCCGCCTTCCTGCGGGCGAGCCAGGACGCCGAGGACGGCCGTGAGCGGCAGGCCGGGCGGCAGGTGCGGTTGCGGCAGTGGACGCTGGTCACGCTGGTGGTCCTGCTGGTCCTCGCCGTGGGCGCGGGCGGGCTCGCGTACCAGCAGCGCGCGGGCGCGCTCGACCAGGAGCGCGTCGCCCGTTCGCGGGCGCTCGCCCTGCAGTCCGCGGCGCTGGCCGCGGGCCGGCCCGAGGCCTCGATGCTGCTCGCCGGTCAGGCGTACCGGACCGCGGCGACGAGCGAGGCCCGCGGGGCGCTCCTGAGCACCCAGTCCCAGCCGTTCACCGCCCGTCTGGGCGGGCACGGCGGGCCGGTCAACGCGGTGGCCTTCGGTCCGGGCAACGGCCTGCTGGCGACGGCCGGTTCCGACGGGACGGTGCTGCTGCGGCGGGTGGCCGACCGCCGGACGATCGCGACCTTCACCCTGCCCGGGCGGGTGCGTGCGGTGGCCTTCAGCCCTGACGGCAAGATGCTCGCGGCCACGTCGACGGACGGGCCGGCGCGGCTCTGGGACACGGCTGGCCGCGGCGCGGGAGCGCAGCTCCCGGGGAGTACGACGGGCGCCCGGGCCGTGGCCTTCGCACCCGACGGGCGGAGCCTGGCCGTCGGCGGCGCCGACGGGACGATCGGGCTGTGGGACGCGGCCGGTGACCACCGCGCCCTCGCGTCCCTCACGGGCCACACCGGGCGGGTGAACTCCCTGGCGTACGCCGCCGACGGCCGGACGCTGGTGTCGGCCGGCGCCGATCGGACCGTACGGCTGTGGGATCCGGTGGAGGCGGGTCCGCAGGCCGTCCTCACCGGGCACACCGACGAGGTGCTCGGCGTGGCCTTCGCCCCGGACGGCCGTACGGTCGCGACGGGGGGCGTCGACCGCACGGTACGGCTGTGGGACGTGGCCGTGCGCCGGGCGACCGCCACGCTGACCGGGCACAGCGACGACGTCAACGGCGTCGTCTACACCCCGGACGGGACGACGGTCGTCAGCGCGGGCGGCGACGGTACGACCCGGCTGTGGGACGTGGCTGGGGGGCGGGCCACGGCCACGCTCGCCGGCCACACCGACTACGTCCTCGGGGTGGCCGTGGACCGGGACGGTGCGGTGCTGGCCACCGCCGGGTTCGACCAGTCGGTGGTGCTCTGGGACCTGCGGGGCGCGGTCCTGACCTCGCGGCCGTTCACGGAGATCTGGCACGCCGCGTACAGCCCGGACGGGAAGCGGTTGGTCACTGCGGAGGCCGATCACGCGGTGCGGCTGTGGGACGTCGCGGGGCGCCGGGTCCTGGCCACGTTCGCAGGGCACGGCGAGACGGTGTTCTCGGTGGCGTTCGCGCCCGACGGGCGGACCCTGGCCTCGGCCGGCTCGGACGGCACGATCCGGCTCTGGGACACCGTGGCCCGGGGCCGGTCCGCCGTGCTGGACGGCCGGGGCGGGACGGTGTTCGCGGTGGCCTTCTCTCCGGACGGGCGGACCCTGGCCTCGGCCTGTTCCGACGGCTCCGTGCGGCTGTGGGACGTGGCGGGGCGCCGCCCGCTCGCCGTCCTCACCGGTCACACGGACTTCGCCAACGACGTGGCGTTCAGCCCCGACGGACGCACCCTGGCGAGTGCCGGGGACGATCTGACGGTCCGTCTGTGGGACGTGGCGGAGCGCCGCCCGCTCGGCGTCCTCACCGGTCACCGGGGCGCGGTGCGCGGGGTGGCCTTCAGCCCGGACGGGCGGACGCTGGCGAGCAGCGGCAACGACGGGACCGTACGGCTGTGGGACGCTCGGCGCCACCGCTTCCGCGCGGCGCTGGTCGGACACACCGGTTCCGCGCGGGGGCTCGCCTTCTCCCCCGACGGCCGCACGCTCGCGAGCAGCGGCAACGACCGCACGGTGCGGCTGTGGGACGTGGCCGGGCGCCGGACGGTGGCCGCGCTGTCCGGCCACGCGAACGCGGTGTGGGGCGTCGTGTTCGCTCCCGACGGGCGGACGGTGGCCAGCAGCAGTACGGACGGCACCGTGCGGCTGTGGGACCTGGACGTCGGGACGCGGCTGGCGGCGGTCGACGGGCTGCGGACGTCCGGGCCCGAGGGGCGGGACGGGGGTCCGGCCCTCGGGCTCAGGCGTTCGCGATGACGAGCAGGGTGCGTGCCGCTGCCGGGCCCGACAGGCGGCAGCGGTGCGGGACTTCGCCCCGGTGGTGGGCGCTCTGGCCCGCGCGCAGGGTCAGCGGGTCCTCGCCCTCGACCTCGAGGACGATCTCGCCCTCCAGGACGTAGAGGAAGTCCTCGCCGGGGTGTTCGAACCAGCCGCGCTCGCCCCGGCCGGGCTCGAAGTGGTGCTCGTAGGCCTCCATCAGGGTGCTGCGCCCGCCGGGGATGAGGACCTGGGCGATCTGTCCTGCGGCCTCGCTCACGCGAATCACCTGGGGGTCGCTCTCGTGGCTGACGGCGCCGGGCCGATCGGGCGGCCGTAGGAAGGTGCCCGGGGTGACGTCCAGGGCCTCGGCGATCCGGTAGATCGAGCTGAGGCTGGGCGTGGCGAGTCCGCGTTCCAGCTGGCTGAGGAAGGGCTGGGAGAGGCCCGATCGGGTGGCGAGTACGGCCATGGAGACGCCGCGCTGCTTGCGGCAGCCGCGGATCACCCGTCCGACCTCGATCGCTTCGGGCGTGGGTTCTGGGCGAGACACGCAGGTGAACGTACCTCATCGGGTCTGGCGTGCCGGAGGGCCGCGGGAGGTTTCGCACGGCCGCAACCCTCCCGTCATAAGCGTGGTCAATTATTGACCTCACTTATCAACGCGTTGAAACAGGCGCCTCGCAACGAATGCGCCGGAACGAACGCGTGGCAACGAACGCGTCGCAACGAACGAGGAGCCGCCCCGTGCACGCCACCCCCTCACCCCCCGGCCGGGGCCTCTCCGGGCTCGGCCCGGCCCTGGGCGCGGCCGGTGTCGTCCTCGCCCTGTGGTACCTCCTCGCCCGCTCCGGCGGGGTCGCCCCGGGACTGCTGCCCACGCCCGGCGAGACCGCGACCGCCCTGGCGGACATGGCCCGCAGCGGCACCCTGGCCGCCGACCTCGGCGCCAGCCTGGCCCGGGCCGCACAGGGCTTCGCGCTGGGTGCCGTCGGCGGCAGCGCGCTCGGCTTCACCACCGGCTACCTGCCGAAGGTGTCCGCCGCCGTCACCCCGGTGATCTCCTTCCTGCGGCCGATCCCGGCCATCGCGCTGGTACCGCTCGCGACCGCCTGGTTCGGCATCGGCGAGAGCGCCAAGCACCTTCTCATCGCGTACGCCGTCCTGCTCGCCGTCTGGCTGTACGTCCACGACGGGGTGTCCCGGGTACCGGTCTCCCACCTGCGGGCGGCCCGGTCGCTGGGGGCCCCGCTGCACCGGCGGTTCACCGAGGTGCTGCTGCCCGCCGCCGCTCCCGTGCTGCTCGCGGCGCTGCGCTACGGGGCTTCAGTGGCCCTGCTCGCCCTCGTCGCGGCCGAACTGGGCGGCGCGGACAGCGGACTGGCGTACCGGCTCCAGGTGGACGGCCAGTTCCTGCGGGTGGACCGGATGTTCGCGGGGCTGCTCGTACTCGGGCTGCTGGGGGTGGCCGTCGACCTCGTACTGGCCGCCGTGGGCCGCCGGTTCGTGCACTGGAGCGCGTCATGAGCCTCGAGGTACGCCTGAAGGGGCTCTCGGTGGGCTACGCGGCCGGCGCGCCGGTGCTGGAGCACACCGACCTGGAGTTCGCGGCGGGCTCGTTCACGGCGCTGCTCGGGCCCAGCGGATGCGGCAAGTCTACGGTCCTCAACACGGTGGCCGGCTTCGTACGGCCCACGGCCGGGCGGGTCACCGCGGGCGCGGAGCCGGTGCGCGGGCCCGGCCCGGAGCGGGGCGTGGTGTTCCAGCACTACGCGCTGTTCCCGTGGCGCACGGCCCGCGGCAACGTCGAGTTCGCCCTGGGGCGCCTCGGGCTGCCCCGTGCGGAGCGCCGCCGGCGCGCCCTCGCGGCGCTGGCCGAGGTGGGGCTCGCGGACGGCGCGGAGAAGTACCCGGCCCAGCTGTCGGGCGGGATGCAGCAGCGGGTGGCGCTGGCCCGGGCGCTGGCCGCCGAGCCCGAAGTGCTTTTGATGGACGAGCCGTTCGGTGCGCTGGATGCGCTGACCCGGACCCGGATGCAGACCCTGCTGCGGGAGCTGTGGCAGCGCCGCGGCACCACCGTCCTGTTCGTCACGCACGACATCGACGAGGCGCTGGCGCTCGCCGGGCGCGTGATCGTCCTCGGCGGGAGTCCCGGGCGGGTGCTCGCCGACCACGCCGTGCCCGCCGGGCCGCCCGATCCCGACCTACGCTCCCTGATCACCCGTCACCTCGGCTCCGAATGATCCCGTTCACATCCCCGGAAGGACCGCTCACCATGCTCGGACCCCGCGCGGTGGCCGCCGTACTGCTGGCCGCCCTGCTCTCCCCGTTCGCCACGGCCTGCGCCGGATCCCCCTCGGACCCGGCGGACGACCGTCCGGCCGTCGCCCTCGCCGCGAGCGACCATCTCGGCGGCGCCCCCGTGTACGTGGCCGAAGAGGGCGACCTGTGGTCGGCCGAGGGCATCGAGGCCACCGTCACCACCCAGCCCACCGGCCGGGACGCGTTGAACGCCGTGCTCGGCGGCCAGGCCCAGCTCGGCGTCGTCGGCGATCTGCCCGCCGTGACGGCCGCGCTGGGCGGGCGGGAGCTGCGGGTCGTCGCCGACCTGTCCCGCTTCTCCGACTGGCGCCTGCTCACCAGGACCGACCGGCAGATCACCGCCTTCGCCGCGCTGAAGGGCCGCAAGGTCGGAGTCCCCCAGGGCACGAACGTCGAGTACGCGCTGTCGCGGATGCTCGCCTCGGCACAACTGACCGCGGCGGACGTCACCGTGGTGAACCTCGCCCCGAACCAGGTCACTTCGGCCCTGGCCCGCGGCGACATCGACGCCGGCGTCACCTTCCCCAGCTTCTACGACGCCGCGCGCACCGCCCTGGGCGGCGCCTACGCCGAGCTCCCCTTCACCGGGTACACGGCCAGGACCCTCCTCGTCGCCGGACCCTCGGCGAGCGAGCAGAGCACCACCGCGGTCCTGCGCACGCTGCTGCGCGCCCAGCGGGAACTCGGCGCCAACCCGGCCGAGGCCCGCAAGGCCGTGCTCGCCCAGTCCAAGGGCGTCCTCCAGGCCGCCTACGTCGACGCCTTCCAGCCGCGCTACACGTACGGCGCCACCCTCTCCCCCGAGCTGTTGGCGCAGCTGGAAGAGGAGGCCGCCTGGGCCAAGGCCGCCCAGAACCTGCCCGGCGCCGCCGACCGCGCCGCACTGCTGACGTACCTGAACACCGGCCCGCTGGCGGCCGTCGACCCGGCCGCCGTCACCGTCCGCTGAACCAGGCACCCGCACCCGCACCCGCACCCGCACCCGCACCCAGGAGAATCCCATGACCGTCGACCAGAACACCCTGCGCCGCCGCGGCGTCGGCCTGATCGCCCACGACCCCGAGCGCAGCTACGGCGGCCTCACCCTCTACACGCCGATCACCAGCGCCGGCGAGATCCACCTCGTCGACATCGAGGGCCGGCCGGTCCACACCTGGAACTCCCCGCACCCGCCCGGCCGTCAGGCGCAGATCCTGCCGAACGGAAACCTCTTCTACGCGGCCAAGGACACGAGCGGCCCGACCCTCTTCCCCATCTGGGACGTCTACCACGGCGGCATCTTCCAGGAGCTGGCCCCCGACTCGACGGTGGTCCGCGAGGTCCGGCACCCCTTCCACCACCACGACGCCTCGCTGCTGCGCAACGGCAACCTGATCATCGGGGCCGTCGAGCCGCTGGACCCGGCCGACGCGGCCCGGATCCGGGGCGGCGTCCCCGGGTCGGAGGCGCCCGGCGGGGTGATCTACGGGGACGTGGTGTACGAACTGACCTGGGACGGGGAGATCGTGTGGCGCTGGGCCGCCATCGAGCACCTGGACCCGCAGGAGGTACCGCTGAACCCGCACTTCGCGCGCAACCACTGGCCGATGGCCAACACCGTCAACGAGAGCGCGGACGGCTCGATCGTGGTGGGCTTCCGCAGCGCGTCCACCACCGTGTCGGTGGACCGCGCCGACGGGTCCGTGCGCTGGCGCATCGGCCCGGACGTGCTGGCCCAGCAGCACCATCCGCACGAACTGCCCGGCGGCACCCTCCTGGTCTTCGACAACGGCACCTACCGCGCCACCACTTCGGTGCCGTACTCGCGGGTGCTGGAGCTCGACCCGGCCACCGGCAAGGAGGTGTGGGCGTACGAGGACAACCCGCCGCAGAACTTCTTCAGCCCGTACATGTCCAGCGCCCAACGCCTCCCGAACGGCAACACCTTCATCGCCGAGGGCTCCTTCGGACGGCTCTTCGAGGTGACCACGGGCGGGGAGGTGGTGTGGGAGTTCGTGGTCCCGCAGTTCCGGTCCTTCGGGGAGGGCGTGGGCCTGGAGTCCTCGGCCGGCGCCCAGAACTCGGTCTTCCGCGCCTACCGGTACGCCGCGGAACAGATCCCGTGGCTGTGAGGCACACCCGTACGTCCCGGCAGCCCCCCACAACCCCCGCGCCCCACACACCCCGCATCATTTCACTGGAAGGCGTTTCATGTACGGCTGATTAAATTGGCGCACGCGATCCGGCTCTACAAGTCGAGCTGCTTCACCCTGCGCCGCCTGCCCTTCTTCCCGGCCGTCCGGGCCCCGGGCAACACCGCTGCCAAGTTCTCTTAATATTACGTTCCTTGTATGGCACCGCTATCGGGCGTAGCGTTTTCGAGAGGAAATGATGACGGGCCGAATTGCGCGATCCCGCATCGGCTTCCCTTTTCCGTACGCCGAGCAGGAAGGCGCAATTCTCCGTGTCCGTTTCCTCATCGTCCCCGGCGCCCCTGCACCTCGCCGTCGCCCTCGACGGCGCGGGCCGGCACCCGGCCGCCTGGCGCGAGCCGGGTGCCCGGCCCGCCGAGCTCTTCACCGCCCGCTATTGGGCCGGTCTCGCCGCCGAGGCGGAGGCCGGGCTGCTCGACTTCATCACCTTCGAGGACGGCCTCGCCCTCCAGTCCTCCTCGCCCACCGGCCCCGACGGGCGGACGGGGAGCTGTACGCGGAGGCCGCCGACCACGTCGAGGTGATCCGGCGGCTGTGGGACAGCTGGGAGGACGACGCGGAGATCCGGGACGTGGCCACGGGCCGGTTCGTCGACCGCGAGAAGCTGCACCACATCGACTTCGAGGGCCGTCACTTCAGTGTCAGGGGGCCTTCGATCACCCCGCGCCCGCCGCAGGGTCAGCCCGTCGTCAGCGCGTCCGGGGACGGCGAGGCCTCGTACGGGCTCATCGCCCGGTCAGCGGAGGTCGGGTACGTGGCCGCGCACGACGGCGACGGCACGCGGGCGGCCGTGGCGGCGATCCGGCGGGCCCGTGAGACGACCGGGCTCGCGGCGGACCCGCTGCACTTCTTCGGGGAGCTCACGGTGTTCCTCGACGTGGACGCCCCGGCGGCCGCCGCGCGCCTGGAGCGCCTCGACGCGCTCGCGGGCGTCCCGTACGCCCGTGACGGCGCGGTCTTCACCGGAAGCCCCGGCGAGCTGGCGGACCTGCTCCTGGAACGGCGTGCGGCGGGCCTGTCGGGCTTCCTGCTGCGGCCGGGCTCGATCGCCCACGACCTGCCCGCCATCACCCGGCGGCTGGTGCCGGAACTGCAGCGGCGCGGAGCCTTCCGCCAGGAGTACGGGGCGGACACCCTGCGCGGCCTGCTCGGGCTGGACCGCCCGGCCAACCGTTACGCGCGGCCCGCGGCCTGATCACGGCTCGATCCGCCGCCTGCCCCGGACCCTCCGGAAGGACCCACCATGAGCAGCAAGCCGCTCAAGCAGATCCACCTCGCGGCCCACTTCCCGGGCGTCAACAACACCACGGTGTGGAGCGACCCGGCCGCCGGCAGCCACATCGACTTCGACTCGTTCATCCACTTCGCCCGGACGGCCGAGCGCGCCAAGTTCGACTTCCTCTTCCTCGCAGAGGGGCTACGACTGCGCGAACAGGGCGGCGTCCTATACGACTTGGACGTAGTGGGCCGGCCCGACACCTTCACGGTGCTCGCCGCGCTGGCCGCGGTGACCGATCGTCTGGGCCTGACCGGCACCATCAACTCCACCTTCAACGAGCCCTACGAGGTGGCCCGCCAGTTCGCCACGCTCGACCACCTCTCGCAGGGCCGGGCCGCCTGGAACGTGGTCACCTCCTGGGACGCCTTCACCGGCGAGAACTTCCGGCGCGGCGGATTCCTGCCGCGCGAGGACCGCTATTCCCGCGCCCAGGAATTCCTGGCCACCGCCAACGAGCTGTTCGACTCCTGGAACGGCTCCGAGATCGCCGCCGACGCAGGGACCGGCACCTTCCTGCGCGACGCGGGGGCGGGGGCCTTCGCCCATCGGGGCCGGCACTTCGACATCGAGGGCCACTTCAACGTGCCGCGCAGCCCGCAGGGCCGGCCGGTGATCTTCCAGGCGGGCGACTCCGAGGAGGGCCGGGAGTTCGCCGCCGCCGGCGCCGATGCCGTCTTCGGACGGTACGGAACCCTCGATGCGGGGCGGGAGTTCTACGCGGACGTCAAGGGCCGACTCGCCCGGCACGGCCGTGCGCACGACCAGTTGAAGATCCTGCCCGCGGCCACCTTCGTCCTCGGGGACACGGACGCGCAGGCACGGGAGCTCGCCCACGAGGTGCGCCGCCTCCAGGTCAGCGGGCAGACCGCGATCAAGTTCCTGGAGCACGTCTGGAACCGGGACCTGTCCGCCTACGACCCGGACGGTCCGCTGCCCGAGGTCGACCCCGAGGTCGGGGAGAACACCATCGCCCTCGGGCGGGCGAGCGTACGGCAGTTCCGCGATCCGCTCGCCACCGCCCGGCAGTGGCGCGAGCTGGCCCGGGCCAAGAACCTGTCGATCCGCGAGCTGGTCATCGCGACCACCGCCGACCAGACCTTCGTCGGATCGGCCGCCACGATCGCCGAGTCGATCAACACGCTGGTACAGGCGGACGCCGCCGACGGTTTCATCCTGGTCCCCCACATCACCCCCGGCGGCCTGGACGGATTCGCGGACTCCGTCGTACCGCTGCTCCAGGAACGGGGGGTCTTCCGCACCGAGTACGAGGGCACCACTCTGCGCGACCACCTCGGCCTCGCGGCTCCGACCCCGTCCTCCCGACCCCGGAGGGCTTCGCAGAGCCGAGCTCGGCGCTGATCGACGGTTCCTTCCCTCCCTCCTCCCCCCGACTCTCAAGGAGTCCGGCCATGCCCGGCATCCCCCTCGGGGTCCTCGACCTCGTCCCCGTCTCGTCCGGTTCCACCGCCGCCGAGGCCCTGCACCGCAGCATCGATCTCGCCCGGCGGGCGGAGGAGTTCGGCTACGCCCGCTACTGGTTCGCCGAGCACCACCTCAATCCCGGGGTCGCCGGTACCTCGCCGGCGGTCGTGCTCGCGCTGACCGCCTCCGCGACCACCACCATCCGGCTCGGCTCCGGCGCGGTGCAGCTCGGACACCGCACCGCGCTGTCGACCGTCGAGGAGTTCGGCCTGATCGACGCGCTGCATCCCGGGCGCATCGACCTGGGGCTGGGCCGCTCGGCGGGCCGGCCCCGGCCGTCCGCCGGTGTTGGCGGGCAGCCGCCGGTCACCCCGGTCGTGGACGGGTACGCCCCGAACGGGCTGCGGATCCCCGCCCCGTTCTCCTTCGCCCCTCTGCTGGGCCATCCGCGGGTGGCCCTCCAGCAGAAGCTGCTGAACCTGCCGGGGGCCGAGCCGCAGGAGTACGGCGAGCAGGTCGACGACGTGCTCGCGCTGCTGCGGGGCGAGTACCGCTCGCCGGAGGGGGTGGAGGCGCACGCCGTCCCCGGCGAGGGGGCCGACGTGGAGGTGTGGGTCCTGGGCAGCAGCGGCGGGGTGAGTGCGGAAACGGCGGGTCGCAACGGGCTGCGGTTCGCAGCCAACTACCACGTCAGTCCGGCGGCGGTGCTGGACGCGGCCGCGGGATACCGGGCAGCCTTCAAGCCGTCGGCCGCACTGGACCGGCCGTACCTGACGGTGTCCGCCGACGTGGTGGTGGCCGAGGACGAGGAGTCGGCGCGCGAACTGGCCACCGGGTACGCGGCCTGGGTGCGCAGCATCCGGAGGGCCGAGGGGGCCATCCCCTATCCCACCCCGGCCGAGGCGCGGGCCCTGCCGTGGACCGAGGCGGACCGGCAGCTGGTGGCCGACCGCGTGGAGACCCGGTTCGTCGGCTCCGCGCGGACCGTCGCCGATCACCTGGAGCGGCTCCAGGTGGCGACCGGCGCGGACGAACTGCTGATCACCACGATCACGCACGGGCACGCGGACCGCGTGAACTCCTACCGGCTGCTCGCCGAGGAATGGCACCGCCGGTCAGCGCACTGACGAGGCCGCCGCCAACAGCGCCGGTCGCTGATCGACCTCCCGCTCGTCTCCAGCGCCGTCGTTCCCGCCGGCACCGTGGCGTGCTGGTTCCGGCCGATCGTCCGAAGCGGGCGCCGTGCGCGGTGAGCCGCCCGCCGCCGGGGGTACCCGGCGGCGGGCGGTCCGTCCGTCCGTCCGTCAGGTGTCGCGGACCGCGACGATGCCGTTGAAGACGCCGACGTACGCGGTGCCGTCGGGGCCGAGGGTGATCGGGGCCCAGTTGTTGTCGTAGAGCGGACCGGTGCCGGTCAGCTGTCGCCAGCGGCGTTCGCCCGTGCGGAAGTCCACCGCCGTGAGGTACCAAGCGTCGATGCCCCAGGCGTTCGGCTCCTTCTCGTAGAAGTAGAGCAGCCCGTTCGCGGTGGAGAGCTTCGGGACCACGGAGGGAGCGCGGATCGCGCTCGCCCAGACCGTGTCGCAGCCGCTGGCGTCGGCGCGGACGTCGATGCGGGCCGCTCCGCCCACGACGGACTTGCCCAGCAGCAGGGTGGTCGGGTTCTCGTAGCCGTAGTTGTTCTCGACGACGATGCTGTTGCCCCAGGTGATGAGGGAGTTGTCGGTGGTCGAGGCGCCGGATCCGAACACCGGCACCTTGCAGACCAGCCGCCGGTCGGCGGGTACGTCCGCCCCGCGCTTGTAGACCAGGACGTTCATCCGGTCGTCGGCGTTGTCGGTGATGGCGACGTAGCCCTGGCCGAAGAGGTCCGGGGTGGTGCCCGACCCCTGGTTGACCGAACCGGGCTTGGACGCCGTGCCCCGGTCGTACGTCTGGCGCCACTGGATCTCGGGAGTGCCGTCGGCAGTGGCACGGAAGCTGTAGAGCGCGTGGTCGGAGACGATGGAGACGCCGTCTTCGGCGACCGAGAAGGAGTTCTGGATCTCCTCGCCCGGCAGCTGGACCGAACGGATCTGCGAGGTCACCGGATCCACCGTGCCGACCCGGCCCTGGCGGGTGACCCACCAGATGCGGCCGTTCCAGTCGGGCATCACCGAGGTGACGGGGTCACAGGTACCGCTGGGCCACAGGTTGGTCCAGGTCACGCAGTCGTGCGGGACCTGCCCCGTGAGGTCCCAGTCGTCGTCGACCGTGAACTTCCAACTGCCGTCGGGGTTCTGCGAGTGGGCCAGGCGCAGGATGTGCTGGCGGGAGTCGGCCAGCACCGCGCGGTCCTGGTCGTCCAGGTAGAAGTAGGCACCGCCCGAGGTGTCCTTGAAGATCTTCGCGAAGTCGAGCGAGGTGATCGCCTCGACCGTCGAGGAGCGCTGCGGGAGCTGGTGTTCCGCGAGCGTGGCGAGCGTACGGGGCTCCAGGAGCTTGACCTTGAAGCCGGAGAAGGTGCCGCACACCGTGACGAGCCGGCCGGCCGAGTCGAAGGTCGCGGTCGCGCACTCGCCGCCGAGTGCGGCGATCTTCTCGCTGGTCGCCTTCGGGTTCTTGCCGAGCGGCCCCGACCAGGGGGAGGTGGCGCTGCCCGCCGCGTCGGAGTGCATGCCGCTGCGGCCGTTGGGTGCGAGGAAGGGGTGCTGCGGCGGCGCCTCGCCGGGCAGTGGGGCGGCGGCCGCGGGCGCGCCGTCGTAGTGGGTGACGAGGCGGTGGCCGGGGGCCTTGGGTATCTCTTCGGCCTGGGCCGGCGAGCCGCCGTACATCACCGTGAGGGCGGCGACGACGGGCAGCACGGCGCAGTTCAGCGATCTTCGGAACATCCGGACTTCCTCCGTTTCTCTCAGCGTTGTTGACATTGCGTCTGATGTCGCGCCGCCGCCAGACGCTAGATCGCACCGCTCGAGGAGTCCATGGATGGGCCGGATGATTCACGAAGGCGCAACAGTCGATCAAGGATTGAGACTGGAGACGACGTGCGCGGTGGCCGTCAGGCCGTCGTGGATGGTCGCGGCCATGCTGCTGCTCGCGAGGTAGAAGCCGAGCAGCGCGCAGACGACGGCGTGCGAGAACTTGAGACCGCCGCTGCGCAGGAAGATCCAGGCCAGGATGAGGAGCAGGACGACCGCCGAGAGGGAAATCACCATCGAAACCTCCTTACTCGCCGCCATGGTGGCGCAGGAGGGGGTGCCTTCGGGCGAAAGGCGTGTCCGCCGTACGGGTGTTGACCGTCCGTGACGGCCGGTCGGTCCTTGACGATCCCGTCCGAGTCGGTCGTACGGTCGCACCGGCCGCCGGCCGCCGGCCGCCGGGGTGAGGCGGGCGGGCCCTGCGGGAACAGAAGGGCACGAACCCGGGCACACCGCGAGCCGCCGGGCGCAGGGGGCTTGTCGGGGTCCCGCCCGCCGTGCCATATATGTCTAGACCATTAAGGAAGCCGAGGAAGGCACTCCTGTGCGACGCAGCGCCCCCACGCTCGCCCTCCGCCTGGCCGTCGCAGGCATCACCGGCCTCACCGGCCTCACTGCCGTCACCGGCCTCACCGCCTGCGCCGCGCCCGATACCGAACCCCCGCCCGCCCCTGCCGGACTGACCGCCCAGGCCGGCAGCGCCACCAGCGTGCACGTCATGTGGAACGCGGCGGCCGACCGGGACGGGGTGACCGGCTACCAGGTCTTCCAAGCCGACCGCATGGTCCGCGAGCTCCCCGCAGAAAAGACCATGGTGGACATCACTGGCCTCGCCCCGCAGACCGGTTACGCCTTCACGGTGCGGGCCGAGGACGCCGCCGGCAACCTCTCCGAACCCGGCCCGGTCGCCCGGGTGACCACCCCCGCCGCCAAAGCCGAGGACCGTACGGCACCCACTTCCCCCGCCACCACCACCGCCCAGGCGACCGGACCCCGGTCGGCCCGGGTGTCCTGGACGGCGGCGACCGACGACACCGGCGTCACGGCCTACGACGTCTACCAGGGCGGGGTCCGCATCCACACGGCCGGCCCCGGCGAGAGCGCCACGGCCCTGGACAACCTCCGGCCGGACACCGTCTACACCTTCACCGTCCGGGCCCGCGACGGGGCGGACAACTCCTCCCCCGACGGTCCGGCGGTGGACGTGACGACCCCGCCGGCCTCCGGTGACGGCCCCGGCACGGCACCCGCCGACTTCGCTGCGACCGCCGCCCCGGGCGCCGTCACCCTGACGTGGACCGCCCCGGACACCGGCGACCCGGCCACCGAGTACGAGCTGTACGTCAACGGAGTGCCCACGACCGTCATCCAGTTCGGAGCGGGTGCGGTACCCACCGGCCGCGCGGAGCACCGGCTCACGGTGGCCGAGCCGACCGGCACGCCCTGGGCCGTGAAACTGCGGGCCAGGCTCCCGGACGGCAACTGGGGATCCTTCTCAGCGGAGCGGCGGATCACACTCGTCGCATGAAAGTGGACACCGATCCGGCTTGAACGGCACGGCCGCACGGGAAGATCGCGCACAATACATCCGTGTTCGGTGAGTACTCGTTCAATGACAGTCAGGCAGGATCCGCGGACGGCGATCCCGGACCGGACCCCTGCCCGGTGCCCGGCAACCTGCCCCCGGAACCTGCGAGCTTCGTCGGTCGGGAGCGCGAACTCCAGCTGCTCGACGACCTGTTGCACGAGCGAAGACTGATCACCCTCACGGGGGTGGGCGGCGTCGGCAAGTCACGGCTGGCCCTGCGGGCGGTCGCCACCGTCCGCCAGGTGCGCCCCGACGGGGTCTGGTGGGCGGAACTGTCACCCCTGCGCGATCCGAGCCTGCTCACCGCCACCGTCGCCCACACCGTGGGCCTCGCCGACCACTCCCCACGCCCCCTCGACGAGGAACTGTGCGCGTGGATGGCCGACAAGGAGCTGCTCCTGGTCCTGGACACCTGCGAGCACCTGGTGGCCGACTGCCGCCATCTCGTCGGCGAACTCCTGCAGTCTGCGCCCGGGTTGACGATCCTGGTCACCTCCCGCGAGCCGCTCGACATGCCGACCGAGGAGGTCGTGGAGGTCCGACCGCTGCCCTGCGAGGGGCCCGACAGCGATGCCCTCACGCTCTTCCGGGCCCGCGCGCTGGCCGCGACCCCGCGGGCAGCGGCCGTCTTCGCCGACCCCGCGCGCGCCGCCCTGGCCGCCGAGGTGTGCCGGCGCCTGGACGGCATCCCGCTCGCGCTGGAACTCGCGGGCGCCCGGATGCGGTTGTGGACGCTGGAGCACATGGCCGAGCGGATCGGCGAACGCTTGGAGGTGCTGTCCGACGCCCGGGCCGCGCTGCCGCGCCGGCACCAGACGATGCGGACCACGATCGGCTGGAGCCACGAACTGTGCGAGCCGCTGGAACGGCTGCTGTGGGCCCGGCTCTCGGTCTTCACCGGTGACTTCGACATCGCCGCGGCGCGCGCCGTCTGCTCGGGCGGACCGCTGCCCGCCGCCCGGGTGGAGCGCGTACTGGCGGGCCTCGCCGCCAAGTCCGTGGTCCTGCGCATCGAGGAACGCGGGACCGGGACCCGCTACCGGATGCTGGACACGATCCGCGAGTACGGACAGGACTGGCTGGGCGAGCTGGGCGAGGTGGAGATCGTCACCGACCGACACGCCCACTGGTACGCGGCACTCTCCCAGGCTGCCGAGCGGGGGTGGATGGGCCCGGGGCAGGTGGACTGGTACCGGAGGATCACCGCCGAGCACGCGCAGCTGCGCACCGCCCTGGAGCACCTGATCGCCGCCGACCCGACGGCGGCGCTGGAGATGGCCGGGGCCCTGTGGTTCTACTGGTTCGCGTGCGGGCACGTGCACGAGGGACGCGGCTTCCTGGAACGGGCCCTGCGGTCCGGTCCGCGCACGGGGGCCGCGTACAACCAGGCCGTGTGGGCCCTCGGACTCACCATGCTGCTCCAGGGCGACATGGACGCGGCGCGGCGACTCGGCGACGAGTGCACGCGCGACGCGGCGCGACTCGCGGACCCCGAGCGGGAGCTGCGCGCGGCCTACCTTGCGGCGGCGTCCGTCCTCATGCCCGGTGACCCGGTACGGGCCCTGAGCCTGGCCGGCCCCCGGGCCCGGGCGGGACACGGCGGGCGGACCAGCGGCACGGGCTGGCTGCTGTGCAAGCTGGCCACCAGCTACTCCCTGTGCGACTTGCGGCGCTTCGACGAGGCGACCGAGGAGGCACAGGCCCTGCGGGAGGCCTGCGCGGAGCTGGGCGAGCGCTGGCTGCGGGCGTACGCGGACTACATCCTGGCGGTGGCGGCGCTGGGCCTGGGCGACCACGGGGAGGCCGCCCGGCACGTACGGGCCATGCTCTCCGGAAAACGGCTGCTCGGCGACCGCTTCGGCATCGCGCTCGGCCTGGACCTGCTGGCCGCTGCGGTGGCCGGGCTGGGCGACGGTGAACTCGCGGCTCGACTGCTCGGCACCGCGCACGCCTGGTGGCGCACGGTGGGCCGCCCGCAGATGGGCTCACCTTCACTGAGGGCCCTGCGGGACCAGGGCGAGCAGCAGGCCCGCGCGGCGATCGGGGACGCCGCCTACGAGACGGCGTTCCTGGGCGGCGCGGCTGCGCCCACCGGCTGAGTCTCGGCCGGTGGGCCTGGAATACGGCCTAAGTCCTGGGCTCCCGTCAGTACGGGAGGGGTCTGCCCGACGGTGTGCGCAGGTCCAGGTCTCGGGGGGCGGGCTTCGGGACGGGCTTACGGATCAGCTGCTGGCGCATGCTGCCTCCTCGCTCAGACCAGGGCCGGGCGGCGGGGTTCCACCGTACGGCTGTCGGGGAGCAGTTCACCGGTGTCGTCGAACACCACGACTCCGTTGCACAGCAGGCTCCAGCCCTGTTCAGGGTGGGAGGCCACGATGCGGGCGGCGTCGTGATCGGCGCTGTCGGCAGTCGGGCAGGGTGGCTGGTGGGAGCACATGGCGCACCTCCTCGCGAAGTGGGGCGGGAGCGCCGGTGGTCACCCGGTCGAATCCGCGATCCACGGTGGCGGTGAGTATTACTGATCGCCGCCCCCGGACGGAACCCATATCGGCCGTCCAGTTCAGGGTGTGTATGCCCGCTTACCATGCGCTCATGCCCGCTATCCGGATCGTTCACCGCACGTCTTTGCAGCCGCTCGAGGCGTGGCCGATGCTCACGGACTGGGAGCGCCACGGCGCGCAGGTCCCGCTCACCCGGACGATCATCGAGACGGCGCCCCCGACCCGCGTCGGAACGATCTTCACGGCACGGACGGGCGTGAGCAGGATCACATTCGACGATCGCATGGAGGTCGTCGAATGGCGACCCCCTGCCGAAGGCCTGTCGGGATTGGTCCGACTGGAGAAGCGCGGCCGGACGGTGACGGGCTGGGCGGAGATCGAGATCCGCCCTTTGCACACGGGCGGCGCAGAGGTCCATTGGCGGGAGGAACTGCACCTGCGCGGCTTCCCCCGCGCCCTGGATCCCCTGGTCGCGGCGGCGGGCCGGTTCCTCTTCGGCCGGGCCCTCGCGCGACTGCTGCGGCCCTGAGGCCGCGTCCGGCAGGGCGTAGGGTGCCGTGATCACCGTTTCGGTGATCATGAACCGATCGAGGAGTCTCCGTGGCCACTCCGCCACAGCCGCAGCAACAGGGCGCCGGCCCGTACAACCCCTACGGCGCGCCCGTCCCGCAGCAGGGCGGCCCGGGCGGCCCCTGGCACGCCGGACCGCAGCCACACGGCGCGTACGGCACGTACGGCGCGTACGGCGCGCACCCCGAGCCGGGCCGGTACGGCTGCCGACTGTGCGGGGCCTGGCCCGCCGCGCACGCGACCGTACGCGGGCACCAGGGCCTGATCGTGCTGATGCGGTTCCTGAGCCTGCGCGGACCGTTCTGCCGCGACTGCGGGCTGGCCAGCTACCGCCGCATGTCCTCCGACACCCTCTGGCAGGGCTGGTGGGGGCCGCTGTCCCTCTTCATCACGCCCGTGACCCTGCTGATGAACCTCGGCCCGCGGGCGTCCTTCCGGAAGCTCGCTCCGCCGACGGGCGGCTACCGGCCGGCGCTCGACCCGGGCAAGCCGCTGTGGCGCCGGGGCCCGGTCCTGCTGTTCCTCACACCGGTGCTGCTCGTCCTCCTGGGGATCCCCGCGCTGATCGGGATCGCCCTGTTGGTCGGTGACGACACGCCGACGCTGTCGGTGGGCCAGTGCGTCGCCGACGAGTGGGACGGGAAGCACCTGAGGCTGCGCGTGCGGGACTGCGGTTCGCCGAAGGCCGAGTACCGCGTCAGCAAGCGACCGAAGACATCCGCCGACGGCTGCGCCCCGCTCGACCGGATCACCGGGTCGGACTACGGAGCGATGGGCTCCACGCTCGCCTGCCTCACTCCTCTGCCCAAGTGACGCGAAGGCTCCCGGACGCCGCGCGGCGTCCGGGAGCCCTCGTGCGCGGGCCCGCCGGCTAGCGGATCGGCATGCCGGAGATCGTGCGGGCGATCACCAGGCGCTGGATCTCGCTGGTTCCCTCGAAGATCGTGTAGATGGCGCTGTCCCGGTGCATGCGCTCCACCGGGTACTCACGGGTAAAGCCGTTGCCGCCGAGGATCTGGACCGCCTGGGCGGTGACCTTCTTGGCGACCTCGCTCGCGAAGAGCTTCGACATCGAGCCCTCCGCCGACTCGAACGGCCGGCCCGCCACCGCCATCCAGGACGCCCGCCACACCAGCAGCCGGGCCGCGTCGATCTGCGTCCGCATGTCGGCGAGCTGGAAGGCCACACCCTGGTTGTCGATGATCGGGCGGCCGAACTGGGTGCGGGTCTTCGCGTAGTCGAGGGCCACCTCGTACGCGGCGCGCGCGGTGCCGACGGCCATCGCACCGACCGCCGGCCGGGAGGCCTCGAAGGTGGCCATGGCCGCGTTCTTCACCCTCTCGCCGCCGCCGCTGCGTGCGCGCTCGTGGGCCCGCGCGAGGCGCTCGTCCAGCTTCTCCTTGCCGCCGAGCAGGCAGGAGCCGGGGATCCGTACGTCTTCCAGCACCACCTCGGCGGTGTGCGAGGCACGGATGCCGTGCTTCTTGAACTTCTGGCCCTGGGACAGTCCGGGGGTGTTCGGCGGGATGATGAAGGAGGCGTGTCCCTTGGTCCCCAGCGCGGGGTCGACGACCGCGACCACGATGTGGACGTTGGCGATGCCGCCGTTCGTCGCCCAGGTCTTGGTGCCGTTCAGCACCCATTCGTCCTTGGCCTGGTCGTAGACCGCCCGGGTGCGCATCGAGCCGACGTCGGAGCCGGCGTCCGGCTCGGAGGAGCAGAAGGCGGCGACCTTCACGTCGTCCGGGGTTCCGTACATCTGCGGGATCCAGGTGCCGATCTGCTCCTCGGTGCCGTTGGCGACGACGCCGATGGCCGCGAGTCCGGTGCCCACGATGGACAGCGCGATGCCCGCGTCGCCCCAGAAGAGCTCCTCCATCGCCATCGGAATGCCGAGGCCCGTCGGGTCGAAGAACTGCTGGGCGTAGAAGTCCAGCGAGTAGATGCCGACCTTGGCCGCCTCCTGGATGACGGGCCAGGGAGTCTCTTCGCGCTCGTCCCATTCCGCGGCCGCGGGGCGCATCACATCGGCGGCGAAGCCATGGATCCAGTCCCGCACCTGCTTCTGGTCGTCGTTCAGCTCCATGGTGAACTCCGCCATGTCCCCTCCACCTGTCTGTCCTCGGCCCTGCGGAAGTTACTAGCGGTAACCTACGCGAAGACCACAGTGTGTTACCGGCGAGTAAGCACTGTCAAGCACCGTCCGCACCGGCCACGACGCCGGACGGAGTGGCCTCCGGTTCGATCGACAGGGTGTGCGGGGTGTTACGTTGCGTGGGCGTCACGCACATCGCAAGGGCGGGGAGAGAAACACGTCATGGAGACCACTCAGCAGGCCGGTGAGCCGGGAGCGGCCGAACGCCGCCGTCGGGAACTGCTCGAAGCCGCCGACCGGGTCGTGCTCAGGGACGGCCCCAAAGCCTCCATGAACGCGATCGCGGCCGAGGCCGGCATCACCAAGCCCATCCTCTACCGGCACTTCGGGGACAAGGCGGGCCTCTACCAGGCGCTCGCGGTCCGGCACACCGACGCCCTGCTCGACTCGCTGCGGGCCGCGCTCGACGCCCCCGCCGAGCGGCGCCGCCGGGTGGAGGCGACCCTCGACACCTATCTTGCCGCCATCGAGGCCCGCCCGCAGGTCTACCGCTTCCTCATGCACCCGGCCGAGGACTCCCACAGCGCCGAACGCGGCTTCGACGTCGGCCTGCACTCGGCCCCGCTGCTGCGCCGGCTCGGCGAGGAACTGGCCGAGGTGATCGGCGAACGGGTGGACCTCGGTCCGGGGGGCGAACGCCTCGCCCGGATCTGGGGCCACGGCATCGTCGGCATGATGCACGCGGCCGGCGACTGGTGGCTGGGCGAACGCCCCTGCGAGCGCGCGGACCTGGTCGCGGGCCTCACGGACCTCCTCTGGGGCCGCCTGGCCACCGCCGGCAACCGCGAAGACGGCCCGGGCTTCTAGCCCGTTTCAGCCCCGCCGGCGTTTGAGGGGCAGGTCCGGGCGGAGCCCGGTGCCCGGCGGAGCCGGGTTTCCTGGGGCTCCCGGCCCCAGACCCCGCTCCTCAAACACCGGAGGGGCTAGACATGCCCCGGCGAAGGTGGATCGGGCTAGCCGCGCAGCGCCCCGGCTCCCCAGGGGGTCTTCCGGATGGCACGCCGCAGGCGACGGGCGCGCAGGCCCGTCACGCGGTCCGCGTACACCGTCCCGTCGAGGTGGTCGCACTCGTGCTGGAGGCACCGCGCGAAGAACCCCGTCCCGGCGATCCGAACGGCCGCCCCGTTCGACGTGACGCCTTCCACCACCGCGTGGTCGAAGCGGACCGTCCCCGCCTCCAGCCCCGGCAGGGACAGGCACCCCTCCGGCCCCCGGAACTCGTCCCCGTCGGCCGTGACCAACCGCGGGTTGACGATGTGCCCGACGTGGCGGACGTCCTCGTCGTCGGGGCAGTCGTAGACGAACACCCGCTGCCCGACGCCGATCTGGTTCGCGGCGAGCCCGACGCCCTCGGCGGCGTACATCGTGGCGAACATGTCCTCGATGAGCCGGTCGAGTTCCGGGCCGAACTCGGTGACTTCCGCGCACGCGGAGTGGAGCACCGGATCACCCAACAGGCTCATGGGGCGGACGAGGCCGGCGGTACCGGGAATGGGGCGCTGTCGCATGGCCACAACCCTACGACGGGCGACTATATGAGGAGATCCGCGGCGGGGCGGGGGCGCCGCGGTCAAGGCTCCGGCCGGTACTGGATAGGCTGGGGCCGACCGACGCAAGGAGGACAAGGGACGATGGCAGGCAACACGGAGCCGCTTTCGCCGCGGGCCAAGCTGGCCGTGACGGCGGGCAAGGCCGCGGCGGCGGTGTCGCGGGCCGCGGGACGCGGAAGCGGATCGGTAATCGGTGGCAAGGTCGCACTCAGGCTCGACCCCGATCTTCTCGGCGCGCTGGCGCAACATCTCGATGTCGTCCTCGTGTCCGCGACGAACGGCAAGACCACGACGACCCGACTGATCGCGGAGGCCCTGCGGGCCAGCGGTCCGGTCGTCTCCAACGCCTTGGGCGCCAACATGCCGGCGGGCATCACCTCCGCGCTGGCCGGCGGCTCGGACGCCAAGTACGGCGTCATCGAGGTCGACGAGAAGTACCTGGCCGGAGTGGCCCGGGACGTCACCCCCAAGGTGATCGCCCTGCTCAACCTCTCCCGCGACCAGCTGGACCGCGCCGCCGAGACCCGCATGCTCGCGGAGAAGTGGCGCGAGGGGCTCCAGGGCTCCAAGGCGGTCATCGTCGCCAACTGCGACGACCCGCTGATCGTGTGGTCCGCCTCCTCCTCCCAGAACGTGGTGTGGGTCGCGGCCGGCCAGGAGTGGAAGGACGACGCCTGGTCCTGCCCCTCCTGCGGCGGTGTCATGCAGCGCCCGGGCGACGACTGGTTCTGCGGCGAGTGCGGCTTCCGGCGCCCGACCCCGACGTGGGTGCTCTCCGGCGACCACGTGCTGGACCCGCACGGCTCGGCCTGGCCGATCCACCTCCAGCTGCCCGGCCGTGCCAACAAGGCCAACGCGGCCACCTCGGCCGCCGTGGCCGCCGTCTTCGGCGTACCGCCGCAGGTGGCGCTGGAGCGGATGTACCAGGTGCAGGCCGTCGCCGGCCGCTACGACGTGGTCAGCTTCCAGGGCCGTGAGCTGCGGCTGCTGCTCGCGAAGAACCCGGCGGGCTGGCTCGAAACGTTTTCTCTGATCGATCCCCCGCCGACCCCGGTGATCCTCTCGGTGAACGCGCGCGGCGCCGACGGCACCGACACCTCGTGGCTGTGGGACGTGGACTACCCGCGGCTCGCCGGTCACCCGATCTTCGTGATCGGTGACCGCAAGCTGGACCTCGCGGTCCGCCTGGAGGTCGCGGGCCTGGACTTCCGCGTGTGCGACACCCTCGACGAGGCCGTGCAGCTCGCGCCGCCCGGCCAGATCGAGCTGATCGCCAACTACACCGCCTTCCAGGACGTGCGCCGCCGCGTCGGCAACTAGTACCCATAAAGGACAAGAGCATGAGCGACAACAGCCTGCGTCTGGTGTGGGTCTACCCGGACCTGCTGAGCACGTACGGAGACCAGGGCAACGCCCTCGTGGTGGAGCGCCGGGCGCGCCAGCGCGGCCTGGACGTGCAGCGCGTGGACGTGCGCAGCGACCAGCCGATCCCCACTTCGGGCGACATCTACCTGATCGGCGGTGGCGAGGACCGGCCGCAGCGCCTGGCCGCGGAGCGCCTGCTGCGCGACGGCGGTCTGGAGCGGGCCGTCTCCAACGGGGCGATCGTCTTCTCCGTCTGCGCCGGATACCAGATCCTCGGCAAGGAATTCGTCAACGACCAGGGCCAGCGCCAGGAGGGCCTCGGCCTGCTGGACGTCGTCACCGTGCGCGGTGAGGGCGAGCGGTGCGTCGGCGACGTCCTCGGGGACATCGACCCGCGCCTGGGCCTGCCCCAGCTGACGGGCTTCGAGAACCACCAGGGCGTGACCCACCTCGGCCCGACGGCCAAGGCGTTCGCCCGGGTGACCATGGGCCGCGGCAACGGCACCGGTGACGGAACCGAAGGCGCGTACAACGACACGGTGTTCGGCACGTACATGCACGGTCCCGTGATGGCCCGCAATCCGCACATCGCGGACCTGCTGCTGAAGCTGGCCCTCGACGTGAACGCGCTGCCGGCCATAGACGACCGGTGGTACGAGGCGCTGCGCGCGGAGCGCATCGCGGCTGCGACGCAGCCCGCGTAGCACCCGGAGAACCGCTCATCGGGGCGGCCCCTCCATCATCTGTTCGGCCCGGTTTTCCCTAGGGGGAACCGGGCCGACGTGGTTTCGCACGACGAGTGCGACCAGCATGTGGAGGATGGTTCAGCCCACCGCTCCGGCGCTTGTAGGGTGGCGTTAGTTCCAACCGGACGACGTGGTCCGGTCGTCGGCCCACGTTGCAAAGGTCCGTTCCTGCCATGCGCATAGGTGTGCTCACTTCCGGTGGCGACTGCCCCGGTCTCAACGCCGTCATCCGCTCCGTCGTGCACCGTGCCGTGGTCGACCACGGTGATGAGGTGATCGGCTTCCTCGACGGCTGGAAGGGCCTGCTGGAGGCGGACTACCGCAAGCTCGACCTCGACGCGGTCGGTGGCATCCTCGCCCGCGGCGGCACCATCCTCGGCTCTTCCCGGGTCCAGCCCGCGCACCTGCGCGACGGCGTGGAGCGCGCCCGCGGCCACGTCGCGGACCTCGGCCTCGACGCGATCATCCCGATCGGCGGCGAGGGCACGCTGAAGGCGGCGAACCTGCTCTCGCAGGCCGGTCTGCCCATCGTCGGCGTCCCGAAGACCATCGACAACGACATCGCCTCCACCGACGTCACCTTCGGCTTCGACACCGCCGTCGGGGTGGCCACGGAGGCGCTGGACCGGCTGAAGACCACCGCCGAGTCCCACCAGCGGGTGATGGTCGTGGAGGTCATGGGCCGCCACACGGGCTGGATCGCCCTGCACTCGGGCATGGCGGCCGGCGCGCACGCGATCGTCGTGCCGGAGCGCCCCTTCGACATCGAGCAGCTGACGGAGATCGTCGGCGAGCGCTTCTCCGCGGGCAAGCGGTTCGCGATCGTCGTGGTCGCCGAGGGCGCCAAGCCGCGCCCCGGGTCGATGGACCTGGAGGAGGGCGGCGTCGACATGTACGGGCACGAGCGGTTCGCCGGCATCGGCAACCGCCTCGCCGTGGAGCTGGAGCACCGTCTGGGCAAGGAGGCCCGGCCGGTGATCCTGGGCCACGTGCAGCGCGGTGGCACGCCCACCGCGTACGACCGGGTCCTCGCCACCCGCTTCGGCTGGCACGCGGTGGAGGCGGCGCACCGAGGCGAGTTCGGCATGCTGACCGCGCTGCGCGGGACGGACATCGTGATGGTGCCGCTCGCAGAGGCGACCTCGACCCTCAAGACGGTTCCGGCCGACCGGTACGACGAGGCGCAGACGGTTCTCTGACGCCCCTTTTGTACGCCCCTCATATCCTGGGCCGCCCCCGCGCGCAAGAGCGTACGGGGGCGGCATTACTGTGGTGGGGCATCACGGTCAAGGGAGTGAACAGATGGATCACAGCGGGCACGGCATGGACATGCACATGGACATGGACCTGCCGCCGTTCACTCTCGGGCGCGGGCTGGAGTTCTCCTTCGACTCCTTCTTCCTGATCGGCTCGCTGGCCGGGCTGGCCCTGTACGGGTGGGGCGTGCTGCGACTGCGCCGGCGGGGGGACGCCTGGCCGCTGGGCCGGACCATCGCCTTCACCGTGGGCGTGCTGACCGTGCTCCTCGTGATGTGCACCAAGCTGAACGACTACGGCATGGTCATGTTCAGCGTCCACAT
Organism: Streptomyces sp. NBC_01439; assembly: GCF_036227605.1. Taxonomy (GTDB): domain Bacteria; phylum Actinomycetota; class Actinomycetes; order Streptomycetales; family Streptomycetaceae; genus Streptomyces. Next base: position 7,884,258 of record NZ_CP109487.1, on the reverse strand, counting down.
GGTCCAGCACATGGTGATCAGTATGGTCACCCCGATCCTCGTGCTACTGGGTGCCCCGGTGACGTTGGCGCTGCGTGCGCTGCCGCCGGCGGCCCGCGGCAGCAAGGGGCCGCGCGAGCTGCTGCTGATGCTGCTGCACAGCCGGTACATGAAGGTGATCACCCACCCGGCCTTCACGATCCCGATGTTCATCGCGAGCCTCTACGCCCTGTACTTCACCCCGCTCTTCGACTTCCTGATGGAGAGCCGGACCGGACACATCGCGATGATGGTCCACTTCCTCGCGGTCGGCCTCATCTTCTTCTGGCCGATCATGGGCATCGACCCGGGTCCGCACCGGCCCGGCTACGTGATGCGGATGCTGGAACTGTTCGCGGGCATGCCCTTCCACGCGTTCTTCGGCATCGCCCTGATGATGGCGAGCCAGCCGATGATCAAGACGTACGCGAACCCGCCGGCGTCGCTCGGCATCGACCCCCTGCTCGACCAGCAGTGGGGCGGCGGCATCGCCTGGGCCTTCAGCGAGATCCCCTCGGTGCTGGTCCTGATCGCCCTCGTCTACCAGTGGTACCACTCCGAACAGCGGGCCGCGCGGCGGTCCGACCGGGCCGAGGACCGCAATGGCGACAAGGAGCTGGCGGCGTACAACGCGTATCTCGCCTCGCTCCGAGCGCGTGGCCAGTAGCGCGACACCGGCTTCTCGCGTCACCATGGGGCATGACCGGATCCGTTAAGGCGATGGCCGTAATGACCTTCGCCGCTCTGGTGGCCGTCGCCACGTATTCCGTGGCCCTCGGCAGCAACGGCTGGCTGTGGTTCGGCTGGGTGGTGCTGGGGCTGCTGACCGCCGGGATGGCCGCCACGCGCAATGTCTGAGCAAGGTCCCGTCCGCCCCCTGCTCCCCCGGGCTCACCGTCCGTAAAATGGCTGTGACAACGGGATGTCGACGGGAGCGGCCTGGTGTTCTACCACTTGCTCAAGCACGTGTTGCTCGGTCCCCTGCTGCGGCTGCTGTTCAGACCCCGGATCGAGGGCCTGGAGAACATCCCCGCTGAGGGTGCCGCCATCGTCGCGGGCAATCACCTGTCCTTCTCCGACCACTTCCTGATGCCCGCCATCCTCAAGCGGCGGATCACCTTCCTGGCCAAGGCCGAGTACTTCACCGGTCCCGGGGTCAAGGGCCGGCTCACCGCCGCCTTCTTCCGCAGCGCCGGGCAGATCCCCGTGGATCGCTCGGGCAAGGACGCCGGACGGGCCGCCCTGCGCGAGGGGCTGGCGGTGCTGGCCAAGGACGAGCTGTTGGGCATCTACCCGGAGGGCACGCGCTCGCACGACGGCCGGCTCTACAAGGGCAAGGTGGGCGTGGCGGCGATGGCCCTGGGCGCCCGGGTGCCCGTGGTGCCCTGCGCGATGGTCGGCACCTTCGAGATCCAGCCGCCGGGGAAGAAGATCCCGAAGATCCGGCGGGTGACGATCCGCTTCGGCGAGCCGCTGGACTTCTCCCGCTACGCCGGGATGGAGGGCGAGCGGGCGGTCCTGCGGGCGGTCACCGACGAGATCATGTACGCGATCCTCGGGCTGTCCGGCCAGGAGTACGTCGACCGGTACGCGGCCGAGGTCAAGGCCGAGGAGGAGGAACAGCGGAAGAAGGCCCGGCGCACCGCGCGCTGAGCCTTCTCCCGCTCGCTCCCGCCGGTCCTTAACGGACGGCGGGGAGCTCCTCCGGCGCCGGGAAGACCGAGGACTCGGCCGGCGCGTCGGACGACAGGGACTTCGCCGCGGCCGGGGCCGGGGCCACGGGGGTGGCGTGCGGGGCGCACGTCACGTCCTTGGCGTCGACCTTGCCGGTGAGCAGGTAGGCGTCCACCCGGGTGTTGATGCAGGGGTTCACCAGGCTGGTGACACCGTGCGAGCCCGCGCTCTTCTCGGTGATCAGCCGCGAACCGGCGAGGCTACGGTGCAGTTCGACCGCGCCCTTGTACGGCGTGGCCGCGTCGCGCTCGGACTGGACGATCAGCACGGGCGGCAGCCCGCGCTTGGCGCCGACCGCGATCGGGGTGCTCTGCTTGGCCTTCCAGGTCGCGCAGGGGAGGTTCATCCACGCGTTGGACCAGGTCAGGAACGGGTACTTCTGGTGCAGCTTGCTGTTGTCCCGGTCCCACTTGGACCAGCTGGTGGGCCACTTCGCGTCGGCGCACTCGACTGCGGTGTAGACGGCGTTGCTGTTCTCCGACGCCGCGTTGCCCTTGGTGTCCGTCATGTCCGGGGCGATGGCGTCGACGAGCGCCTGCTCGTCACCGGCCTCGTACGCGGCCCAGGTCTTGGCGACGGGCACCCAGGAGGAGTCGTAGTACGGGGCGCCCTGGAAGAAGCCGATGAGCTCGGCCGGGCCGACGATCCCGCCGAGCGGGTTGGCCTTGGCCTTGGCGCGCAGCTTCTGGTAGCGGGCCTCGACCTTGGCACGGGTGTCGCCGAGGTGGAAGGCGGCGTCGTTCTTGGCGACCCAGTCCTGCCAGTCGTTCCAGCGCATCTGGAAGGCGACGTCCTGGCCGAGGTTGGCCTCGTACCAGATGTTGTCCTGCGACGGGTCCACCACGCTGTCGACGATCATGCGGCGCACGTGGGTCGGGAAGAGGGTCGCGTAGACCCCGCCCAGGTAGGTGCCGTAGGAGACGCCGAGGTAGTTGAGCTTCTTCTCGCCGAGGCCGGCCCGGACCACGTCCAGGTCGCGCGCGGTGTTCGGCGTGGTCATGTGCGGCAGCATCTCGCCGCTGCGCTCCTTGCAGCCGTCCGCGTACTCGGCGGCGAGCTTGCGCTGGGCGCGCTTGTCGGCCTCGCTGCTCGGGACCGGGTCGGCCTTGGGGGCCTTGACGAACTCCTGCGGGTCGGTGCAGGAGATCGGCGCCGAGTGGCCGACGCCGCGGGGGTCGAAGCCCACGAAGTCGTAGGCCTTGGAGGCGTTGACCCACAGCGGGCTCTTGGTGGTGACACGGCGCGGGAAGCGCATGCCGGAACCACCGGGGCCGCCGGGGTTGTAGACGAGCGCGCCCTGGCGCTCCTCCTTCGTCCCCGTGCTGCCGATGCGGTCGACGGCGATGTCGATGGTCTTGCCGTACGGCTTCGCGTAGTCGAGCGGGACCTTCACCCATCCGCACTGGATGGGCTTCTCGAGGCCCCAGTCCGCCGGGCAGTCCTTCCAGTCGATCCCGGCGCGGGCGGCGCGGGCGGCGGCGATCTGGACGCCCCGCGCCTCCGGCACCCTGCCGTCGCTGCCGGTGGAGGCTGCTGCGGCCGGCGGGGCCAGCAGCAGGCTCGCCGCGAGCGCGCCGGTGATCAGTGTGGCGGCGCTCCCCAGCGCCGCGTTGCGTATCACGTGGTTGTTCCCCCTGCATCAGGTACGGCCGTGGGCGGCCGAGTTGGTCGTTTCGGTCGTCGGCGTGTAGGGGGATCCTGTCGCCTGATCGGGATCCGGCGACAGGGCCGGATCGACTTCTTTGCCAACCCGATAACCGGAAAGGCGTGTACCGCTGAGCGGTGCCTGATGCGTCCCGCTTTCACCACCCGTACGTACGGCAGGCCTCGTCGAGGAGCTCGCGCACGAGCAGGGCGTCGGCGGCCAGGGCCGTCACCAGGACCGCCGGGCCGGCCAGCGGCGTCACCGCGGCGAACTCCCCCAGGACCGCGGCTGCGGGCGGTTCCTCGGCGAAGGCGGGGTCCACGACGAGGAGTTGACCGAGCGCCCGGTACCCGGCCAGGCCCGCCGGGCCGTCCCAGCCGCCGGGCGCGCCGGGCCCGCAGGCGAGCTCCTGGTCCAGCAGCGGCCGGCCGCCGCGCTCGACGGTGACGCGGCTGCGCAGCAGGCCCGGAACCTCCCCGGTGCGGCCCAGCACCTGCTCCTCGCGCAGCACCAGCCGTGCCGTGGGGGCGAGTCGGACCCGGGTGTGCACCCTCAGGTCGCTGCCGCGCACCGAGACCAGCGGCTCGGGCAGCCACCGCACCGACGCCCCCTCCCCCACGTCGAGGTGCACGTCGTAGCGTGCGGGCTCGCCGGACCGGCCGGGCAGGGCCAGGGTGGCCGCCGCCGAGGCGAGGTCGAGCTGTGCTCCGGGTCCGGCGGTGGCCTCGATGGTGAGGTGGTCCCCGCCGAGCGGGGCGCTCATCGCGCCGACCAGCATGACCCCGGCCTCGGTGCCCGACGAGGAGCGCGTGCGGCGCAGCGCGAGCGGCCCTTCGCCGGCGAGCAGCGGCAGGGCGGTGCCGCCCCGCCCGTCGGCCACGGCGTGGATGCGGGCCGTGGCCCGCAGGCCCGCCGGGGGCGTCGGCGGCGTCGAGGGGGCCGGGGCCGTGCCGGTGGCGCTCGTACCGCTCACCGCGAGGACCAGGCGGCGATCCGCTCGCGCACCCAGGCGGCCACCGGACCGACCCCCTCGGGGCCGCGCAGCGACTGGAAGGCGACGGGGAGTTCGCCGCGCTGTGCGGCGGCGTCGCGGGCCATCCGGTCGAGGTCGGAGCCGACGTGGGGGGCGAGATCGGTCTTGTTGACGACGAGGAGGTCCGCGGTGGTGACTCCGGGGCCGCCCTTGCGGGGGATGTCGTCGCCGCCGGCCACGTCGATGACGAAGATCTGGGCGTCGACGAGTCCGCGGGAGAAGGTGGCGGTGAGGTTGTCCCCGCCGGACTCGACGAGGATCAGGTCCAGTCGGCCGTTCTCCCGGAAGGCGTCCTCCAGTTCCTCCACGGCCTCCAGGTTGGCGGAGATGTCGTCGCGGATGGCGGTGTGCGGACAGGCCCCGGTCTCGACCGCGGTGATCCGCTCGGGCGGCAGGACGGCCTCGCGGAGCAGGAACTCGGCGTCCTCGCGCGTGTAGATGTCGTTGGTGACGACGGCCATGGACAGTTCGGTGCGCAGGGCGCGGCACAGGGCGGCGACGGTGGCGGTCTTGCCGGAGCCGACGGGGCCGCCGAGTCCGATGCGCAGGGCCCGCCGGGTGCCGTCGGGCCGCAGGGGGTCGGCGCTGTGGGTGTGCCGGTGGGGATAGGTGACGGCGTGGTCGAGGTGCATGGGGGGTGTCTCCTTCAGGGGTCAGGAAGCGAAGAGCCGGACCGGCCAGTCGGCATGTACCTCCGCCGAGATGTCCAGCAGCGGCGAGGAGGCCGCGGGCAGTGCGTCGGTGCCTCGTGAGCGGGCCCGCAGCGCGGCCCGCTCCGCCCGGGCCGCGACGGCGTCGAGATCGGGGGCGAGCCGGGCCAGCACCCCACTCGCCTCGAAGGGGTCCAGGCCGAGCAGCCGTACGGTCGCGGTGGCGGGTCCGCCGACGCTCTCGTACGCCGCCACGTGCGCCGCGTCGCCCGGCCCGAGCCCGGCCGCGCGGGCGGTGACGCCGAGCACCACGGGTTGGTGGGCCCCGCGCGGGAACGCGGCGGCCAGGGCCTCCAGTTCGGCGGAGGGCCAGGTGGCCCGGGCGGCGCGCAGTAGTTGGCGCCCGAGCCGCCGGGCCGCGGTGCGCAGCGCCGGCGACGGGGTGCGGGCGTCGGCGGCGGCGTCGAGCACGGCCGGGTCGAGCCCGAGGGCGGCGGGCGCCGCGAGGGCGGCGGCGGTGAGGCCGGCGGTGTGCAGCCGACCCCGGCAGAACTCCTCCAGGGTGGTGGCGTCATGGATCCGGCCCGCCTTGCAGGCGGCCTCGGCCCCGCCGGAGTGGGCGTGCCCCCCGGCGGGGAAGCGGCCGTCGGCGAGGACGAGCAGCGCGGCGCGGCTCATCGGCAAGGACCTCTTCTCAGAACAGGAAGTAGCGCTGGGCCATGGGCAGTTCCGCCGCGGGTGCCGGTTCCACGGCCTCCCCGTCGATGGAGACCGTGAAGGTGTCGGCGTCGACCTCGACCCTCGGCATGGCGTCGTTGCCCCGCATGTCGGCCTTGGTCACCTTGCGGGTGCTCTCGATGGCGACGAACTGCTTGCCCAGTCCGAGGCGTTCGGGCAGTCCGTCGTCGAGCGCGGCCTGGGCGGTGAAGTTCAGGGAGTTGAGTCCGGGCGCGCGACCGTGGCCGCCGAACATGGGCCGGGGCAGGACGGGCTGCGGGGTGGGGATGGAGGCGTTGGCGTCGCCCATCTGCGCGTGGGCGATCTGGCCGCCCTTGATGACGAGTTCGGGCTTGACCCCGAAGAAGGCCGGGTTCCACAGCACCAGGTCCGCGAGTTTGCCGGTCTCGACCGAGCCGATCTCGCGGGCGAGCCCCTGGGCCACTGCGGGGTTGATCGTGTACTTGGCGACGTAGCGGCGGGCCCGGTGGTTGTCGGCGGGTCCGTCGCCGGGAAGGAAGCCGCGCCGCTTCTTCATCACGTGGGCGGTCTGCCAGGTGCGCAGCACGACCTCGCCGACCCGGCCCATGGCCTGGGAGTCGGAGGAGATGATGGAGATGGCTCCGAGGTCGTGGAGGACGTCCTCGGCGGCGATGGTCGAGGGCCGGATCCGTGATTCGGCGAAGGCGAGGTCCTCGGGGACGGCAGGGTTGAGGTGGTGGCAGACCATCAGCATGTCGAGGTGTTCCTCGACGGTGTTGACGGTGTGCGGCCGGGTGGGGTTGGTGGAACTGGGCAGTATGTTCGGCTCGGAGACCACCGTGATGATGTCGGGCGCGTGCCCTCCGCCCGCGCCCTCGGTGTGGTACGAGTGGATGGTCCGCCCGGCGATCGCGGCGAGGGTGTCGGCGACGAAACCGGCCTCGTTGAGCGTGTCGGTGTGGATGGCGACCTGGACGCCGGTCTCCTCGCACACCGAGAGGCAGGCGTCGATGACCGCGGGGGTGGCCCCCCAGTCTTCGTGGATCTTGAATCCAAGGGCGCCGCCGCGCAATTGGGAGTGCATCCCCTCGCGGGACATGGTGTTGCCCTTGCCGAGCAGGCCGATGTTGACCGGGTAGGCCTCCAGGGCCGCGAACATCCTGGCCAGGTGCCAGGGCCCGGGGGTGACGGTGGTGGCCTTGGTCCCCTCGGCCGGTCCGGTGCCGCCGCCGACGAGGGTGGTGATCCCGGAGGCGAGCGCCTCCTCGATGACCGTCGGGGAGATGAAGTGCACGTGGGCGTCGATGGCACCGGCGGTGACGATCTTCCCGTTGCCGGCGATGATCTCGGTCTCGGGACCGATGACCAGTGCGGGGTCGACACCGTCCATGGTGTCGGGGTTGCCGGCCTTGCCGATGCCGCAGATACGGCCGTCGCGGATGCCGAGGTCGGCCTTGACGATGCCCCAGTGGTCGAGGACGACGACCCCGGTGATCACGGTGTCGGGGGCACCCTCGGCCCGGGTGGTGCGGGCCTGCCCCATGGACTCGCGGATCACCTTGCCGCCGCCGAACACGGCCTCGTCGCCGGCCCGCCCGGGGCCGCCGCTGAGGTCCTGCTCGATCTCGACGAAGAGGTCGGTGTCGGCGAGCCGGATCCGGTCACCGGCGGTCGGTCCGAAGAGGTCGGCGTACACCTGGCGGGAGAGCTCAGCCATCGAGCGGCCCTCCGGTCTCGCCGCGCAGCCCGGGTACGGTGCGCAGGCCCCCCAGCGGTACGAGTTCCACCGCGACCGGGATGCCCGGTTCGAAGCGGACGGCCGTCCCGGCGGCGACGTTGAGCCGGAGTCCGCGGGCGGCGGTGCGGTCGAAGTCGAGACCGGGGTTGGCCTCGGCGAAGTGGTAGTGGGATCCGACCTGGACCGGCCGGTCGGCGGAGTTGAGCACGGTGAGACGGGTGACGGGGCGGCCCTCGTTGAGGGGTACCGGGCCGTCCCCGTAGGCGATTTCGCCGGGGATCATGCGGGGGTACTCCGTTTCAGACGATCGGGTCGTGGACCGTGACGAGTTTGGTGCCGTCCGGGAAGGTCGCTTCGACCTGGACGTCGTGGATCATCTCGGGGATCCCCTCCATGACCTCCTCGCGGGTCAGGACGGTGCGGCCCGAGGCCATCAGCTCGGCGACGGTCCGGCCGTCGCGGGCCCCTTCCAGGAGGTGCGACGTGATCAGCGCGATCGCCTCGGGATGGTTGAGGCGGACCCCGCGCGCCCTCCGCTTCTCGGCCACGTCGGCGGCCACGTGGATGAGCAGTCTCTCCTGCTCGTGCGGTGTCAGTTGCACTCGTATCACCAAGCTTCCGGGACAAGATCAACAAGAGGCGGGGCGACCCTACCGACCTTCAACACTCTGTTGACCTGCGCATATCCGAACCAAGCGTCTCTTGCCCAACACAGGGAAAGGCTTTCCGCGCCGACCACCGTCGCTTTACCGGATCATGGGTGATCATTGGCGGTCGAACGTGGCCGCCACGCTAAGCGCTGCGCTTTTCCGCTGCGTTAACCCACGTTTCGGGCAGGTACCCGGTTCAACCCCGGTACCCCAAAGCCACGATTCCGTATACGGCTCCGCACGCGGTCCCCATCGAGGAGACAGATGTTCGTCAACCCCGTCCGACACATCACCTTCGACGCCCTCGACCCCTACCGGGTCGCCGAGTTCTGGTCCGCGGTGACCGGATTCACGATGCATCCCGATGACGTGGAGGGGGGCGACGAGGCCCTGCTGGAGCCCGGGCAGCCCGGCGTACCGGGGCTGCTGTTCATCCGGGTCCCGGACGGCAAGTCGGTCAAGAACCGGGTCCACCTGGACATCCGGCCGTCGACCGGCACCCGGGACGAGACCGTCGAGCGCCTGATCGGGCTCGGCGCGAGGCTCGTGGACGACCGTCGCGCCGAGGACGGCGTCGCGGGCTGGGTCGTGCTCGCCGACCCGGAAGGCAACGAGCTGTGCATCGAGCGCAGCGCGGGCGAACGCGGCCCCGCCTGAGCGGACCCCGGACCCCGGGTCCGGGGTCCGGGGTCCGGGGTCCGGGGTCCGGGGTCCGGCAGGTCAGTAGCCGGTGGCGCTCCGCGCCGGGGCTCCGACGCTCCAGGGCAGTGCGATCCACACCGTCTTGCCCCCGTCTTCGGTCGGGGTGACCGAGAGCCGGCCGCCCGCCTCCGCCGTCAGCCAGCGGATGATGACCATGCCCCGGCCGTTGTCCTGCTGGACGGCGGCCGGGAGCCGCTTGGGCCAGCGCGGGTGGCTGTCCGTCACCCCGACGCGCAACCACTCCTGGCGCTCCAGCCGGACGCCCACGGTGAAGGTAGGTGACTGGCCGAAAGTGTGCTGTACGGCGTTGGTGGCGAGCTCCGAGACGATCAGCCGGACGCTGTCGGCGATGTCGGCGTCATCGGGGAGTCCCCACTCGCTCAGCACCTCCGCGACGTAGCGTCGGGCAGTGGCGACCGAGGCGGGATCGCTCGGCAGAGTGACGGATGCTTCCTGGTGATCTGCCATGGCGACGGTCCCTTTCCCACCGGGGCGAAAAGCCCCCGGATCTGTGCTGGACGCCAGAGTGCCACCGATCGGCCCGTCACATCTGCCTTTTCCCCAAGATATGCATATATCTGTCGCTCGATGCGGTGAACTCTGCTACGGAAGAGCTTATTTGAACGGCAAACTGGTGCGAGCTGTGCCGGTGGAAGGAGGCGGGTGTGCAACACGGTCCCGCGGTGCGCCGACGCAAGCTCGGCGAGGAACTGCGTGCCCTGCGCGACCGGTCCGGACTCACCAGTGGTGAGGCGGCCCGGATCATGGGATGGCACCAGTCGAAAATCAGCCGCATCGAGACGGGCCGCAGCGGCGTGAAACCGGAGGACATCCGGCTCCTCCTCGACGCCTACGGGGAGATCGTGAGCCCGGAGCAGCGCGCACTGCTGGAGGCGCTGTCGGCCTCGGCCGCCGGCTCCGGTTCGGCGGGCGACACCGGGCGCGGCCGCCAGTGGTGGCACGACTACCGGGGGCTGTTGCCCCAGGAATACCGGGACTTCATCAGCCTGGAGGCGGGGGCCAGGTCGGCCCGCACCGTGGAGCTGTCCGTGGTGCCCGGGCTGCTGCAGACCCCCGGGTACGCGCGGGCCGTGACCCGGGCCGCGCTGGGCGGGCTGCCGGAGCCGAAGGTGGACGCGCTGGTCGACGTACGGCTGGCCCGGCAATCGGTGCTGCGGGCCGATCCCCCGCTGGAGCTGAGCGCCGTACTGGACGAGGCGGTGCTGCGCCGGCAGATCGGCGGGCCCGGGGTGATGGCCGAGCAATTGCGGCACCTGGCGGAGGTGTCGGAGCTGCCTCAAGTACGCCTCCAAGTACTCCCGTTCAGCGTCGGAGGGCATCTCGGCCTGACCGGACCGTTCGTTATTTTTTCATTTCCGGACATCGCCGATCTGGATGTGGTGGTACTCGACCATTTGACGAGTAGCCTCTATCTGGAGCGGAAGGAAGACCTTGAGGCGTACGGCGCCGCGTTCCGCACCATCCAGGCGCACGCCCTCCCGCCCCAGGACTCGTCGGATCTCATCAGCTCACTCGCTGACGACGCGTAAGGAGGCACCCCCGTGTCCGCAACCCCCTTATCCAACAGCGGACTTCTGATCAGCGCGCGGTGGCGGCGGAGCAGCCGTAGCACCGGAATGAACAACTGTGTGGAAGCGGCCGTCCTGGACGGCGGTCTGCTGGCCGTCCGTGACTCCAAGCGGACGGACGGCCCGGCCGTGCTCTTCACCGGGCCCGCCTGGACCGGCTTCCTCGCCTCGGTAGGGGCTGACGCGCACGCATAAGCCCCGCCCGGAACCACTCGGGAACACCCGGCCCGGGGAAGGCCCAGGCCCGGGAATCCCCGGACCCCAGCCGATGTGCCCTACCGGCCCTGACCGTCCGTGGCTCCCGCGGGGGCGGTCGCCAGGATCGTCGCGACCGCCCGATCGATCTCGTCCCCCGTGAGATCGGCCCGGGCGGTCAACCTCAGCCGGGAGATGCCGTCCGGCACCGACGGCGGACGGAAGCACCCCACGGACAGACCTGCCTCGCGGCAGTCGGCGGCCCAGCGCAGTGCCGTCGACGCCGACGGGGCCCGTACCGACACCACGGCCGCGTCCGGCCGGGCCGCGGTCAGGCCGGACGCGGTGAGTCGCCCGTACAACTGGGCGGCCACCTCGCGGGCGCGGTGCGCGCGCTCCGGTTCCCGCTGGAGCAGGCGCAGGCTGGCCAGCGCCGCTCCGGCGGCCGCCGGAGCCAGTCCGGTGTCGAAGATGAAGGTGCGCGCGGTGTTGACCAGGTGCCTGATCACCTTGGCCGGGCCGAGCACGGCTCCGCCCTGGCTGCCCAGGGACTTCGAGAGGGTCAGGGTGGCGACCACGTACGGCGCGCCCGCGAGTCCGGCCGCGTGCAGTGCTCCGCGGCCGCCCTCGCCCAGCACGCCCAGCCCGTGGGCGTCGTCGACGACCAGGGCTGCGCCCTCGTCCCGGCAGGCGGCGGCGTGCGCGGCCAGCGGGGCGGCGTCCCCGTCGACGGAGAACACGGAGTCGCTGACCAGCAGCGCGCGGCCGTCGTGCGCGGCGAGCGTCTTGCGTGCGGTGTCCGGGTCGGCGTGCGGGACCACGGCCGTCTCGGCGCGCGAGAGCCGGCAGCCATCGACGATGGAGGCGTGGTTGCCGGCGTCGGACACGACCAGCGTGCCCCGGCCGCTGAGCGCGGTGACGGCGGCGAGGTTGGCCGCGTAGCCGGAGGACAGCACGAGCGCGGCCTCGAAACCGCAGAAGGCCGCGAGCTCCCGCTCCAGCTCGGTGTGGAGCTCGGTCGTACCCGTGACCAGCCGCGAACCGGTGGCTCCGGCGCCCCAGCGCGCGGCCGCCTCCTGCGCTCCCCGGACGGTCTCGGGGTGTCGGGACAGGCCGAGGTAGTCGTTGCTCGCGAGGTCCAGCAGCGGCGACACCTGCGGCCGGGGGCGCAGCGTGCGGACGAGGCCGGCCTCCTCCCGCGCGCGCTCCGCGTCGTCGATCCACGCGAAGACGTCCAGCGGTTCGGGAGTGAGCTCGGGCATCGGCACGTCCTCGTGTTTTGTCGGCAGTCCACAGACCTGCCCCGACCCTAGCTCGCGTGACCGCTGCGCCAGGTGTGGTGATACACACACACCCATCCGGCCATGTTGTGCGATCTCTCCTTGGCCGGGAGCGGGGGTGTGGTCCAGGATCGGGTCCATGGACCTGCTGAACACCCTGGTGGACAAGGGGCTGCGGCGCGAGCTGCCGACCCGCGAAGAAGCGCTCGCCGTACTGGCGACTTCTGACGACGAACTGCTCGACGTGGTGGCCGCGGCCGGCAAGGTGCGCCGCCAGTGGTTCGGCCGTCGGGTGAAGCTGAACTACCTGGTCAACCTGAAGTCGGGCCTGTGCCCGGAGGACTGCTCCTACTGTTCCCAGCGCCTGGGGTCGACGGCCGGCATCCTCAAGTACACGTGGCTGAAGCCGGAAGAGGCCTCCCAGGCCGCCGCCGCCGGTGTCGCGGGCGGCGCGAAGCGGGTCTGCCTGGTCGCGAGCGGCCGCGGGCCGACGGACCGGGACGTGGACCGCGTCGGCAAGACGATCGCGGCGATCAAGGAGCAGAACGAGGGCGTCGAGGTCTGCGCGTGCCTCGGCCTGCTCTCGGACGGCCAGGCCGAGCGGCTGCGGGACGCGGGCGCGGACGCCTACAACCACAACCTGAACACCTCCGAAGCGACGTACGGGCAGATCACCAAGACCCACACCTACGCGGACCGCGTCGACACCGTGCAGAAGGCGCACGGCGCCGGTCTGTCCGCGTGCTCGGGTCTGATCGCGGGCATGGGCGAGAGCGACGAGGACCTGGTCGACGTCGTCTTCTCGCTGCGCGAGCTCGACGCGGACTCGGTGCCGGTCAACTTCCTGATCCCGTTCGAGGGAACGCCGCTGGCGAAGGAATGGAACCTCACCCCGCAGCGCTGCCTGCGCATCCTGGCGATGGCGCGGTTCGTCTGCCCCGACGTCGAGGTCCGCCTCGCCGGCGGGCGCGAGGTGCACCTGCGCTCGATGCAGCCGCTGGCCCTGCACATCGTCAACTCGATCTTCCTCGGCGACTACCTGACCAGTGAGGGCCAGGCCGGCCAGGCCGACCTCGACATGATCGCGGACGCCGGTTTCGAGGTGGAGGGCGCCGGTACGTCGACCCTTCCCGCGCACCGCTCCGACGTCGCGGCCGCCGCCACCGGCGGGGGCTGCGGTTCGAGCGGCGGCGCCTCGCTCTGCGGTTCGAGCGCGCCGGCCGAGGGCGAGGCCGCGGGCTGCGGCTCTGCGTGCGGCGGTTGCTCCGGCCATGCGCCGGCGGACCGGACGCCCGCTCCGGTCCAGGCCGAGGCCGGCGAGGTCCGCCCGGAGCTGGTCGCGGTCCGCCGACGGGGCGCGGGGACGGACGTCGCGCCCAATGCCTGATCAGCGTGGACCGCTGTCGGCCGGCGCGGAACTGCTCGCGCTGGACCGGCAGCACGTCTGGCACCCGTACGGCCCGATGCCCGGGCGGCAGGAGCCGCTGATCATCGCCTCCGCCTCGGGGGTGCGGCTGCGGCTCGCCGACCCGTCCCAGGGGCACGGTCACGAAGAGCTGGTCGACGGAATGTCCTCCTGGTGGTCGGCGATCCACGGCTACAACCACCCGGTGCTCAACGAGGCCGCCACGGCGCAGCTGGGCCTGATGTCGCACGTGATGTTCGGCGGGCTCACCCACGAGCCCGCCGTCCGGCTCGCGGCCAAGCTCGTCGAGATCACCCCGCCGGGGCTGGAGCACGTCTTCCTCGCAGACTCGGGCTCGGTGTCCGTCGAAGTCGCGGTCAAGATGTGCCTGCAGTACTGGCGCTCGCTCGGGCACACGGGCAAGACCCGGCTGCTGACCTGGCGCGGCGGCTACCACGGGGACACCTGGCAGCCGATGGCGGTCTGCGACCCGGACGGCGGGATGCACGAGCTGTGGCAGGGTCACCTGCCGCGGCAGGTCTTCGCGGACGCGCCGCCCGCCGGTTTCGACGCGCCCGTGGACCCGGCGTACGCCGACCACCTGCGCGCCACGATCTCCGCTCACGCGGACGAGCTGGCCGCGGTCATCGTGGAGCCGGTGGTGCAGGGCGCCGGCGGCATGCGCTTCCACCACCCCGGCTACCTGCGGGTGCTGCGCGAGCTGTGCGACGAGTACGGGGTCCTGCTGATCCTGGACGAGATCGCCACGGGCTTCGGCCGTACGGGCGCGCTCTTCGCGGCCGACCATGCGGGGATCACCCCGGACGTGATGTGCCTGGGCAAGTCGCTGACCGGTGGTTACCTCACGCTGGCGGCCACCCTGTGCACGGAGCGGGTGGCGAGCGGCATCTCCCGGGGCGAGGTCCCGGTGCTGGCGCACGGGCCGACCTTCATGGGCAACCCGCTGGCCACGGCCGTGGCCCTGGCCTCCGTCGAGCTGTTGCTGGGCCAGGACTGGGCGACCGACGTCAAGCGGATCGAAGCGGGGCTGCGCGAGGGCCTGTCGGCCGCGACCGACATCCCCGGAGTGAAGGACGTACGCGTGCTGGGCGCCATCGGCGTGGTCCAGCTCGACCACGAGATCGACGTGGTGGCGGCCACCCGGGCGGCGGTGCGCGAGGGCGTGTGGGTGCGTCCGTTCCGGGACCTGATCTATGTGATGCCGCCGTTCGTGACCGGCGACGAGGACGTGGACCGGATCTGCCGTGCGGTGTGCGCGGCGGCGCAGGAAGGCTGAGATGTCCGTACTGATGGTGTCCGGGACGGGCACCGAGATCGGCAAGACGGTGGTCACGTCGGCGATCGCGGCCGCCGCGGTGGCCGCCGGCCGCTCGGTGGCGGTGCTCAAGCCCGCGCAGACGGGCGTCGGCCCGCTGGAGCCCGGGGACGCGGCGGAGGCGGTCCGGCTGGCCGGTCCCTCCGTCACGGCGGTGGAACTGGCCCGCTATCCGGAGCCCTTGGCCCCGGACACGGCGGCCCGCCGCTCGGGGCTGGCGACGCTGGCTCCGGCGCAGATCGCGGAGGCCGCGCAACGGCTCTCGCTGGACCACGACCTGGTCCTGGTGGAGGGTGCGGGCGGACTGCTCGTCCGGTTCGACGAGTCGGGGAACACCTTGGCCGACGCGGCCCGCCTGCTCGGCGCGCCGACGCTGATCGTCGCCCCGGCGGGTCTCGGCACGCTCAACTCCACCACCCTCACGGCGGAGGCCCTGCGGGCGCGGGAGCTGACCCCGCTGGGCGTGGTGGTCGGCAGCTGGCCGCAGAACCCGGACCTCGCGGCGCGCTGCAACCTGGCGGACCTCACGAAGTCCTCGGGCCTGCCGCTGCTGGGCGCCGTCCCGGAGGGCTCGGGGACCCTCGCGCCGGACCGGTTCCGCGCATCGGCCCCGTCCTGGCTGGCCCCGTCCCTATCGGGCACCTGGTCGGCGGAGTCCTTCCTGTCCACCTGGTCCCCGGCGCCCTTCACCCCCACCGGCGCCAACCCCAGCCCCGCCGGCGTTTGAGGCGCGGGGTCCGGGGCTGAGCCCCGAATCCTTGAGGCGCGGCCGCCCACCCACGGGCGGCCGCGCCCACCGGTGGAGCCACGGGCACCGGCAACGGCGGCGAGCCGAGCGGCGGCTAGCCGAGCGGCTTGGCCCAGCGCGTCCACTGCTCCTGGGGCCCATAGCCCACCGCGGCCCACATCCGGTGCGCCCGCTCGTTGCGATCGAGCACCATCGCGTCCCCGCGCCGCCCGCCGAGCGCCACGAACCGCTCCTCGGCGGCGGCCAGCAGGGCGGCCCCGATGCCCTGCCTCCGGTACCCGGGGTGCACGGCGAGCCGGTAGAGGTGACAGCGCCACCCGTCGAAACCGGCGATCACCGTGCCGACGAGTTCGCCCTCACGGTGCGCGAGCAGCAACGCCTCGGGGTCGCGGTCGTGCAGTCGCTCGACCCCGGCGAGATCGTCGCTGATACTCGTTCCCTCTGCGGCGGTCTTCCAGAAGGCCAGGACCGCACCCAGGTCGGCGGCCGACGCGGAGCCGATATGAAGATCAGTCATGGCCGAATCCCACCATCCGGCCGCGCTCCGCCAAAAGAATGATCCGTTCCCTTTGCTCTTCCTTTACCATGTGGTGAAAGGTCCCTCTTGAGTGAAAGGTGTGAGCGTCCGCCCATGGGCGAGCCTCCCAGTCCCCGACATACGCGTTCGCGACATCGCGCGGTACCCCTCCTCCTGGCCGATCATGGGACGGAGGTGATCGACCGATGACCGAGGTGCTCCTGCTCATCGTGGCACTGCTGCTCTGCCTTGCCTGCGGAGTCTTCGTCGCGGCCGAGTTCTCGCTCACCACCGTCGAGCGCAGCGAGCTCGAACGGGCCGTCGAGCGCGGCGAGCGCGGGGCCGACAGCGCCCTGGCCGCCGTCCGCACCCTGACGTTCCAGCTCTCCGGTGCCCAGCTCGGCATCACCGTCACCGGCCTGGTCATCGGCATGATCTCCAAGCCGTCGATCTCCGCCCTGCTCCAGGGCCCCTTCGAGGCCATGGGCCTGTCGGCCGGCGCCGCATCCTCCACCGCCCTGATCCTCGGCACCGCGATCTCGACCGTCTTCCTGATGGTCGTCGGCGAGCTGGTGCCCAAGAACTGGGCGATCTCCTCCCCGCTGGCGATCGCCAAACGGGTGGCGACCACGCAGCGGGTCTTCAGCCGGGCCTTCAGGCCCCTGATCGGCCACCTCAACACCACTGCGAACCATCTGGTGCGCCGTTTCGGGATGGAACCGGCCGAGGAGCTGGCCTCCGCGCGCACCCCGCAGGAACTGGTCGCGCTCGCGCGTCACTCCGCGAAGGCGGGCGCCCTGGAGAAGGACACGGCCGAGCTGTTCGTCCGGACCCTGAACCTCGCCGACCTGACCGCGGAGAACGTGATGACCCCGCGCGTGCAGGTGACCGCCCTCGACGTGCAGACCACCGCGGAGGACGTGGCCAACGCGACGCTGGCCACCGGCCTGTCCCGCTTCCCGGTCTACCGGGGCAGCCTCGACACGGTCGTCGGCATCGTCCACATCAAGGACGTACTGGCCCTGCCGGCCGCCGAGCGCCGCCGCCGTCCCGTGTCGCAGCTGCTGCGCGAGCCCCTCCTCGTACCGGAGTCGCTGACCGTGGACCGGCTGCTGGACCGGCTGTCCGGCAAGCAGACGATGGCCGTGGTCATCGACGAGTACGGCGGCACGGCCGGGGTGGCCACGCTGGAGGACATCGTCGAGGAGGTCGTCGGCGAGGTCCGTGACGAGCACGACCCGCACGAAACCCCGGACCTGGCCCCGGCCGGTACGGACGACTCCGGGCGCCTGCTCTACTCCGCTGACGGCGCGGCGCGCACCGACCAGCTCCGGCGGATCGGCCTGCACGTGCCGGACGGTCCCTACGAGACCCTGGCCGGCCTGATAGCGACCGTGCTCGGCCGGATTCCGGCGGTCGGCGACCGCATGGAACTGAACGGCTGGCAGCTCGACGTGGTGGACGCCGGCGGGCGCCGAGCCGCGCGGGTGCTGCTACACGCCCCGATCGAGCCCGCCACAGGAACGGAGGAGGCCCGATGACCGTCATCCAGCTGCTGATCGGCCTGGCGACCCTGGTCGTCAACGCCTTCTTCGTCGGCGCGGAGTTCGCGCTGATCTCGGTCCGGCGCAGCCAGATCGAACCGTACGCCGAGCAGGGCGACCGGCGGGCCCGCGCCGTCCTGTGGGGGCTGGAGCACGTGTCGGCGCTGATGGCGGCGGCCCAGCTGGGCATCACGCTGTGCACCCTGGTGCTGGGCGTGGTGGCCGAGCCGGCCATCGCCCATCTGCTGACCCCGTTGTTCGACCTCGTCGGGGTACCGGCGGGCCTGACCCACGCGATCTCCTTCGTGGTGGCGCTGGCCCTGGCGACGTACCTGCACATGCTCTTCGGCGAGATGCTGCCGAAGAACGTGGCGCTGTCCGAGCCCGTACGCACCGCCCTGCTGCTGGGGCCGCCGCTGGTGACCCTCACGCAGGTACTGCGACCGGTGATCTTCACGATCAACGCCTTCGCCAACACCCTGCTGCGGCTGCTGCGGGTGGAGGTCAAGGACGAGGTCGCGGCGACCTTCTCCGACGACGAGCTGGCGCGGATGGTCAAGGACTCCAGTGATGCGGGGCTCCTCGACGACCGGGCGAGCGAGCGCCTGCACGACGCGCTGGAACTGGGCCGGCGGCCCGTGACCGATGTGGTGCTGCCCGAGGACCAGGTGGTCCCGGCCCGGGAGGGGATCACTCCGGCCGGGCTGGAGCTGCTGTCGGCCGAGTCCGGGTACTCCCGGTTCCCGGTGGTCGACGCCCAGCACAAGATCCTGGGCTACCTGCACGTGAAGGACGTCCTGGACGTGGACGACGAGGAGCGGGACGAGCCCTTCCCGGTGACGGCGCTGCGGCCGATCGCCCAGGTGCGGGCGGAGACCCCGCTGGACGACGTGCTGACGGCCATGCGGCGCAGCCGTACGCACCTGGCGGCGGTCCTCGGGGCGGACGGAGCCATGACGGGCCTGGTGACGATGGAGGACGTGCTGCGGGAGCTCTTCGGCAGGCCCGCGCCCATGTGATCGTTCGAGGTGCGCGGTCCCCGGCCCTGCAAGGCCGGGGTACCGCGCGGTAACATCACTCCGCCATGGAGATGAATGCCTCGTACACCAGTTTCGTCGCGATCGGTGACTCCTTCACCGAGGGCATGTCCGACCTGCTTCCGGACGGCTCCTACCGCGGCTGGGCCGATCTGCTGGCCGCCCGCCTCGCCGCCCGGGAACCGGGCTTCCGGTACGCGAACCTCGCGGTCCGCGGCAAGCTGATCGGCCAGATCGCCGAGGACCAGGTCCCGGCCGCCGCCGCAATGGGGGCCGACGTGGTGACCCTGGTGGGCGGACTCAACGACGCCCTGCGCCCCAAGGTGGACATGGGCCGGGTCCGCGATCACCTGGAGTCGGCGGTGGAACTCCTCGCCCCCTCCTGCAAGCGCCTCGTCCTGATGCGCTCCCCGGGGCGCAACGGGCCGGTGATGGAACGCTTCCGGCCGCGCATGGAGGAGCTCTTCGCCACCATCGAGGAGCTCGCCGCCCGGCACGGCGCCGTGGTGGTCGACCTGTACGGGGCCTCCGTGCTCGCGGACCCCCGGATGTGGGACGTCGACCGGCTGCACCTGACCGCCGAGGGCCACCGCCGGGTGGCGGAGGCCGTCTGGCAGGCACTGGGCCTGCCCGCCGAACAGGACTGGCGCACCGAACTGCCCGCCGCCGCTCCCCCGGGCTGGACCGTACGCCGGGCCCAGGACCTGAGCTTCGCCCGGCAGCACCTGCTCCCCTGGATCGGCCGCCGCCTGACGGGCCGCTCCTCCGGGGACGGCCGCCCGGCCAAGCGCCCCGAGCTGCTGCCGTACGGGGACTCTCCGCTCTCGTAGCAAGGCACAATCCCGAGTGGTGGCCCTACCTGCGTAAACACACAGCGGTGGCCCAAGTAGAATCCCTCCACTGTTCTACTCAGAATGAGATCACCGCAGGTCAAAGCACAAGTCGCTGCGTCATTTCAAGATCGAATCTCACAATCTCTCACATGAGGGCTTTTTGATCTTCCCCGTGGAAGATGTCCAGAGCGGCTGCTGCACCCCTCATGTCCTCGGCTTCGATGGACACGTACTTGCGCTTGGTGAAGGCGGCGTTCGTGTGGCCGGCCCACGCGGCGAGGATGACGTCAGCAACCCCACTCAGGGCCAGAGCCTTCAACACCGAGTGCCGGGCGTCGTACAGGCGGACCTTGCGGAGGGCCAGGCCCGCCATCAGGTGATAGGCGTACTCCCGCAGCTGCCGCGTGTTCAGCGGGACGCCCATCTCGTTCGCGGTGACGAAGCCGGACTCGGTGTACGCCTCCCCCGCGGCCGCCTTTTCCTGTACCTGTCGCGCCTGCAGGGCCCTCAGCGCCTCCCAGGGACCGCGCGGCAGCGGGAGCATCCTCTCCCCCGAGGCCGTCTTGGTGTCCTTCTCGAGCACGCGGTGATTGCCGATCATCGTTCGCGTCTGCTTGATGGAGAGCAGGCCACCCTCGAGATCGACATCAACCCAGCGCACGCCGCACACTTCAGCGGGCCGAAGCCCCATCAGCGACAGCAGTAGCGGCGCGAAGAGACGGTCCTGGTGAACACCGCGGATGAACGTCTGGACCTCCGCCACCGTCCACGGCTTGGCCCTGTCGCGCTCTCGCTTGTCGGTCTTCTTGTCCGCGAGCGAAGGGCGTACCTCCGCTGCCACATTGACCGCGACCAGCTTGCGCACGACAGCCCGGGACAAGGCCCCCCGTAGCCGAGTCAGGACCCCCTCGACCGTGGACACCATCAGGCGCGTGCCCTTCTCTCCGCCCTTGCGGCGGCCGGCGGCGACCAGGCCGTCGACGAACTCCCGCACGTGGTCCTCGGTCAGCTCCTGAAGGCGGATGTGCCCGAGCTGGTCGTAGACGTGGACCAGGGCGAGCCGGTACGTGCGGATCGTCGTCTCCTCGACGTCGCGCCGCTTGTACTCCAGCCACTGGTCGAGCCATTCGGCCAGCGTGATCTTGTTGGGGACGATGAGCGTGCCTGCTGCACGGCCAGCCTGGATCCGGGCCCGCTCGTTCTTCACCTCCGTCTGGGTGTCCTTGGTGATGGTGAGCTGGATCCGCTTGCCGTTCTCGTCGTGGCCGGCGTCGACCACGGCCCGCCATCGGACCTTGCCGTTCCGCAGCGTGATCTTCTTGATGGGATCCGGCATAGCCGTGCTCCTTGCTCGTGGCCGCCACGCGGGGCGGGCGCCGTCGGTCCTGTGCGGGTGGTGGGTTGGACGTGCATATGGGGGGGGTGGCTCGGGTTGCGCTACAGCAGTCCGGGGTGGGGTTCCTGCGGCCGGCGGCGGCCGGGCTTCGGGGTGGCAGCTCGAGCGGCGTTGGCCTCGGCGGATGTCTTCACCCGGTGACACGGCGCACACACACCCTGCAGGGCCTCGAGCCGATGGTCGTCGGTCATCGCTTCAATATGGTCGGCGATCACGCTCGGGCGTACCCGACAGATCCGGCACTCCGGATCCCGGGCGAGAACCTGCGCCCGTATCTTCCGCCAGTTCGATGGCAGACGGCTCGCCCGCGAGGACGAACCCCAGTTGTGGGCCATAACGGCCCTCCTTCCATCGGGTAGTCAGCGCAGCACGATGACGCGGCCCTTGCCGGGGGCGCCGACTCCGGCCTTCTCCTTGCCGAGGCCCTTGGCCAGCGCGTCGACCCGGCACTGCCAGGCGAGCACCGCAGCCACGGCCGCGTCGATCTTCCGGGGTGAGTCGGGGTGTTCCTTGGCTATCTGCGCGCCGACGCGGGACTGGCGGCGCCTCGAATTCAGCACATGCCGGGTGAGCACGCTGGACCCGTCGTGCGTCAGCTCGTTCTCGACGACCGACGAGCGGAACTTCTCCAGTGCGCGGACGATGAGATGCGCCCGGCCGCCCGTCATCCACCATTCGATCGGGTGCTGCGCAGTGGCCTTCACCTTCAGCCGGCGACCATGCTTCGCCTCCCAGGTCGCCACGTGGGACTCCCACTTGGCCGGGTCGGCGTACATGCCCACCACCCGGTACCGCTTGAACGCGTCCTCGATGGTCGCCAGGACCTCGACGACAGGCACCTGCCATCCCTCGCCCTCGGGCCCGTCAGGCTGCTCCCAGCAGCCCAGCAGAAACAGGTGTCCGTCCGAGACGCGGCAGCCGACGAGAGCCGTAGCGTCGGTGACGCCCCGGGAGCGGCGACGAGACCCGTCGAAGCCGAGGACCACCGCCTCCCGCTCGCCGACGGTCTTCTCGACGTCCGCGACCGCGGCCCATTCGGGCTGCGTGATCCAGGAGTCGGAAGCGTGCGTGATCTGGCCGAGGTAGAAGCGGCGGGCGTCCTGCGGGTCTGTGTCCGGGTCCCACACCTCGGCCGCGATCCGGTCCAGGTTCACCCAGCCGCCGGCCTGCGCCGCCGAATCACCGTAGGCGTGCCGCAGACCAGCCATCAGCGAGTCCCGATCGGCCATGTCGGTTTCCGCGGGCGCCTCACGGTGGTCGTACAGCAGGCCCTCGTCGCGGGCGCGGCCCTCACGGATCCGCTTGAAGTACTCGGCCGAGGACTCCGCGACGCTCCCACCACCCGGAATGTAGGCGTTCGGAGACTCCACCGACGTGCCGGCCGTCTTGCCCAGGTTGCGGCGCAACGTGGCGGCCAGCTTCACGCCGCCGTTTGACTGGCGCCACTCCTCCGTCTGGTCCAGGACGCACCACACGGGCCGGTTGCCCTCCCGGGACGTGGCCGCGCTCGTCACGAACTCGATCCGGCCCTGCGGCAGGTTCACGAACGTGTCCAGCGGCTCGATACCCGGGTAGGCGTCCAGCGCCGGGCCCTCCCGCAGCATCTCCAGCAGCGGCGCCCAAGCATTCTTCGTCTGATCCTCGGACACAGCGGCTAGCTGCAGCCACGGTGTACGCAGCGTGGCCCACGGGCGGCCCACCGGCTCCCCGTGGGCGTCCCAGCCATCCGGGACGACGTCCGCCAGGGCCTCGGCGCACGTGAGGGCGGCCAGCAGCGGCGACTTGCCCCAGCCCTTCGGCCGCGACAGGACCGCCCTGCGGTAGCGGCGCTCCCCCGTCCTCGGGTCGATGGCGTACAGGTTCAGCACGAACTGCGCCTGCTCCCGCGTTAGCCGGAACGGCACATACTCGGAACGGTCCGGCGCGGCCAGGTAGGTGTGCATCCAGTTGATGACCTGGTATCCCAGGGTGGGCAGTTCGCCCTCGTATCTAGGCCCCCGCCACGGCATCCGCCCCACCCCCTGGCAGCACCTTCAGGTCGCCGAATTGGTCCTCGGCCGAGGCGCCGGCCGGACGCTTCAAGTCGGCCTCGTCCGCCTGGGCGAACTGCATCCGCAGTCGGGCGCGGTCCTCGGGGGTGGCGCCGAACTTGGCGACCCTCAGGCGGAGCTCGGCACCGGCGGTCGACTCACCGTTCCAGTGCCGGGCGTGCACCAGGGCCGTGTCCCGCAGGAACGACCAGTCGGTCGAGGTGAAGTGCTCGGCCTGCGGGCTGGCCTTCCACATCTCCCACCACTCCAACGTGGCCGTGGGCCACGGCACCTCGACCATCTCGTCGCCCTGGCGGGCGCGCAGCGGCGGCAGTTCGGGCGGCTCGGCCTGCTCGAAGCGGAGCACCGTCTGCTGGTGACCGTCCTTGCGGTGGCCGGCGCGGCGCCGGGGGTCCTTCGGGGCGGGTCCACGACCAGCCATGGCGTTCCTCCTAGCTCGGGTGTCGAGGCGCCCCCCGGCGCCTCGGTGTCACGGCTACAGCTCTCTGACCTGCGGTGATGTAGACGACCGGCGCGGGCCCCGGATGAGTGGTCTAGGCCTCTCGACAAAGCCGCAGGTCAAGGCCATGTCGAAAGCCCCAGACCTGGGCAGCGGGACAGCATGAACACGGCTCCGATGGGGGCAGGCCGCCCGGGGGTGTCCCTCCCAGGTGGCCTTGGTTGCCCCGGCCGGAGCGGTGAGGCTCCGGCCGGGGCGTCGGCGCTGGTGCGGCTCTGAGAGGTAGCCGGCTCCGCACCATCGGTTCGACGCTCGTCGAGAGATCACGATGTCGATGCCGTTGACGCCGAGTTCGTGGGTCACGCGCTGAGCACCTGCGTGACGTAGGCCTCGGCGGTCCGAGGGGAGAGGGCCGACCGGCGGGCGTGGCCTGCGTCCCGCCACAGCTCCACCTGGACGCTGCGTTCCCTCACTTCACCGGGCGTTGCGAGGCTGAGCGTGAGCTGGTCCTGGCGCACGAGGTACACCCAGCGTGCGACGGGCTGGGCACGCAGGTCCCGCCAGGCGTACAGGACTGGAGCCATGTCCTGCCAGTCACCGTTCATGACGGCCTGCACGGTGGGCTGAGGGAAGTGGGCCACCGCGAACAGGGCGTTGTCCCGGCCTCCGTCACCGCCTGCCACAGCAGCGATGTCGGACCTGTCGCTCACCAGCTGCTCCAGCTGGACAGCTGCTCCCTCGGCCTTGGTGTACGCGGCCGAGTGGACTGGGTTGTTCCAGTCGATGCGCCCGGGGTCGAGCATGCTGATGTCCTGGGGCAGCTTGGCCGCGGCCTTGGCCACGACTGCCACGAGGGTGCCGAACTCCTTGTCGAGACCTGCCACCCATTTCGGCACGGCGGCCATGGCCTCGTCGACGAACCGCTGGTCGGCTTCCTCGGCGAACAGGTCGGCCGCACGGCGGGTGACGTCGGCGAGCCGGAGCGCTTCGGCGTGCTGCTGGATGACAGCTGCCGCCTCGGCCGCGGTTTCGGGCAGGGCCGGCCGCTCAGGATCGGGGGTTCGGGCGGTGTCGAACACGGCGGTCCGCAGGCGGCGGGCTTCGTACACGTCCTCGGGGACAGACAGCTTGCGGCGTTCGGCGGCGAGGACGGCCCGCTCGGCTTCGCTGACGGTTGCTCTGGCCATCACGCCGCCTCCAGGTCCTGGCTGGCGAGCGCCTCGATCGTGCCGGAGTTCGCGTCATGCAGGATGCCTGGGGCGGACACCACATGCAGGAACGAGTGCTGGATGCCCCAGTTGCTGACAGCGTCGGTGTCGGGCAGCTCGTTGTACTCCTGGACGTGGCTACGGAACGAGGGGTTCGCCTGGGCGTAGCTGTCGAGGACGTCGGACCATCCCCAGTCGGCGGCCCGCTCGGCGATGGCCTGGGCCATGGTGCGGTCGCCCTGTCGGAGGGCGGTCTGCATCTGCTCGGCGGCGATGCGCGGGTTGTCGATCTGGCCGGCGCGGTCGTTGGCGTCGCGGCGGGCGATGACGGTCTGCGCGTCGGCTGCGTTCTCGCGTCCGAACATCTTCCGGTGGAGCTGCTCGCGGCGGTCCTCGATCGCCTTGATCTCGCTCAGCCGGATCTGCTCGAGGGCGCCCTGGGTCTCCTTGTAGGCCTTGGCGGCCATGACCCGCTTGGCGTTGGTGCTGTACGTCCGGCTGTTCTCGATGCGCTCGAGCTTGCGGTGGTAGTTGTCGAGGAGCTGGTCGCGGTTCATGAGAGGGTCCCTTCGGTGGCTTGGGGGTGGGGCTGGTAGGCGTCGCAGACGGGGATGTGTGCGTCGACGCAGGGGCTGCGCTTGTCGGTGTGGAGGCGGGCGCCGCAGCCGAGCATGCAGAGCCGGTATCGGCCGCGTCGGACCGCTGTACCGCAGGCCTCGCACAGGAGCGGCACTCGCCTGCGCGGCCGGGTCACCGCTGGTCCTTGTTCCATCGGCGCAGCTTGGCGGTGTGCCGGGCCTCCAGGCCGCTGAGCCGGGCTTCGGCGAGTTCCTGGCGTGCGCGCTTCTTTGCTGCCGTCTTTCGCCGGGCTGCGTCTATACGCTCCTGCACTAGATCGTTCACGTTCATGAGGGCTTCCAACGGGGTGAGTGGGTGTCTGGGTCGGTTCGAAGGCTTCTCGAAGGCTTCGAAGGGATGGTTCGGCTATCCCTTCGGGTGTCTGACCTGGGGTTTCGAAGGCTTCGAAGGGATCGAAGGGATTCGAGTGGGGTCGGGCCCCTATAGGCCATACGAGAGAGGCCGCTTTCCTCATATGCGCGGAGCCTCATGTACTTCCCTTCGATCCCTTCGAAGTGCAGGTCAGACCCTTCGTGGATTCCTTCGGTTTCCCTTCGGAGAAGCCTTCGGATCCCTTCGGGGCGGGCTAGAACGACGAGGCGAGTTGGAGGCCAAAGATCACCGACCTTCGGTTGACCGGGTGGTTACCTCGGGCGTAGCCCTTCTCTTGCAGGGCGTCGCCGAAGGCTCGGATGCTCATCTCGCGGATGGAGCCGTCCTGGCACCAGCGCTTGTAGCTGGCGAAGAGAACACCGGTCTCGGTGTATGCGGTCGGGTCGGCCGGTTTGGTCCAGTCATCGCGCCACATCAGAAGCGGATCGGACTTGGCCAGGTGCTCCTTGGTCTTCTCCTGGACGGCGGTCGGTACGGCCAAGCCTGACTTCTGCCAGTCGAGACAGCCCTGGATGGCCCAGTTGAGAACGCCTGAAGATTCGGCGGCCAGGATCTTCTCGTCGTACTTCTTGATGCGCTTTTCGGGCGGGACGATGACGTCCCAGCCGATGTCTTGGAGTCGACGCGCGATGCCGTGGCCGCCGCCGACGGTGGGCAGATAGTTGGTGACCAGGTGGATCTTTCCGACGGGCCGAAAGTCGAAGAACTCCTTGTTCAGGAAGCGGGCGCTGACGGTGTCCTCGCCGGTCAGCTGCTTCACCAACTCGTCGTCGAGCCTCTTGCCGGCCGAAGTTTCGGTCGTCGACAGCAGGCGCTTGCCCATCATCCGAGCGACGTCATTGGGGATCCCTTCGTTCTGCTTGGCCATGAGCGTGGAACGCGGGACGGACTGGGCGTAGTCGCCAAAGATCTCGGTGATGACCCGCATGAAGACGCCCTTGCCGTTCTGGCCGTCTCCGTGGTGGATGAACATCACCTGCTCTTCGGTGGAGCCTGTGAGGGTGTAGCCGACGACGCGGGCCAGGTAGGCGCGCCGTTCCTCGTCGGGCATGACCGAGGCCAAGAACTCGTCCCACATGGGGGCCTTAGCGTCCGGGTCAAACCGGATGGGTGACTGCTGCATGAGAAACAGGCCGGGCTCGTGGTCCAGCAGCTTCCCCGTGCGCAGGTCGACCACACCGTTGCCGACGTTGAGGAGCATCTCGTGCCGGTCGAAGTCGTTCATGGAGCAGTGCAGCGCTGGGTGCCCTTGGGCGATCTCGCGCATGGCGGCGAGCTTGGCCCGCATGCGCTGCGAGCTGGCCCACTGCAGGAACTTCTCGCGAGGTGACGGCAGCGCCTCACCTTTGGGTCCGACCCCGGCGAGGTTGCTGTATGTCGTGGCCTCGGTGGTCGGCAGTGCGTCGATGGTGCGGATGACGCGCTGCCAGACCCGCGTGGCGCCGCCCTTGAAGCTCCAGCGGCCGTCTTCGTAGGTGACCCACTGTTCAGCGTCGACGGTGAAACGGACCTCAGCGCCGTAGTGGTCGACGAGCCGTTCGGCGTTGCCGATGTCGTCGTAGGTGCGACGCGGGAACCGAAGGTCTCGCGCCAGGACCACGAAAGACTCGTCGGCGGGATCCTCCAGGGGCTCTTCTTCGGGGGCGTATTCGTCGACCGGCGCCGGCCGCAGTGCTGCCTCGGTCACGCGGCCTCCCTCCTCTCGTCGATGTAGGTCAGGTAGGTGCCGGGGGCGCCGGGTACCTGGATGGGCGGCCATCCGGGGGTGGCCTTTAGCTGGTGCGGCGGCTTCGGCCTGCGGAGCTCGGCGAGTTCGACGGCTGTGCGGCCCCCCGAGACGTATCCGCGGCTGCTCGCGTCGCGGAACCACTGGAGCAGGGCCTCCTCGTCGCCGTACTTCCGCCACTTCTCGGCGGCGTCGAGGGCGGCGGCCAGGCGCCGCGGGTCGTCCGGCCGGAGGGCCCGCCATGCGCGCGAGGCGTAGGGCGGGAATTCGTCGGCGTAGTAAGCGGTGCGGGCTTCGGCCCAGAGGGCGACGAACTCGTCGGGGGTGATGTGCGGCCCGTCCTGCGATACCGTGGCGGCAGTCGACCCGCCAGCCGCGGAGACTTCCAGGGAAGGGCCTGTTACCCGCAGGCCCTTCTTTGCGTCATGGGTCATGCGATCGCTCGCTCCTCCCCGGACAGCAGACGAATGAGGTCCGCGGTGATGACGACGTAGCGGCGCTCTCCGACCGCAAGGGTCTTGACGGGCGAGTCGCCTCGCTTGATGCGCTCGTACAGGAAGGTCTTGCTACAGCCGAGGGCGTCGGCGGCCTCCACCACGCTGATCGTGGCGGGCCAGCTGCGGACGTCGGCGAGGGTGGGGCGCTTAGGCGGCATGGGCTTCCTCTTCGGTGAGGAGGTCGTCAACCGGCCGGCCGAGGGTGTCGGCGATCGAGGCCAGGACGGTGATGGGTGGGGTGACGCGCCCGAGCTCGTACTCGTGGATGCTGTATGCCGATCGGCCCACGCTGATGG
Source organism: Streptomyces sp. NBC_01439 (assembly GCF_036227605.1). Classification (GTDB taxonomy): domain Bacteria; phylum Actinomycetota; class Actinomycetes; order Streptomycetales; family Streptomycetaceae; genus Streptomyces. The sequence goes on along the minus strand of NZ_CP109487.1, from coordinate 7,856,281 downwards.
CGAGTTGTTCTGGGGAGATGCCTGCCAGCCTGCGTGCTTCGCGGAGGCGGCGGCCGGAGAAGTACCGAGCCATGGAAGGTCCCTGGAAAACACGAACGCCGAGCATGTGGGCGACTCGTCTTGAGTCACGCACTGCCCGGCGCCTTGGGAACCTCCTGGGTGGCACCGCTGGCCTTACTCGACAGGGGTTCTCCACCGGGGTGAACTCGCCTGCCGCCTGGGGCTAGCAGCTCGACATTCTCTGTCGATTGCCGGGCAGCGTACTACGGGTGATCGGCTACGTAAAGAGTCGATGATCGAACGCACGTTGCGGCCGGGGCTGTCTGGGCCGCCTCGATGTGCTGTCAGATGGGTGTCAGGCCGGGTGTCAGAGCCGCCTGACACCCGCTCCTGCCTAAGGGTTTGGGTGTCAGGCCGGTCTGACGCGTCAGAAGGTGTCAGAGCTGTCAGGCGTCGGCCATGGCGGGCACGATCCGGTACCGGCCGGGCTTCGACGTGGTGTCCAGGCGGCCTTCGACGAGCATCTGCTGAAGCTCTCCGGAGACCCATCCGCGCTTCCGGCCGAACCGTTCGGCGTGGTCCATGACCTCCTTGACGCCGATCACCATCGTTCCAGCGTCCTCGAACTCGGCAACGATCTCCTGCAGGGCTGCGCGGGCTTCCCCGCGGCTGAGCTCGGCCCCGTCACCCTGGTCGAAGACGACGTTCTCCTCGCCCGGCTGCGGCTGAGGCAGCTCCTCGTTCGGGTCGATGTCGAGGTCCTCGTCGTCCAGGCGGCTCACGGTCTGCTCCTCGTCGTCGGGGTTCTCCTCCTTGTGCTGTGCCCGTTCCGTGTACGCCTTCCCCACAATGGATGCGGCGGCGCCCGCGGTGATCGGGTCGGGCTTGGCGCCGTTGCGGCCGGCCCACGCGGCCAGCGTCTCCATCAGGGACACGGAGTCCCAGGTGAAGCGGCGGGTCCGGGCGGGCGACGCGTACAGGGCCTCGTCCACGCCGGGCGTGACGAGGTAGCAGTAGCCGGGGCGTCGGTTGCCCCAGACGCCAGGGTGGGCGCCTGCGTCGAGGACTTCGTCGGGCAGGGCGAAGCCTTCGTCCCGCTTGTCGACGCCGAAGCACAGGACCGAGGGCAGTGATGCCCGGGTGCTGGTCGACATCTGGTCGTGGCTGGGTCGCTGGAGCGAGACAACGAGGGAGACGCCAGCGGAACGCGCTTCCTGGGCGATGCCGGTGAACGCGTCGTCGCCGAGTGCGCGCAGCGTGTTCGCGGCCTCTTCGAACCAGGTGACCAGGTAGGGCATGCCCTCGCAGCCGCACGGTCCGTCCGACTTGCAGGAGTGTTGGGGGTCGTCCTGAGTGCCGGCGCACACGGGCTCCCAGGCCCGGTACTTGTGGAGGCCGAGCCACCGCGTCCGGGCGGGGATGACGGCTTGGACGGCTTCGACCATCGCCTCGGTGCCGGCGCCCGCCTCGACCGCCCAGTCGATGCCGGGCAGCAGGGGCCGGAAGTCCTGGAAGGCCTTCGGGTCGGACAGCCAGACAATGACGTCCTTCCTCGACAGGATTTCCGTCAGAACGTTCAGGGCCCCGTCGCCCTTGCCGGATCCGGTGCCACCTGCGATGAGCAGGTGGGTTCCGTTGCGGCCCGCGGGAACGTCCGCGGGCAGCCACATCATCAGCGGGTCGCCGTTGTCGTAGCGGCCGATGACGAGCGGGTCGGCGATTGAGCCGCCTGGCAGGGCCGGGCCTTCCCACAGGACGATCTCGGAGAGCATGTCCATGGGGACGATGACGAGGTCGCCGCGGCGCGCGGAGTCGGGGTCGGGGCTGTAGCGGATGGCGGTGGTCGGCAGATCCAGCGCGGACGCGATGCGGGCCAGGGCGCGGGCGGCGTCGTCGTTGGTCTGCTCGCCACCTTCGAGGGCCAGCGGTACGGTCACCCGGTTCGGCTCGACCTTGGCCACTCCGAACTTGGCCTTGGCCAGGCCGACCTTCTCCAGGAGGCCACCGTCGGAGGATGCCGCCTTGGCGCCGTCGGGGTCGCGGCGCATCACCTGGCGGATGTTCCATGACAGGGCGCCGACGATCCCGCCGACGAACCACATGTCCCAGCTGGGCCCGAAAAGGGCGGCCGACGTGAACCAGGACGAGCCGGCCGCGACGGTGATGGCCGAGTGCAGGCGCCGTTCCTTGCCCGTCGACCTGGCCGCCCACCAGGTGGAGCCGGTCAGGGCGACGGAGCCGAGGGTGAGGAGCACCCCCATGCCGGTGTCGCCCTCCCACACCAGGTTGGCGGCGCCACCCGCCACGCCGACCGCGCCGGCGCCGAGCCACGGCGGCAGGTACGGCTTCGCACGGTGCAGCAGGTAGGCCTTGATGCCGCCCCCGTCGGAGCTGCCTTTCAGCTGGTCCTCGTGACGCTGCTCAATGTCCTTGCCGGTCATGGGGGTGCCTCCTCTCAGTACTGGAACGGGCGGGCCTGCGCCGGCCGGTTCGGAGTGCGGGCGGACATGATGTCGGCGTACTCCCGCTGGAACGCGGCGTAGGTCGCGGCGGCCAGAGACGCTGCGTCGGCGAGAGCTTCGCCGGACTTCTTCAGCTTCCGGGCGACCTTGCGGGCCCTCAGCTTGTGCTGGATGAAGTTGTCGTCCTTCAGGCCGCTGGCCTGGGACAGGGCGGCCTGCAGGATCTCGGCGGCGACCATCACCTCGATGGAGGCGTGGACACCGAACGCGCGGAGGGTGTCGCAGTAGTCGCGCAGCTCGGCCGCCGACGCGAACGACGGGTCGGGAAGCATGAACTGGGCACGGCCACCGCCAGCTCCGGCACTCTGGACGCTGCCGGTGGTGGTGGTCTTGGTCGAGTTGATGTTGATGTTCGGTCCGAGGTTGAACGACGGCCCGTGCTTGGTCTTGTTGCTGCCGCCCTTGGTCTGCGGGTTGCTGCTCGTGCGCTGCCCGTTGATCGGCATCCGATCTCCTCCAGCTCGGTCCAGGTGGATCCCGGCCCCCACCACCCCCCGCAACCGTTCAGATCTGAACAGTTGCCGAGGGCGGAAGGGGTCGGGGCTACTTGCTGTCGTCGGTGACGGTGACGTTGACGATGTGGCCGACCTGGAACGGCAGGTCCTCGTACTCGCGGGCGACGGAGTCACTGCTGACGGTGGTCTCGATGACGGTCCCGTCCGCTTCAGTGACCGCGATCTTCTTGGCCATGGATGGCTCCTCGTTGGTCAGGCGGGGGTGGCGGGCTACCGGTAGGCGGCGCGGTCGAGTTTGTTCCGCTCCCGCCGCACGGTCGCCTCGACGGACGTCTGCTTGGCGTCCGGAACCTTGGCGAGGATCGCCTCGATGGCCTCCTCGCGGGACGCTCCAGCCTTCAGTTCGACGCGGGCCAGGTGCGAGATGTTCGGGCCCTGCTCGACCTGTTCGCGAACCGTGTTCGCCCTGTTCAACTGCGGTTCGGGGCGCCCCGAACCGTCCTCGTGTTCGCGGGCCTGTTCGGCCGTGATCACGTCATGGATGCCCATGGAGTGATCGAGCCCTGCGAGTTCGTTCAGGTCATGCTCGGCGGCCAGGAGCTCCAGCCGTGCGGCGACTTCCGCTTTCGCGGCCTGGCGGCGGACACCAGCGATCGCGAGCTTCGCGTTCGCCTTCGACATCTCCGCCGCCACCCACGCCGCATCGGCCGGAGCCAGGTCCTTGTCGATGTGCCTGAACACCGCCCACCACAGAACCTTGGCCACGATGGACACGGCGGCGCCGACGAGGGCCATCTCCCAGCCGCCGGCCAGCTGGCCCTCGAGGTAGATGGCGCCCGCAGCGACGAGGGCGAGTGCCCAGCCGACCTTGCGGGGGAAGTCCCGCTTGGCGGGGTCGAATCGGGCCAGCCACTCCAGCAGCAGGACGGACAGCCAGGCGACGTCGAAGACCATGCCGGCCGCGTAGCCGGGCCCGCCGCCGAGGAGCTGCCCGATGCTGTACGTCGACCACACGATCGCGACGAGCGTGAGGACCAGGACCAGGCTGCTGACGCCAACGAGGGCCAGGCGGTCCTTGTCGACGGGGACCTTCGGGATGCGGACGGTGTACGGCTCGGGCACCTGGTTCGTGGTGCCGTCGATGGTCCGGTCGACCAGACGGGACCGGGTCTCAGTCAGGAACTTCACGACCGGTTCTCCTGCTCGTCGGTGTGGGTGGCCTCGTGCTGTTCGGCGAGCGTGCGGAAGAACGTGGCGGACTGGGGGCTTACGTCGCGGTACTGGATCGACCACGGGCAGGACGGGCAGACGATCCGCTCGAGGCGCCGGCCCAGGAGCTCGGGAACGATCCGACACAGGGCGACGACGAGGACGAGTAACGCGATGACGTCGAGAACGGTGGTCATTCGGTGACTCCTTCGGCTACGCGCACCACACGGTGGGCGGCCAGGTTGGCGCCGTGCCGGTCGGAGGCACGGTTCGCGAGGATCAGGGCGGCCATCAGGGCCGGAACGCTGGGGAGAGGCCGGGTCGACCGGCCGAGGGAACGCAGCGCGGCGTTCTCCGTCGGCCGGCGGATCGGCCAGTGCGAGCTCACTCGCCGTCCTGCGGGTCGATCGGGTCGCGGTCGCCCTGCCCGCACCAGTCGCAAGCGGTGACCATCACGACATCCCCTCCAGCGACTGCAGGCGGGCCTGCAGCGGGAGGAGTCCGCACAGCACGTGCGTGGCGATGACGGAAGCCAGATCGCCAAGGCCGTCCGAGTCGAACTCGTGGTGCTCGCCGTCGATCTCGACTACGACCGTCACGTCGCGGCTGCTGTGCTCGGCGAACGGGAACTGCTGCAGGTTCGCCTTCAGGAACTCGATCCGGCCGTAGCCGGGGACGTTCACCGAGGCGGCGTGCTCGACGCCGTCGTGGCGGATGCCCGAGCGGTGATTGCCGTCCGCATGCTCGACGACGCACCACGACGGCTCGACGAGGAGGACCGGACCGTGGTCGAGGGTCTGCACGGTCACGGTGTGCGGGGCGCTCACAGCTGTACCCGGCCCTGCTCGCGCAGCGCGGTCAGCTGGGCGTGGACGTCCCGGAACTTCGCCAGCTGGGCCTCGAGGGTGAGGATGACCGAGGCCAGGCCGTCCGGGTCGAGGCCCTCCATGAAGTGGTCGTCGACGATCTCGACCTGGGCGTGCGGGACCCGCTCGTGCATGTTGCGGGAGAACGGTTCCTGGCGGATGAACGCGGACAGGACACGCAGCTGCTCGACGTCACGGCCGCCGCTGACAATCGGCAGGGAGACTTCCTCGCTCTTGGTGCGGCACCAGATGTCTTCGGCGTGGGTCGGCGTCTCGCGGTCGATCCTGTGGTTGACGACGCAACCGGCCAGGCAGGTGACCTCCTGCAGCTCGCTGGTGGAGCTGTCGATGAACGTCCACGTGCGGGCCGGCGGCTCGGCGACGAACTCGGCGGCCAGGGGGAACTGCGCATCGACGGACCGCTGCGCGGCCTCCAGCTCGATGGCCTCACGCTCACTGGCCGTCGGCTGCGTGGGGACCGCGGACAGCTTCGGCTCCGGACGGAACATGCGGGGCAGGTCAGCGGGGATCGCGTTCACAGCGCCACCCCCAGCTCTGCCGTCGGGATGCCGCGCTCGTCGGCGTAGGCCTTGAGGGCGGAGCGGGGGATGCGGATGGTGCCGCGGCCGACGCCGACGCGGTATGAGCCGATGAGGCCCGTCCGGACGGCGACGTACACGGTGGACTTGTCGACGTCCAGGAACTCAGCGACGTCCTTGACCTTGAGAGCCCCGGCGCCAGGGCGCACGGGGGTAGAGTTCTCCTGCATCTGCTTTCTCCAAGGCTCGATGCGCGGCCCTGACGGGCTCGGTGTTGGTAGCACCGAGACACCCCCGTCGGGGCCTTTTGCATGCCTGACTTGTCCCGGCCTGTCGTTCCGCCGGGCATGGCACTAAGGTGTCTTAAGAGGCTCTGTCATGTCAAGAGGCTTCGTAAGGTGTCTTAAGAAGGGAGAGTTTGGATGGCTGGGGAAGGCAAGCGGCTACCGGTCTACCGGGAGGCGGCCAACGAGATCATCGAGCGCATCAAGAGCGGAGAGCTGCAGCCCGGAGGGGCCGCGCCCTCGGCACGCCAGCTCGTGGAGAGCACTGGCATGAGCAGCGCGACAGCGGCTCGAGTACTCGGCGTGCTGCGCGACGAGGGATGGATCGACACCGTTCCCGGGCGAGGAAGCTTCGTGAGGACGCCCGCCCCGCTGACACGGGGAGCGGACCGGCTGTCCATGCTCCGCGGTGGTGGAACCGGCCTGGCCGATGGCGAGCGGGTCGAAATCCTGCTCGGCATCACTGCGCCGGCCGAACAGGAGGTCGCCGATGCCCTCGGCTTGAACGTGGGCGACCTGGTTGCCGTGCGCCGCCGACGCTACGTCGACACCGCGGGAGTCTCTGCGGTGTCCTCCACCTGGATCGCGGGCACCTTGGCACGCGAGCTGCCCGAGTTCACGCGAGCCGAGCCCCTCCCCTCGATGACCTTCGGGCTCATCGAGGAGCGGACCGGACGCCGGGCCACCCGACGGCGCGACGCCGTGTCCGTCCGCGCAGTACCCGACGAGGTCGCCTCGCTCCTCGGCGTACAGGCCGGCCGTGACGTCCTCGTGGTCACCAACCGGTACTGGGACCAGCACGGTGAACCCACCGAGTACGCCGTCGACTATCACGCGCCTGGCCGCGAGCTCATGTCTGAGTACGACCTCGACTGACGATGAGGTGGGGATGAGCGCAGCGCAGCACCACCCCAACGCAAAGAAGGCCCCGCCGGAAACCCGGCGGGGCCTTCGTCTTTTGCTACGACGGACGTCTCACACACGTCTCACAGACCCACGCACTCAGCGGAGCGCGAGTGGCCCGTGACCTGCGATTTCATGGTCACCACGGAATTGTGCGGTCCTCCACGGAAGGAATGTAAACTCCCTCCACGTGACTGCCAAGCCCCGCATCCCCAATGTCCTGGCCGGCCGCTACGCCTCCGCGGAGCTCGCCGTCCTGTGGTCCCCCGAGTACAAGGTGACGCTGGAGCGGCGGCTGTGGCTCGCCGTGCTGCGCGCCCAGAAGGACCTCGGTATCGAGGTCCCGGACGAGGCCCTCGCCGACTACGAGCGCGTCCTCGAGACCGTCGACCTCGCCTCCATCGCCGAGCGCGAGAAGGTCACCCGGCACGACGTGAAGGCCCGCATCGAGGAGTTCAACGCCCTCGCCGGTCACGAGCACGTCCACAAGGGCATGACCTCCCGCGACCTGACCGAGAACGTCGAGCAGCTGCAGATCCGGCTCTCGCTGGAGCTCGCCCGGGACCGCACGGTCGCCGTCCTCGCCCGCCTCGGCAAGCTGGCCGGCGAGCACGCCGAGCTGGTCATGGCCGGTCGCTCCCACAACGTGGCCGCGCAGGCCACCACCTTGGGCAAGCGCTTCGCGACCGCGGCCGACGAGCTGCTGGTGGCCTACGACCGCCTCGAGGACCTGCTGGGCCGCTACCCGCTGCGCGGCATCAAGGGCCCCGTCGGCACCGCCCAGGACATGCTCGACCTGCTGGGCGGCGACGCCGCCAAGCTGGCCGACCTGGAGCAGCGGATCGCCGCCCACCTCGGCTTCGCCCAGGCCTTCACCTCGGTCGGCCAGGTCTACCCGCGCTCGCTCGACTACGACGTGGTCACCGCACTGGTGCAGCTGGCCGCCGCCCCGTCGTCGATCGCCAAGACCATCCGCCTGATGGCCGGCCACGAGCTGGTGACCGAGGGCTTCAAGCCCGGCCAGGTCGGTTCCTCCGCGATGCCGCACAAGATGAACACCCGCTCCTGCGAGCGCGTGAACGGCCTGATGGTCATCCTGCGCGGCTACGCCTCGATGACCGGCGAGCTGGCCGGCGACCAGTGGAACGAGGGCGACGTCTCCTGCTCCGTGGTCCGCCGCGTGGCCCTGCCGGACGCCTTCTTCGCCTTCGACGGCCTGCTGGAAACCTTCCTGACGGTCCTCGACGAGTTCGGCGCCTTCCCGGCGGTCGTCGCCCGCGAGCTGGACCGCTACCTGCCCTTCCTCGCGACCACCAAGGTCCTGATGGGCGCGGTACGGGCCGGGGTGGGCCGCGAGGCCGCCCACGAGGTCATCAAGGAGCACGCAGTGGCCTCCGCGCTCGCGATGCGCGAGCAGGGCGCCGAGCGCAACGAGCTGCTGGACAAGCTGGCCGCCGACGAGCGGATGCCGCTCGACCGGGCCCAGCTCGACGCCCTGATGGCCGACAAGCTGTCCTTCACGGGTGCCGCGGGCGACCAGGTCGCGGTGGTGGTCTCCCGCATCGAGGCGATCGCCAAGCAGCACCCGGAGGCCGCCGGGTACGCGCCGGGGTCGATCCTCTGACCCCCGACGAGCTGAACGCCGCCCGCGACCGCGTCCTCCCGGACGTGGTCGCGGGCGGTCTGCGTGTGCTCTTCTGCGGAATCAACCCCGGACTCCTCTCCGCCGCGACGGGCCACCACTTCGCCCGCCCCGGCAACCGGTTCTGGCCCGTCCTACACCTCTCGGGCTTCACCCCGCGCCTCTTCGCCCCTGCGGAGCAGGAAGAACTGCTGGCCTACCGTCTCGGCATCACCAACGTCGTGGCCCGGGCCACGGCCCGCGCCGACGAGCTGAGCGCCGAGGAGTTCCGCGAGGGGGGCCGCATCCTGACGGCCAAGGTGGAACTGCTGCGCCCCCAGTGGCTGGCGGTGGTCGGCGTCACGGCCTACCGCACCGCCTTCGGCGACCGGAAGGCACAGATCGGCCCCCAGGAACTGACCATCGGCTCCACCCGCATCTGGGCCCTCCCGAACCCGAGCGGTCTCAACGCCCACTGGACCGCCAAGTCCATGGCCCAGGAGTACGCCCGCCTCCGCGCGGCCGCCGAAGCGGGCGAGGACCAACCGGACGCGTCCGATGACCGCCCCTCCGCCGGGCCGGGCGACCTCCGCAGCTGACGGAACGTCCCGCGCCTTCCCTGGTGGCGGTCGCTGAGGTCGCGCCACGGGCCAACCGAGAAGACCCCCTACGGCGGGTCGGTGACGGTGACCGCTGCCATCAACCGGTAGGGGTCCTCACCGTCCCACTGCGCCACGTAGACCACCAGCCAGTGGGCGCCGACCCGCCACAGGTGCACGTGGTCGGTGCTGCTACCCAGCTCGTCCCACGGCTGCGGTATCTCCTCCCCGGCGAATCCGCGGTCCCTCAGCGTTCCCAGGCTGAAGACCTGCGGCTCCCCCCACCGGTCGGTCGCGGCCTGGGCGAGCGCCCCGTACTCGGCACCGATCTGGTCGGCTGCCTCGATCCGCCCCGAACCGTCGTCGTCCCAGAACTCCCGCGTCAGGGCGAGCTGGACCAGGTGGAATCCCGGACCGCTGCTGTTCCCTCCGGCCCAGACCAGCTCGGTCGGGAACTCCTTCGCCCGGAGCCGGTCGATCGTGTCGAGATGGTCTGCCGTGGTCATACCGTCAGTATCCCGAGGGCCACTGACAACTGGCCCGTCGTCAAGCGTCCCGGCGGTGCACCGCCAGCCAGCCCCCCAGCGCCGCGGTGAGCGCCCACAGCGCCAGGACTCCCAGCCCGGCCCATGGACCGAGGTCACCGTACTGGTGGCTGCGCATCATCGCCTGCCCGGCTCGGTCCGGCATGAACTGCCCCACCCCGGTCGCTGCCGCGCCCACGATGAAGGACAGCATGACGACGAAGGGTATGAGGATGCTGAGGACGGCCACCCCGCTGCGCAGCACCGCCGTGAGCCCGGCCGCGAACAGCGTCATGAGCGTCAGGTAGAGGCCGCAGCCGACAACGGCCCGCACGGTGCCGGGGGCGCCCAGCACAAGAGCGTCCTGACCCATGAACGATTGGCCGGCCACGAAGGTGAGCAATCCCGCGAACTGGCCGGCCACGAGGGCGAGCGCGCCCAGCATCGAGAGCTTCGACCAGTAGAACCGCGTGCGACGGGGCACAGCGGTGAGGCTGGTACGCAGGGCTCCGTTGTGGAACTCGGCGGAAAAGGCGGTGGCCCCGAAGGCAATGGCCGCTATCTGGCCGAAGTTGACCCCGTAGAAGGCCGCGAGGAGCGGGTCGTCCCCCATGCCGCCCTCCTCGGACCGACCCAGGGCCGCAGCCGCCATCGTCTGGATGCCCACGGTGAGGACGAGGACGGATATCAGCGACCAGAAGGTACCCCGTAGAGACCTGATCTTGATCCATTCCGAGTGCAGTGCGGGGGTCGTGAGCCGTGCGGCGCTCATGGCGAAGCCTCCAGAGGGTACGGGAGCGGGTGGACGGTCAGTGGGCCGCGCTGAACTGCGCGTGATCGGCGGTGAGGTCGAGGTAGGCCTGCTCCAGCGAGGCGCGCTCGTCGGACAGTTCCAGCAGGGGAATCCCCTCACGGGCGGCCAGGGTGCCGAGCTGCTCGGCCCGTATGCCCTCGACGGTCCATCGCCCGTCGGCGGCGGCCACCAGCTCGACGTCGTGCCGGGCCAGCGCGGCCCGGAGCCGGACCGGGTCGGAGGTCCGCAGGCGCGCCCTCGGGGCGCTGCGGGCGTCGATGAACGATTCCATCGAAGTGTTGGCGAGCAGTTTGCCCTTGCCGAGCACGACCAGGTGGTCGGCGAGCGCCGAGGTCTCCGACATCAGATGGCTGGAGACCAGGACGGCACGTCCTTCGGCGGCGAGGGAGCGCATCAGCTCGCGGATCCAGATGATGCCCTCGGCGTCGAGGCCGTTGGTGGGCTCGTCCAGCAGGAGCACTCCGGGGTCGCCGATGAGTGCGGCGGCGATGCCGAGGCGCTGGCGCATGCCGAGCGAGAAGGACTTGATCCGCCGCTTCGCGACGGTGGCTATGCCGGTCTGTTCCAGGACCTCGCCCACCCGGCGCATCGGGATGCGGCCGGCCGCGGCGAGCAGGCGGAGGTGGTCGTGGGCGGTGCGCCCGCCGTGGGCCGCCTGGGCGTCGAGGAGAGCACCGACCCGGTGCAGCGGGTCCGTCAGGTCCAGGTACCGCCGACCACCGATCGTGGCCGTGCCGGATGTGGGCCGGTCCAGCCCCAGCAGCAGGCGCATCGTGGTGGACTTCCCCGCACCGTTCGGGCCCAGGAAGCCGGTCACCCGCCCGGGCAGGACATCGAAGGTGAGGCCGTCCACCGCACGGTGGGTGCCGTATCGCTTGGTGAGTTCTCGGATCTCGATGCTGTTCATGGCCCAAGACTCGCCGCCGGCCCCACCCCCTCTCCTCCCCCGTGCGGGGGTGGCGTCTCCCCCACGTGGGGGAGACGGCCGAGAACAGGGCGCTGCCACGATGGAGTCATGAACCGACTGCTGCGCGCCCCGTTCCAACCAGTGACCTATTCACGCTGGTTGCACCTCTGCGTGCCGCTGCTGCTGCTGGCGGTATGGATGTTCATCATGCCTTGGTGGCCCTGGGTGCCGCTGCTGCTCGTCCTGCCGTTCGGCCTGGTGCCCTGGGTGCGACTGGCGGAGGGGCTCCAAGCACAGTTCCTGCTCACCCCGTACGACCGCGACCCTTCCGACAGCGCCATAAGCCTCGCTCCGTCGGCCCACTGGGGGGACCGCTGGCGAACCGTGCTGTGGCTGGAGACGCGGATGGTCATCGCGGTCGGTGCGTTCGGCTCCACGGTCTGGCTGTCGGCGATGTCCGTGGAGCTCTTCGCGACGGCGATCGGGCACCCCTCGGGTCCGGACCACTTCCTGCCCTTCGTACCCGGGCGCTGGGCCGCCGCGCTGCTCGTTCCCGTGCCGTTGGTCGTGCTCATCGTCATCGTGGTCCTACTCGGCGAGTTGATCACCGCGGCTGCCACCCGCCTGCTGAGCCCGTCCGCTACCGAACGACTGACCGCGTTGGAAGCACGCACGGAGCAGCTGCTCGAGCGCACCCGCATCGCGCGGGAACTGCACGACTCCATCGGCCACGCGCTCACCGTGGCCGTCGTGCAGGCGGGGGCCGCGCGCGCCGCGGGTGATCCCGCCTTCACCGATCGGGCGCTGTGCGCGATCGAGGAGACGGGCCGGGCCGCGCTGGAGGATCTGGAGCGGGTATTGGGAGTGCTGCGGGAGTCGGGGCAGCCGCCGTCGCAGTGGCCGACGCTGGTGGAGGCCGACCGGCTCCTGGAGTCGGCCCGGGCCTCCGGCTCCACGGTGGACGCGCAACTGACGGGGCCGCTGGAGAAGTTGCCGGAGCCGGTCACCCGGGAGGGCTACCGGATCCTGCAGGAGGCGCTGACCAACGTACTGCGCCATTGCGGCCCGGTGCCGGTGCGCATTCGGGTGGAGATGACCGCGGACCGACTGGACCTGGAGGTGACGAATCCGCTTCCGGAACGCCCCGGTGTCACGGTTGGTGGCGGCAGCGGCCTGCGCGGGATCCGGGAGCGGGCCGCTCTGCTCGGCGGAGCGGCTGAAACCGGGCTGCACGAGGGCGGTTGGAGAGTGCGCGCCCGGCTGCCGCTGGAGCGAATACGCTGACCGGATGCCGGTTACCGTACTGCTCGTCGACGACGAACCCCTGGTGCGTGCGGGTCTGCGCGCCGTATTGGATTCCCAGCCCGACATCGAGGTGGTGGGTGAGGCGGCCGACGGGGCCTCCGTGATCCCGCTGGTCCGGCAGTTGCGGCCGGATGTGGTGGCGATGGACGTGCGGATGCCGCTCCTCGACGGGATCGAGGCGACCCGCGCGGTGCTGCGGACGGTGGACTCCCCGCCGAAGATCCTCGTGGTGACCACGTTCGAGAACGACGAGTATGTCTACCAGGCGCTGCGGGCGGGAGCGGACGGGTTCCTGCTGAAGCGGGCCCGGCCTTCGGAGATCGTGCACGCGGTACGGCTGGTGGCGGAGGGTGAGACGCTGCTCTTCCCGGCGGCCGTGCGGGCCCTGGCGGCGGAGTACGGGAACCGGCAGGCCCGGGCGGTGCTGGAGCGGGCCGCCCTGACCGAGCGGGAGGAGGCGGTCCTGCGGCTGATGGCGCGGGGGCTCACGAACGTGGAGATCGCCGCCGAGTTGATCATCGGCACGGAGACGGTCAAGTCCCACGTCAGCGCCATCCTGGCGAAGCTGGGGGCGCGGGACCGGACGCAGGCGGTGATCACGGCGTACGAGTCGGGGTTCGTCTCCCCCGCATGAGGGAAGGTCTGCTTCCGGCCGATGGGGGGCTGCTTCTCGCCGACACACCGGGCGGGCAGTACGATCCGGCTGACAAGCTCGCTACCTGGGAGGACACACGTTGGGGCAGCTGACCGGCGGGGACCCCTCTCTGCTCCGGCGGATCAATTCCGCCGTGGTGCTGCGTGCACTGCGGACGGCCGGATCACCGACCCTCACCGACCTCACACGGCTGACGGGACTCTCCCGGCCGACCGTCGAGGGTGTCGTTGAGGGGCTGATCGCGACCGGGCTCGTCGTCGAGGCGGATGCGGAGGAGGGGGCGCGGCGGCAGGGCCGCCCGGCCAGGCGGTTCCGCTTCCGGACCGAGGCGGGACACCTGCTGGGCATCGAGATCGGCTCGCACCGGATCGCGGTGCTGCTGTCCGGCCTGGACGGCCGCGTCATCGGTGCCGGCACCAAGGACGTCGCGGAGACGGCGTCCGCCGATGAGCGGCTGGAGCGGGTACGGGCGGCGGTCGCCGATCTGCTGCGCCGCGCCGGGGTGCCACGGGACTCGCTGCGGGCGGTAGGCGTCGGTAGCCCCGGGATCGTCGAGGCCGACGGCACGGTCCGCCTCGGCACCGCACTGCCCGGCTGGACCGGGCTGCCGCTCGGGGAACGGCTGCGGCGCTCGTTCCGCTGCCCGGTCCAGGTGGAGAACGACGCCAATGCGGCAGCGGTCGCCGAGCACTGGAAGGGCGTCGCGCGGGACACCGGCGACATGGTGTTCGTGATGGCCGGGCTCAGTCCCGGCGCCGGCTCGCTGATCGGCGGCAGGCTGCACCGGGGCTTCGGCGGGGCGGCGGGCGAGATCGGCGCCCTGCACCTGCTGGGCCGTGAGGTCACGCCCGAGCGGTTGCTGTCGACCACGGGTGAGCCGCTGCATCCGCTGGACGAGGCCGCCGTCGCCGAGGTCTTCGCGATGGCCAAGCGGGGCGACGGGCAGGCGGTGGCCGCCGTGGAGCGGTTCCTGCAACGGCTGGTGCACGACGTGGCGGCGCTGGTCCTGGCGATGGACCCCGAGCTGGTGGTCGTCGGCGGCTGGGCGGCCGGCCTGGACGGGGTCCTGGAGCCCCTCCGCCAGGAGCTGGCGCGCTACTGCCTGCGCCCACCGAGGGTGGCCCAGTCCATGCTCGGCGAGGCCGCAGTGGCGACCGGCGCCCTCCGGCTCGCGCTGGACCACGTCGAAGAAGAGCTCTTCGCGGTGGAGAAGACCGTCACGGCCCGCCGCTGACCCCGCCGCCCGCCCCTCCCGTACGCGCAGCTACGGCCCGGCCCCGGCCCCGGCAAAAGGTGCCGGGGCCGGGGCCGGGCCGTAGCTGCGTCCAGACGCAGCCGCAGCTGCATCCGGACGCCCAGAAGGATCGGGGACCGGGGGCGCCCCCTGGCGGTGTCAGGAGGCGACGCGCGGCTCGTGGGTGATCTCGACGTTGCCCGAGTCGCCGAAGGTGAGGCGGCAGGTGTCCGCGCGGTAGGTGGCCACCGAGACCGCCGCCGTTCCCGCGGTGGTGAAGTAGCGCGTGGTGACCAGGAGCACCGGGGCGCCGGGCAGGCGGTCCAGTTCCTTGGCGTCGTCGGCGCGGGCGGAGCCGAGCTCCACCGAGCGGTCCTGGCCGTCGAGCACCAGCCGCTGCAGTTCGCGCAGGACGGCACGGGCACGGGCCGGGCCGGCCGGGGCCTCGATGGCGGGGAGTCCGGGCACCGAAGCGGCGGGGACGTAGATCAGTTCGGCTGCGACTGCCTGGCCGTGGGTGACCCGGGTCCGGCGCACCGTGTGCACCGGCTGGTCGGCGACGAAGGCGCCACCGGTACCGAGGAGTTTCAGCACTGCGGCCGTCGGCAGGGTCTCGGCCGCGTCGAGCGGCTCCCAGCCGTCGGCACTCTCGCCGGGCCAACTGTGCTGCGCGCCGCCCACGGCGACACCGACGCGCGGCGGGGCGACGGTGGTACCCACGCCACGACGGCGCTGAAGCCGACCTTCGAGCTCCAACTGCTCCAGCGCCTGACGCAGGGTGGCGCGGGCGACACCGAAACGGGCCGCGAGCTCACGCTCGTTGGGCAGCACCTCGCCGACGGCGAAGTCCTGGTCGAGCGCCTCGCTGAGGACGGTCTTGAGGTGCCAGTACTTCGGCTCCGGTGCCGTTTCGAGCTGCGTGGTCCCCACCCTGACTCCTCCTGCCATCGCTGCACTCGCCGTGTGTTCCAGCGGCAGTTCCGCGCCTTTGTTTATTAAAGGTTCCTGCACTATCCCTGCGACGATAGGACGGCACACCCCCTTGGTCAAGACCAATGCTCATACCTTTGCCGGGCAGAACGGGCATACGTATCAAGCCGTTCACGGGATGTTCTCGCAGGCACGGAAGGCTTGTAGTCAAGGGCTACCGGACGGTAATCATGGCGGTAGGCACTACTGACATCCTGTCTCGCACGCGTCCAACCGACGAGGAGCAGCATGACCGCCACGGTCTCCTTCACGATCGATTCGCCGCTCGGCCCCCGCCCCACCACCCTCGCCTACGAGCGCAAGGGCGCTGGTGAACCACTTCTCCTGCTGCACGGCATAGGCCATCACCTCCAGGCCTGGCACCCGGTGATCGACATCCTGGCCGCCGAACACGACGTGATCGCCGTCGACCTACCCGGCTTCGGCGCCTCGGAGCCCCTTCCCCAGGGCGTTCCCTATGCGCTGGGGACCGTGGCTCCGGCCCTCGGGGCGCTCTGCACGGCCCTCGGGGTCGAGCGCCCGCACGTCGCGGGCAATTCGCTCGGCGGTCTGCTCGCCCTGGAAATGGGCCGGAGCAACCTCGTCCGCTCCGTCACCGCGCTCTCCCCCGCCGGGTTCTGGACCGAGGCCGAGCGCCGCTACGCGTTCGCCACCCTCCTCGCGATGCGCGCCGGCGCCAAGGCGCTGCCCCTGCCCGCCGTACGCCGGCTCGCCCGCAGCGCCCCCGGCCGCGCCGCGCTCACCGGCACCATCTACGCCCGCCCGTCCCGCCGCCCGGCCGAGGCGGTCGTCGCCGAGACGCTCGCCCTGCGCGATGCCACCGGTTTCGAGGACACGTTGGCCGCGGGCGGCTCGGTCCGGTTCACCGACGACGTGCCCGGCCTGCCGGTCACCATCGCCTGGGGCACCCGCGACCGGCTGCTGCTGCGCCGCCAGGGCATCCGCGCCAAGCACACCGTCCCCGGCGCCCGGCTGGTCCGGCTGCCGGGCTGCGGCCACGTCCCGATGAACGACGATCCGGCCCTCGTGTCCCGGGTGGTGCTCGACACGGCGCGCAGCGTGCGGCTCGTGGCCGCCTGATGGGGCAACCGGGCCGGCCCGGCCGGGCCGGGACCGCGGCTCACGGCTCACGGCTCTTCCGAGTCGGCGGGATCGACCGACCCGACTGAACCGGCCGAACCGACTGAACCGGCCACGCACCTGAACAGCTGAACGAATGAGCGGCTGACGGTTGTTCATCCGCGGTTCGCGTGGGCGACGCGGCCGGGCCGGTGTGCGACGGCACGCTGGTCCGACCCGTCCTCGCCGCCCCCAGGAGACGTACCGATGGCATCGATTCCGCGCACCCGACGGTCCCTCATCGGCGGTTCCCTCGCCCTGTCCTCCGCGCTGATCGCCGCCCCGGCACTCGCCGCGCCGGCCTTCGCCCGCTCCGGCCGGCCGGGCGCGCTGTGGGGCGTCCAGTCCGGCGAGATCACCGCCCACTCGGCCACCGTGTGGACCCGGTCCGACCGCCTGGCGCGGATGTACGTCGAGACCTCCCCGAGCGAGGCGTTCCGCTACGCCGTACGCCGCCACCGCGGCCCGCTGCTCGGCCCGTCGAGCGACTTCACCGGAACCACCGTGCTGCGCGATCTGCCGCCCGGCCAGGAAGTCCACTACCGGGTCGTCCTGACCGACCCCGACGACCCCCGCCGCAGCTCCCCGCCGGTCCACGGCACCTTCCGCACCACCCCCGTCTCCCGCCGCCACGACGTGCGCTTCCTGTGGTCCGGCGACCTGGCGGGCCAGGGCTGGGGCATCAACCCCGACCTCGGCGGCTACCGCGTCTTCGAGGAGATGCGGCTGCGCAACCCCGACTTCTTCCTCTTCAGCGGTGACACGATCTACGCCGACGGGCCGATCAAGGCCACCGCCCCGCTGCGCGACGGCAGCCTCTGGCGCAACGTCACGACCGAGGAGAAGGCGAAGGTCGCCGAGACGCTCGCCGAGTTCCGCGGGAACTTCCGCTACAACCTGCTCGATCGCAATCTGCTCGGCTTCAACGCCCAGGTCCCGGTCCTCGCCCAGTGGGACGACCACGAGGTGCGCAACAACTGGTACCCCGGCCAGCTCATCGACGACCCCCGCTACACCGTCAAGGACGCCGACACCCTCGCCGCCCGCGCCCGCCAGGCCTTCGGGGAGTACTTCCCCGTCACCGACCTGCGCGGCGGCCGCGCCGAGGGCCGGATGTACCGGGTGATGCGGTACGGCCCGCTGCTCGACGTCTTCGTGCTCGACATGCGCACCTACCGGAACGCCAACTCCCCCGACACCCAGGCCGAGGACCCCATCGGCATCCTCGGCCCCGAGCAGCTGGCCTGGATCAAGCGCGAGCTGTCCCGCTCGCGCGCCACCTGGAAGGTCATCGCCGCCGACATGCCCCTGGGCATCGTCGTCCCCGACGGGACCGCGAACTTCGAAGCCGTGGCCCAGGGCGACCCGGGCGCCCCACTGGGTCGCGAGCTCCAGATCGCCGAACTCCTGCGGCACATCAAGCACCAGCGCGTCACGGGCACCCTCTGGGTCACGGCCGACGTCCACTACACCGCCGCGAACCACTACGCGCCGGAGCGGGCTGCCTTCACCGACTTCGCGCCGTTCTGGGAGTTCGTGTCGGGCCCGATCGGCGCCGGCGGCTTCCCGGCCGGGCGGCTCGACGCCACCTTCGGCCCGGAGGCGGCCTACGTGCAGTCGGCTCCCTTCGCCAACATGTCACCGTCCGAGAACCCTCCGTACTACGGCGAGGTCGACATCGACGGCGGCAGCGGGGACCTCACCGTCCGTCTGCGCCGCCAGGGAGGGGACGTACTCTTCACCCGGACGCTCCGGCCCGGACGCGTGGGCCAGTGACGCCCTGAAGCCACCGGAAGCCATCGGAAGCCCCCGTACCCCGCGGGGGCATCGGCCGCTCCGACCTTGTGATCCGGAAATGGCCCCGAAAACTGGGTGAAATCGGCCAGATGGACACTTAACCAGTCGGTCACAGATCGTTCGTGATCACGCAACACCCCTGCGCCACAGTGGTGCGCATGACTGACCGTAACCTCGCCTCCGCCCACCGTCCCCACCGTCACCACTGGCGCCGCGACGTCGTCGAACTCGCCGCAATGTTCTGCGCCGTCGCGGTCGCCGACGCCATCGCCAATCTCGTCGTGCACGGCCCCAGGGGCCCGGTCCTGCTCGTGGCCTCGGCCGTCGTGCTCCTGGTGACGGCGGCCTTCCACACCTGGTGGGCACGGCGCCACAGCCATGCGCCCCCGCCGCGGCACACGGACCTCGGCGATCCGGAGCAGCTCCCCGCGACGACCTCCGGCGCGGCAGCGAGTGCGCCCGCGGTCGCGAGCAGCACCGCCCTCTGGCGGATGCGCACGACCGTACGGGACGAGCCGGGCTCCCTGGCCGCCCTCTGCACCGCCCTCGCCCGCAACGGCGTCGACATCCTGACCCTCCAGACGCACCCGCTCCCCGAGGGCGGCACGGTCGACGAGTTCCTGCTGCGCGCCCCGCAGGAACTGCCCTCCGCCGACCTCGCCCGGGCGATCTCCCGGGCCGGCGGCCACAGCACCTGGATCGAGCGCGCCGACGCCCACGACCTGGTCGACACCCCGACGCGGGTCCTCGGCCTCGCCACCCGCACCGCCCTGGACGCCGCCGAGCTGCCCCTCGCCCTGCGCCAGCTGCTCGGCCGCTGCACGATCCACTCGATCCCGGCGACCACCCTCACCGGCCGCCCCAACGCCGGCGCGGACGCCCCCGTCGAGGGGGTCCTGGAGGCCACGGTCATGCGGCTGCGCGACCCGTCCGGCGGTGCGATCACCGTGGAGCGGCCCTACCTTCCCTTCACCCCGACCGAGTTCGCCCGGGCCCGCGCCCTCGTCGAGCTCGACGCCCGGCTCGGCCCCCGCGTCCCGCGCAGTCAGGACGTGCTGACCCTGCCCGAGGGCAACGAGATCACCGTGCGCCGCGCCGACGGCTCCGACCGGGCGGCGGCCCGGGCCATGCACGACCGCTGCTCCGAGCGCACGCTGTCGCTGCGCTACCACGGCCCCGTCAACGACGCCGACCGCTACCTCGGCCACCTGCTGAGCCCCCGCTTCGGCCGCACCCTCGCCGCGACCACCACCTCCGGCAAGCTCATCGCCCTCGGCCACCTGCTGTGGGACGGCGACGAGACCGAGGTCGCCCTGCTCATCGAAGACGACTGGCAGCGCCGCGGCATCGGTTCCGAGCTGCTGCGCCGGCTCCTCGCGATGGCCGTCGAGGCCGGGTGCGACAGCGTGTACGCCGTCACCCAGGCCTCCAACACCGGCATGGTCGCCGCCATGCGCGGCCTCGGCCTGCCCCTCGACTACCAGATCGAGGAGGGCACCCTGGTGATCACGGCCCGGCTGGACGCCACCCCGGTCAACTCCCGGCTGCCCTACGAACTTCCCCGCGAGCTCCCGCAGGAACTCCCGCACGAGCAGTCGGCTCCGCGGCGCCGCGCCTGACGATCCGTCCGGAGCCGGGACCCCGACCGGGTCCCGGCTCGGGCGGAATCCGGCCAAGCTGCGAGCGCCCCGTTCCCGAAGTTCTTTGCCCTCGGATCGTGAAGTGGCTTGTCCAGCACGGTGGTTGAAGATTCTTCGCACGCACGGCCGATCCCGCTCCGGCCCACGTCAGCAGTCCGACGGCAATCGGTGATGACGGGAACCCGTCCCGCATACGAAGATGTCCGCATGTCAGAGACCCTCCACAACGGCAGTGCACCGCGGCTGCCCCGCCAGGTGGCCGACGCTTACGTCGACGACCTCATCGCCCTCGACCCGATCACGGGCACCTACCTCGGTGTCGCCTCGAGTTCGAGCAAGCTCCCGGACTACTCCCCGGCGGGCCGTGCGGCTGTAGCCGAGCTCATCCGCGAGACCCTGACCCGCCTCGACGCGGCCGAGTCGGAGGCCGGCGCCGACAGCGACGCCGAACGCCGCTGCGCCCGGCTGCTGCGCGAGCGCCTCAGCGCCGAGCTCGCCGTACTGGAGGCCGACGAGGACCTGTGCGCGGTCAGCAACATCCACAGCCCCGCGCACTCCGTCCGTGAGATCTTCTCCCTGACGCCCGCCGACACCGACGAGGACTGGGCGGCGATCGCCGAGCGCCTGCGCGCCGTACCGGCCGCCTTCGCCGGCTACCGCGAGAGCCTCGGGCTCGGCCTGGAGCGAGGCCTCTACGGCGGCCCCCGCGCCACCACCACCATGATCGGCCAGCTCACGACCTGGGTCGGCCAGGACGGCTCCGAGGCGCCCTTCTTCGAGGGCTTCGTCTCCGCCGGTCCTGACGCCCTGCGCGCCGAACTGGACGCCGCGGCCGCCGGCGCGACCGCCGCCGTCGTCGCACTGCGCGACTGGATGAGCTCGGTGTACGCCCCGGCCGTCGAGGGCAAGCCCGACACCGTGGGCCGCGAGCGCTACGCCCGCTGGGCCCGCTTCTTCAACGGCACCGACCTGGACCTGGAAGAGGCGTACGCCTACGGCTGGTCGGAGTACCACCGGCTGCTCGCCGAGATGAAGTCCGAGGCTGCCAAGATCCTTCCGGGCGCCGGCCCCTGGGAGGCGCTGAAGCACCTGGACGAGCACGGCACCCACATCGAGGGCGTGGACGAGGTCCAGGTCTGGCTGCAGGGCCTGATGGACGAGGCCATCGAGAACCTCGACGGCACGCACTTCGAACTCGCCGAGCGCGTCCGCAGGGTGGAGTCCCGCATCGCCCCGCCGGGCGGTCCCGCGGCCCCGTACTACACGTCCCCTTCCGAGGACTTCTCCCGCCCGGGCCGCACCTGGCTGCCCACCATGGGCCTGACCCGCTTCCCCGTGTACGACCTGGTGTCCACCTGGTACCACGAGGGCGTGCCGGGCCATCACCTGCAACTCGCGCAGTGGACGCACGTGGCGGACCAGCTCTCCCGCTACCAGGCCACCGTCGGCATGGTCAGCGCCAACGCCGAGGGCTGGGCGCTGTACGCGGAGCGGCTGATGGACGAACTGGGCTACCTCAAGGACGCCGAGCAGCGTCTGGGTTACCTGGACTGCCAGATGATGCGCGCGGCGCGGGTCATCGTGGACATCGGCATGCACGTGGGCCTGGAGATCCCGGCGGACTCGCCGTTCCACCCGGGCGAACGGTGGACGGTTGACCTGGCGCAGGAGTTCTTCGGCCTGCACAGCGGCCGGCCGGCGGACTTCGTCGAGAGCGAGCTCACCCGCTACCTGTCCATGCCGGGACAGGCGATCGGCTACAAGCTGGGTGAGCGCGCCTGGCTCCTGGGCCGGGACAACGCGCGTGCCGCGCACGGCGGTTCCTTCGACCTGAAGGCCTGGCACATGGCTGCGCTGTCGCAGGGTTCGCTGGGGCTGGACGATCTGGTGGACGAGCTGTCGAAGCTCTGACGGACGGGCCGCTCATTCCCGGGGGGATGAGCGGCCCGTTCCCGTGATCCCGCACCGCCCCGTGAGCCCGCACCGCCCCGCGGCACGTACGGCACGCACGGCACGTGCCTCAGCAGCCGCAGTCGTCCGAGTCGGTCGGCGCGGTCAGCGGGTCGGCCCCGGCACGCTGCTGGCTGCCCTGCCAGGTCTCGACCTCGAAGCCCTCCCGGATCCAGTACTCGATGCCGCCGAGCATCTCCTTCACCTGGAAGCCGAGTTCGGCCAGGGCGAGGGCGGAGCGGGTGCCTCCGTTGCAGCCGGGGCCCCAGCAGTACGTCACCACGGGGACGTTCTTGTCCAGGAGCCCCTCTGCCTGCTCGGGGATCAGGGCGGTGGGCAGGTGGACGGCGCCGGGCACGTGGGCCTGGTCCCAGGACGGGGTGGAGCGGGAGTCGACGAGCTGGAAGCCGAGCTCCGCGCCCTGCTCGCGGTGGGCCTTGAAGGCGGCGGCGACGTCCGACACGTCCGCGTGGAAGGCCAGGCTCGCGGCGAAGTACGCGGCGGCCGCGGCCGGGGAAGCCGGCGGCACCCGGAGCACGGGATTGGTGGTGGCGGGGGCGGCGGAGCCCGGCTGGTTCGTGTGCGTCTGCGTCGTCGTCATGGCAAGAAATCTATGATCCGTCGATCACCGCCGGAAGCGAGTATCCCCGGCCTTTTCCTTGTCTGACCGGGGAATCCCCTGCTAGACCTGCACCATGACCGACTATTCCCCTGATGCCACCGACTGGCGGATCCTCGAAGCCCTCCAGCGGGACGGCCGCGCCAGTTTCACCGAGCTCGCCCGCTCCGTGTCCATGTCCGCGAGCGCCGTCACCGAGCGGGTCCGCCGACTGGAGGAGACCGGCATCATCACCGGCTACACGGCGGTGGTGGACCCGGAAAGGCTCGGCAAGTCGATCCTCGCCCTGGTGCGGCTGCGCTACCCGCACGGCAACTACAAGCCCTTCCACGACTTCCTGGAGGCCACCCCGGAGATCCTGGAGGCCCACCACGTCACGGGCGACGACTGCTTCGTCCTCAAGGTCGCGACCCGCTCGATGTCACACCTGGAGGAGGTCACGGGCCGGATCTCGGGGCTCGGTTCGGTGACGACGAGCATCGTCTACTCCTCCCCGCTGCCCCGCCGGCCGCTCAGTCCGTGAGCGCCGCCGTACGGTGGCGCACCACGGAGCCGCCGCGCTGCTTGACGATCTCCAGCTGTGCCTGGACCCGGGTCCGCAGGTCGGCGACATGGCTGACGATGCCGACGCTCCGGTCCCGTTCGCGCAGCGAATCCAGGACGTCGAGCACCTCGTCCAGCGCCTGGTCGTCGAGGCTTCCGAAGCCCTCGTCGATGAAGAGGGTGTCCAGGCGCATCCCGCCCGCCTCGTCGGTGACCACGTCCGCGAGGCCCAGCGCCAGGGCCAGCGAGGCGAAGAAGGTCTCGCCGCCCGACAGGGTGGCCGTGTCCCGCTCGCTGCCGGTCCACGCGTCGACCACGTGCAGCCCGAGGCCGGAGCGCCCCCGTCCGCTCGCCCGCGCGTCGGAATGGACGAGGGTGTAGCGGCCGCCGGACATGCGCAGCAGCCGTACCGTAGCGGCGGCGGCCACCTGCTCCAGGCGGGCGGCCAGTACGTAGGCCTCCAGGCGCATCTTGCGCTCGTTGTCGGCGGAGGTGCCGGCGGTGAGTCCGGCCAATCGGGCGACCCGGTCGTAGGCCTCCCGCAGGGGACCGAGCGCCCGCAGTTCCTGCTCGGCCCGGAGGGAGAGCCGGTCGAGCTCCGTGCAGCGCACCCGGGCCGCGTCGGCCGCCGACCCCGCCGTACGAAGCTTCGCGGCAGCGGTGGCCGCGTACGCGTCGGCCGCGTCCGGTGCGGCCGGGGGCAGGGCTGCCGCTTCAGCGGCGCCGGTCTCGCGGCGGCGCTCCGCCAGCAGGGCGTCTTCCGCCTGCCAGGCGTCCAGCCGGTGTTGGAGGGCGGTGCGTTCGTACTCGGGGAGCACCGCGTCGGCGGCGGCCTCGATGGTGTCGAAGCCGGCCTTGAACGCGGCGTCGGCGAGCTGGTCGTCGGCCTCCTTCAACCGGGCCGCGGTGGTCTCGGCCCGGCGCAGCGAGGTGGCCGCGGTGGAGACCATCCGGACCCGGTCCTCCAGGGTGCGGGCGCGGGCCGCGACGGTGGGCGCGCCGTCCCGTACGAGGGCGAGTTCGGCCTCCAGCCCGGCCTGTTCGCGGTCCAGGGCCTCGCGCCGGGAGGACCTGGCGGCAGCCCGGGTCTCGGCGCCCTGCCGGTCGGCGCTGCGCGTGGCGTGCTCCTGCTCGGCCCGGGCGAGCTGCTCCCGGGCGGCGTGGAGGCAGGCGGCCGCGGCGTGGGCGGCGGCATGGCGGTCGCTCAGGTCGGCTGTCAGGTCCAGGAGTTCGGCGGTGGATGCCTCCCCGGCGGCGGCCGCGGCTTCGGCACGGGCCTCCTGCGCGGCGGCGTGCCGGCGCTCCACGGCGGCCCGGGCCTGCTCGGCCCGTTCGAAGTGGGCGTGGGCCGCGTCCTCGGCGGCGCGGTCCACGTGGCCGGGGGCCGGGCGGGCCGGAGCAGGGTGTTCCGCGGACCCGCACACGGTGCAGGCCTCTCCGGCCACCAGCGCCTCGGCGAGCTCGGCGGCGATCCCGCGCAGCCGGTCCTCCTTGAGCTCCAGCCAGCGTTCCCGGGCGGCGGCCGACTCCTCGCGCAGGGTGAGCAGTTCGCCCGCGGCGCGCGCCGCGTCGGCGTCGAGCTCGTCCCGCCGGCGGGCGGCGTTCAGCTGCATGCGGGCGGGTTCCAGTCGGCCCGCGAGCTGCTCGGCCAGCGTCGCGGCCTGCTGGGCGGCGTCCACCCGCTCCTGCAGTGCCGTTCGGGTTGCCTCCCAGCGCTCCAGCCACTCGGCGGACTCCTGGTGCTGCTCCTCGGCGGCCCGGGACTCCCGTTCCAAGTCGGCCCGTTCCCGGCCGATCTCGGCGCTGCGCTGTTCGGCCCGCTGTGCCGCGCCGAGCGCGCCGAGGGCCTCGCGCAGCCGCTGCTCCACAGCGGCCAGCTGCTCGGTTCCCGCCTCCTTCAGTGCTGGCGGGAGCTGCGTCCGGGCGGAGGTTTCGGCGTGGGCGGCGGCAAGGTGCGCGGCGGAGGCGGCGCCGCGCAGTTCCAGGGCGGGGGCCACCAGGGCGCCGCGCCGGGCCCGGTCCAGCAGGCCGCGCACGCGGTCCCGCTCGGGCGCCGCCCCGTCGAGCAGGGCGGCCCGGCGGAGGGTCTCCGCGTGCCGGCGCTGCAGCCGGTCGAGCTCCCGCGCGTCCTCGGCGGCCCGCCGGGCGGCGGCGTGCCGGCTCTCGACGGCGGCCAGGGCGTACTCGGCGACGTCGAGGCGCTCGCGGGCCGCGCACCGGGCGACGGCCGCCCAGGCCCGGACGGCCTCGGCGAGCCCGGGGTCGCCCGGCTGGTGTCCGGGCATCGGCCAGGCCCGCAGGTCGGCGCTGTCGCCGGCGGCCTGGGCGAGCCTCTGGGCGGTGTGCAGGACCTTCTCGTCGCCGGCCCGGACCTTGGCCTCGGCGGCCCGGCGGCGCTCCCCGAGCAGGGCCTCGACGGCGGCGAAGCGGCGGGTGTCGAAGAGCCGGCCGAGGAGACGGCCGCGGGCGGCCTCGTCGGCGCGCAGGAAGCGTGCGAACTCTCCTTGAGGCAGCAGGACGACCTGGCAGAACTGCTCGCGGCTCATGCCGAGCAGCTGCTCGATCTCCTCGCCGATCTCCTGGTGGGAACGGCTGAGCGGCTCCCAGCCCGCACCGGTGTGCTCGCGCAGCCAGCTCTGGGCCTTGTCCTTGGTGGTGCCCGTGCCGCGCTTCTTCGGGCGCTCCTGTTCGGGCCGCCGGGTGAGCTCGAGGCGGCGGCCGCCCGCGGTGAGTTCGAGGGTGACCTCGGTCGGGGTGCGGGCGGCGGCGTGGTCGCTGCGCAGGCTCGTGCCGGGGGCCTGGCGGGGGCCGGGCACGGAACCGTAGAGCGCGTAGCAGACGGCGTCGAGCACGGAGGTCTTCCCGGCGCCGGTGGGTCCGTGCAGCAGGAAGATGCCGGCGCCGGACAGGGCGTCGAAATCGATCTCCTGGGGCTCGGCGAACGGTCCGAAGGCTGTCACGGCCAGCCGGTGCAGCCTCATCGGTGAGCCTCCCGGTGGCTGTCGTCGGCCCGTACGTCGTCGAAGGCGCCCTGGAGAACGGCCCGTTCGGCCTCGTCCGGGTGGCCGCCGCCGCGTACGTGGGCGACGAAGTCCTCGGCGATCTCCTGGTCGCTGCGGCCCTTGAGGCGCTGGGCGTAGGAGGCGCCGGTCTCCTCCTGCCGGCCCTCGGGGTCGAACGCGAGGGTGAGGGTGTGCGGGAAGCGGGCGGCGAGGCGGGCCATGGGGTCGTCGGGGCGGACCGGGTCGGTGAGGGTGGCTTCGACCCAGGCGTCCTCATGGGCCTGGTGCGCAGGATCCTGCAGCAGGTCCTCCAGCCGTCCGCGGAGCCGGGCGAGGGTGCGCGGGACGGGGGTGTCGATCCGCTCGGCGCCGGTGATCTCGCCCTGTGCGCCGAGTTCGATCAGCCACATGCTCTTGCGGTGGTCGGCCTCGGAGAAGGAGTAGGCGAGCGGGGAACCGGAGTAGCGGACCCGTTCGTCGATGGTCTGGCTGCCGTGGAGGTGGCCCAGGGCGGCGTAGTCCACGCCGGCGAAGACGGAGGCGGGTACGGCTTCGACCCCGCCGACGGTGATGTCGCGCTCGCTGTCACTGGCCCGGCCGCCCGTGACGAAGGCGTGTGCGAGGACGATCGAGCGGGTGCCGGGCGCACGGGTGGCCAGGTCGGCCCGGATCCGGTCCATGGCGGCGCCGAGGACCGCCTCGTGGCTGACCTTCTCCGCGCGGAACTGGTCCTTGACCAGGGCGGGCTCCAGGTACGGCAGGCCGTACAGCGCCACGTCACCGTGTACGTCGGTCAGGACGACGGGGTCGGCGCAGCCGGCCGGGTCGGTCCGCAGGTGGATCCCGGCCCGACCGATCAGTCCGGCGCCGACTCCGAGGCGGCGGGCCGAGTCGTGGTTGCCGGAGATCATCACGGTGGGGACGCCGAGGTCGGCGAGGCGGTGCAGGGCCCGGTCGTACAGCTCGACGGCGGGCAGCGGGGGCACGGCCCGGTCGTAGACGTCACCGGCGACGAGGACGGCGTCGACCTCGCGCTCGCGCACGGTCTCGATGAGGTGGTCGATGAAGACGGCCTGGGCGCCGAGCAGGTTGACCCGGTGGAAGGCCCGGCCGAGGTGCCAGTCGGAGGTGTGCAGGAACTTCACTCGCCGGCCCCGCCGCACATGCCGTCTCCCCCTGGTCGTGTCCCGCTCGCTGAACCCCTCTACGCTAACCCGTCCCCGGGGGCGCTCAGGGCGCGTACGTCTCTCCGCCGAGGGTGAGGCCGGCGCTGCCCGCGGTGGTGTCGGCGAGCCAGGCCTCGAAGGCGGGCAGGTCGGCCTCGGGGAGGGCCACCTCGATCTCCACCTCGGCCCCGTAGCGCAGGTCCACCACGGTCCGGCCGGTGGAGCGCAGGTCGTTCTGGGTCTTGCCGGCCCGCTGGTGGTCGACGGTGACGGTGGCCAGCCGGTAGCGGCGCCGGGTGACGGTGCCGAGCTCGTCGAGGGCCTCGCCGACGACCCCGCCGTAGGCCCTGATCAGGCCGCCGGCGCCGAGCTTCACGCCGCCGTAGTAGCGGGTGACGACGGCGACCGCGTAGCGGATGTCGCGGCGCATGAGCATCTGCAGCATGGGCACCCCGGCGGTGCCGCCGGGCTCGCCGTCGTCGCTGGCCTTCTGCACGGAGGCGTCCGCGCCGACGACGTAGGCGAAGCAGTTGTGCGTGGCGGTGGGGTGCTCCTTGCGGATGCGCGCGACGAAGTCCTGGGCCTCCTGCTCGGTCGCGGCGGGCGCGAGCGAGCACAGGAAGCGCGAGCGGTTGATCTCGGACTCGTGCACGCCCTCACGGGCCACCGTCACGTACTGGTCTGCCTTCACCTCACCACCCTAAGCGGTGCAGAACGGGCCCCCGCCCGTCCGTGGGAGGGCACGGCACTAAGGGCTGTCCCGTAATCCGCGGTGGGTCAGCGCGCGGCGTCAGATGCGGTGCATCTCCCCCAGCTACCGCTGGGAGGGGCCCCCGGGCGGAGGGCAGTCCTCATACTGGGCGTATTCGGGCGATCCCGACAACGCGGCGAGGTGCCGTAGCTGGCGCCGCGCGCCCGCCGGGGATTGCGGGACAGCCCTTAGGTTGGTGGCCATGGGGGAACAGGGGCGGGAGTACCGGTACGTGGGACCAGCCGAGCTGAGGGTGCTCGTCCGGCCGGAGGGCGAGGGGCGGAGCATCCGCTCGGCCGCGGAGTTCGAGGACTGGGCCGCGGGCCCGGCGGCGGCCGAGCTGGCCGAGCCCGTCACGTTCGTCGTGGACCGCGCCGGTGTGCTGCGGCTCGCGCCGCGGCGCAGCGAGCACGTGGTCTGCGCGGGTGGCGGCACGGTGCTGAGCGCCGGGGAGATCGCTTTCGGGCGGGAGTCCGGGCGGTGGGTGGTGTGGGCGGTGAGCAACCAGTCGACCGGATACTGCCCGGACACCGGCTCGTGGCCGGCGGTCGCGCAGGCCCTGGACGCGGCGGGGATCGGGCACCCGTCCGGCTTCACCCACGAGGTGGTCTTCCGCCGCTGCCCGGTCTGCGCGCAGTTGAACGTCGTCCGGGACGAGCACTTCGTCTGCGTCTTCTGCGACGCGTCCCTGCCGCTCGCCTGGAACGTGGACCGGTCAGCGGGGTAGGCAGCCCAGCACGGCCCGGAACCTCTCGCGCCCCGACGCGACGCTCGCTTCCCACAGACCCGCGGCATCACCGCTGGCCGAGCGGGCCTGCAGGGCTTTCTCCTCGGCCCGGAAGCCGGCGCCGCCGGGCAGGTTCTGGTCCAGCAGACCCATCGCGGTGAGCGCGACGTGCCCGCAGGACAGCGCGTGGTCGGCGTCCGCCGAGGCGTTGGCCAGCAGTGCGTACCGCAGGACGAGGACGCCGAAGAAGGCGTACGTCCCGGCGACATCGGTGATGCCGTCCTCGTACGGCCGCAGTTCCGGCAAGTCCTCCAGCGCGCGCACGCGCTCGGCGGCGTCGGGCAGGGGCCGGTCCGCGTACCAGAGGCCGCGCAGGGACTCCACGCAGAGGTCCACATCGGCCTCGCGGTCCGGCGTGGCCCCCCGCATGCCGATGAACAGGGGCACCGCGCGTTCGGCGCAGGCGGCCGCGTACAGGCGGACCGCCCCGTCGTCGCCCGTGCGCAGGGCCTCCGCGACGGCCCCCTCCACCAGCCTGTCCACGTCCCACCCCTCGCACCGTTCGAACGGATCGACAGACTACAGAGCGGACCCGGGGAATCGCGCCCGGGAGTTTTCGGTTGATGCGGCTGAGCGCCGGTCCGACGCGGTGGAGACGCAGCGGACGGGGTCGGCGGGTTCGTAGCGCATCAGGAGGCGGCACACGTGTACGGCGATCCGGCAACCATCCGCAAGATCCTCACCGAGCTGGGCGACACCTGGGCCGTGGTGGGGCTCTCGAACAACCAGGACCGCGCGGCCTACGGGGTGGCCCGCGTACTGCAGCGGTTCGGCAAGCGCGTGATCCCCGTGCACCCCAAGGCCGAGACGGTGCACGGTGAGCCCGGGTACGCCTCGCTGGCGGACATCCCGTTCAAGGTGGACGTGGTGGACGTCTTCGTGAACAGCGAGCTGGCCGGGCCGGTGGCCGACCAGGCCGTCGCCGTCGGCGCCGAGGCCGTCTGGTTCCAGCTGGGCGTGATCGACGAGGCCGCATACGCCCGTACCCGCGAGACGGGGCTGACGATGGTCATGGACCGCTGCCCCGCGATCGAGATCCCGGCGCTGTAGGCCTAACCGGCGGACGCCGCCGGGCCGCCGCCGTGGGCATGGGCGGACGGCGGCGTCGAGACCGGTGGGACGGACACCGCGAGGGTCATCTCCATCGGCGCGGAACCGTCGTTGCGGTAGGAGTGCGGGACGTTGGCCTCGAAGGCGGCCGCGGCCCCGGCCGGTACGCGGAACTCCTCCTCGCCGACCACCAGGGTCAGCTCACCGGCCGTGACGTGCAGCATCTCGATGGTGCCGGACGGGTGCGGGACGGAGTCCGTCCCCTCGCCCGGCACCAGGTGCCAGGTCCACAGCTCCATCGGCCCGCGCTCGTCCGTGCCGATCAGCATCGTCGTCGAACTGCCCGCCTCGCTGGACCAGATCCGGACGGCCTGGTCCGGCGGGACGATGCGGACCTGCGGGCCGCGGTCGTGGTCGAGGAGCGCGGAGATGCTGACGCCCAGCGCGTCGGCGAGCCTGACCGTGGTGCCCAGGCTGGGATTCGTACGGGCCTGCTCGATCTGGATGATCATCCCGCGGCTCACTCCCGCGCGGGCCGCCAGGGAATCCAAGGTGAAACCGCGTTCGCCGCGCCACCGCTTGAGGTTCTGGGCGAGCGCCTGGGTGAGCTCTTCGAGGTCCGACACCATTCCGTCCAATATTCTGGATGACACAGTCCAACAGAGTGCACTAACGTGTTCTGTATT
This sequence comes from Streptomyces sp. NBC_01439, assembly GCF_036227605.1. Classification (GTDB taxonomy): domain Bacteria; phylum Actinomycetota; class Actinomycetes; order Streptomycetales; family Streptomycetaceae; genus Streptomyces. The sequence continues at coordinate 7,825,744 of NZ_CP109487.1, read as the reverse complement.
AGATGCTGCACTCCCACGTTCACCGCACTGTACTGCGAGGCCCGCCCATGACCGCCCTCTTCGCCCTGGCCACAGCCGTGCTGTGGGGGCTCGCCGACTTCGGCGGCGGGCTGCTGACCCGCCGGATCCCGGCGCTCACCGTGGTCGTCGTCTCGCAGGTCGTCGCCGTGGTCGTACTCGGCGCGGTGGTCCTCGGCACCGGCGCCTGGCGGGAGGCCGGTCCGCAGCTGTGGTTCGCGGTCGGCGCGGGCCTCGTCGGGCCGGTCGCCATGCTCAGCTTCTACAAGGCGCTGGCCCTCGGCCCGATGGGCGTGGTCTCGCCGCTGGGCTCCCTCGGCGTGGTCGTGCCCGTGACCGCGGGGCTGATGTTGGGCGAGCGGCCCGGCCTCAGCCAGTTCGCGGGGATAGCGGTGGCCGTCGTCGGCATCGTGCTCGCGGGCGGCCCCGAGCTGCGGGGCGCGCCCGTCCAGCGGCAGGCCGTCGTCCTCACCCTGGTCGCGGCCTTCGGCTTCGGTGCGGTGATGGCCCTGATCGCGGAGGCGTCCAGCACCCTCACCGGACTGTTCCTCGCGCTGTTCGTGCAGCGGGTCACCAATGTCGCCGCGGGCGGCGCCGCCCTGTGGGCGCAGACCCGGCGCGGCATACCCGCCCTTCCGGCCGGCGCCGGCCGGAAGCTCCTGTGGGGGCTGCTGCCCGCTCTGGCCTTCGTCGGCCTCGCGGACGTCGCGGCGAACGGCACGTACTCCATAGCCGCCCAGAACGGCCCGGTGACCATGGCCGCCGTACTGTCCTCGCTCTACCCGGTGATCACCGCGCTCGCCGCCTTCGCCGTACTCAAGGAACGGCTGCGCACGGTCCAGGCCGCGGGCGCCGGCCTGGCCCTCGCCGGAACGGTTCTTCTGGCCGCGGGCTGAGCGGCTCCGTCGCCGGGCCCTACGAGTGCTCGGCCTCCGCGAGCTCCGTCTCCGTGAGCCCCGCCTCCGCGAGCTCGGCCTCCGTCAGCTCGGCCAGTCCGCGCAGTTGCTCGGGGGTCATCCCGTCCGGGATCGGCACCGGCGTCGGCGTACGCAGCGGCGGCTGCCAGCCCGTCTCCGGCTCCCAGCGCCGTACGATGCGCGCCGGCGCCCCCGCCACCACGGCGTGGTCCGGGACCTCGCCCCGTACGACGGCGCCCGCGGCCACCACCACGTTGCGGCCGAGGCGGGCGCCCGGCAGGATCACCGCGCCGGTGCCGAGCCAGCACCCCGGACCGATCTCCACGGGTGCGCTGCGCGGCCACTGCCGGCCGATCGGCTCGTGCGGGTCGTCGTAGCTGTGGTTGGTGGACGTGATGTAGACCCCGGGTCCGCAGAAGGTGTTCGAGCCGATGGTGATCCGGGCGTCGGCGATGACATGACTGTTGCGACCTATGACCACCCCGTCGCCGAGCACCAGCATCGGCTCGGACCCCAGGTCGAGGTCCGGCATCATCCCGGCGGTGAGGGTGACCTGCTCGCCGATGATGCAGTGCCCGCCGAGCCGGATCCACCGCTCGCCGAAGACGGTGCCCTGCGGGAAGGCGAGCCGGGTTCCGTCCCCGATCGCACCAAACCTGAGCCGCCCAGGGGTCTGCGCGGTGACCGCGCCGGCCTGCTGCATCCAGCGCCAGCCGGTGTGGACCACGCGGCTCGCCAGCCGGCGGCGCGCGGCCGTCAGCGATGAGAACGTGTTCTGTTTCTTCGGCACCCGGCCACGGTAGTGCGCCGGGTGCCGCTCGCCCCGGCCACACTCCTGTGATCTTCACCCCATCGCCGGTACGGCGGCCCGCGTGGCCTACGGTGCTGTGAGCGCGGCAACCGGACGACGGACGCAGAGGAAGAGAACATGACGCACCAGGTGGCCCAGGCACTCGTGGCGGGTGTCGGCGGCAAGAACCCAGACATCGACCCGACGGCCTTCACGGCTCCGACCTCGGTCGTGGTCGGCGATGTCACCCTCGCCGCGGGCGCGAGCATCTGGTACTCGGCGGTGCTGCGCGCCGACTGCGGCCCGATCACGCTCGGCGCCGACAGCAACGTGCAGGACAACTGCACGGTGCACGTGGACCCCGGCTTCCCGGTCTCGATCGGCGAGCGCGTCTCCATCGGCCACAACGCCGTCGTGCACGGCTGCACCGTCGAGGACGACTGTCTGATCGGCATGGGTGCGACCGTGCTGAACGGCGCGGTGATCGGCGCCGGTTCGCTGGTGGCCGCGCAGGCCCTGGTCCCGCAGGGCATGGTCGTCCCGCCCGGCTCGCTGGTGGCGGGCGTGCCCGCCAAGGTGCGCCGCGAACTGACCGACGAGGAGCGCGAGGGCATCAAGGTCAACGCCCTGATGTACGGGGAACTGGCCAAGCAGCACCGCGCCTCGGTAACGCCGGAAGGCTAGTTCCGGGCCTCCCACGCGGCCACGAGCAGCGCCCTGACGGCCTCGTACTCGGCGTGGCGCGTGCCGGGGCCCGGACTCGTGCTGCCGGTGGACCTCTGTCCCGTGGCCCCTTCCCGGAAGGTCCGCTCGGTAAGGGTGGCGCCCCGCTCGAGGAGCCGTTCCACCGTGGCCGGGCAGCCTTGGCGGGCGGCCCAGTCGAGTGCCGTGCAACCCCGCTTCATCTCCTCGATGTCGGCGCCCCGGTCCAGCAGCAGGTCCACGGTCTCCGGGCTCCCACCCTCCCAGGAGGCGGCCGCCAGGATCAGCGGCACGTAGCGCAGCCCGCCCGCGGCGCCGCCCGGTGGGGCGCCGGCGTCGAGGAGGGCTCGGGCGACGTCCGTGTACCCGTGCATCGCGGCCAGGGCCAGCGGCGTCGCCTCGCCGTAGGGGCCGGCGTCGAGCCGGGGGTCGGCGCCGGCCGCGAGGAGGAGCCTGACGGCTTCCACCTGTCCGGCGCACACGGCCAGGTCCAGGGCCCGCCGTCCGCCGGGGACCCAGGCGTCGGCCTCGGCCCCCTCGGCCAGCAGGCGCCGCATCAGGTCCGTGTCCCCGGCCTCGGCGGCGCGCCCCAGGCCGTTCGCCAGCGGGTTGTAGTGGTCCTCCCGGCCCTCGTCCGACCAATCCGGCTCCGGTCGCTCCGCTGCCGTCATTCGCCGACGGCGGCCCGAGCCGTCTGCTGCGCGGGGATCTCCGCGTCGGCGGCCCCGGCGGCCGCGGCCGCCTTCTTCATCCGGCTGCGCACCACGAGCGTCACGGCGAGCCCGAACAGCACGGCGAGCGCCAGGGCCAGCCAGGAGAACCGCTTCAGCCACGGCTCGGCGACGATCCCCACCGAGTAGATGACGGCCGTGGTGCCGCCGGCCCAGAGGATGCCGCCGAGGACGTTCGCGACCAGGAAGCGCCAGTAGGGCATGTGCAGCACGCCCGCCAGCGGCCCGGCGAAGATCCGCAGCAGGGCCACGAACCGTCCGAAGAAGACGGCCCACATGCCCCACTTCTCGAAGGAGCGTTCCGCCAGCGCCACCTGCTGGGGTCCGAAGTGCTTGGGGAAGCGCCGGCCCAGCTTGTCCAGCAGCGGCTTGCCGCCCCGGCGGCCGATGGCGTAGCCGATCGAGTCGCCCACGATCGCCCCGGTGATCGCGCAGAGTCCGAGGACCACGGGGTCGATCTCCCCGTGCTGCGAGGCCAGCAGCGCCGAGCTGACCAGGATGATCTCTCCCGGCAGCGGGATGCCGAGGCTTTCCAGCCCGATGACCAGACCCACCAGGAGATAGATGCTGACCGCCGGAATCGTCTCCAGCCATTCCTGGATGTGCACCGGTACGTCCTCCCGTGTCGTCCTCGGCGCGCCCCCTGTGACACGCCGAACGGGCAGCCTATCGGCTCGCCACGACCGCCCTGGACCTCAGTGGCAGTTCGCGCGACGAACGGCCCACGAACACCTGCCGTCGGCCGGAACCCAGCACCCAGGCGTGCCGCTCCGGGTCCCACGACGACAGCGCCCGCTCGCTGATGTGGACGGTGACGCGCTCCGCCTCGCCCGGCGCCAGGACCAGTCGCCGGTAGCCGGCCAGCGCGCGCACCGGCTGGTCGAGCTCCAGTTCCGCGGACGGCCCCACGTACACCTGGGCCACCTCGGTGCCCTTGCGGCGCCCGGTGTTGCGGACGGTGAACTCCGCGCGCAGCCCGGCCCGCTCCGGACGGACGGTGAGCTTCTCGTACTGCCAGGTGGTGTAGGAGAGCCCGTGCCCGAAGGGGAACAGCGGAGTCACCCGCTGGGCGTCGTACCAGCGGTGGCCGACGTGGATGCCCTCGGAGTACTCCTGCCGGCCGCCCACGCCCGGGTAGCGCAGCGGGTCGCCGCCGACCGGGGTGGCCTGCGCGTCGGCCGGGAAGGTTTGGGTGAGGCGCCCTCCGGGGTCCGCGTCCCCGAAGAGGAGGTCTGCGGTGGCTCCTGCGCCCTCCTGGCCCGGGTAGTACATCTGGAGGACCGCCGCGGTACGGGAGAGCCACGGCATCGTCGTACTGGAGGAGGTGTTGAGCACGACGGTCGTACGGGGGTTGGCGGCGGTCACCGCTTCGATCAGCCGCTCCTGCCCGCCGGGGAGGGCCAGGGAGGTCCGGTCCCGACCCTCGGTGGCGTCCTCGTAGGCGAACAGCACCACGCTGTGGGCCGATTTGGCGGCCTTCACGGCCTCGGCGAGGTCCGCGGCGCGGATCGCCGCGGTGGTGCGCCGGAGCCGGAAGCGCTGGCCCTTGTCCCCGCCCTCGGCGGTCACGGCGAGCCGGTGGGCGCCCGCCTTGAGGGCGAGGGTGGTGCGGCGGATGCTCATCCCGTCGGGTGCGGAGCCGAGCAGTCCGCCGGCGAAGTACTCGGCCACGCCCTGCCGGACGGGGAACAGTTCCTCCCCGTCGAGGCGTACGACGGGCCGCTTCCCGGTGTAGTGGACGAGCAGGGTCCACTCGTCGTCGGCCTCGAGGCGGAACTCTCCCTCGTGGCTCCAGACGCGCCCGGGGTCCACGACCCGCTCCTCCAGGTCGGCGGCCGGGGTCAGCAGCTTCGCGGGGAGCCGCCGCCCGTACAGGTCCTCGCCGAGGGCGTAGCGGACGGTCGAGCCGTCGCCGGCCCGTCGCCGGATGGCGGTGAGCGGGGCGGCCGCCCCGTCGGGGACCACGTGGGCGCTGCCACCACCGCTGACGAAGGGCACCCGGCCGGTCGGTCCGATCACCGCGATCGAGCGGGCGGCGGCTCCGCTCAGGGGCAGGGTGCCGTGTTCGTTGCGCAGGAGCACCGCTCCGGCGGTGGCCACCTTGCGGGCGGTGCGCGCTCCGGCGGCGGCGTCGCGCGAGGGCCGGGCGGCGGGCGGGGCCGTGAGCAGTCCGAAGCGGTCCATGGTGGTCAGGATCCGGTGGACGGCGAGGTCGACGGCGGCCTCCGGTACGGAGCCGCCGCGCACCGCCTCGCGCAGCGGTCCGCCGAAGTGGGTGCCGCCGGGCATCTCCATGTCGAGTCCGGCGCCGATGGCGGCGACCGTGCTGTGGGTGGCGTCCCAGTCGGACATCACCCAGCCGTCGAACCCCCAGCTGCCGCGCAACAGTTCGTCGAGCAGCGCCTTGCTCTCGCAGGCGTGGACGCCGTTGACCTTGTTATAGGCGCCCATGACGGCGCCCGCGCCGGCCGCCACGGCGGCTTCGAAGCCCCGTAGCTCGGTCTCGTGGAGGGTCTGCTCGGTGGCGATCGCGTCGACGGTGTCGCGGCCGTGCTCCTGGTTGTTGAGGGCGAAGTGCTTGACGGTGGCGATGAGGCCCTCGTCCTGGATGCCGCGGATCATCTCGGCCACCAGGTCGGCGGTCAGGTGCGGGTCCTCGGCGAAGGTCTCGAAGTTCCGGCCCGCGTACGGGGTGCGGATGAGGTTGACCATGGGCGACAGCAGGACGTCCTGGCCGAGCGCGCGGCCCTCGCGGCCGATGACACGGCCGTACTCGCGGGCCAGGGCCGGGTCGAAGGCGGAGGCGAGCAGGACCGGCGCGGGCAACGCGGTGGCGGGTCTGGCGACCCGTACCCCGGCGGGCCCGTCGGCGAGGCGCAGCGCCGGGATGCCCAGGCGCGGTACGCCGGGCACGTAACCCGCCTGGCCGAGGGGGGCGGGATCGGGGGCGCCGTGCAGCAGGGCGGTCTTCTCGTCGAGCGTGAGCCGCTGCAGCAGGGCGTCGATGCGCGCGGCGCCCGTGGCCTCGGCGGCGGCCGGTGCGGCGGGCGGCGCCTTACGGGCTCCCGCGCCCGGCGGCACCCCGGGCGCACAGGCGCCCGCTCCGATGGCCGTGCCCGCCGTGCCCGCCGCCGCGAGCAGTCGCATCGCGGAACGTCTTGACACGGCCTCGCTCATGGGCGCTCCCTGCGGCGTGGGTCGGCGGGAGCGGCCCGCGCCGGACCGCTCCCGCGCCCACTGTGCGTCGCGCGCCCGCCGGGTCGGTCGGGACGCGCCATCGCGGCGCCGAGGTTCAGCCCTCCGGCAGTGGCGGTGCGCCGTCGGTGCCGCGCAGGGTCTCGTCCCGGCGCCGCACCCGTGCCCCGGTGCGGTGGCCGCGCGCGTCGTGGTGCCGTACGAGGGCCTCCACCGGGTCCTGAGTCGAGCCGACTCCGGCGAGCACCGTCACCTCCACCACGAGCTCGGCGTCGAGGCCGATGTCGACCTTCGCCACGGGCGTTCCGTCCGTCGTCGTGCGACGGACCCTAGAAGGTGCCGGCCCGTGGCCGCAGGGGTTGGCGTCCGCCGGTCGTCACGCGTTGGGACGCAAGGTCCAGACGACCGTCATTTCGCCGGTCACGGCCTCGTCCTCGCGCTGGATGGCGATGGTCACGGGGAACTCGGGGCGGCCTCCGGCGTCGAGTTCGGCGATGACATCCGCGGCCGGGCGGCCGAGGGTGGCGGTGGCGGTCACGACGCCCTTGGCGAGCTTCTTGTAGCCGATCTCGGCCTTCACGGCGAGCGGGACGGCGCGCGAGAGCTGGTCGCCGAAGGCGGCCAGGACGATCGCGCCGCTCGCGGACTCGGCGAGGGTGAACATCGCGCCGGCGTGCGGGCCACCGACGTGGTTGTGGTAGTCGGGCTGGTCCGGGAGCCGGACGACCGCGCGCTCGGGGGTGGTCTCCAGGAACTGGAGGTTCAGGGTCCGGGCCATCGGTACGGTCGCGGCGAGCAGTTCGCCCACGTTCATCTGATCTGCGCTCATGGAACGCGATGTTACCCGCGAGTAGTCCTCGTTGACCAGGGCTCGCAAGGGGGCGGCCGTGGCTCCCCACGGCCACGGCCACTATCGTTACCGGCCATGTGGCCAGGACAGCAGCAGCCGCCCGGGGGCGAACAGAACCCTCAGGACGCGCAACAGAACCCGTACCAGCAGCAGCCGGGACAGCCGGGACAGCCGAACCCGTACCAGCAGCAGCCCGGTTACGGATACCCGCAGCAGCCGGGGTACCAGCAGCCCCAGGGCGTTCCCGGCCAGCAATGGGGCCCGCCCCAGATGCCCCAGCAGCCCCAGCCCACCGCCGCAGCCGGCGGCGGCGGTAGTTCGTACTCGACCAAGACCGTGGCGATCGTCGCCGCGGCCGCCGTCGTCGTGGTGGCCGCCGCGACCGGCGCGTTCGTGCTGACCCGAGACGACAAGAAGACCGAGGCCGACGGCAAGCCGGCGGCCAGCCCCTCGGCGCCGGCCTCCGAGTCACCCGCCCCGGCCGGCAGCAGCCCGAACCCGCGGGCCGGCGGCAACGCCCAGCCCGTCATCCCGGGCTGGAAGGTCGTGGTCAACACGAAGTACAACGTCAGCTACGACGTGCCCCCCGAGTGGAACGTCCACGAATCCGGCGGGATCCTCTCCATCTCCGACGAGGTGAAGAAGGATGGCAGTCCGATCATCACGATGACCGGCACCGCCACCCTCAAGGAGGAGTGGTGCACGGTCGACAAGGACGCGGACGGCAGGGTCGAGAAGTTCTCGGTCGCGGACACCGGCGTCAAGGGCGGCCAGGGCGCCAAGGACACCGCGCAGGTGGCGACCGACAACACCGGCGCCTGGGTCTGGGCGGCCTTCGCCCAGAAGGAGCCCAAGGGGACGGTGAAGGTGGAGGCCGCCAAGGAGTTCACGACCGCCTCCGGGATCAAGGGCCACACGGTGGTGGCGACCGCTCCGAACCTGAAGAAGGAGCACAAGTGCTCCACCGACGGCAAGGCGGTCGGCTTCGGCTTCAAGAACGCCGTCGGTGACTTCGCCAGCTTCGTACTCATCACCGCGGCCGGCGTGAAGGACGAGGTTCCGACCGAGATCTCCGACAAGGTCCTCAGCTCCATCCGGCTCACCACCCCGTGATCCCGCGTCCCGCCCCGAGCCGGCAATCCGTTTGGATTCTCGGCCCGGGGCGGGGATAGTCCCTGGGTGAGCTCTCCCCGCACCGCAGCACCCCGTACGCCCGCGAACCGCCGCCGACCCGACTGGGCCGGCCGCAACTACAGCCTGCTCACGGGTGCGGCGATCATCACGAACCTGGGGAGCCACGGAGCGCACATCGCGGCCGCCTTCGCGGTCATGGACGCCGGCGGGTCCGTCGGCGACGTGGGCCTGATCGCGGCCGCCCGCACGCTGCCGCTCGTCCTCTTCCTGCTCATCGGCGGCGCCCTCGCCGACCGGCTGCCCCGCCACCGGGTGATGGTCGCGGCCAATGTCGTGAACTGCCTCTCGCAGGCCGCCTTCGCCGTCCTCGTCCTCACGGGCGAACCCCAGCTGTGGCAGATGATGCTGCTCACCGCGCTGTGCGGCACCGGTACGGCCTTCTTCAATCCCGCGGCCGAGGGCATGCTGCTCTCCACCGTCTCCGGCGAACACTCCAACCGGGCCTTCGCGCTCTTCCGCATGGCGATGAACGGCGCCGGCATCGGCGGCGCGGCCCTCGGCGGAGCGATGATCGCCGTGGTGGGCCCGGGCTGGGTCCTGGCCGCCGACGCGGCGGCCTTCGCCGTCGCCGGCGCCCTCCGGGCCTTCCTCGACGTCAGCCACGTGCCCGCCCGGGTCCCCGGCGGCGGCCTGCTGTCCGATCTGCGCGAGGGCTGGGTGGAGGTCCGCAGCCGCCCCTGGCTGTGGAGCATCGTGCTCCAGTTCTCCGTCGTGGTGGCCGTCGTCGGCGCCGCCGACGCGGTCTACGGACCACTGGTCGCCCGGGAGCAACTGGGCGGGCCCGCACCCTGGGGCGTGGCCCTGGCCTTCTTCGGCGTCGGCACCATCGCCGGAGCGGTCCTGATGATGGCGTGGAAACCGCGCCGGCTGCTGCTCGTCGGCACCCTGTGCGTGTTCCCGCTGGCACTGCCTTCGGCGGGACTCGCCGTGCCGCTGCCCGTATGGGGGCTGTGCGCGGTGATGTTCGTCAGCGGCGCCGCGATCGAGGTCTTCGGCGTGAACTGGATGACCGCGATGCACCAGGAGATCCCGGAGGAGAAGTTCTCCCGGGTCACCGCCTACGACTGGTTCGGCTCGGTGTCGATGCTTCCCGTCGCCACCGCCCTGGCCGGGCCCGCCGAAGCGGCCTTCGGGCGCACCCAGGCCCTGTGGGGCTGCGCGGTCCTGGTCATCGTGCCCACCGCGCTCGTCCTGCTGGTCCCCGACGTCCGCCGCATGACGCGCAGGGCACACGGCAAACCCGTCGCCGGAGCGGCCTCGGCCCCTACGGCCGCGGCCCCGGCCGAGCAGACGCCCGCCGGCGCCGTCGGCCACTGACGCGCCGTCGGCCACTGACGCGCCGTCGGCCACTGGCGCACCGTTGACCCCGGCCGCTCACCCCAGGCTGAACGCACCCTCCGGCGGCGCCGGGGAAGGGGCCGCGTCCGCGTCGGCCACCGGCGCCGCACCCTTCCTGAACCGGGCCAGACCGTCCCCGTACTCCACCCTGGCGGGAAACGCGTCGGCCGCGCACCTCCGGGCCAGCGCCCCCACCTCCAGCGGAGCGTCGGAGGCCAGCAGTACGGCGTTCCCGAACCGCCTCCCCCGCAGCACCGCCGGTTCGGCGAGCAGCGCCAGCTCCGTGAACGCCTCGGAGAAGTTGGCCACCTGCGCCCGCAGGAAGTCGAAGGGCGCGCCGTCGGCCAGGTTCGCCGCGTACAACCCGCCGGGCCGCAGCACCCGCGCGGCCGCCCGGGCGTACTCCACCGACGTCAGCTGCGCCGGCACCCGCGAGCCGCCGAACACATCGGCCACCACCACGTCCGCGCTCGCCGCGGGCGCGGCCTCCAGCCAGGCGCGGGCGTCGGCGGTGTGCACGGTGACCCCGGAGTCCACCGCGAGCGGCAGGTGCCCGGCCACCAGGTCGACCAGGCCCGCATCGAACTCGACGACCGTCTGCCGGGAGCCGGCCCGGGTGGCCGCGGCATAGCGCGGCAGGGTGAGCGCGCCGCCGCCGAGGTGCAGGAGGTCCAGCGCGAGCCCCGGCTCGGCGGCGCAGTCCAGTACGTGCGCGAGGCGGCGCACGTACTCGAACTCCAGGTGCTGCGGATCGTCCAGGTCCACGTACGACTGCGGGGCCCCGTCGACGGTCAGCAGCCAGGCCCGGTCCCGGTCCACGTCCGGCATCAGTTTGGCGGTGCCCTGGCCCACGTCCCGGACGACCGGGATCTGTTCGTCGCTCACCGCTCCATTGTCCGACAGCGGTCGGACGGGTTTCGAACAGCCGTCAGGCAGCCCCGACCGACCAGACCGCCGCCGCCTCCGCCGCGTGCTCCTCGGCCTGTGCCAGGCCCGCCCGGGCCGCCGGGTCCCGCCGCGCCGGATCCAGCACGTTGCGCCCGAAGGCCTTGCGGGCCGCCGGCGACGGGGTGATCAGCAGGACCCGCGCCCCCGCCGCCCGCAGACGGTCGGCCTGCACGGACGGCGAGGGCACCAGTGCGGAACCGAGCGAGATCGGGGCGAGGATCGCCACCCGGTCGTAACCGGCGGCGAGGTCGGCATTGGTGGCGGAGCGGATCCCGCCGTCGATGAAGCGACGACCCGCGACCGTCACCGGCGGCCACACCCCCGGTACCGCGCAGCTCGCCGAGACCGCGTCGAGCAGCCCGCAGCCGCTGCCCCGCTCGAACGCCTCGAGCTCACCGGTGAGCGCGTCCACCGCGGTGACCACCAGCCGCCGCTCGGGCCATTCGTGGGAGACCAGCCGGGCGGCCAGGACCTTGCGGCGTTCCGCCTCCGAGCCGGTGTCCGCGGCCAGGGCCATGGCTCCCACCCGCCTGCGGTAGGCGGCGGCGTCGCTGCGTGAGCGCGCCATCGCCAGGGCGTACCGGGCGATGACGGCCGCCCCCAGCTTCGCCACGGGTTCCGCCGAGGCGTCGCCCAGCTGGCGCTCGTACAGCTCCTGCACGCTGAGCAGTCCGGAGGTGAGCTGGGCACCGACCACCGAGCCGGCGGAAGTGCCGACCACCAGGTCCGCGGTGGTCAGGTCCACGCCCGCGCGGGCGAGCCCGTGGAGCATTCCGCACTCCCAGCCGACGCCGGTCAGTCCGCCGCCGCCGAGCACCAGTGCCGTGTCGCCGCCCATCTCCGCCCGCCCCTTCGCGCATGCCTGTGGTGACGGCAGTCTGGCCGAGCCGTCCTGCCGCCACCACAGTGGGGTGCCGATCGGGCGTTCAGCCCAGTACGGCCGTCACCGTCCCCGCGCCCACGGTCCGCCCGCCCTCTCGGATCGCGAAGCCGAGCCCGGACTCCAGCGGGACGTCACGGCCGAGCTCGACGGTCATGGTGACCGTCTCCCCGGGCCGGGCCACGGCGACCTCCCCCAGGTCCACGTCCCCCACCACGTCGGCGGTGCGGATGTAGAACTGCGGCCGGTAGCCGCTGGCGACCGGTGTGGTACGGCCGCCCTCGCGCCCGGAGAGCACGTACACCTGAGCGGTGAAGCGGCGCTGCGGCGTCACGCTGCCGGGCGCGGCCACCACGTGCCCGCGGCGCACGCCGTCGCGCGGCACGCCGCGCAGCAGCAGCGCGACGTTGTCCCCGGCTTCGGCGGACTCCATCGGCTTCCCGAAGGTCTCCAGCCCGGTGACGACCGTCTCGGCCGGCTCGCCGTCGCCGCCGAGGACCGCCACGCGGTCCCCGAGGCGTACGGTGCCGCGCTCGACGGCGCCGGTCACGACGGTCCCGCGTCCGGTGATGGTCAGCACGTTCTCCACCGGCAGCAGGAACGGCGCGTCCGTGTAGCGCACCGGGGTCGGTACGTAGGTGTCCACCGCGTCCAGCAGCGCCTGGATCGCCTCCGTCCACCGCGGGTCGCCCTCCAGCGCCCCGAGTCCGGAGACCCGTACGACCGGCGCGCCGTCACCGCCGTATCCGTGCGCGGTGAGCAGCTCGCGGACCTCCAGCTCGACCAGGTCGGTCAGCTCGGGGTCGCCGGCGTCGGCCTTGTTGAGCGCCACGACGATGTGGTCGACGCCGACCTGCCGGGCGAGGAGCACGTGCTCGGCGGTTTGTGGCATGACCCCGTCGAGCGCGGAGACGACGAGGATCGCGCCGTCGAGTTGGGCGGCGCCCGTGACCATGTTCTTGATGTAGTCGGCGTGACCGGGCATGTCCACGTGGGCGTAGTGCCGGGTCTCCGTCTCGTACTCGACGTGCGTGAGGTTGATGGTGATGCCGCGCCGGGACTCCTCGGGGGCCCGGTCGATGCGGTCGAAGGGCACGAAGGAGGCGCCGCCGTGCTCGGCGAGGACCTTGGTAATGGCGGCGGTGAGGGTGGTCTTGCCGTGGTCGACGTGACCCATGGTGCCGATGTTGAGGTGCGGCTTGGTGCGCACGAAGGCCGTCTTGGCCATGGTTGATTCCCGTGTCTGGAAGCTGGAACGGGACCCCGAGGTCGAGCCGACCCTCCCCCTGTGGGGTCCGCCGGACGATCCGGGAAGGGTCAGCTTCGTGCGCCGTCGAACGCGGCGAGGACGGGTGCGTGGGCGGGTGCGCCTGCCGGTGCGCCCGCGTTGACGGCAGCCTTCGGCGCGTCCGCGACTGCGGACCGCACTGCGAGGAAGGCGTACCGGTTCATGCCCCTGATCCTGCCGGACGGTCCGGGGCGCGTCGAACGAATTACGGCGCGGTCAGATGTTCTTGAGCGCCTCTCGCACGGACAGGGGGGCCAGGGAGCCGCGTTCGGCCTCGACGAAGGCGCGGACCGCTTCGGGGTCCGTCTTCGCGTACTCGCGCAGGGCCCAGCCGATGGCCTTGCGCACGAAGAAGTCCGGGTGGTCGGCCCGGCGGCGGCAGTAGGCGAAGAGCCGTCCGGTGTCGGTGGCGGACTTGAAGCGGAGCTGGTGGAGCAGCGCGGTGCGGGCGAGCCAGAGGTCGTCGTCCTCGATCCACTCGTCCATCACGTCCGCGAGTTCCGGGTCGGCGGCCACCAGGGGGCCGACCGTGTGCGCGGCCAGCAGGTCGACGGTGTCCCACCAGGGGACGGTGACGACCAGGTGCCGGGCCACCTGCAGGAAGCCGGCGGAGCAGCGGGAGACGTGGCGGCGCAGGTAGTCCACCGCGAAGTAGTGGTACTCGCGTTCCGGGAGCTGCCAGCAGCGCAGCGCGAGCGCCGCACAGTCCGCCTCGGAGGGTCGTGGAGTGTCCTTGGTCACGGTCTTCGACAGGTCCCGGCGCAGCGGGGTGGGGATGCCGAGGAAGGGCGCGACGTCCTTCATGTACGCGGCCATGGACCGGGCCCGCACGGGATCGGCGGCCGCCGCGTACGCCCCGGTCAGTCGCTCCACCAGGGTGTCCGCGAGGGCGCTGCGGGGAACCCGCGGGGGTCGCCGGTCGTTCGACAGCATGAGGCCCAGATTACGGCGCACCGCCGTATACGTGGGCTAGTCTCCCGGGATGTCCCTCCTCCTCGCGCCGCGGACCCGGCTGGCGGTGCTCGTCGTGCTGCTCGTCGCGGCCGGCGTGTGCGTGCTGCTGTACGAACCCCAGCGCATCCTCTCGGAGGGCTGGCCCCCGGGGCTCCCGGTGGGCACGGCGGTCCTGCTGTTCGCAGCCGCGTACGGTGTGTGCACCGCTGCCTTCGTGCCGCGCCCCCTGCTCAATCTGGCCGCGGGAGCCGTCTTCGGCACCCAGTTCGGCCTTGTCGCGGCGGTCGGCGGCACGGTCCTCGGCGGCGCGATCTCCTTCGGTCTGGCCCGGATCCTGGGCCAGGAGGCTTTGCGACCGTTCCTGCGCGGGCGCTGGCTCCAGGCGGCCGACGGCCAGCTCAGCCGGCACGGTTTCCGCTCGATGCTCGCCGTCCGGATCTTCCCCGGACTGCCCTTCCAGGTGGCCAACTACTGCGCCGCGGTGTCGCGGTGCGGCTGGGTCCCCTTCCTCCTCGCCACGGCGATCGGTGTCGTCCCGAACACGGCCGCGTACGTGGTCGCGGGGGCCAGCGCCGCCTCCCCCGGATCGCCCGCGTTCCTCGTCTCCTTCGGTTTCATCGTGGTCACCGTGGTGGGCGGCGCGGTCGTCGGATGGCGCAAGCGGCACCGCCTGGTACCCCCTCGGACGCCGGCTCCGGTGCCCGAGCCGACGCCCGAGCACCCCCCTGTGGTCAGTGGCGCTTCGCACGGGCCATAGCATCGGACGGAACTGCCCGACGATCACAAGGACGAGCGCACCCCGACATGAGCTGGTTCGAATCCCTAATCCTCGGTCTCGTCCAGGGGCTTACGGAGTTCCTCCCGATCTCCTCCAGCGCCCACCTGCGGCTGACCGCGGCGTTCGCCGGCTGGCACGACCCAGGAGCGGCCTTCACCGCCATCACCCAGATCGGCACCGAAGCCGCCGTGCTGATCTACTTCCGCAAGGACATCGCGCGGATCGTCTCCACCTGGTTCCGCTCGCTCTACACGAAGGCCCTGCGCTCCGAACAGGACGCCAAGATGGGCTGGCTGGTGATCGTCGGCTCGCTCCCGATCGGCGTCCTCGGCCTCGTCTTCAAGGACGCGATCGTGGGCCCGGCGCGTGACCTGCGCCTGACGGCCACCACCCTGATCCTGATGGGCATCGTGCTCGGCGTCGCCGACCGACTGGCCGCCCGCGACGAGGAGGGCGGCCGCCACCGCGCCATCCGCGAGCGCAAGACGCTCCAGCAGCTGGGCGTCAAGGACGGTCTGATCTTCGGCGTCTGCCAGGCGATGGCCCTGATCCCGGGCGTTTCCCGGTCCGGCGCGACGATCTCCGGCGGTCTGCTGCTCGGCTTCACCCGCGAGGCCGCCGCCCGTTACTCCTTCCTCCTCGCGATCCCGGCCGTGCTGGCCTCGGGGGCGTTCGAGATCAAGGACGTGGCGGAGAACCCGGGTCACATCTCCTGGGGTCCGACGATCTTCGCGACGGTGATCGCCTTCTTCGTGGGCTACGCCGTGATCGCCTGGTTCATGAAGTTCATCTCGACCAAGAGCTTCATGCCCTTCGTGATCTACCGGATCCTCCTGGGCATCGTGCTGTTCGTGCTGATCGGCACGGACGTGCTGAGCCCGCACGCGGGTGAGTCCGGGTCCTGATCCCGGGCCGCGCATGGAGCACCATCCAGCATTTCCCAGCGCCTGACCGCATCACCACGCCATGATCATCCCCCTCTCGTCTCCCACCTGGGAGGCAGGACGCACTCCCCCGACGGCGTGCGCGTCCGCAAGTCGAGGGATGACACGGAAGGGCCCGCACGGCAAGCCGTGCGGGCCCTTCCGTACGACGTGCGCCTCCGTCTGCTCCCGCGGGACGGCACGTACGCCCCGAGGGCCTCCAGGGGCCCCGTGGCGGTTTCCACGGTCACGGTGGCCACCCGGGCTCGGAAGGTGGTCCAACGGCTAGTAGTGCCTGGGCCGCTCGCGCGGCGGGTTCACGACCAAGCTCCACCTGAGCGCGGATGGCCGCGGCCGTCCGCTGTCCCTGATCGTCACACCAGGGCAGCGAGCGGACTGCACCCAGTTCAAACCGGTGCTGGAGAAGATCCGCGCACCTCGGCTCGGGACGGGTAGGCCCCGTAAGAAGCCGGACAGCCTCGCCGCGGACAAGGCCTACGTCTTCCTCGGCACGGTCACGGCAGCGAGCCTCGTCATCTGGCTCCGTCCGTGACCGACGACAGCTCCTAGGAACTCTCCTCTGTCGGTCGGATGTTGTGGGCCACGATGAGCTGAGCCATCCGTTGCAACCGATGCCAGACCTGAGGGTTGTCATCCTCAGCGAGCTCGGGAAGGACCTTCTCAAGCTGGTTGAGGATGAGCCTCACAGTGGCCATCCCCTTCTCGTGGAGGGAACCGTCGTTGGCGACCCACGTGTACGTGCAGCCCTCCAGCCTGGTGTCGAGCGACACCAGATCGACGCCCATCACCTCAAGGTCGTTCCACCTGGGGTTCCACGGCTCGTTCCGATGTTCCTCCTGCAGACACGCAACCATGGCTACAGGGTCTTCAGCAGCATCCATGCGTCACATCATCGCGCGAGGCGGGACACGATCATCACTCCCCGCTCCCGAGTGCCCTGGGGAGGCCACGGGAAGGTCACCGTGTAGCCGGCCCGCTCGAACTGCTTGGCCTGGAACTCATACCCCACGCTCCGCGCCGTCTCTGCGAGCCCGTCCACGCCCTCGCCGGAACCACCCCGCCGAGGAGTCGGCCGAGTTGCGCCATCGAGGGCGGAGCTCGGTGGCCGTTGTCGGTGCGGGCCCGTGCGATTCATCCATGCCCTCGCCCGCCAGGCACCTCACGGTCGGCTGCGCCCTGCTGCCGCGCGGATCAACACGGCGATCCGACGACTCATGGAGGAGCCCAACACACCCCGGCGCGCGGCGGAGTACCAACGGCTCCCGGTTGAACGGTAGAAGGCCACCCGGGTCGACATGGTCAAGGCGGCGCAACGCACGAGCACCCGCCGAGGCGTGGGCACAGCCATCGGCGGGGAACTTCTCGGCAGAGGGTTTGGGCTGATGGAACTGCACCGGATCCATGCGCCCTGCGATCCTCGCGACGTCGCATCGGGGCGTCGGTGGTCAGGCTCCGGCAGCCGCCCTGGTGTCCGAGAGTTGGCCGGGCCGTGGACCGCAGCCCGAGAGTCTGAGCTGACCGAACGGCGTGGCCATGGCCGATTGCGGGCGGCCGGGGCTGGTCCGGATCACCAACTGGTCTTCGTGGACCGGGTGCTGGTGATCTTGGTGGTGTTGCGCTGGGCGCTGTCGCACGGGGTGCTCGCGGCGCCGTTCGGAGTCTCGCCCTCCACGAGCGAGGAGCAGGGTCGGGAGCGGTGGCCCGGGGCGATCCGCCCAGGCCGGGTGCACGATGTCACTACAGTACGCACCGAGGGCACAGCCGAGGAAGAACTGACCGCGAGGGCAAGGCCCATCGGCTGCCGAGGTCACGAATAGCGAGCCGAACGCATGGGCCCAGTCCTGGGAGACCGGGGCTGCGCTCCGGGTACGCAGGCCCAGGTGGCCGTCTCCTCATCCGTTGGATTGACTACATCTCTGATCGCTACCCGTGGCGCGCTCATCCGGACGGCGAGGCGAGGTTGCCGATGTCACGCTTGACCACCGGTTCGCTCCGGGGCAGAAGCCTCTGATCCCCAATGCCCGTCAAAGCGGACCAAGCCCAACAAGAACCCCGGCTCATCGGGCAGTTGCTGTGTGTGACCTCAGGTCAGCGCAGGCCATCCGTGTCGTCGAACTCTTCGCCGATTGGGAGTGTCCGATCGTCGTCCCCCGGGTCCTCGCTATAGACGACCGAGGAGACCGCACTGTCGTATGCCTCGTCGAGGCCGTTCCCGCTTGCGCCGAGTATGTTTTCCCAGTCAATTCCCATACCTACGATCCTATCCGCACCGCCCGACGGTCTCGGCGATGCAAGACACTGCGGCCGTGCGGCTGCACGGCCTTGAGCTACATCTGATCGACGGATCCATGGGCCCGTGGCCGGCCGAAGGCCAACCAGGACGATGCGCGTCGGCGGACGGTCATGCGGCAGCCGTACGAGGGCCAACTCGACGCGCACGTCTTCGGCGCCGCCGGCCACGCGGGGCTGATCAGCAGCGCGGACCTTGGTCGTCCACTCCTTGCTGCGGGCGACGCCCCCACGGTCATGTCGCCCAGGTAAGGCGGAACACGCGAGCACCGGGGAGATCACGCAGTCCGGCCGATGGCGGAAACCGAGACGGTGAACGTCTACGACCGGAGGTTCAACCCGACCGCCCGCAACAGCGTCATGTGCCTAGGCCTGCACCCTCTCCGGCCGGCTTGTTGCGGACAACACGCATCCGGACGTCGAGAGAGGCCTGGGGCGCAGGGCCGAGCTCGTGGTCGCCGGCGGTTTCAGGGTTGACGCTCCGCGCGTGAGAGCGGAAGGCCTCCCGCTCGGCGGAGAGTTGCTGGATGGTCTGGGTGATCCGGTGGATCTTCTGCCGCAGCCTCTCCTGCTCCTGCTCGGCGATGGCGAGCTCGGCGAGCTGTTTCTGGATCTCAGCCTCGTTTGCCCGGGCGTAGTTGTCGCTGACCAGTGTGATCAGCGGAACCCCGAGAGCCTCGGCAGCGGTGACCGCCTCGTCGAGTCTGACCGCACGGGTCTGCTGCTCGATGCGCGTGATGGCGGTGGAGTCAACGTTCGTGCCGAGCAGTGCGGCCATACGGCGCGCTAGCTCTGCCTGGCTGATGCCGAGGCGTTCGCGCTCTTGACGAAGCCGGCGGGCGAAAAGGTCACCGGGCAGTGGGTTCATGGCGGTTTGGCACTTCCTGGTCAAGATCGCGATCGACGGGGGTAGGTGGGGGCGGCCCACCTCGGAATCGAGCTGGCCAGCGTCGCGGCAGTGCTAGATCAGCACATCATACATCTCGCACTGCGGATTCCACAGGCACCCGCCGCACCTCCACGGCCACGCGCCGCAACGTCGACCCACCCCACTTCCGGGCCTCTTTCAGCAGTCTATCGATAGACCCTAGCGCGCCCCTACGCCCTACCATTCGAATGGTGTAGATTGACCACTCAAGATGCACACGTATACGAGTCAGCAAGAGGAGTCGACGGATCCCGTCGATGACTTCAGCTCCTATCGCCACCTGCCGTGGTAGGCAGTCCGAGCTTGCTGCCTTGCGACTCGACGTCACGTCACTGAATGAATCGAAAGGCGAGAGGAAAGAAGTATGCCGAACACCTACGGGGCAGCCGTCCTCACACAGGCATCCCTGCCGAGCGCCGCCTGGGACCTGACCAGCTTCCTGACGAACGCCAAGTCCCAGGTCCAGCTCTGGGGAGGCTCTGTACTCATGCTGCTCGGTGTTGTCGGCCTGGTCTGGGGCGGCGTGCTCTTGATCAAGAAGCTGATGGCCAACCCGCAGTCCGCTGGCCAACAGCAGGGCTGGGGCACGATCGCGCTCCTCATCCTCGTCGGCGGAGCTTTGAGCACCGGCGGGTGGACGCTGATCTCGACGATCGGCTCCGGCGGCCAGAAGACCATCACGGATCTCGGCGGCGCCACGGTGATCGTGCAGACCGTCGACCAGCTCAGCGGATTCCTGAGCGGCCCTTCCAAGTAGGAGGCCGTCACGGACTGCGCACACGAACGGTGACAAAGGCATCGAGCGAACCGGGTCGGTTGAGGCGCCAGGCCTCTTCCGACCCGGTTCGCCATATCCGGGCTCACGGCACGGTGCACGCGCGAAAGAGAGCAGAACATGGGGATCAAGGACAAGGCGCTGGCCTTCAGTAGGAAGTTCAAGCTTGACTCGCACCACGCGATCGAGCGTTTCGGGGTGTTCTTCAGCATCTTCGCGGTCACGGGCGCGATCACGATCAGCGCATCAGGGGTCTCGGCATACCAGGCGGAGCGTGACTCGCTGTCGCAGACGGCGCTGTACACCAGCGACTTCAAAACGTCGAAGACGAATCTCGAAGGCACCGTAGACGGGGTCTACACCAACGAGAGCGGCAACAAGGCGCTCGTGATGATGCACTTCAGCCCGACCGCTCAGATCTCGTACAACGCCGCGGACTACAGGGCGTTCCTGCTCGGGTCGGACACCTCGCTCAACACCGAGCCGGTCAGCACCAGCGGGATCAAGGGCTCCCTCTACGCCTTCGGCTCGACCGGCTACATCGGGGTCCTCCTGAACGCCGACCGGCCCTTCGACCGCCAGGTGTTGAATCTGACGGTCCGTGCGAATGCCGAACTCACCACGCCCAAAGCGGAGCAGAAGCAGAGCAGCGGAAAGCTGGCCGGCGACGAGACCTTCTCCAAGTACGACCAGTGGCGGGTCTTCTTCAACCCCGGCGCGTCCGGGGTCCAGAAGATCGCGGCGCTCAACGCTCCGACCTTCGATCCCGCGCAGGCCTACTACGGGGTCGCACTCAAGGCGAAGGAGACCGAGGCCAGGAACGCCCTGGACCAGAAGCTCGTCGAGATGCGCGCGAATCTGACGCAGATCCGGTCTTATACGTCCGACCTGCAGACGACGAAGATCGACGGGTTGTTCCTGCGTCCGCCGACCGTTCCGGCCTCGATCGCCGCCGACAAGATCACGGGTGCCTCCGCAACCGAGGCAAAGGACGGCGTCTCGACGCTGGCGCTGCAGACCAAGCACGTCGCCCCCGGCGGCTTCGACCTCAACTGGCGTACGGGCAACGTCTACGACGGCTACCTCGATGCCCTGACGCCAGCCGGACAGAGCTACGCCCAGCTCTTCACCAAGAAGCGTGACGAGGGCTCAGATCCGACGAGCCAGCAGATCTCGGACATGCAGTGGATTCTCTCGGACGGCACCAGCCTCACCAAGGACTACCAGTCCTCTGACGTGACGATGCGTCCGCTCATGAACATCATGAACAACCTTTCACAGGCCTATCAGAACTACTCAGGGAACAAGTCCAAGTACCAGTCGGATCTCTCCCTCGACCTACTCCGACTGGACGTGAGCCTGCGAGACGTGCAGTCCAACAGCACCATTCGCGACGACAAGGACTTCCTCACAACGCTCCACTGAGTGCGGCGGGGAAGTGTCGCACCCTGCTACCTGGATTGAGCCGGAAAGGAAAACAGCATGGCCGCCGACCAACCGAATCGGAGCTCCAAGAAGGGGACGACGAAGGACCGGCCGGACACGTCGGTGAGTCAGGGGGTACCTCGGCAGGGTCGCGGGGCCAAGAGCCTCGGCCACAAGGAGGGCATCAGGAAGCCTCCGGAGGGCAAGGCCACCGGGCTCAAGCAGCTCCCGGGGCGGGAAGCTGATCCTTCCGGTCCTTCCGACCCTTCCAATCCTTCCGGTCCTTCCAATCCTTCCGGTCCTTCCAGTCCTTCCGGTCCTTCCGGCGCGGCGAACATTGCGCCGAAGATCCCGGAGGCTGGGCCGAAGACGTCGGGGGCTGGGCCGAAGACACCGGACAGCGCAGGCACCACAGGCAAGACAGCCGGGGCCGCAAATGCCGGGGCAACGATCCGCCCTTCTGCGCCATCGGGTGCGGCGAACACTGCACCGAAGAGGTCGGGGGCTAGGCCGAAGACACCGGACAGCGCAGGCACCACAGGCAAGACAGCCGGGGCCGCAAATGCCGGGGCAACGATCCGCCCTTCTGCCCCATCTGATGCGGCGAACACTGCACCAAAGATCCCGGAGGCTGGGCCGAAGACGTCGGGGGCTGGGCCGAAGATACCGGACAGCGCAGGCACCGCAGGCACCGCAGGCACCGCAGGCACCGCAGGCACCGCAGGCAAGACAGCCGGGGCCGCGAATGCCGGGGCAACGTTCAAGCAGGGTATGAACGGCGTCGCCGGGAACCTGGCCGGAGGCGCGACCCAGAAGGCGATCGAAGGAGACGGCAGCAGCGCGACCCGTCGTAACGTCGGGCGTTACGCGGGAGCTGCTGTCTCCGGTGCCGTGGCCGGCGCACAGGCTGGCGGGCTTCCGGGAGCCGCCGTTGGCGCAGCGAAGAACGTCGCTGTCGAGGGGGCCCAGGACGCGGTCAAGGGCGTGTCCAAGGCCACCGGCGGCAGCCCGGACGCCAAGCCGGCCGACCAGCGCGAGCTGGGTGTCGGCGGCACGGGCTACGAGCGCAGTGCGACGAAGGACGACGAGGGCCTGGGCTCGAAGGCGGCCAAGGGCGTCGCCGTCGGCGGTGGTGCGGCGGCTGCTCCGCCAGCCGTGGGCGTAATCATGGCCATGGCCTTACTGAACTGGCTCAAGTCCATGTTCTTCGCAGCCATGGCGATGGCCGTCAACGCCGGGAAGCTGCTGTGGATGCTCATCGTCAACGTCGTCAAGGCGGTTGCTCACGCGATCGCTGCGCCGTTCATGGCGATCGGCAGCTTCCTGGCCAAGGGGGCCGGCGCGATCCTGGGCATCACCGTCACTGCGACGATGGCCCCTGTAGCGGCAGCGCTGTCGGGTGTGGTCGCGATGACCGCCACCGTGGCCCTGCTGGGCACGGTCTTGACCGGTGTCCTCAACTCGACGGCGTTGACCGAGGGACGCATCAACGCGAACAGGGCGGCGTGCGTCGTCAACGCGGGTA
Source organism: Streptomyces sp. NBC_01439 (assembly GCF_036227605.1). Lineage (GTDB taxonomy): Bacteria > Actinomycetota > Actinomycetes > Streptomycetales > Streptomycetaceae > Streptomyces. The sequence continues at coordinate 7,803,275 of NZ_CP109487.1, read as the reverse complement.
GCGTCGGCAACGGTTCCGGTGCCACCGTCCCGGCGGACGTGGAGAAGAACGCCAAGGAGATCTACTCGGTACTCAGCAGCTGGGGGATGCCGAAGGCGAACATCGCGGGCATCCTCGGAAACTGGTCGCAGGAGTCTGGGATCGACCCGACGAGTGTGCAGAACTTTCCGACGGGGACGTATGCCATGACCGCCGCGAAGGCCAGCGCCGCGCAGAACACGGACAACGGTATCGGTCTCGGGCAGTGGACGTTCGGCCGCAACACGCTGCTGCGCCAGTACGCGAACGGCAAGGGCGTCGACTGGTTCACGATCAAGGCCCAGTTGGCCTTCATGGTCGATGGTGACAACCCGGGCGACGTTGCGGTCTTCAAGGACATGCTCAGGAAGTCGCAGGGCTCGCCGCGTGCGGCAGCGCTGCACTTTCACGAGAACTGGGAGCGCTCCGCTGACGGCGCGGCCGGGATCTCTGCACGAGGCGACAAGGCCGAGATGTGGTTCGGCAAGATGAGCGGCTGGTCGGTCGACAGCTCGATCGTGGGTGGCGTCGAGGACATCGTCGGCGGGATCATCGAGAACATAGCGAACGGGATCGACACGATCCTGGGAAACTGCACCTCCACCGGCAGTTCTGTCTCGCTGAAAGACGGCGGGATGACGCAGGAGGAGGCCCAGGCCCTCGTCGACCTCTTCAACAAGGAGGGCGACAAGTTCCTCGACGACCGGTACGGTCCGGGCGGCGGCCCCGGTTCCTGCGGCGACAACCACGCAATGAACTGCGTGAGCTTCTCGACCTACTTCGTGAACAAGTACACGACGTTCCAGGCCTACCCGGCCGGTGATGGCAAGCAGACGGCCTACTCGATCGCACAGGGGACCGGCAAGACGATGCTGTCGACCCCTGTCCCCTACTCGGTCGGGTCCGGGCCGGGGTCCACTCCCGTCGGCCACACCCTCGTGGTGCTCGGCGTCCAAGGGGACAAGGTCATCGTCGGTGAGGCTGGCTACTGCGCCTACATGGGCCGGGTCCGCGTCGACAGCGCAGCGCGGCTGGCTGCCGAGGGCTGGAAGTTCGTGGACATGTCGGATGCGATGCTCACCTCCGACAAGATCAAGACGGCCTGATGCGCGGCATCTGACCTGGGAGGAAGAAGCCGGTGCTCGGCGATCCGGGCACCGGCTTCTTCGTGTCCGAGTCAGGCCCGCGCGCCAGTCCCACCTTCGATGCCCTCACTGAATGGATTCAGACTCGGCCGCGAATGGCTTTTGATATAGGCTCGAGTCGTTTATGAGGACAATGCGGAGTGAGGAGCGTTCCGTGACGACACCCCCTGACGAGTCCGAGAGCACCGGATCGGAGCGGGAGAGCGAGTCGATGCCCGAGAAGAAGCCCGCGGCATCGAAGACGCACACGAAGGTCACCGGAGTTGAGCTCGAAGAGCGCTTCGCGGGCTGGATGATGCGCCAGCGCGAGAAGGGCCAGGCCCGCGCCCCAGCGGACAACGCGCGCCTGCTCCGCCGTGGCCTCACCGCGGTGATGAGTACCGGGATCCTCGCCCTGGTCGTCGCTACGGGCGTGACCGGAGAGAGCTTCAAGGCGACCACAGCGGACAACGAGGCCCGGATCGTCCAGCTCGAGGAACAGTTGGACGATGCCCAGTCCACGCCCGTGAAGGCGGACGCCGGCGCGCAGTTGTCGAAGCTCGCCGAGGCGGCAGCCGCCGACGCGAAGAAGGTCGCGGCGGGCGAGCAGACCTTCGCCACGCTGTACCACCAGGCCAGTGTCCAGCCCAGCACGAACAACGGGGCTCCGAACCAGGCCACGTTGGAAATCGTCGAGCACCGACGGGACCTGGCGCCGCTCTTCGGCAAGGACTCCTTCCTCGTCAGCGACAAGGAGGCGTACAGCACCTCGTCACTGACGCCGTTCGATGCGACCACCGAGATCGATCCGCGCCACGCCTGGTACATCCGCTATGACGGCGAGAAGGCAGCCGCCCCGAGCACGTACGCATGGAAGGTCGAGACGGTGATGCCCGATCTGAGCGTGAAGGGCGGCCCGGGCGCGACGAACCAGGCAAGGGTCGTCTGGCTGTGCCGGGACACGACGAGCGGCGAGGTGCTCGCCTGGGCGAGCGCGCGCTACGTGCGCAACGGCACGGCGGGGGCCTTCGACCACTTGGCCCTCGTGGTAACCGCCGCCGGGGCTCAGTACGAGAACCCGGCGGTCAAGATGCCGGCCGGGTCCGGAGTACCCGAGCTCAGCGGCACGGGCACACAGGAGGAGGGCGGGAAGCGATGACGGAGCAGACGGCAGCACCCGCGCGGCGGGGATTCTTCCGGCGCAACATCTCGGTCCTGGGGACGGCAGCGGTCCTCGCGGTCGTCGCGACGGTTGGCGGAGCGACCTGGAGCAGCCAGCACGCGGCCGTGGTTGAGCAGGAAGCCCGGATCAACGATGTCGAGGGACGTCTGGCGGCAGTCCAGAAGAGTCGCGCCGAGCAGGCGAACGCGGACGTCATGGCGGCCCTGGGTGTCAGCCAGAGCCGGCTGAGCACCGACGGTGAGCGCATCAGGTCGCTGCTCTCGATGGTCTTCACGTGGGACTCGGGGCAGAGCTACGAGGCTGCGCGCGAGAGACTGAAGAGTCGGTTCGACCTCACCGAGAACGAGATGTTCCTGAAGTCGTTCATGCCCCCGTCGAGGTTCAACGAGGATTCCCAAGGGCGGCGCTACTACTACATCGACACGGTTGGCCTGAACTCGACCCTCGGCGCGGATCCGGACATAGAGGTCATCGACGCCAAGGCGGGCGTCTACACCTACGCCGTCCTTGCCGACGTCGAGGCCACCTCCGACGCGACGTCCCAGAACAAGGCGAGCAAAGCCAGCGTCACGGCGCACCGGCGCGCGCTGCTCTTCGTCACGGTCGACGCCCAGGGCAAGGTCTCGAACCTCTCCGGCGTGCCGGCGAGCGGCGAGACTCGCCATTCCAAATGACTCACACTCCCTTTCGACTCGCCTCGCTGATAGAGTTGCGCTGATATTCGAGTGGAACGGTGAGTTGAGGTCTAATGGCATCGACACAGGCCGAGGAGTCGAGCGGGTCCACGGTACGCAAGACGCGCTTCGTCGCGACGTCCGGGTCCTCGCAGGAGGGCGCGGACGCTCCTGAGCACACGGAGCCCGCGGGCATCCTGCGCAAGCCCACCCTTGCGGCCGGCCTGAGCATGGGTGTCGGCGCACTGCTGTGCTTCGTACTCTCCGCAGGAATCTCCGGCGGCCAGAGCGCGGCGCGCGGTACGGCCGTACCGGAGATGTCCTCTCTGCAGGAGCAGATCAGGATCACCGAGGCGAAGACCGCGGCGCTACCGAAGGTCGGCGACGCCGAGCGTGGTCTGACCACGGCCCTGACGGCGGCTGGTCAGGTCGCGAAGCTGCAGAACGACTACCGCTACCTGACGCCCAACGTGGCGGCAGCCGGCGGCAAGCTCGACGCGGCGACGTCTCAGTCGACGCTGCGCAACCTCATCCCCTACTTCGCCCCCTCGGTACACCAGGGAGACCTGGGCCCGTGGTACCTGCTCGCCAGCGACAAGGACGTACCAGCCGGCGTCGGGATCCCCATGAGCTTCAACTCCGGCTTTGAGTGGGCCGTCCAGGCGCCTTACCTGGTCAACGACGACGGCACCATCGCGGTGACCTGGCTGGCGATGGAGACCAGGACCGGTGCGGGCGAGAAGCCGGCGGTGCTGGCCTGGGCCCGCGCCGACTACGACCTGGTCCGCAACGCCTTCGTGAACATCCAGACCGGTACGACGGCCACGGGCGAGGCTCTGGAGCAGGAGGTGAAGGCACCGTGAACGAGGAGACCAAGGACAAGTTGCGACTGCACGCCGGGAGGATCCTGCTCGGCGGCACCGGGGCGCTGCTCGCGCTCTCGGTGGTCACGCTCGGAGCCAGCCTGCTCAGCGACGCTCCGGCTGCGTCGGACGTCCAGGACGACGCGGTCGTTCAGAAGCTCGAAGGCAACCTCAGCGACGCCCAGACCGAGCTCGCGGCACAGCACACGGCGCTGCTGGCCCAGCTGCCGGGCGTGGACATCGAGCGGGTGAACCGTGACAGGACGACGGGCCGGTCCCTTCTGCTCGGCCTCACGGACAGCTCGGCGACGAGCCGGACCGTCAAGGAGCAGCAGGCGCTACTCGACGCGCGCTACGGCTTCCTCGACCACGAGTCCCGGGTACTGACCGAGTTCGTGCCCGAGTGGATGACTGCGACCGGAGCCACGAAGGGCGCTGGGACGACGTACGCGCTTGCTGATCTGGACGTCCACGTGAGTCGGGTGCAGGGCCTGAACTACTCCTACACGGGGGTGGCCCGTCTCGATCCGGTCCGCGTTGGCCCGACTCAGAGCAGCACTGCCAAGAGCGAGTTCGTGGTCCTCACTTACTCCACCTCTCAGGACGGCACGGCGACGTCGCTGGACGCCTACCGGGCCTCCAGCAAGACCCGCGACGCCCTCGTCGGCGCCAGCGAGGAACAGTCCTCCCCCAAGCCGAAACGGTGAGCGGAGCGCCCACCGCTTCGGCACGCACCCCAGAAGACCCCTACGAAACGTAAGGACACGAACATGTCGACTCAGGCCCTGGAGAAGACCGAGACGACTGTCCCGACGAGCACGGCCGCGGCGGCGAGGAAGACCACGGCGAAGCCCGAGGAGGAGCACGAGGATTCGAAGCTGCGCACCGGATGGCGGCGCCTGGCTCCGAAGAATCAGGCCGGTAGGTTCTCCGTCGTGGTGTGGGCGGGGTTCTTCCGGGCCGTCGTCCTTCTCGCCGACTATCTGCTGGCATTCATCACGGCCGTGGTCATCCTCCCGCTACTGGGCGCGTGGCTGCACCAGCAGTCGGGCGCATCCCGGGGTGCGCTCAGCGCGGATGGAACCATCGCCATGTGGCTGATGCCGCTCCTCTTCCTGGTCGTACTGCTCGCGGCGGGCGAGATCGTCGTGATGCGCGGCATGTGGCGCTGGGCAACTCGGATGATCGCGAAGATCCAGGACGCCCGGGGCGAGGCGACCGGGGCCGACGTCACACCGAAGTCCACGACCAGGCCCACCCACACGAACAAGACCAACCGCAAGAGGAGCAAGTGATGCGTACCGCAGGACTGACGATGAACGACGTATGGGCCCACCGCGTCCTGCGTGAACGAGGAGTGGAGACGTACCGGCTGGAGGGGGTGGTCGCCGAGCTCGGCGTCATGGTCGAATCGCTCGACCTCAAGCATCGGGGCGTGGAGGAGAACTATCGTCCGTATCTGCACATGACGGGCGAGCTGCGCTCGGTCACCCCGGCCGAGGCCCTGCCGTTCGGTATCTCCCAGGTGACCTACTCCCCCGGCCAGGGCGAGAAGGTGGACGCCTTCTACGAGTTCGACGACCAGCAGCTGGTGGTGCTGGCCGGCAAGGGATACTTCACGAGTGGTTTCACCGTGCCCGAGCAGGTCACCGGGATCGAGTGGGAGCTGCCGGCCACGGCGGACATGCTTGTCCTCGCTCCGTCGGAGGTGCAGACCGAAGGTGACGTGCCCGTGGTCTTCGCCCAGATCCACGGCATCGGGGGCTTGGAGATCGATCTCGAGTCCAGCGGCTATGACCTCGCCGGCTACTTCGCCGACCACTCCAAGAACGGCGTCCCGCGGGCCGAGGCCGTAGTCGATGCACGTGGGCTGAAGTCGCGCTCGGACGCGATCAACCTGCTGTTCACCGAGGACGAGCTGGGCCTGGACACCGAGGTCAAGCAGGTCGTCGGAGCGCCCGTGCCCGAGGCAGCGCCGGTCGCTGACGGCATGAACGCACGCTTGCGGCAGATCGAGGCGGAGATCGCCGCCGAACGGGAACGGTACAAGACCGAGCGTGCGAGCACCGAGGGCACCACGGAGAACCTCTACCGGGAGCGCGTGGCTGCACCACTGCACAGGGCTGAAGAGGAGAAGGTGCCGTCCGCTTCCTCGGTTCCGACCCGTGAGGCGCAGCGCGACCTGAACCTGGATCCCGACCTGGAGGCGGAGGAGCAGGAGACACGCCGACGTGAGGTCAAGCCCGTTCCGAGCCTGGACGAGCGCAAGCTCCAGGTGGCCCAGCGTGCGGCCGATCTGGACTTCGGCGTTGACGACGAGCAGAGCTTGGGCTCCTGAGGACGGATCAGGCATGACGTGCGCGGCCCCGGGTGCTGGCGGACAGCAGCCGGGGCCGTAGTGCATCGGTAGCGAGACGGGAAGGAGAGCGACGATGGGCCTGAAGCAGGACATCGTGATCGTGAACGAGTTCAGCGTGCCGCTGCCCGGTGGCAAGGGATCGCGCGGCGCGACGCCGGGCGACTACGTCACCCGGTACATGGCCCGCGCGCAGGCGACGGAGTCTCTGGCTCCGATCCAGCGTCTGCGCACCGACGACTTCATCCTGCGCTACACGGCGCGGGAGTCCGCCGTCGAGCGCGTCGGCATCTCGCGGGGTGCGACGAAGCACGAGATGCGCCAGGCCCAAGGCGACGGCGGCGTGGCTTTCGGCTACGGCTCGGTCTCGCTCTCGGACGAACAGCTCAAGGCGGCCAGCAAGGACATCCAGCGCTACTTCGACGCGGGGCACACCGTGTTGAAGACCGTGCTGTCCTTCGACGAGGAGTACCTGCGGAAGCAAAAGATCGTCGCCGATGACTTCCACTGCGAAGCCCGCGGTGACTACCGCGGCCACATCGATCAGATGAAGCTGCGCATGGCGATCATGTACGGCCTGGAGCGGATGAGCTCGGGCACCAGCGGCTTCGACGACCTGCGGTACGTGGGGGTCATCCAGGTCGACACCGAGCATGTGCACTGCCACCTGGCCATGGTCGACGGCGGCCGGGGCCAGGTGACGAAGAACGGCACACAGCGGGGCAAGCTACTGGACCGGCACAAGTTCCGGCTCCGCCGCGGCGTCGATGCCTGGCTCGACGAGAAGCAGGCGGTGGCTCACCTCTCCAGCGCCGTCGGCTACGAGCGGCGCAACGTCACCACCTTCATCAAGCGGTGGGCGCACGAGCGAATCCGTGCCGAGTCTCTGCCGCAGTTTCTGCTCGCCTGCCTGCCTGTGGACCGAACGCTGTGGCGCGCCGGCTCGAACGACGCTCGCATGCGCAAGGCGAACCAGCTGGTGACCGAGCTCGTGAAGGAGCAGCTCGAACGTGCTGGGTCCCCGATGCCGGAGGCCATGGGGCGCATCGTCGACCACGCCAACGAGCGCCGCGCGAAGGAGTCCCTGAGCGCGGAGGAATGGCAGGAGCTGGTCGAGCAGGGACGTACGCAGATCACGGAGCGCGCCGTCAACGGCATCTACCAGATGCTGCGAACCATGCAGGAGTCGGAACTGCGCGTGCGCACGCCGATGCTCGAAGTCATGGGGATGGACTATCAGCAGATGGCAGCGCTGGCTGCAGATCGTCAGGTCGACCACGGGAACACGGAAGCCGATCTGGTCTCCTTCGGCTTCCGGCTGCGCAGCTACGCCTCACGTCTGCAGCATCACCGGGAGAAGGTCAAGGTCTATCGCGATCTCGCTCACCAGTGGGAACGGGCCGACAAGGCCGGTGTTGCCGCCGAGGATTCGCGCCCGCTCTACGACTTCTATCGCTTCGAGGAGGACTACCACTGGAGGCTGATGGGCAAGTACCGGCACTTCCTACCCTTCGTCGGGGATGCAGGCGCGTGGCACGAGCAGCAGCAGGACGTGGCGGCTTACGGCCAGCGGCTGCTCTCGCTCATGGCCCTGCGCGCGGATGCCTCTCTGCAGCGGACGAAAGACTCCGAGGAGGCCGAGAATCTGGGCCGGACGATCTACGATCAGCCCGGCGGCAGGCTCCTGACCGAGGGCAAGCGCGGCCTGGCGGTGCTGGACGCGCGCATTCGGACGATGAAGCAGTCCTACGACCAGAAGCTGGACGGCCTCCGGGCCGATCTCGCTTCCTCCGGCCTGGTGCTGCGCGTGGGGTCGAGCGCCGAGGACCGGGCGAGTACGGAGACCGACGCGGTCAGCACGGACTTCAAGGTCGTCGTCAGTGCCGCGTATGACTTCGACGAGGTCAAGGGCTTGGATCTACACCACCTGGGCTACGACTTCGTCACCGACGTCGCAATCGGGCAACGCGCACACCAGGCCTTCGTCGAGACGGCCAGGGATCGCCGACGGCTGCTGCTGGCGGCGATGGACTACCTGGACCAGTCCGGTCAGGCAGAGGCAATTCCCGATCTGCCGGTGAACGATGTCGCGGCGATGACACGGGTCTCCCGGGAGCTGATGCCCCAGCAGTCGGGCGAGGGATCCGGCTCGCTCGTGTTGCGTTCCCGAATCGCGGAGCTGCGCGCCGGGCGCGGGCAGGCCGAGCGGATGCGGCAATCCAAGGCTTCCTCGCTGGACGCCGGCCTCGTCGTGCGGGTCCAGGCCCGAGTCGATCAGGCTGTGACCACAGTAGATACCGAGATCGCCAAGGCCGCGGGGCCGAACACCGAGCCGATCCTGGACAAGGACGGCAACGAGGTCGGCACCGTCTACGACTTCAAGGGCAATGTGGTGCCCGCGACGCACGGCACCGGCCCGGTGGTCAACACCAAGTCCGTCGAGGCCTCCGACTTCAAGGTCGACAGCGAAACGCTGGACAACCAGTTCGCCTTCATGCGCGCAGCCCGCGATGCCCAGGCCGCGGCCAAGGAGTCACAGGCTCAGGCTTCGGCCCCCGAGATCGAGCGGGAGCAGGCAGCCGAGGTCGAGGTCGACCAGCCGACGGTCGGCTGAGACCAAGGTCGAGGCCGAGTTGACCCCTCGAAAGGCCCCTGGAACGACATCCAGGGGCCTTTCGGCTACACGGGACACGAGCGGGATGGGGCGACGAGCCATGACGGCTTCGCTGGAGCGCTATCGCGGGGCGCCTACCTGCCAGTCAGCTCACACCACCGAGAGCACTGATCGCGCGGCCGCCGGCTTCCGATCCAAGGCCCAGCCAGTGAGCGTTTCGACTACCAGCCCGAGCAGCCCCAGGCGCCGAAGGACAGCCAGCCCGAGTGCAGCGGGTGGGCAACCCTCGACCAGAGCGCAGAACGAAAGGACTCGGAATGCGCTCAACAACCCTTCCAACCCCCCATCAAGTGCCCTATCAAGTGCGACTCGTGATAGGTTTCGACTGATTTTCCAGTTGAATCATCAGTCCTGTCGAGAGGTCTTGTGTGGCATGTTTCAAGAGGTGCAGCTCAACGAGCGCTACCGGCTCCTGTCCAAGCTCTCGGAGCCACTGAAGAAGGCCGAGCGCGACATCGTCGGCCGCGAGCACGAGACGACACAGCTGCTGGCCTCGATGAGCCGTCCCGAGCTGTGCAACGCGCTCCTGTTGGCCGAGGCCGGCACGGGCAAGACGGCCCTGGTCCAGGCCACGATGCTGGTGGACAAGGACCGCCTCTACCTGGAGGTGGACCCAGCGCGCATGATCTCCGAGGCGGGCACCGCCGAGAACATGGCCGCGGTTCTCAAGGGCTTCTTCGACGAGGCCGAGGACTTCGTCAGGAACGAGAAGCACGAACTGATCCTCTTCATCGACGAGTTCCATCAGGTGGTTCAGCTCTCCGACGCCGCCGTCGAGGCGATCAAGCCGGTCCTCGCCGCATCGGGAACCCGCGGCATCAGGATCATCGCGGCGACAACCTACGAGGAGTTCCACAAGCACATCTCGCCGAACCAGCCGCTCGTCGAGCGACTGCAACGCATCAACCTGAACCCTCCCGACCAGTCGACGACCATCAAGATCCTGCAGGGCATGGCCGAACGATACGGGGTGGCCGACGAGTTCTACGACGACCACATCTTCCGGCAGATCTACGAGTACACCCAGCGCTACATGCCGGCCAGCGCTCAACCGCGCAAGTCGATCCTCGTGCTCGACTCCATGGTCGGCTGGTCTCGCCTGACGCACCGGCCGATGGACCGGGACCTGCTCTCGGACGTGCTCATGGAGACCCTGAACGTCAACGTGGCCTTCAAGGTCGACGGCGCGAAGATCAAGAAGCAGCTGGACGAGAAGGTGTTCAGCCAGGACTGGGCGACCAGCGCGGTGGCACGTCGCCTGCAGCTGGCGGTGGCGGACCTCAACGACAAGGGTAAGCCGATGGCGAGCCTGCTGTTCACGGGCTCCACCGGTGTCGGCAAGACCGAACTCACCAAGCAGCTGGCGAAGCTGCTGTTCGGCGATGACCAGCGGCACCTGATCCGTTTCGACATGACGGAGTACGCCGAGGACTCGTCATTCGCGGCCTTCCGCTCCGAACTCACCAAGCGGGTATGGGACCTCTCCCACGCCGTACTGCTCTTCGACGAGGTCGAGAAGGCCTCGGCGATGGTCACGCGCGTGCTACTGCAGGTGCTCGACGACGGCCGGCTCAACGACGACAACAACCGCGAAGTGAGCTTCCTCAACACATACATCGTCCTGACGACGAACGCCGGCACGGAGATCTACAAGAGCATCTCGCAGTACGCCGCCGACGACACCGGCTCGGGCAAACAGCTGATGGAGTACGAGAAGCTGATCCGCCGCTCCATCTCCTCGACGACGGGCGACAACCGGTTCCCGCCCGAGCTGCTGGGCCGCATCGACGCGATCGTACCCTTCCAGCCGCTGTCGCTGCCGACGCAGCAGAAGATCGTGCGAAAGAAGCTGCGGCAGATGGTGCAGGAGGTGTTCATCAAGCACAACGTGCGGGTCGACGTCGATGCGAGGGTCCTGCAGTACCTCATCGAGGACAAGGGTGACACCGACTCCGATGCCGGCGGCGCGCGTGCGGCCATGGCGAAACTGACCGACGAGGTCACCACCGCTGTGGCGACCTTCCTCAACGAGCACCCCTCAGAGCGACGGATCCGCATTGACGTCGTCGGCGACTTGGTCAGCGACGACAAAAACCTGCTGAGTTCCGATGCCCACATCGAGGTCAGTGCGGTGCGATGAGTCGGTCAAGGCAGGCAGGACCCAGTCGACTAACGAGTCGATAGCCCTTCGAGGTCTTGTAGTTGCCTACTCTGACAAGACGACGATAGGATGCTCATAAACCAGGCGGACTGTGTTCTTTTGGCGAGGGGATCGGCATCAATGGGCATTCTGGGAACGGCGGCGGTCCGCCAGAAGAAGGAACGGAAGAAGAAGCCCCACGAGCTTCTGGCCTCCGTGGTGAGGGAGACGGCGATCCCGGCAGCGGTCGAGTTGCTGCGGTCGAACACTCCGTTCGTCTTTCCCAGCGGCACGGCCTGGGTGATGCTCGTGCTTGCTGCCGACGAGATCGGCGGCTTGAGCATGCGGCACGGCCGGGACGAGGCGAAGGGCTCGATCATCGAGCTCATCAGCTCCGACCAGATCCGCACGGTGGCCACGGCAGAGATGATCGAAGAGGAGGTCTTCGGCATCATCCCCACCGACGAGACCCTCGCGCGCATGGAGGAGTACTCGCTGCTCACCGGCGCCACCTACGCCTGGGCCGTCGTGTGGCAGAAGCCCGGCGGCGATCTGCTCGTCGATCTGGTGAACGATGCGACCTTCGCACAGGCGCGTTTTGTCGCTGCAGGTACCACGAGCCTCGAAGAAGCCGTGGGCAAGAAGGCGTGGGAAGAGCACAGCGGCCTGGTCGCCGAGGCCGGGACCGCTGTCCCCGCCCCGGCGGTCTTCTGGGAGGACGAGGGGGATGCGATCTTCGATGAGATCCCCGGTGACGAGGGGGCTGGCGAGGGCCTGGACGACGAGCCGCGTTTCAGCGACGTCGTCGACGACGGTGAAGGGGTGGACGCACCCGTGTTCGACGGGGACGACGTGGGCACCGCTTCGGTCGAGCCAGAGCCGGACTACGACGGCGACGAGGTGACCGGCTACGAGGGCTTCGACGAGACCGACGCCGGCTACGGCATCGAAGGCGACCACCAGGAGGCCGGAGACGCTGTGCTGCTGGCGGATCAGGCCCAGGTGCGCGACGTCATCGCCCGCCGGTTCCTCTCCGAGGAACTGGACCTGGACGTCCGGCTCGATGAGTTCAACGCGACCTTCGCCATCGGCGCACCGGTCGTACAGATCGCCGTGCCCGAGGGAGCGACCGAGTGGCTCGGGGACCAGGTCGCCCAGCTCAACCGGCAGGCCAACGCAGACTTGATGCAGCTCCGTTCCGCGCACAAGGACGAGCTGCGTGCGCTCTACGTCAACCTCATGTCGGCACACACCGAGCAGGTCATCCGTGCGGTGGCCACCGACCGCGAGGGCTCCCGGTACAAGCTGTTGAAGGACGCGGCTGAGGCTGAGCACCAGCAGCGGCAGACGGAGAGGGAGGAAAAGATCCGAGCCCGCCGGGCGGAGATCGCCAAGGACTATGAGGCGCAGGCCACCAAGGTGGCCCAGCAGGCGGCGCTCTCGGCGGAGCTGCAGTACAAGGAGCGCAACCGCTCGCGGATGGAGCGCGAGCAGATTGACTCCACCGCCGAGATCGAGCGGGACATCGAGGACACCCACGCGCACAACCAGCAGGAAATCCTGCGGGTCCGGCGGTCGGACGCAACGCTGAAGATGCAGACCGGGCAGACGCGGATATTCGAGGTGCTGGCCGAGCGGCAGTCGGAGTACCTGGCGGCCGAGGAAGAGCGTCTGAGGCAGTGGAAGTCCGAGATCCAGCGAATCGTCGACGACAACCGCAAGGCCGACATCGCCCAGTTCGAGGCGCTGGCCGAGCAGCAGCGGACCACGGACGAGATCGGCATCCTGCGCCGGGAACAGCGGGACCTCCTGGAGTCGGTGCGCTCTGAGCACGCCGACCGGATCCGCCGTATGGAGGACGAGCTCGAACGCAACCGCAAGGACGCCATCGCGCAGATGACGACTCGGGACGCCGACTGGCAGCACAACCTCAACCTGGAGAAGGAGAAGACCAACTCCCAGGTGACGCGGGTCACCGACCTGCTCAAGCAGCTGTCGATGGTCGAGGATTCGGTGGCCAAGCGGTACGAAGCACGCCTGACGGAGATGCAGGCCGACAAGGAGTCCTACGCCAACGAGCTGGCGCGGGCTTCCGAGATGCAGAGCCGCTCGAACAAGATCCTCATCGTCTTGATCGTCACGCTCTCGCTCCTGATGGGCGTGGCCGGCTTCATCGTCGGGGTGGTCTCGATCCGTTGAGCGATCCGGTCAGGACCGACGGGGTGATCTGACGGCGCATGGGGCGCGTTCCCCATGCGCCGTCGTCGTCTGCGCAGCCGGGCGCACTGGACGGCGGGACAGCGAAATGAGCGAGGCTCGAGAGCAAGGAATCACGATGGCCACGAACAGGCGGAAGGCAGCACGGCCGAAGGCGAGCAGCTGGGAGAAGATCTCGGCGCGGACGCCCGTCGAGACGCTGACGAACCGAGACGTCTACGACAACCAGCAGTTGGACCGCAGCAAGTTCCTGACCCTGAGGTCGACCAGACCGGGCACCGTCGTCGCGGTGATCGCCGGAGTGCTGGTGACGGTCGTTGCCTGGGTCTTCTACTCGCTCATCGCCGCGGCGGTGCTGTCGGTGAGCGTGTCCGTGGGCTCGAGCGTGTCCGGCAGCGGCAGCGGCAAGCCGAGTGCGTACTACGTTCAGGACACCGCGACGGGTGCGGGCGGCTCGGTCGTGAAGTGTTACCGGCCCCTGACCAAGGACGGCAACCCGGACGTGAAGGCGAAGTGTTACCCCAGCGCTGAGGCTGTTCCGGTGCCCATCTGGTACACCGCGGCAAAGGACGACGAGCTCAGCGCCGGCAGGCCGGCTGAGCCCGAGAAGAGCGCGACGACGGTCGGAGAGCAGCTGGCCGACGTCTCGGGGTTCAAGCTCTTCATCACGCTCGGCTCGGGTCTGATGGTCGCCCTCATCATCGGCACGTGGTTCTCGCGGAGGGTCGCCGCGGCGAACCTGATGAACACCACGAGCGACATCAACCAGTACCAGAACGACCAGCACATCGCTCTGCCGGAAGAGATCCAGCAGAACTACGACTGGTTCCCCGACGCCGGCGCTCACTCGAGCGTGCAGGTCAGCTCGATGCTCAGCCACATGATGCTCAGGCAGAAGGGTCTGGGCACCGTCGAGGTCGCCCAGCGCGCCGAGAAGGACGTCATCGATGAGGAGGGCAACCTCGCCTATTACGCCGGCGAGGTCATGGACGACGACGAAGGCAGTCCGCTGACGCAGACCCTGCCGATCATCGACGAAGGCTTCGGCGACGAGCTGTTCGAGGCATCCGGGCTCCCCGATGTCAAGACCCTGCGGCAGAAGTACGACACCACTCGCATCCCGTACAACCCTGACGGCAAGAACCGGGACAAACTCGGCTTCGGATCGGACACGTACAAGACCGTCGCCGCCCTGATCAAGGAGGACTGGACGTTCCCGGCGTACGAGGTCCAGCGCCCTGCCGGGGCGTACGTGGTCGATACCGCGCCGGTGAACACCATGGTGCTGGCCATTACCCGAGCCGGTAAGGGCCAGACGTACATCGAGCCGGTCATCGACATGTGGTCGCGGGAGAAGAAGCCCTCGAACATGGTCATCAACGACCCCAAGGGCGAGCTGTTGGTGAAGAACTACGTGCCGCTGGTCACACGTGGGTTCGAACCGGTGCAGTTCAATCTGATCAACTCCATGAAGACCGACATCTACAACCCCCTGGGGCTGGCGGCCGACGCAGCGCGTGAGGGCAACTTCACCAAGTGCGCGCTCTATGTGGAGAACATCGCCGGGATCTTCTTTCCGCTCGACGCCGGCGAGGACCCGGTCTGGCCCAACGCCGCCAACAACGCCTTCAAGCGCGCGGCCTACGGACTCATCGACTTCTACCTGGAGGAGGAACGGGAGCTGCGCAGCGCCGCGGCCGCGCTGAGCATGGACCCGGCGCTGCTCGAGCAGAAGCTCGATGACCTCTGGGGCAAGGTCACGCTCTACAACTGCTACCAGCTCTTCGTGCAGATGAGCTCGAAGAAGATCAAGAACCCTGAGGCCGAACTGGAGAAGCGGGTCAAGGCCGGCGAGTTCGAGAACAACGGGGACGCCCTGGCCGAGGCGCAGGAGAAGGCAGCGGCCCAGGCCTTCATGTGGGAGGGCAAGGCCGATCAGGACATGCTCAGCCTGTACTTCAACGCGAGCGAGGAGCTGCCCCGCAACAACATGCGCACGTTGGTGGGCAACACCCACAACGCGCTGCGCTCGATGGCCGGGGCGGAGAAGATGCTCGCTTCGGTGTACGGCATCGCGATCACCGCCATGTCGTTCTTCACCGACCCCACGATCTCGACGCTGACCTCGGGCAAGCCGTCGCAGAACACCGACCTGGCCGGCCTGAGCTTCCCGCGCCGCCTCGGCGTGCGCTTCGCGCCGAACTACGTCAAGCGCGACCACCTCGTCGGTCAGCAGGCCGTGTGGTCGGCCTACGCGGACCCGATGTTCACCAAGAGCCTCGGCGAGGACTTCGAGCACGAGGAGATCGTCGGCCGCGAAGGTTGGGCCCGGTACAACTTCAAGGGCAAGTTCCCTGACGACGAAGCCTGGCTCAAGCTGGAGCTGGTCAACCCGCAGACGAAGATGCTGGTGCGCACCTTCTACTTCAGCTTCACGAAGACCCACCAGGTCTCGCTCAATGGCCGGCACTACGTGGTCGAGCCGGTGACTGGCAAGAAGATCGTGAAGAACGGCGTGATGCGTGAGCTGAAGCCGGTGCGTGAGGGTGGCACTCGGGACGGGAAGATCCTGTCCTTCCAGGCCGGGGACACGCTCTACCCGGACACGCGGATCGACTTCTCCGGCGGCGGCAACCCGGAGAAGGTCTCGTATCAGGCACGGGCGATCACGCAGAAACTGTCCCGCTACTCGGAGTCCCCGAAGGCGCTGTTCCTCGTGACTCCGCCGCACCTGATGAAGTACGCGAAACTGATCCTGATCTTGGTCAAGCAGCTGTTCGACGTGAGCGCCGACCAGGCGTACATGACGAAGTCCAACCAGAAGCCGCTCTACCGCACGCGGTTCATGCTCGACGAGCTCGGCAACCTGCAGTCGGAGGGCAAGGGCATCGACGGCTTCGCGACGATGCTCTCCATCGGCCTGGGCCAGGAGCAGCAGTTCACGCTCATCCTGCAGACCCTGCAGCAACTGCGCGACGTCTACGGCGAGAGCGTCGACAAGATCGTGCAGGGCAACACCTCGAACATCGTCTTCTTGAAATCCACGGACGACTCGATGATCGAGACGCTGGAGAAGATGAGCGGCAAGACTCACCGGTCGTACAGGGACAGCAAGCAGATCAGCCAGGATCTCGACAAGGTCATCGGCGGCAAGACCGAGGGCCGGGTCTCCTACACGATGAGCACCAAGGAAGAGCCGCTGATCAGCTACAACGACATGGCCTTCCTCTCGCCGCGCAACTCGATCGTCTTCCGGGCCGGCGATGCGCCGATCTGGAACCGCAACCAGACGATCCTGCCGATGTCGTTCCGGCTACTGGGGAACACGATCAAGCACCCGGGGCACACGTACTCGCTGCAGACGATCCCAACGCTGTCCAGTGCCATGGACTTCGACGTGCGGATGAATCAGCCGGACTTCGTGAAGATGCTGGAGAAGCGCATGCGGCAGGCGGTCAAGGCCGCGGACGCGAAGGCGCAGTACAAGGAGATCTACGGCTACCAGGAGGTCGACGTCGAGCGCCTGGACCCGGATGTCTACGCCGACGAGGTCATGGAGGTCATCACGACGATGACCACGGTCGACAAGGGCCAGGACCCCAACGCTCCGGTGGTCGTCGACCCCGACGAGTACGAGGGGATGAGCATGTTCGACGAGGACCAGTTCATCGAGAACGTCGAGGTCGGGGTCGCAGTCGCCGAGAGCCAGGCGGTCAGCGTCGAGCGGCAGCGTCTGCTCTACGCGGAGGGGACGATCAGCAAGGAGATGCTGGTCAATCCCGACGGCTCGGCAAAGGTCAAGAGCCTGGACATCGAGATCGGTGAGGCTTACAAGTCCGCGCAGACCGAGTTGGAGCAGGATCGCGAGCACTTCTCGGTCGGCGGCGACGGCGAACTGCGCAGCGCCGATGGGTCTCAGACCTACATCAGCCAGATCCGCTCGGACGCATACGCCAATGCCGCCCGCCGGATCAACGGCCACGTGAACGGCAAGGACTCGCGGGTGTTCGCGGAGGAGGACGTCACCGAGGAGGACCTGAAGTCGCTGGCGACGGTGAAGGTCTACTCGGCCTTCTACCAGTACCTGGCCTCGCTGCCGAGCTGGGAGGTGCTGGCCGACGGCCGGTTCGACAGGGCGATGGCCATCGAGATGAACTCGAAGTAACTGACGGCCACTCAGGGGCGGACAAGGATCACAACCAGTGCCGAAGCCATCTCTCACCTATGGGAGACAGCCTCGACACTCACCTTACAAATAGCCTCCGACTCTCTTTCGATAGGCGATGTAGTCTCTATGTAACCCGGAGCATTCACAGAAGGCTGATTGACTATGAAGAAGGCGCGCGGACTGCGCAGGTACTTCTACGAGTACGTCTACTACAAGGCAGTCGAGCAGGCCCGGGCGCAGACCGGACAGGTCGTTCCGATCTCCCAGGCCAAGGCGATCCGCGCCCGAGTCGACGAGATCCTCGGTCAACGGGGCACCGCACTGGCCGACCCGCGGCTGGGCATCACGGACTGCCTCTCCGCCATCGACCGGGCGTTCGAGGAGAAGGTGTCCGGCTACGAGCCGCAGTTCGGTGATCATTCCCCGCAGAACGAGCGCTATCAGCAGTCGCAGCGGGAGTTCACCCGCGTCACCGGTGTCGGTGCCCAGGTCGACCCGAAGTCGGCCGGGCTGCCGATCAGCCCCTATGACCCCGACTGGTCCGAACGCGCGACCGTGAAGCGCGCCGGGACCGCGCTGGTGTACCTGCCGGACGAGACCATCGGACGCGTGGCCGGCGGCGAGGTGGAGACCCTGGCCGATCCGCGGCACGGAAACATGGTGCTCTGGCGCATCGACGACGCTGGCAAGCCGTTCGAGGCGGGCCGCGCGATGACGAACGACGACGCCGCTGGACTCACCGCGCTGATGGACAAGATGAGCCAGCGGGAGTACGACCAGGTGCGCGAGTGGGTCATCGACGGCGCCCGGGACCCGCAGACGAACCGCGTCGACCGCAACCGCTTCATGTCCCGGCGCGCCGTGGCGCGCTCGGCAGCACTGCTCGAAGAGCTGAAGGCCCAGGGCGTGTCCTACGAGGTGGTGCGCGACCGCGAGCCAGGTCAGATCAAGGCGAAGATCGCCGGGACCGGCATGGAGATCCGCCTCACCGACACACGTCAGGAGGAGTACGCCGGAGCTCGGATATACGACAACGGCACCGTGCTGCGCTACTCGACGAACTACCGGGTTCCCGGCGGCATGGCGGTCTACTCTCCCTCGCCGGCGGAGGCCGTCCAACTACTGCGCTTCGCCCAGGGACGTCGGGTCGAGCGTACGGATCTGCCGGGGCGCGCCGCCGGCGAGACCGGCGCGACACACCGGGAGCGCGGCCGTGACGGCACGGTGGTGGATGTGCCCGACAGCTACCACGTTGCCCCTGAGTCGATGTTCGTGGTCGGCGACTACGTGGCCCCCGGTGAGTCCGGCCCTCGGCCCGGCTCGAAGGTGATGCTGCGCCGGGACGCGAAGAACCGCTCCCTGCCGGCGTTCTTCCTCGACACCGAGCCGGCCGAGGCCTATGCGAAGACCGCCGTCGAGAGCGCTCGGGAGAACCTGCAGGCAGCCCTTGGCGTCGAGGATCTCATTGCTCGTGCCGAGACGGAGCTGGAGCGAACCGGCGGACAGCTGGATGCGATCGAACCGCCGGAGTACTCGGCTGACTCTGAGGTCGCTGCCATCCAGCGCTCGTACTGGGACGTGCTCACGGGTGTGCGCAGCGAACTGCTGCGCCCGGGTGCGACCGAAGAGATGTACCAGGAACGGCTGGACGAGATCGGCGAGCTGCAGGCCGAGGAGGCGCCCGATATGGGCAACCTCGTCTACGGCGGCACCGCCGTCGAGAAGGTCCGACAGCACGCTGAGGACGTTCCCTTCGAACTCATCGGGACCTGGGAAGCGTTGCCCCATGACGTCGACGGCGAGTGGGTCGATCAGCGCTTCAACCCGGAGCGGGTGGCGCGATACATGACCAGCCCCACCGGGCAGTGGTCGAACCTCGACAACCTCGCCTCCGCGCTTCGTCGTTGCGAGATCTCCCCCGACGAGATAATGGGCTCGACCTTCCAGACGACCCGGTTCAAGGACCGGCTCGTCCGCTTCAACGCCGAGCGTTCCGTGCCGATCGCCGATCACGAATCTGCGTTCATACGGCGTATCGGGGTCACCGTGCGCGAGAGCATCGAGCGCAACGCGGCGACGGTCTCCGAGATCCTGGTCGACGAGCACGGCGTCATTCGCTGGAGCGGCGAGAAGCTGCGCCGTGACGGCAAGGGAACTCCGATCTCGGGTGAGATCGGCCAGGTCTTCGACGTCGGCGAGTACGGCGAGATCACCACTGCCTTCGCCAGCGGGCAGAACGCCCTCATCGTGCCCGGCTACGAGGCCACGATCACGGCCCAGACTCCGGGCGAGGCTCCGACCTCGGTCGAGGAGCGCACGCGCCTGCGCGGCTACGAGCAGCTCATGCACGAGCGCATCCAGTACCAGATCGCTGGTGACCTCAGCGCCTGGCGGAGCGAGACCGGCGAGCCCTCCTCGCTCAACACGGTCTACTCACAGCTGTACGGCACCAAGCACCCGATCGACTTCATCGAGCGCGCCACCACGTACCAGCGGGACGGGTCCACCGGCGAGATCAAGGCGCACCTGGAGGAGTGGACGGCAGCGATCCTGCAGACCGAGGCGCGCCGTGTGCGCTACTCCAACGAGATCAAGGCCGGCTCGACGGTCTACGCCGAGTACAGGGCCCAGCGCGACCGAACCGACCCGGCTGATGACAACCGCTTCGACGCCTGGCGGCTCACCGGCGGGCGGAACATGACGGTGCTCACCGGCAAGGACCGGAACAACGTGGCCGCGCCCAGCGGCTACTTCGACCCGGTGATGACCGGAGGCGCGACCAACCAGGGCATCGTGCGGTACCTGACCGCTCAGGCCCGGATCGACACCGACGGTCGGATCGTGCCGGGCGACGAGAGCGTGGCCGGACAGCGTGCGCCGCTCATGGCTCTCCCCGAGCTCGAGACGCTGCGGTACGACCCGTTCGACCGGCAGCAGATGACGGCCTCGACGATCATGCAGTCCTCTCAGGTCACCGCGCCGGCGAAGACGGCGCTGATGACCTTCGGCGGCTGGACGGCTGATGACCCGATCGTGGTGTCGAAGGAGTTCGCCGGGCGCCACCGCATCCGCGGGGCCGGCGGTCAGGAGCGCGATCTCGTCGTGGGCGACAAGATCTCGGATCTGCACGGCAACAAGGGCGTGATCTCGCTGATCGTCGACCGGGACATGCCTCTGCACGACGCGCAGCAGCAGGCCGTCGTCGAAGAGGTCAACTGGTTCCGGGCCAACCCGGGTCTGGACGTGGTGATGAGTCCGTTCAGCCTCATCTCCCGGCGCAACGCGGGCTCGGCGCAAGAGCTGATGAGCGGGAACGTCTCCGATCTACGCTCGCCCAACGGAGAACTGCGGCCGAGTGCCATGGGCGAGATGCGCTTCGTGGTCACCCATATGGCCGTCGACGAGAAGACGAAGATCTACAACGAGGAGCAGGTGCGTGCTGGCAAGGGCCGTAAGGCCTCTTCTCAGCTGGCCTGGGCGCTGCAGTCTCAGGACTGCCCGGCGATCATGCGCGAGTTCTACGGCCACAACAGCGGGGCCGAGTCGAGCCTGCGCGAGTACCTGCTGGTATCCGGCATGGACATGGACGCTGACGGCACGCTGCGCGTGATCGGCCAGGCAGAGGGCCTCGACGAGCGTACCGAGCGTCGGTTCATCCCGATGCCCGACTTGCTGCGCACGCAGCCGCGCAAGGCGGGCCAGCTCCCGGGAGTGAACACCATGGCGATGCGCCAGTCCTTCGGCCACCTCATCGGCGACCGCGGCGGCGACATGGAGATCCCGTTCCCGCTCACGTATCCGACGGGTGAGCAGACCGAGACGGTGAGCGCGAGCTCGTGGAAGCTGCCGGTGATGTCCTCGCATCTGCGCAGTGGTCAGGAGTTCGAGGACGGGTCCTCCGTCACGCACGACTACACCCGCGGCTACCAGGACGTCTTCGCGGAGGCTTGCCGCTACCGCTACATGGCCGAGCAGCTGGACGGCCAGGGGCTGTCCGCCGCGAAGCGCGCCGAGGTGCGTCGCGGCATGAGCGAATCGGTCTCGCGCGCTCAGCGCGCCTTCGAAGGGATCACGACCGACGTCCAGAAGCGAGTGCTGACGGGCAAGAGCAACATCTTCAAGACCGGGCTGATGGCCTCACGGCTCACCGACTCGGCGACGATGGTGTGGACCGCGGACCCACGACTGAACGTCGACCAGGTTGCGCTCAGCTCGGTCAAGGCTGAGCAGCTGGGGCTTGCCGAGGGCGACCACGCGCTGGTGTGGCGTGACCCGGTGCTCCGTGACGCCGGCGTGCGCTACATGCGGGTCGCGATCGACGACCGGCTCACCGGCGCCGCGATCAACCCGGTGATGGACGCTTGCTTCGACGGCGACTTCGACGGTGACGCCGTCGCCGTGGTGAAGCTGCACAGCGATGCCGCCAAGGCCGAGGCCCTGGCGAAGCTCTCGGTGCCGGCCAACCTGTTGGACACCGGAGTGGTCAAGGGCGATGGTTCACACCCGCTGGCCATGCAGGTGTCGCTGGACACCCAGGTCGCGCTGTCCAAGGACGCTGGATTGGCCCATGAGTTGGAGGGTTCGCGGAGCCAGGCGAACCGGCTCCGGCTACAGGCACTCACGGGTTCGGATTCGCCGGAGGACATCAAGCTCGCCCAGCAGGTCGTGACGGAGGAGCTGAGCGGGCTGTACCGCCAGGCGCAGCGTGGCGAGTTCGGCGCGGCACTGACGTTCTCGGATCGCGAGGCGCACCTGCAGAGCGTGCGCGAGGTCTGTGTCGAGACCGGCGCCAAGGGGAACGAGAAGAAGCTCTCCGACTACGCCCGGAACCTGGGCGACGCGCAGGGCACGCCCGGCATCACGCAGGCCGACCAGGAAGCCTCGATGTTCGCCACGGCGATCAAGTCCCACGGCACCGGCCTGGGCGGCTCGTTCAGCCAGCGCGCCGTGCGCGCGCTGCGCGGCGAGGACCTCAAGGCCGTCCTGGAGGTCACCTACCCGGTGACCCAGGCGATCCTGCAGGCCAAGCACGACGCCGCCGAGGCCCGACACAAGTACGCGATGCTCCAGGGCCCCGGCCGCGATCTCTGGAGGGGCCGCAGCATCGAACACGTCGGCCCGGGCCTGTGGCACACGGCATTCGTCGACGGTGAGCCCGTCCAGGCTAGGGCCGCGGAGTGGGAGAAGCAGTTCATCGAGTTCTACGAGTCCAAGGAGGGCTTCGGAGTCACGGTCAACCCGGAGTACGTGGCCCGCGTGGCCAGTGCGCTGGCGGACCCGACGACCGGGCTCATCCGCAACTTGGAAGAAGATGTGTCGCTGCGGGGCACCGTGATGGACCGGATGGCCTACGGCGGCACGTTCGCCGATCTGGTCGAGGCGGCCAAGAACCGCGAGAACGTCTACGACGGCGAGAAGAACGAGCAGTTCGCGTCCTCGGGGACTCGGAAGGCTCGGGCGGAGACTTCTCGGCAGCTCGATCAGCTGGGCTCCGCGGAGAAGCACGGCCTGGACAACGCCGTGATCGCTGTCGATGACTCGGTCGTCAAGCGCGACGTGATCTCTCAGGACGCGGAGGCCGCGCGCACCCGCGGCTCGCATCGCCGCTCCGCGCATGCCGTCGGCGTGGGCGCGGCGCGCCGGGTCTACACGCCGAGCATCGAGATCGATCAGCCGGAGGTCAACGACGACGGCTACGGGATGGGGTACTGAGATGGCACAGCCCAAGGAACTGGGAACAGGACCCGCGGGCCGCCGGCGCGCGATCAAGGTGCTTCCGGTTGGCGACGATCGGCTTCAGACCCGTGAGCCGCGAGGCAACACCTATGCCCGCTGGGACTCGCGCTCGGACGAGCCGATCGACGCCGAGGTGGTCGACGATCCGGGGCCGCAGGACGCAGACGGTGCGCGCGCCCGGCGCGAGCGGCTCCGGGACCGTGCCCGCGAGTTCTTCGGTGAGAAGACCCGGAAGCGGATGGCCGACCGTGAGCGCGTGCACGGGATCGACGTCGACCGAGCCGAGGGCGAGGGCGTGGATCAGCGCGAGCAGCTGCTCAAGCTCCGGGCGGAGACGCGGCTGGCCGGCGAGAAGTACATGGCCTCGCTGCGGGACTCGAAGCTGTTCGTGCCCGGCTTCAACGACGAGGAGCGGACGCAGGACCTCGGCGTCATGCACCACGTCTACATGCAGATGATGATGCAGTCGTGTCTCAAGTCGCTCTCGCGCGGAGTGAATGCCAACTCGGTCATCCAGGCGGTCGGCATGGTGATGACGATGCGGATGCTCGCCCCGGACTTCAAGAAGGAGATGGACAGCTACCTCCAACCCCTCAAGGACAAGGTCCAGGAGCGCATCGACACGAGGGCCCGTGGCATGGTGGCTTTTGCCGAGAGCGACATTGCGCACCGGCAGAGGATCTTCAAGGACCTGCCGAGCGACGCCCGGCGCGAGCGCCTCATCGGCAGCACGGATCCGCGTGACCACCTGACGAAGAAGTGGCGCAGGCGCTTCGACGCCATGCAGCACCGTGAGCGCGGCCACCGGGAGATGTTCACTCCGGACTCGGCAGCCATGACCGAGGTCGCGCTCATGGAGAACGCCTTCTGGAAGATGCGCGAGCCGGGCGCGGACGTTGGCCTGATCCGCGATGGCTACCGGGCGATGCGCAAGCGGCTGCACGAGCAGATGAGCGAAGACGGCCTGGAGCGCCGGGAGGTCGTCCAGCGCGCCCGAATGATCATCGGCGAGCGGATGGAGTACGAGCCCGAGCTGCGCACGATGTTCAACGGCGTGGCCCACGGACGGATCGTCAAGGCTCCTGCACACGAGCAGCAGATCGCGGGCTCCGACCGGGTCCACACCGTTTGGAGCGGGGAGTTCGACGACCAGCTGGGCCAGCGTCTGCCCGAGGACGGGATGTTCACACTGCGCCGACCCATGGACGCGGACGCCCACCAGGTTCAGCTCGCCGAGACGATGAAGACCTCGCTTCTCAACGCGCTGGGCCGCGGCGACCAAGAGGCCTACGGGGGCAACATGCTCGGTTACCTGGTCGGCTTCGCGGCGCAGAAGCAGGGTCTGGACACCAGCGGGCTGCCCGACATGCTCCAGCACCGCCTGGACCAGTCCGAGGTGATGATCGCGAGCATGGACATCGACGGTCTACCACCCGAGGAGCAGCAGCGGGTCTACTCCAACGCCTATGTCGACGCGATGGAGGCAGTGAACGAGGAGTACCCGGATCTTGAGGCTCAGCTGAAGCGGAGCCTCGGAGAGAACTGGCAGCAAACACTGCAGACGGCGGTCGACGACCCCGGGGCCTTCTTCGAGGAGCAGCGACTCAAGCCGCGGTCGCGCCCTACGGGGCCGTCGGCCGAGCAGGAGGCCGGCGCGCAGAACAACGGCCCGAACGCCGAGGCCGACTCCGAGGACTACCAGCCCACCTGAGCGCGATCCGAGAACACGAACAAGGAGCAGGAGGAGGGGGCATGAACCAGGAACAGAACGAGGGACAGCAGGTCAGGTTCGGATCGCGCTTCGCGCGGATGTTCGGCTACGTCACACCGGAGGATCGGAGCCGATGGGAGCAGCAGCGGGCGCAGAACAAGTCGAACGTCAGCGCGATCCAGCAGGGCGCGAAGTCGGCACTGAGTTCGCTGATGGAGTTCGGAGAGCGCAACATCGGCACGAAGCTCGATGCGGCCCACCGCGTGGCGGCGCAGCGGCGGTCCGAGGAGTCTCACAACAAGATCATGAACCACCGCCGCGATCCGAACACGCGGAACATCATCGAGTCGGTCGACTATGAGCCCGAGGACGATCGGGAGGGGATCGAGCCAGATCTGGAAATCTAGTCAAATGAGCAACGATAGGCATGCCGATTGCACTTGATACGCCCAACTCCCCTTCTCCACTCATGACCATATCCGATAGACTGGTTTCTAAGTGGAACTGCGTCATGAACAGTGATAGGACAGGGTGTAAACATGGAAACGACGAAGACACCGCGTGTCAATAAGCGCGAATTCATCTCGCGGGTCGCGACTCGTAGCAAGTTGCCCATCCCGGTGGTGAACAAGGTATACGAGTCGTTGCTTGGTGAACTCACTGGGGCGGTGAGCTGCGGAGAGGCGGTCGTACTCACGAGCTTCGGCCGCTTCTACCGGCAGGACCACAAGGGCCACAAGGTGCGCTTCGGCAAGAGCGACGTCGATGACTACGTGGTTCTCAAGTTCTCCGCATCGAGCACCTTCAACCGCCGACTGGGGAGCAATGCCGACGCCTCACCGGATACCTACGGGACGATCGGGGATGCCGACAAGTTCGAAAACTCCATTGAGGGTCGTGAGCTGCGGCCCGCATCGTAGACAGCGAGGAGCCGGCAGAAAAGAGAGTCCCCGTGATGCCCACAGGCAACACGGGGATTTTCTTTATGGATGAAATGAGTTCGGCCGCGAGGCTCAGCCGTCGGCGATGACGAAGATCAGCACGAGCGCACTGACCCCCCAGCGGGTGCGTGCCCGGCGCGCCTTGCTGGATCCGGGCCAGCTGGTTGAGGGCCACGCGCAGGAGCCGGCTTTCTGGTCCACGAGGTCGCGTCACCGCAGCGTCGTGGAGAGTCTGGAGGTCCTACTTGAGACCGACGGTCGGCACGAAACGGATGGCAGGCCGACGCTCACTCATGAGGATTCTTCTGCTGGGCAGCACGGTAGTCATCCGCCCACTGCTGACCGAGCGGGCCGAGGCTCTCGGCCAGCTCTTCGGTGGTCATGCCCGCCTCGCTGGAGGCGTCGGACTCCTGGATGCGACGGGAGAGCTCGGCCTGGAAATCAGCCTCAGCGTGGACGTGGGCCGCGTGGTCGTACTTCATGAGCCTGAGCTGGTCCGTCGGGACGACATTGACAGAGAACTTCGGGAGCTCGGCGCCTGGAGTGCCGTTGTCGTGAGCATCGTCGTTGCGAGTCATGCCTTCAGTCTACTCAGTCGAGATCAACTTCTCGTCGACTCGCACACGAGGGTTCCCGCCGAGTCGATATGGGCGTCGAATGATGGCTCACCCATCTCCGAGAGGCGGGCCAGGCAAGAGAAGGAGGAGCCCGTGCTCCAGTCCCGCACGGTGCGGGCTGGAGCACGGGCCCTGACCGATGGACAGCCACGACTTCAGAAGTTCCCCTCGTCGCCCTGCATGCAGACAATGCCGAGCGAGCGCCACCGGGCCACCACTCCTGCTCCAGGACCCGATCCGCCATCGCGCGGTCGAGCAGCGTGACGGCGCCGTCCGGCCGGTGCTGGCCAGCCCGGGAGGTCGCTTCGGCGCTCAGTTTGTCGACGGCCGTCCCGAACCGGGCGAACGCCCGGGCCGGAAGCGCTTCGACGAGACCACCGCGCTGATACAGGGCGGGAGTCAAGCGGGGGCCGACGAGCACCAGGCGATGACCATTGGCTATCCATCAGACAAGATTCCGACTACCATTCAATCCCTTATCGCACCTACTTGGATTCAACTGTGAGTAGAATGTCAATGTCGGACATGGATGACTCTGCATGCTATTCATAGAGGAGTTGGGGTAGGGATGGCGGCTACGATTCAGAGGCCAGCGGGGACGGCGTCGAAGCCGACGGCACGGACGAGAGCAACGGCCGGGAGTCACGCCGGCCCGATGGGCTTCGGCAGCGGGCCGCTCATCGCAGCCATCGTCATGGCGGGCGGAGCGGCGCTCTTCGCCGGCTGGGGCCTGACGCAGCTCGCGACTTCCGACGGCGGCTTCACCCGGGCACTGCAGGGCAATCACGCCCCGGCCGAGGCACCGGGGAACCCTGACGAGAAGAACGCCGGAGACAGCAGCGCCCAGCAGCCGAGCGAGGGCGGCGCGGGGAAGCCGGACGAGAGCGAGGCGAGTCGGGCTTCGCCGCCCGGTCGCGGCAACGAGGACGAGCGCAACGGATCGGGCGCACCGGCCGAGCCCGCGCCGAAGGCGAAGCCGCACACCATCGAGCCAGGCGATACGCTCGCCGCGATCTCGGGGGCGACGGGGGTTCCGATCGGCATTCTGGTCGAGGCGAACAAGATCCAGAATCTGGATCTCATCTACGCGGGGGCCTCGCTGCTCATCCCCCGGGTGTGACGACGCGACAGGGCAACACCGTCACGTACTCACGTACCGAGCCTGAATCGACGCCCTGGCGCCACGAGGCCGTCAGGGCGTCGCCGTCTCCTCAGGCGGGCTCATCGCCATGCGTCACCCGGGACCGGCGTGAGCCGGTCCACGGAACGCCTGCACTCCGCCCGGGTTCGACACCGGGATCAGCTGTGCCGATCCCCCTCGTTGCGAGAACGCAGCGCCGTAACAGCGTCAGAGATCAGGCGACCCCGCCGGCAGCCCGGCCAGCGGGGCCGTCTGATGTACAAGATCGTGGTCCCTCACGCCGCATCAGCCTCATCGGACTCACCTCGGCCGAACAGGAATCCGCGGACCTCGC
Organism: Streptomyces sp. NBC_01439; assembly: GCF_036227605.1. Classification (GTDB taxonomy): domain Bacteria; phylum Actinomycetota; class Actinomycetes; order Streptomycetales; family Streptomycetaceae; genus Streptomyces. The sequence goes on along the minus strand of NZ_CP109487.1, from coordinate 7,775,378 downwards.
CGTTCGTCATCATGTCCTGCAGATGCACCAAGAACACCGCGCGCTGCGTGGCCCGGCGATCGACCAAGGGCTCGTACTCGCGCAGTACCTTCAGGTCGACGACCCAGCCGTTCTCGCGAGAGATGGCCTGGTCAAGCTGCGAGTCCGGCACGACGTCCATACCGGTGAAGTCGTGGTCGAACTCGGAAGCGATGTCGAGGTGTTGATTCGGCCCGTCGATGTAGAGCGTGTCAACGCCGACCTGCTGGCCGGCCTCGTCGAATGCCACGAGGAACACGCGGTCCGCCCTGGTGGTGTTGTCGACGTGGACCGCCGCAACGTTGGCATCACCAACGAAGCTCGTCTCCTCGAACCGCTCGCACACGCGGACACGAGCCTCGTAGCACCACATGATGCGCCGGGCTTCGTTGAAACCTTTGAACTCATCAGAGTTGGACGCCTCTGGGTGAGACTGGATCATCGGTGGGATCCTTCCAGGTTCCTAGGCCGTTGCATGACCGGGTCCGGTGGACCCGCCTTGAACAGGGCGGGTAGTTCAGCGATGGACTAACCACAGGGCATAGGATCGACGCGCGAGCAGAGCCCCATCATCAGGTGCGATACAGAAACGTACGGTAGATGCATGGATCGATCAAGCCTGTTGCCGTTAGGGTTCTCTCATCGCCACCCGAGGTCCAGACCGCCAAGTCGCAGGAGTTCATGTGCCACGTCAATTCGACGGCAGCCGAGTGCGAGCTGTCAGACGGGGTAGGGAGCTCAGCCAGAAGGAGTTGGGCGCGAGAGTAGGTGTCCGCGGCCCGACCGTGGCGCGATGGGAAAGCGGCGAGGAGTTCCCCAAGGGGGAGAAGCTCCCGGGGATCGCGTCGGCACTTGGTCAGGACCTCGACGTCCTCTTCCCCTACGACGGCGCCGTGGACCTGCAGTTGCTTCGCTGCGACGCCGGCCTCAGCGTGGCGCAGGCCTCCGAGGCCATCGACGCCAGTCGCGTGCCGCTGAGCAACGCGGAGTCCGGCAGGCGTCGGCTCCAGGATGCCTACGTGGGACCCCTCTCGCACGCCTACGGGGTGACGACGGAAGAGCTACTGGCCGCGCAGGACGTCTCGTTCGGGCTCCGCAGGGTGCGGCCGCTGAGGGAAGCCCGTCCGTCTGCACCTCGCACGGTCGGCGAGAAGATCAACTATCTCCTGGAGCACGGGTACGCAGGCCAGACGTCTCCGTCCAACGAGCAGATCGCGCAGGCCGTCAACGAGCACAGCGGCACGACGCACATGACTGCCGATGACATCGCCGCGCTTCGTTCGGGCGCCCCGACGGCTGCCTCGGACGCAGTACGTGCCGGCCTGGCTCATGCTCTCCAGGTCGACATCGCCCTCTTCCAGGACGACGCCGAGTTGAGCCCTGCGGCCGGTGAATTCCTCGAAGCCATCCGCTTCCTCGGGTCGATCCACCAGGGCCAGATCCTCGGCCTCGCCGCCCGCGGCAACCAGGCGGGGCTGTCGGCCGGCATGATGGCCAAGATCAACGAAGTCGTCGGAGAGCTGAAGAACAAGCTGCCGGGCAAGCAGAGCGAGCAGTGACGCCGGCGCCACGCCTCAACAGCGCCGCCGAGCCGTCCGCCCCTGGCCATGGCGGGGCCGGACGCTTCCCGCCCTCAGCCTGACGCCCTTCGCGGCTGAGCTGCAGCTTGGGGCAGGCCCGATGCGGCGTGTCGGGGTAGCCGACGGCCGGGCTTCGTCCGGGGTGAAACGGCACCTTCCGCGTACCAGATGTGGTCCCACGGTTCTGACGCGTACGACCAGGGTCCCGAGCCGCACCGGCACAACGCAGATCCCCGGCCGTTGACCACCTCGCAGTGAGGTGGCCAACGGCCGGGGACGGCTGGACCAGGCGCCTGCCCGGAGGCCGGCTACGGCGCGGCGGTGAGGTCCACGCCCAGCAGGTTCGACAGGTCGGCCACCGTCTGCTTGGGGTCCTTGTTGTGCACCCCCGCGAAACCGAGCCGCTCCGCCGCCTGGACGTACCCCTCGGTGTCGTCCACGAAGACGCACTGCTCGGCAGGCATCTCCATGAGCTTGAGCGTGATCTCGAAGAGCTCGGGGTCGGGCTTGCGCAGCTGGTGGTGCTCGGAGATCACCACGACGTCGTACAGCCCTTCGAGGTCGTAGCCGTCGTAGAGGTCCCAGGGCGCGAGGCCCACCGAGTTGGACAGGATGCCCACCTTGATCCCCGCTCGCCGCGCCGCGGCGGCCGCGTTGATCAGCAGCGGCTCCGGACGCAGGCCTCCGAAGATCCTGCCCATCAAGTTGTCGGGAGAGACGCCCAGCTTCTTGCCGGCAATCTCGTTCCACTCGGTCTGGCTGACCGCTCCACGCTCGAGGTCGCTGGTGATCCGGACGCCCTCTTCGTCCTGGTACAGGGCCGAGATGCATGCACCCTGGGGAAGCCCTTCACGCTGCTCGAAGGCGAGCACCACGGGCAGGAGCGGTGTGGTGAGCACGCCTCCGAAGTCGAGGACGAGGCCGGTGCGCTGAGACATGCAGGAACTCCAGTGCTGAGAATCTGGGCGCCGCCCGTGCTGGACAGCGTTCCGGCCCCGGCGTACGCGTGGCGGCGACAGCGCCTGCGCTTCGCTTTCCAGGGTCGGCGGTATTTACAGGGCGGAAAACGATGCCGCCCATTGTATGGCCACGGTACCAGCCACCTCTTTGCGGGACTGGCGGCCCCGCCCGAATCTGAAGGGCGGCAATAGCACCTGGGGCTAGGCTATTTCCTATTTCACGCGACCTCCCAATTGAGTCGACTTCTTCAGCCGCAAGGAGCAGCACCTGAAACTCGAATGGCGTTTTCGGGCTGCAACGTTTTACGCGTCCGGTTCAAGACTCAGCTCCGCAGACTGCTGCAGAAGCTCTTGAGCGTCGCCCGGGGTGATGACCGCGTATGCCTTGCTCACTCGCACGAGCCAGGCTGCCTCGCTGTTCGTGTCGACGAAAGGTTTCTCCTGGAGCGGGCCCGTCGCGTACTGGCTGGCCTTTGTGGAGGCAGCGGCACGCAGCGCCGCGGCGATCCAGTACGCCTCGGCGCCCGGCTCGGGGTCGGGGTGCGACGCGGTCGTCTCCTCAGCAGCCCACAGGAGCGTCTCCGGGGCGTAGTAACGGAGCTTCTCGCAGGCATCGGCGACGTCCTGGGTCCATCGGTCCAGGCGGACATCGCTGGGGACCCGCATGTGGATCAGCTCGGCCAGGCGCGACCCGGGCGGGTAGAGACTCGTTCCGGGGAAGGCCTTCACCAGGTCGTACCAGAGCGGGTGAAGCCGGTAGAGGGTCTTCCATGTCTTCCAGCGAGCAGCAACGACGCTGGTGGTGGGGATGCTCGCGCCTACAGCCACGATCAGGAAGAGCAGGTTCATCCACATCGCCGTGAGATCAATGAGCATCTCCATTGTCGAATGGCTCAACGGGAAAAATACCGCCGTCCACACGATGACGATTCGGGCAGTCGTGTGGAGGAGCCCCATCCACATCGAGATTCCCATGAGCCTGAGACCGATTCGCATGCTGGGCGTCTCGGCTTCTCGCGCCCCACGCGACCACTGGTAGCCGCAGACGGCGGTCGTGACGAGCGGGAAGAAGTAGAAGACGCTCATATACACAGCGGCGCCCAATTCCCCTGCATGATCGCTGAGAAAGTCTTCACTTTGCCGCTGGCGGTCCACAACGGTGAAAAAGAGAATGGTGAGCAGGGTCACGCCGATTGCGCCCACCGGGTAGGAGGCACGGGCGATCCAGCGCGACACCGTGACGTGTCGGGGCACCACGGCCTCGGAGCTCTTGCCGTAGCTGGTCGCAACGTACGTCAAGGACGCGATGATGGCGGCGGTGCTGGCGAAGTGCCTGAGGAGAGCGTTCAGGTCGATCACGGGGATGTGGTCCACGGCGTGCATCGCTGCTGGTGTGTAGAGCCACAAGGCCACGGAGAATCCGGCGTAGCCGCCCCAGAGGGCTCGGCGGTGGGCGTCACCGTACCGGACGGCGGGGAATCGCCAGACGGCTATGAGGGTCATCACTGCCGCGGTCAGGTACCTGAAGAAGTCGAGCATGCCGTCCGTTATTCGTTCTTGGAGCCACGCCGCGGCGGAGCAACCGGGTGGGAGAGCGAGGACTCCAAGAGGCTGACCATGTCGTCGCCGGCCACCTGCTGATGGCGGGCCAACCGCTTGATCAGGGACGCCGACAACTCGGCCTGCTGCTCCTCCGGGCTGTCGTAGTTCACGCGGCCTTGGACCAGAGCCGAGGGGAATCGACGAAGGACTTCGTCCCGGATGTGCTCAGGGACGTATCGCTCGACCTCTTCATCGGTCAGGGTGCTGCCGTGGTCCAGCCACTCGTGCGCCAGCTCGTGAAGGATGATGTGCTCGGTCTGGTTCCGGCTGGATCGGCGTCGGTAGAGCACGACCGTGAACTCCGGCGTCCTGACTCGGAGGCCGCAGGCTGTGCCCAGCCCTCCATCCGGGTCGTCAAAGGGCACCAGCCGAATCTGACGCTCCAGTGCATGCTCCATGTTCCGGACCAGCGCCTCGACACTGAAGGGAGTGGGCACGGGCAGATCGGCAAGCAGCTTCTCGCATTCCTTCAAGAGGGCGCGTCGCGAGGGGTCCCTGCGCCACCGCATGACTGCTCTCGCGAGGTGCATCGGCGTTCCACCGCCTGGTTCTGCACGCAACCCGCCACTCTCCCCGCTCCGGGCGGCCTTCCGTCGAGCAGCCCACCTCATCGCCCCGTCCCCCTCGCCCCTGCCCCGTTAACTCTCGGGGCGCCACCCGCCCCGTGCTCAGGCATGCGTTCGGCAGGCTGAGCCAGTAGTCGTCAGACTTTCCGCGTGTGCAGTGAACCCCCGCTTCGCTGCCCAGTGACCACGACGGCAGCGGTGCAGAGACAGAACAGGCCCATGCCTATCGGCAGACTCAGGACGCCGGCGTACGGTTCCATGAAGTACCGGACTTCAGCGACAACCTCGAACGCAACGGTGAACACGAAGGCCATCGCGATGACGGCGCCCGTGAGCGCCCGGGTGGCAATGCGGTGGACTGGTCGTGATCCGCGGACACTGCGCGGGCGGAAAATGTTGTCAAACGGCTGCGCCCGGCGCTTGGTTTTCTCAACAATGTTCCCGGCTGCTCTGCGTACGGCAGGGCGGCTGACCGCATGCCCCTTGCCGACGCGGCGAGCTTTCCACCGCATGTACTGGCCTTACCCCCCGTTGCGGAACTGAACAGTACGGCCAGGTCAACCAAAAATGTTGATCATCTAGCCCACTTGATGAGCGGTCGTACGATATCCCTACACGCAACGATCCTGTCAAGTCGATTGGATTTGGCCTACGTTCGGGTGCACCCGGGATCCGTGCTCGCCGTGGTCCTGCCCCAACCCTCATGCGGGGGGACGGCCACTTCTCCAATGGTCTGGTCGGCGGTTCGGCTGAGTGGACGCCACCGGAGGGTGGTCGGCAGCAGGGGTGAAGTGGCGGCGCGTGGCCCAGAGCACGACGGACCGGGCGGCAACACCTGCGGCTGCCGCGGGAGCAGTGGCCGGGCAGTGCGGCGGCCGTGATGGCCGGGACAGGGGCGGGGTCGGCAGGCGTCGGCAGGGAGCCGACCGCAAAGCCGCAACCGATCGCGCGGAGTTGACGCGAGGGCGAGCCGGGCCAGGTGCGGCGTCCGTAGAGGAGGTCGCCGATCAGGCTGCCGACTGCGAGCGCCGCGGGCCTCAACGCCGAGAGGTACTCGGCGTGGTGACGTTCGGCTGCGGCGAGGGCGACGACGTTGAGTGCTCCCAGGGTGATGCCCGCCCCGAACAGGGCTGCCGCCAGAGCGCGCAGGCCGGGGGTACGGATCGGGCCGAGCCCGTAACAGCGCGCACCCGGCGAGCACGATCGCCGCTGTGGCGATGAGCACGACGGTGGTGCCGGTCAGGGCGTGCAGAGCCATGACGAGTAGCGGACCGCCGATGAACACGAGCTCCGGGGCGCAGGCGTCGAGCGAGAGCGCGGCTCGCCGTTCGTGCGGGCTGCGCACGACGTGCGGCCACAGAACGCGCAGCGCGGCCTCCAGCGGCGGGGTGCACAGGCCGGCGACCGCGGCGTTGGCCGCGGCCAGGTCGGGGTGGGTGCTGGACCGGGTGAAGAGGGTGGGCCTCCAACAGGGTGCCGATCTGGGCTTCCAGTGCCCGGCGCTGTTCGTGGACCGCGGCGAGCGAGCGGGCGGGCGAGGGGATGACCACGCCGAGGGTGCCCGTTCCCGGGACCACTACGGTCTGTTCGTCGAGGGCGTCGAAGACGTCCTCGATCAGCCGGGTGGCCATGCGCGGGGTCTTGGGCCGGGTCAGCTCGATGAGTCTGCGGCGGCCGGCCTTGCGCAGTGCGGCCGGGGATCCGTAGCGCTCGAGGAGCCACGCGACGGCAGGGTGGTCCAGCCGTGGGCCAAGGACCCGCTCCAGTGACGGGTGGAACCGGGTGAGCAGGCCGCGTATCCGGTTGCTGGTGCGGGTGGCTTCTGCGGCGAGGTCTTGGTCGAAGCCGGTCAGGACGGTGAGCCCGGGCCGCATCCGCGATCACTGCCGCGTCCTTCGCATCCGTCTTCGCCTCGCCCGGGTAGAGGGCGGCGATCCGCCGCATGGCGAGCCCGGGCAGGTGGGCGACCTCGCAGCCTGCGTCGCGGGCGACGGTCAGTGGCGGGGCACCGATCGAGGCAGGCTGGTCCACGATCGGCACAACACGGTGCCGAACTTGGCCTTGAGCTTGTCCGGGGTGAGCCCGTGGCCGTGGTGGGCCGTCCTGCCGACGTCCACCCCGAGGAAGACGCCCATGCCTTCGGTGTCCAACATCGCACCCCTCCGCAGGTGTTGACCGTCCCGGCCCCGGCGGTGTGGCTTTGTAGGTGAGTCCCGGGTTCTGGCACAGATCTTGGGGAGCGATCACGGATTGCGACGATACAAGAAGTGCCGATGTCAGCGGGCCCGCGTAGCTTTCGGTTGACCGCCCGGCCGGGTGGCGAGTAGGGAGTGAGACATGGAGTGGGTCAGGGACGCGCGGCTGGCAGCCGGGCCTGAGGCCACCTGGTACTTGGAGGCGGCTTTCACGCCCGGTGCTCACCTTGGGACGGTGTACGACGATCCGATGACGCCGGTAGTCGTGACGGGCATCGAGGAGCTGACGACGATCCGCGTACCGAGCGGCCGGCTTGTCGTCGATGCGCCATGGCACGACGACCAGGTCTGGGAGTACCAGAGGGGGCTGCCGACCAGGCCCCCGCGGGAGCTGGCGGTGCGCATTCCCCCGGGTGTCTACCGGGTAGAGATCGCGTGGACGGCAGGCCCGTACGAGTTCATGGGCGAGCACGTCGACGGTGTTGAGTGCGCCGCGACGCGCCTGTGCATCAGCGACGACCCTGTCGTCGGATGGGAGATGGGCCTGAGTGTCGAGGACGACATCGCCAGGCTTCAGCCGGGCGAGGAGCCCCGCTTCTTCTCCGATGCTAATGTCGGTTGCTTCGCCGATGCAGGCGCGTGGACGACCTTGTCCGCACCGTTTCGCACGTTCATAGACGGGGTCCCTGCCCCGCGCGATTCTGAGCAGCTGGCCGACGGGTGCCAACGGGTACGCGATGAGTCGCAGCAAGCCGATCTGGTCACGTTCGGGGCCGAGTCGGGCGGCGTCGTCTGGTTGGGCCGCACGAAGACCGGCGACGTGGCGGCGATCGTCGTCACCAGCGGCATGCCCGATGCCAAAGCATGACATCGCTGCCGCCTCTCCCTGTCCTGCAAGTCGCGCAGCCGGACGTGGCTGCCCGCTTTCACTGGGAGGAACAGCCTGAGGAAAGGTATCGGGAGTCGCACCTCGAATAGCCACTGCGAGGCGCTACTGCAGCAGGATCATCTTCCGGAGCAGGTGGAAGCCGGCTCGGCCGTAGAGCTGTCTCTTGATCTTTTTGATGCGGTTCACGGCTCCCTCGACGCTGCCCGAGCTCCAGTCCAGGGTGAGGCCGGCGATCACGGCGTCGAGGTCTCGCCGCAGGTGGAGCGCGAAGCCAGTGAGCCCGGGCAGCCGGCTGGCTTCGACTGCGTCGATCCAGGCAGGGAGCGTGGCGCCGAGGCGGTCGGTGAGCATCTCGCCGAAGTCGCGGACATGTCCGGCAGCCGTGTCCAGTTCCGGACAACGGGTCAAAAGGTCCTTGAGGCCGATGCGGTCCTCCTCACTCAGGGTGGCGGGGTGGCGGGTGAGCCAGCCGGTCACCTGCCGTACGGTCGCTGGCCGTGGCGGTGCGGCGGACGGGTCCCTGCGCAAGGTGGCGATGTGGGCTCGGACCATGCCGTAGGTGACGGGAGCCTGCTCGGCGACCAGTTCGCCGTGGAGTTGGGTGACGCTGGTGCATCCCTCGGTGAATCGTCGTTCGAGGTAGGGCTTGTAGGGATCGAGTCTGCTGGGCCGGGGCCGGTTCTCGCGGATGGTGTCCTGCCAGCGTGAGGCGTTCGCGTACCGGAGGACGGTGTTGAGGCCCCAGCCCAGATGCCGGGCGATCGCCCGGCGCGAGTGCCCCTGGGCGAGCATCTCGTGGACCAGGGCGTGTGCGGCCTTCTTTCGCGCGGCCCGCCGGCCGACGGGCTCCGCGTCGTCTTGCGATCCCCCTGAAGTCGGTCGGGTGGCCGTCAGCGTGCCGCTGGGCGCCGGCGTGCGCAGACAGTCGCGGTGGGCAGCGACGCAGGTCTCCACGCCGCGGCCGAGGCCCTGCCACAGATGGAACCGGTCGGCGACCTGCAAAGCGTCGGGTGCACCGCGCCGCGCGCCCTCGGCGTAGGCACCCGCCCGGTCCCGGCAGATGATCTCCACGCCGGGATGGCGGTCCAGCCAAGCTGCCAGCGGCCCGGCTTCACGGGTCGGGAGCACGTCGACCACGCGATGGTCTTCGACACTGGTCAAGACGGTGGAGTAGGTCTGGCCGCGACGGATTGCAAAGTCGTCCACGCCCAGCACGCGTGGAGTACTGAATCGCGGATCGGGCAACGCCATGACCCTGCGTAACAAGGTCATCCGTCCCGCACCGAAGCCGAGCTGGGCCGCCAGTCGAGCGCCGGCTCGTCCGGCCAAGGCGAGCCCCACCCGCTCCAGGGCGCGGTTCAGCCGCGTGGTGAACCGCGCGTACGGCGCGGCCAGCCGGGAGAACGGCTCGGCGAACGTTCGGCGCGGACAGTCCGCCGACCCGCAGATGAATCGCCGGACCATCAGCCGGATCACAAAGCCCTGCTCAGCGAGCGGAAGGTCCTTCAGCCTGCGCTGGTAACGGTCGTGGACCCGGTCCGCGAAGCGGCCGCAGTCCGGACACGCCGCCCCCGCCATGCGGCCTCTTGCTACCACCTCGACCGTATCGAACGCGACCGTAACCGCCTCGACCTCCACATCGTCGATCCCGTCGAACACCAGCGAATCCCAGAACGGTGCATCGGTCTGCATGACCAGCACCATCACTGTTCACAGCCAGCCAGAGCAGCGAACGGCATGCACCTGAGGGAGCGTCACTTCCGGCCTTCAGACGCCAAGGCGTGCGCCGTCTCGCACGAGTCAGTCACTCGCAATCGAACACCGAGGTCACGCTCCGCGATGGTTCCCCAAGATCTGTGCCAGAACCGAGTCCCGGGAACGCCTGTTGCTCGGAGGCGAGAAGGCATTCCGCGACGTGAAAATGATGTCGCTGAAATTGGGGAACGCCGCGGCGCTTGCTTCGGGCCCATGCTTGTGCTCTTCAGGGAGAGGTCCCCCAGGTCCAGGCCGACGCCGGAGCATTCGCCCGTCGCCCCACGGGCGGGATGCGGGACATCAGGAGGCGCGGACGGAAGGGCTGTCGGATGCGGGGGCTATGGTCGGCGGCGTACGACCATCAGCAGCAGGAGACCTCATGCCGTCAGGGCACGTACAGCAGGACATCTCTGGGGCCCGGCCGGCCTGGCCGCGCCCGTTGGCGCCGATCCCCTTCGATGTCGACTCGGTCTTTCCGGAGTTGGCCGGTGCGGCGCGCACGGCCACCCTCCTCTACCCCCGGGCCGGGCAGCCGGGCCCCGGCAACAGCTCCATCGGCGGGCCCCTGCTGTGGCCGGCCGGCGAGCCCTGGCCCATGTGCGCCGAACCGGACCACTACAAGCCGCTCGCCAAGCCCGTCGGACCCGACCCGGTCGCGATGGTCCCGGTGGTCCAGCTCTACGCACGGGACGTGCCCGGTCTCGTCTTCCCCGCCGGTACCGACCTGTTTCAGATCCTGTGGTGCCCGCTCGTGCACGAGGACGACCAGCACGCGGCCAACCCCCGCCTCCACTGGCGCAGCGCGACACTGACGGCCGCCGACGTCGCTGACGGGAAGGCGCCCCGCCCGCACACCGCGGAGGAGGACTACCTGCCCCGCCCGTGCACGGTGTCCCCCACACCGGCCGTGGAATACCCGCTTCGGGACCTGCCGGGCGAACTCGGCGAGCGCTTCGAGGCCCTCCATGAGGAACGCGGATTCGGTTACTTCGAGGTGGCCACCACTCAGCAGAGCAAGGTCGGCGGATATCCGAGTTGGACCCAGGCGCCGGACTGGCCTGACTGCGCGAACTGCGGCACGCACATGGAGCACCTGCTCAGCGTCACCGCGACCGAACCGGGCGCGGGCCGTTGGCTGCCGCTGGACGAGCGGAACCCCAGCCAGGACCAGGCCGCGACCCCGTCCTGGCGAGCCGAGGCGGACCCCGCCGCCCTCGACACGTTCGGACACCACATGTACCTGGGCGGCGGGGGCATCGACTTCTTCGTCTGCCGTACCTGCCTGGACACCCCCTACACCCACCGCTACGACCGCTGAACCCCGTGCCGCTCGGCCTGCGGCAGCTGGATCCGTCGCCGACGTCGATGAGGATCCGCGCTCCGGCCCTGACGCCGATCCTCGGCATGAACGTCACGACCTTGGAAAGGGGGTGGTTCTCCAGCAGTTCCTCGATCCGGGCGGCGAGGAGCGTCAGCTGGCCGAGAACTGCTCGGAGCGAGGTGGCGAGGTGGCGAGGCCGGGAAGGGTCAGCACGGCCGCGTCCGTGCCCGGGACGACGACGGTCTGTTCGTCCAGTGCGGTGAAGACGTCCTCGACCAGTCGCTCGGCCATCCGCGGTGCTTTCGGACGTATCAAGGTCACGAGTCGGCGGCGTCCGGACAGGCCGTCAGGTCCAGTGCGGAGGGCGCCATCGTTTTCAGAAGAGGCTGAGTACCTCGCTCACTGCATCGCGGACTCGCCTCCCGAAGCCTGGACTGCGCCTGGCGCAGTCCAGCCGGCGACCCGCCGGTAGAGCCCAAAGGCACACCCAGCGAAGGCCAAGTACAGGAGCGCCGCGGAGACGGGGTTCGCCAGAGCGAAGAGCGCCTGTGCCGGGACAACGGCGGCAGCGAGGTTGAAGCCCAGGTGCAGGAGCACGCAGGGCCACAGCACGCGGGTGTGTTCGTAGATCAGGGCCAGGAGCACCGCCAACGGCAGGGTCGAGGCGAACTGCACGGCGTTGCCGTGCAGCAGGCCGAACACCACGGCGGTGACCAGCGTGGAAGCGAGGATGCTCACCCGCTTGCGCAGCAATGGGTAGACCAGCCCTCGGAACAGGGCCTCCTCCCCCACAGGAGCCGCGACCATGGCGAGCAGCAGGGTCGCCAGCACTCCAGCCGCGTGCCTCGTCTGGTTCGACGTGTCGAAGCCTGTGGACCCGGTCGTGGCGTAGATCCACAAGGCCAGCGACTGCCCGGCGAGGAATGCCAGGACCGCGCAGCCGACGACGGTCCACCCGAAGCGCGGAATTTCCGTGCTCGGCCGCGGGGCCGGCGCATGCGCGAGCCACTGGGGCCGCAGGATCCTCACCGAGCCGACCAGGACGACAACAAGCATGCTCAGGACGGAGGTCGCGACGATCGGCTCTCCGATGAGGCGGACCGCGACGGCGCCCAGACCGAGGTAGACCGCGACGACGGCGAACGGCACGAGGGCGCACCACCCGATGCCGAGCAGACGCGAAGTGGTCGGTGGCGTCGTCATGGTCTTCTCCTCTACGGGGCTCAAGCAGCCCTGGTGATCTGTTCGTTGATGACGGCCTGGACGCGGGTGTCGCCGCGGAAGGTGTTCGGCTGCAACGTCGCCGTGAAGCGCAGCGTCCCGAGCTCGGTACGGCTGGCGCGCTGCACGAAGCTCTGGATCACGTCGAACTTCTCCTCAGCGACGTTCCACCACAGAAAGGACAGGCAGGACGGGCCGGACCGGGTGATCAGGCGCAGGTGCTGCGATTCGGATCCGATCCGGTCCACGCGCAGGCCCAGGGGCTCGATCGCGATCTCGACGACCGCCGTGGTGAAGCCGTGCCCGAAGGGCTTGAGGCCCCCGGTCCGGCGCACCAGCTCGAACAGCGACTGCAGATCTTCAAGGCCGGCGTCGCAGTCGGCGTCCGGGCCCAGCACGAGATCGCCTTTGGAGCCATCGGCGCTGACGGCGAGCAGGGCAACCTGGGTGGTCTCCTGGAGCACGGCGACTAGGCCGCCCGACTTCTCGGCCTTTTACCATGACGTCGGCACCGTCGGCGGTGAACACCGCGAAGCACGGCTCAAGCGCGGCCCCCGTGCGGCGCGGGCTGTTCATCGCCGGGGCGGCGAGGTAGAAGCCGAAGAAGCCCTCATCGAGGTCGTCGACGTCTCGGATCTCGCCGACCCGGGCGAAGGCCTTGAGCACGAGCGCGAAGCCCTCGCAGGCCCGGAGGAAGACCGGGTGATGCGGCTCGGTGCGCAGCAGCTGCATCAGTATCGACTGTTCGATGTCGTTGGCATCGGGGTCGGCGTCGAACCCACCCCAGGGATTGGGGATGGTCTTCGGCGCGGCGCCGCGCAGCAGGCGGATCTCCCAGAGCTTCTCGGGCCAATGCACACGGGTGCATGCCTCGATCACCTGGTAGAGGACGTGGGCACCGCAGATCCCAGTGTGGGCGTAGGTCTCGTCGATCCGGCACGGCTCGACAGTGATGTCCGCGGTCGAGCCCGGTGCGAGCTCCTCGTGGCGGTCGGCCGCCAACGTCGTCCAGCCCGGGGCACGCGCGGCGGCGATACCGCGGTGGGAGTTCACTCCGCCGTCACAGGTGAGCAGAACCCGGGTGTCAGGCGACTTCGCATGGATCTCGGCGACGTCCTCTTCGGTGAGCGAGTGGTCGTCGACGGCATGAAGCGTGGACATGCTGGAGGCCCTCTCGATCGGGGTCGCTGGTCGGTGGAGAACGGGGCATGAAACACCTTTCAACGCTGCTGCGATTCTAGCAGTAACAGTCACTCCCTCTGCCAATTCACCAGCATCTTTGAGTCTCATTCAGGCGCCAAATGGCGCACTTATGTCGAATGATTGCGACAGGCTTTCCAAAGTACTTGCGCATCGGCTACTCTCGCCGGTATGGCTATTCGAAGCATTGTCGAGTCAGATCTCAGTGGTAAGCCGGATGCGGCTACCGTGACCTTCGGCCTGGGAGACACCTGGTACGAAGTCGATCTCACAGTTGAGGAGAAGAAGGGCCTCGAGGCTGCGCTGAAGTCGTACCTGGAGGTCAGCCGGAAAGCCGGGAAGCCCGCGCCCAAGAAGCGAGTCGTACCTGAGACGACTGCCGAGGAGCGGGACAAGATCCGCGAGTGGGCCAAGGAGAAGGGTCACGAGTTCGCGGATCGGGGGCGCATCCCGAAGAAGGTCATGCAGGCCTACGACGAGGCTCACGACATCGATCGGAGCAACTAGCGCTGAGCCTGATGTTCGCCTCCTGGCCGACTTCTCCCGTTCGTCCCCGAAGGGCCCTGCAGCACCCTGCAGGGCCCTTCGCGCGTCTTCAGACCGGATGGATCACGTTGGTCGTCTTGATCCCAGCAGCTCGCGCTCGAGCCCTGCAGCGGACGGTGCCGTGCGAGAAGTGCCCCGGTGCATCCGGCATGAGCTGCTCCGGGCTCCGCTTCGGGCATCCGGGCTTCTGGCAAAGGCCGAGGAAGGCCGTGCACGGCACCTGAGCCCCGGCCTCGCGGAAGACCTGGGCGGCGTCGACCCTCACCCGGTTCCGCTGGAAGCCGGCTGCTCCCCCTGTGGGCCGACCGATCGGCGGGAAAGATGACGATCTCGAAGCCTGCGTCCCGTCACATCGGTTCAGCCATGGCGTCGGCCCCCTTGGGACAGTGCCCCGGAAGAAGCACCGGCCGGGTGACGTTCTTGGGCCCCCAGCCGCGCCAGGCGCCGTTGAACGTCTCACGCATGCTCTTCGCGTCGCTCCAGCTGCGGGAACCGGCGAAGAGGACGACGTGCGAGCACGATTCCGGAATCATTTCAGCAATCATTCGACTCTCCTCTCCTCATGACTCGGCGGTCTCCACAGCCGGAGTCGAGAGCTGTGGTCATGGCGTCTGGGCAGGCGCGGCGGCCTGCATGCCGCTGCCCCGTTCCGGCCAGCCGGTACTGGACCCGATCACGGCCAGGCCCTTCTCCCGATGGAGCTCGACGCGGATCTGATCGTCACTACCCATCGGCATGAGGTGGACGACGTACATCCCGTCACCGCTGCGGGGGATGTTCACGGTGACGAGCGCGCTGCTCTCGTCGTCGGTGGAGTCGACGTTACCGACGTCCCCAACTTCGCCGGAGCGCATCCTCGGCGACGGCTTCGCTGTTCGATTGCTACAACTTCGGCACGCAGCGGGCTCCTCCATCGCCGGACGAGTTCAGGCTGGGACTGTGTCGTGGTTGTGCCTCTTCGTGGACGTGGACTCGGGCGGGGTAGCGACCATCGAGTGCGGACCCGATGGGGTCCGTGCGATCTCGATGTTCAGCCCAGCTCCCGCGCCAGCCCTGCTGGCTGACGACCCGGTAGATCCCGCTGGAGTGATCCACCCCGGCCGGATCGCACTGCGAGCCACCGCGCGGAGCGTCACTTCTCGCCCGAGCCAGGCGCTGCGCGCCTGCCCATCCACTGCTGCACCCTTCGCCCCTGCCCGCGCGCCTGTGGACAACTGCGGCGGGGGCAGTGTTGGGGATCGTCTCTCAAGCGCAGGGCTGGGCATCGCCCGAGGGAGCGCCGGCGACCGACGGACCGGCGAGCTGAGCGACCGGTGGAGCCAGTCGGCCATGCCTGACACGTCATCGGAGCACAGTGAAGAGGCCGAGCGGAGCGAGGGTCCGCAGGACACGCGTTATCAGTTTCCCTTATGCCCTTTCACTTCCTTGTAGCCGTCCCCGCTGTTCCACGGCTGGAGCATGAGCGGAAGCCTGGAACATCAGGGGAAACGGTCCGTACCCTCTCGACTCGTACCCCTCCCCCCTTTCGGGCAGCGGGGGTACGGGTCTGGCTGTTTCCCCTGGTCATCACACCTTCTGGCGGTACTGATGTTTCGTCGTTCGGGATACGGCCGTACCCCCGTGCCGATCCGTCCTCGTGAGGCACGAACGAGGCGCGGTACGGGTCTGCTCCGGACGGGGCACAGCTCCGGTTCATCACCTTGCTGCCGCAGGCGGCACAGCCCTCGCCCAGCAGCGAATCCGCCCTCTCGCGACGCCGTCGCTTCGGCTGTGGACAACGCTCTGCTTCATCGCTCGCTGCTGACGGCGTAGCCGGCCTCGCACCATCGTGTTGCGCTAGTTGCACCAACCTGGATCTGCTGTGCCCTGGTCGTTGCTCCGGTGCTGCCGCGACAGCGTGCCAGCACGTCACGCACCGCGTCCGGGGCGGGCGTTCGGCACCACCTCGTCGACACACGATCCGGCCCCGGGCCGTGTTTCGTTTCGCGCTCGCGCGGCGAGCCCGGGGCGGTCTCTCGTGAACGCATCAGAAGAAGAGAGCCCCGGCTGCTGCGACCATCTGCCCATCGGGCACAGCGAGCACAGCGAGCACAGCGAGCAGCTCGAGGCGTATCGGAGCGTTGTCGCCTTCCTCCAAGGCGTGCCTCCGCAGCAATGCCTCCGCGCCTCTCCTACCCCACGGCCGATGCTGCGCAAGCACGTCGTTCCTCGCACGCTCGCTGGGCGTGGGGGCCCACTCCCCCCTTCGACCCTTCTCTCTCTGCCCAACCTTGTCGGCTCGATGACGCCCCTGTGCCGACCGCCGCACCAGCGCTGTGTCGGTGTCTCGGTGACAGCTGTGCTGGCCGCGCTCCGCCAGCGGTCCGTGACCGTCTCGACGTACCCGCCGGATGACTTTGGCAAGGGACGCGGTCAGGCCTCGCGGCCCCGTGAATCAGCACTTCCCTCGCGTCTCTGCGGTGACCCATCGAAACACGCAGGGGCCGCGACTGGGACACGTACAAGACACCGACTGCTGCTGTCGGGTCTCCCAGAGTCCCGTGCGTGTCCGCACAGCATCTCGCGCGCGCTCCAACCGTGCCGCCCCGGTGTCGCGCACAGTGCCCTCTGAGGACACATCTGCGTCGGGGAGCCGGGTGGCGTCTCTCAAGAGACACGGTCGGGACACCAGCGGGAGCTCACGTGTGCCCCCATGCGGCTTCCCCGGGACCACGCCCTGACGTCAGGTGTCTCGCAGGTGTCCCGCGGGAGCCCTTGTTGCGTTGCATGGGGGACTCATAGGCGCATGGCGCCCTCGGCTTGCGCCCAGTCGTCTCCAGCAGGGGCATTGCGGCGTCTCGCAGGTGTCCCCACCAGGGGCGACTGGGGACAGCAATGGCGTCCAACTCGCGTATCGAGTGGGACTTGCATGCGACTCAATAGGGACAATAGAGTGGGCTCATAGCGATTCGCATTCGAAGCGAAACATGAGGGGTGGCGAGCCCACGTGACAGGGCGAGAGGCATCCGGCGAACGATCGGATGGAGTGCAGGAGCGAGTGGCAGGGCGAGGTGAGTGCAATGGCGAATCAGCCGAGTGAACCTCGCAAGGTCCGCTGGACCGTGCCCGCTGCCGACACCTCGGTGATCGAGTGGCTCGCTCAGCAGGAGAACATCTCGCAGTCGCTGCGACTGCTCATTCGGGAGTCCATTCAGCGCGACGGATACGTCGACGTCTACTACAAGCCCGTCGAGCAACTGCCGCGTCGCGGCCGTCCGCCGCTGGAGAGCGCCGAGCAGCGCGAGGACGACGAGGTGGTCACCGAGCGCCGTCCGGCCGCCATGCCCGTTCAGCCACGGCCCGTGGTCGCCGACCAGGCCGACGCCGTCGTCGAGAAGACAGCACCAGCGCCGTTGGCCCAACCCGAGCCGGTTGCGACACCTGTTGAGACGGTCGCGGATCCTGCGGCAAGTACCCCCGGCCCAACCTCGGAGCCGCCGAAGCAGGCCTCCATTGACGAAATCATGGCGAGCACTCGGCGCTGAGTGGCGCGGTGAATTTCATTTTCCAGGCAGACAACACAACACCGAGGGACCGAATTCATGAGCGCCAACAGCAACGACATCATCACCCTCACCGGCGGCATCGACGTCGGCAACGGCTACGTCAAGGGCGTCATCCAGAATACGAAGCGGGAGATCTTCGACGAGATCGATCTGCCCAGCGCAGTCGTCTCGACTTCCCGCACCTCGCCGAAGGTGCCGCTCCCCGATGCGGATGCGGCCTCCGTGATGGCCGGCGACTTCTACAACCAGCTGGACTGCTCGCTCACCACGACCCTGGTAGCGGCGTCGGACCGCCGAATCTTCGGCCGGGCAGCGCTGAGCGTGCGCGGCTCGAAGTTCACCGAGTTCGAGGTACTGGGCAAGCACTCCAAGGCTGATCAGGAGCTGAGCAAGGTCCTGGTCCTGGGTGCCTTCGCCGCGAAGGCCCTGCGCGACTACGTCCGCGAGAACGGCACGCTGCCCGATCACGAGCTGCGCGTGCAGGTGCGCGCCGGCCTGGCGCTGCCGATCTCCGAGTTCGTCGCGCGCCGCCACTCCTACGCCGCCGAGTTCATCGGTCTGCTGGGCAGCTCCGACCCCGCGGTGCACCTGGTGACGATCAAGAACTTCAGCACCCCGGTCTCGGTGCGCCTGCAGTTCGTCGACGTTCAGGTGATGGCCGAGGGTGCCTCCGCGCAGTTCGCCATCACCGACAAGGGCGAGCCGCTGGCCCAGGCTCTTCTCGATGATCTGCGCACTCGCGACGCCTCCGTCGTGGAAGGGGTCTCGGCCTCCGATCTGGTGGCGGCGCGGAACACCATCGGCGTCGACGTGGGTGAGGGCACCGTGAACTTCCCGGTCTTCACCGACGGGCGGTTCAACCCCGAGGCGGCATCCACGCTCGACGAGGGCTACGGCTCCGCGCTGATGAACGCCATGGAGCGCATGAGCGAGTCGGACGCCACGCTGCAGTTCTCCTCGCGCAAGCAGCTGGCGGACTTCCTCCACGCGAAGCCGTCCGTGCTGGTGAAGAACCGTCACCAGCGCGCCGCCGGCTTCGTCGAGGACGAGGCCAGCTACCTGGTCGACGAGATCGCCTCCTCCTTCGGCGACGTCCTCTCCCAGGCCGGTGCGACGACCGAGGTCGTCTACGTCTACGGCGGCGGCTCGGGCCCTATCAAGCACCTGCTGCACCCTGCGCTTCTGAAGGCCGCTGGCGATGTGCCCGTGCTCTACCTCGACTCGAGCTACTCGCGGCACCTGAACCGCGAGGGCCTGTACATCGCGGCACGGCACGTCGAGCAGCAGGCCCTCGCGGCGAAGCCCGCGGGCAAGCACAGTTAAGGAGGTGGCCTGAGGTGCGAAGCGCTCGCATCCATCCACGATGAGGTCAAGGATCCTTACCGCTGGTCCGATTCGCTGCGTCTGGTCGGGATGGTCCACCTCAAATTGCGGGCAGGTCCCGGACCAGCGGGCAGCGGAACATGACGAACCAGCCCAGGGTGCTGGTGTCCGGACGCTCCACCTCGCGGGTCAGCGGCCGACGGTAGGCGCGCACGCCGAAGAGGTTCTTCGCGGCCCGCGCCTGATCGTGGGCATCGAGATGGGGCAGGTAGGAGGAGGCCGGACCACCCTGCCGGTCGTCCTTGAGCAGCGGGCAGCGGTCGTTCGAGTCGGACAGTTCGCCGATGTGTTCGCGGATCGTGGCGATCGCCTGGTCCACGGCATTGATGGATTCGGCAGTGAGACCCCCGGCGCTGCTCTGCAGCGGAGTCCCTAGCTCACGGCAGTACTCCTGGCGTGGACGTGATCTTCCGAAGGCCAGACCGGATCAGCTCCGCTGATCATGCAGAAGAGGAGACCCCAGTCGGCTACGGCTGGATACAGATCCGCCAGGAACGCGGGCCGGACGGGTGCGCGCTCACACCGGCTGGAAGGTCCGGAAGTTCTGCCACGGGACCGTACGCGCGGTCAATGTGGGCGAGGCGTTCGGCCGTTGCCGTGATGGCGTCCAGGTAGATACCGGCGGGGTGCGGTTCTCCCGACCGGCCGCGCCCCGCTCCGCCCCGCTCCGTGAGCGGGATCATGTGGCGTTCGGTCGTGCTGCCCTCGACGGTCATGAGCCGCAGCGTGGCGCCCCCACCGGCGAGCGGATACGCCATCCGGATTTCCGCGACGGTCGGCAGGGCGGCGAGTTGACCCGCACGCATTCGCTCCGGCCGCTCGGTCATGGTGGCCGACACCTGGGAACACTCGCCGCCGACTTCGCGCACCATCCGAACCAACTCCGCGTTTCTGGTGTGGTACACCGCACAGGTGCATTGCGGAAACCGGCGGCCGTTGAGCGTCTCACCGGGAGGGACCGGCCAAAGGCCCCGGATCCGGAGGCGCCGTGGCGTTAGAACGGAACGCGGTAGAAGCGCGTGCCATCGGCGCACACGTGCACGGCGGTCTCGGCTCCCGCCACACACGGCGCGTTGTCGCACCGGCTGTGACCGGTGATCCCGTCCGTGGACCGGTCAAAGTGGGTGATCACGCCGCGCTCTTCGCCCGAGCCGCACAGCGGTTCCGGGGCGTGCAGAGTCTCGCCGGACACGCGGGACAACGGGGCCAGGGCGGTGGCGAGGTCGATCTTCCGGCCTCGGACGATCTCGGCGGTTGGGACATCGATGCGGAAGCCGCCGGCCGGGTGGTCCGGGTCGTCGGAGAACACCACGGCACACGTCCAAGCGCCGGAGTGGCGCTTGCGCGGCAGCGGCTCCTCCTCGGCACCCCCAGGCAGAGCCTCCTCCCGGAACTCGATCGGCACCACGACGACGCGGTATGCCTGGTGAGTGCGCGGCTGCTGCCGGGGCAGTTCGACGAGCAGGTCCTTGGGCCACTCTTCGATGGTCACGGGCAGAGTTGACAGGTAGTGGTTCAGCGAGCCTTCGTCGGCCTGGGCCAGCCGGGTCCGCTCCTGCTCTTCGGTCTCGATGCAGCCGATGCGGCTGAGGAAACTCATGATGGTCCGTGCTCCTTGGTCAGTGCTTGTGTGTGTGTGGGGGGGTGGGCCGCCCGCATGGGTTCGAAGAAGACGAGTTCGTCGAGTTCGCAGCGCCCGCCGTAGATATGTGCGGCCTCCAGGGGGGCGAGGTCCTGGTGAACGAGGTCGTCCGGCTTCGTCGGGAGAGAAGCAGCCGCTCAGCGTGTTTCGCTGTAACCGCACTCGGAGCACGTGTGCGTGGCCTTCTTGCTGGCGCGGATGCCGTAGGCGCTCGACTCCATGTCGTTGGCGCAGTTGGGGCAGTTCATGGCTCGACTCCTGGGCGGAACACGGACGTTCTTCAACGTCAGATCCGGATCAGCTCTGCTGATCCCTCGTGCTCACTGCCTTCACGGGGCGAGTAGGGCGAGCCACGAAAAAACCCAGCACCCCGGCGCCGCACCTGCCCGAGGGCAGAGCGCGCACCGGGGTGCTGGGGTAGTTGGAGCTGCAGAGATCTCCAGGGACACGCCGCAGGGATCATCTGCGGCGTGCGGGAATCGAACCTCTTCCGTGGTTGGTCTGCACGGTGTGCCCACTGGCGTACGCCGAGGATCAGCCGGCGCACTGCGGATTTGAACCGCTCCGTGCAGAATTCTGTGGTGGGTTTGTCAGGCCAACCGCCCTACGGCTAGCCGAAATCCTTCGAAGGTGACGGGCCAGACGGTCTTCCTCCCTGTCGCGCGGCATTCGCGCCCAGGAGGCCGAACCTCCAGCACCGCTTCACGCCCATTCGGACATGACCTCCTGGATCAGGGGCAGCACCGATGGAGGCTGGAGGTTGAGGGTGGCCAGGGCCTGGGGGGTGGTAAGGGGGGTCTCGACGAGTTCGTAGGTGCCGCGATCGACACGCGTGAACTCGCTGCCGGTACGGTCGTCGAAGGCCCAGGTGCGGACCTCGGCGAGATAGATGTGCTGGATCTCTTCGCGTTCGGTGTCGGCGAGAGTGCCCAGCAGCCGGACGATGTGAGCCTTCCCGGCAATCTCCTCGTGGATCTCACGGTGGAGAGCCGCTTCCGGGGTGGGGTCGCCGTCCTCGATGCCGCCGCCGACGAGGACGTGGTAGACGTCGCGGCCGGGGACGGTGCGGCGGATGACGAGCATGGTGTGGGCCGGGGTGATCAGGACGGCCCGCACGCGTTCTTTCACTGTGTCTCCTCAAGCGTTGCTGTCGAGGAGATCAGTTCATCATCCAGCCGCCATCAACGTGGAGACGTTGGCCGGTGATGAACCCGGCCGGAGGAGATCAGTTCATCATCCAGCCGCCATCAACGTGGAGACTCTGACCGGTGATGAACCCGGCCGAAGGACTTGCCACGAAGGCGACAGCGGCGGCGACGTCCTCCGGCCGCCCGCGGCGGGGAACGCACTGGCGGGCGATCTGGTGCTCGGGGGACACCCGGGCGGAGGGCGGGAGGAGATCTTCAGCAGGAACCTGGATCGCTCCGGGCAGGACCGAGTTGACGGTGATCCCGCTCGCGCCGACATCGCGGGCCAGTGACCGGGTCAGTCCGATCATCGCGGCCTTGGCCGTGGCGTAGGGGGTGAGCTGGCGACGGCCCACGAGGGCATTGATCGAGCCGATGTTCACGATCCTGCCCCACTGACGTTCCGTCATGCTCGCGGTGACAGCGTGGCACAGACGGCGCGGAGCGTGGAGGTTGATGGCGAAGGACTGTTCCCAGTCGGCCTCGTCCAGGTCCTCCCAGGGGATACGGGGGTAGGCACCGGCGTTGTTGATCAGGATGTCGACGGGTGCGAGGGCGTCGGTGACGGTGGCGATCAGGGCGGTCGGGAACATCGGATCGGTGAGGTCACCGGAGACGGCGATGCCTCGGGTGGGCAGCTGGTCCAGGAGGTCGGCGGCGGCAGCGTCCTCGTTGAAATGGGCGACGGCAACGCGGGCGCCGGCGGTGGCGAGGGCGCGGCAGATCGCGGCGCCGATGCCACCGGTGGCTCCGGTGACCAGAGCGGTGCGGCCGAGCAGGGGTCGGCTGCGCAGCGACTGATCAGTGATGGGGAAGGTGGGGTTCACGGAAGCTCCGTTTCAGAGGTGTGCTGAGTGAAGAACTCGGTGGCGTTGCTGCTCGTCTGATGGAGTTCGGCAGCTTTGATCAGCGTCAGGAGGGTGTCGGTCGTCGTCATGGGCTGGGGACTGACGACGCCGAGGACGCGGAGGGTGAGGAAGGGGCGCAAGTCGTCCCAGGGGATGTCGGGCAGGGCTTGCAGGGCGGTGGTGAGGGCGGCTCGGCGGCCGGGGCCGGTGTTCCAGCGGTAGTGGACGTCGAGGTGTCGGCGTCCGGGGTGGTGGTGCAGCTGGGTGATCCGGGGGGTCGTGAGGGGCGGGAGAGTGAGGCGCATGGTGCGCTGGTAGGTGTCGGGTTGATAGGTGGGGACGAGCCAGCCGCCCAGGCCCATCAGGTACCAGAGGAGGTTGGCGGCCTCGCCCGGAAGGGTGTTGAGGCCGGCGAGCGTGAAGTCGAGCCAGCACAGGGGGGCCGCGATGTTGGGCTCGGTGGGGTCTCCCTGAGTGTGTCCGCTCACCCAACTGCTGTCCGGTGTCAGGATCTGGCGGGTGGTGTGGACGATGTCGGGGAGGTTGATGGTGAGCGGCCGGCCGTTGACGGTGATCGTGTGGTCGGCGAGGTCAGCCGCAGTGAGAGCGGGAACGTTTCCTCCGGCCGGAACGAGGGAGTGGCCGGGGTTCAGGTACCAGGCGTCCAGGCGTCCACCCGGTCGGATGCGGTCGGCGTAGAGGGTGGGAACGCAGCTACTCAGGGGGGATCGGCGTTCGGGCATGAAGGCGGTGGTCAGGTCGTGGCACACGGCTTCAACGAGCCCGACGACACGGGGTATGTGGCTCGGGTCGCGGTCGGCGAGGGCGATGAGGTCGCCGAGGAGGAGTTCGCACCGTCCCTGAGCGAACACGTCGTCGAAGACCACCTGGCTGCCGTCCGGCCCGTCGTGAAGACCATGGAGCCGGGGAACGGAGAGTCGGTCTTTGACCAGGTAGTGGCCATCAACTTCCGCAATCGCGGCCGTGCGATCGGGGAAGTCCTTGGCGAAGACTGCGTCGGTCACTGCGTCGGTCACTGCTTCAGTCCTTTCATGGTGTCGTCCCACAGGTCGAGGACGATCCGGGCTACCTCGAGGGCGGCGGCGCGGTCGGTACGGGCGGTGCGGGCCAGGGAGGTGTCGTGGCCGTGGGCGCCGAGGAGCCTGGTCAGGGCGTCCACGTCGGCGGAGACCGGTACGCCGCGGAACTCCAACTGCACCTTCGCGGACACCCCCGTCACCTTGTAGAGGGCGTGCAGATCGCCGGCGCCGGCGAGGATCTGACGGCGGATGTCGAAGGTTGCTTGGACCCCGTTGGCGACGGTTGCGGCCACGATGGCGGCCGGGTCCGGAGCGGGGAGCCGCAGGCCGTTTCGGACCCACAGCGGGGTGATGGCACCAGCACCGATCTGGGCCAGCACATGCTGGAGCCGAACGGACACGTTGCCGGTGCGGCATTCGGCGAGCGTGACGACGCTGATGCCGAGCTTGACGCCCTCCAGGTCGGCGCGGAGTTCGGCCAGCACGTCGGCGAGGGCACCCAAACGGGCGTTGTCGGAGACGACGAACACATCGAGGTCGCTCCACCCGCTCTGGAACTCGCCCCGGGCACCGGACCCGGTGACGGCCAGCAGGTCCACCACCGGGTCAGCGCCGCCGGTGGTGCGGTCCAGCAGCTTGTGCAGGTAGGACTCCGGGCCGATCGGGAGGCCCAGCATGTTCACGGGCAGCGTCTCCGGCTGCCGTGCGGGCCAGTGGCGATCGAGGACCATCTCGTCCAGGCAGCGCTCCAGGTGGAGCCGTGTACCGGAGTTGTCGATCACC
This sequence comes from Streptomyces sp. NBC_01439, assembly GCF_036227605.1. Lineage (GTDB taxonomy): Bacteria > Actinomycetota > Actinomycetes > Streptomycetales > Streptomycetaceae > Streptomyces. The sequence continues at coordinate 7,751,098 of NZ_CP109487.1, read as the reverse complement.
CGGTCCGCGATGTCCACGATCCTGTCCGCGCCTCGACTCGCCTTGACGACGTCGCGCACGACCACGTCGTCGGCTCCGGTTTCGCTGCGTGCGCGGCGGTCCGCCATGGGCGTGTGGAGGTACGTGACGGTGATCTGCTCTCCGAGCATTCGTCGCAGTGCGTCGGTGGACTTCTTGGAGTGCAGCGACTCGATCGTCACGCCGGTCACGTAGTAGTGGGCCGTCAGATAGCGATCCAGGGCGTCGACGATCATCTCTGCCTGGTCGACCTCCGTGACCGCGTACGGGTCGGGTATGCCGGCGTGCGCGGCGGCGGTGTCGAGCAGCCACCCGAGCTTGAGGCGGGCGTGGCCGTGTCGCGTGCGCAGATACTCGCCGGCGGTGCTCTTGCCGCTCTCGGACAGCCCGGCGAGCGCGATGATCTGCACCCCGTCCAGGGCACGGGCCGGGACGGCCGGGTGCCGCGGGTGCAGCAGACGCCGGATCTCCCGCTGCACCTGGACGATGGAGCGGCCGCCGATCGGCACCACGTGCTCGAAGCGACCCTCTCCGACCATGCCCTTGAGTCGTTCGTTCAGGGCCCACTGGTAGCGGTCGTAGGGCGGGGTGACGCTCGCCTGGTGGGCGAGGCTGTGGGCCACGTTCTTGCCGATGTCCTCGGAGAACGCCAGGTAGAGGGAAAGCTCCTTGTTCTCGGCGACGCGAAGGTCCGTGGCCCAAGGTTCGAGCAGGGCACGCGCCCGGTCGGCCGCCGCCGGGGCGGCCAGGTTCTCGCGAACGGCAACGGTGGCGGCGATCGACGCCTCCAGCATGGGGATTCCCCGGTCCAACAGTCGCAGGCTCTCGACGCCGGGGGCGGCGGATCGCGCGAGGTAAGAAGTCGCGAGGACGTCCACGACCTCCTCGATGCGGCCCGTCTCGAACCACCACCCGGCCATGTCGTCCCGGATACCGGTCCATCGGGAGTCGTGGTCGTGCAGGGCGCCGGCGGACGCCGCAGCCGGACCGATCCGGCGGGCCAGCAGGCCGATCTGCGTGGTCTTACCCGTGTTGTCGGCCCCATTGAACGCGACCGACAACATCGTGGACTTGTGATCCATCAGGTTTCTCCTTCTACGGCGTGGGCAGCACAAAGCGCCGCCCACCACATGGGTGTTCAGGGAAAGGGGGTCAAGTGCGGGATCCGGCCTGGTCACGGCCAACCCCGATGGGTTCAACACAAAGCCAAACGGGCCGTTTTGCTACACGCTCGGCATGAGCTGTTCTCCTCGAATGCAGCACTGCGCCCGGATCGACGACGTCGTCCGCGCGCAGTTGAGTGATTCGGGCTGAGATGTTCAGTTGTCCGTCATGTCGCCATCCGGATCGGCTTCGCCGATCAGACGTTTTTCTCTTTCAAGGCTTCATCCGAATCAGCTGCGCTGATCGAATGCCTCGTCAATCCGAGTCCCGGATCGGCTTCGCCGATCAAACTCGCGTTCTTCGCTGACCTACCGGCCACTCCCGACCAGACCCCGTCGCAATGCCCCCAAGCTCGGCATTCACTCGGCCCGCTTCAGGACATGCCCCAAACGGTTCTGACGGGCAATCACGTCAACATGGTGCGTCGTCATGAGCCGACGGATGTGGCGCGGGAAGCGCCGGGTTCAACACAAAGCCAAACGGACCGTTTCGCTACACGCTCGGCATGAGCTGTTCTCCTCGAATGCAGCACTGCGCCCGGACCGATGACATCGTCCGCGCGCAGTTGAGTGATTCGGGCCGAGATGTTCAGTTGTCCGTCATGTCGCCATCCGGATCGGCTTCGCCGATCAGACGTTTTTCTCTTTCAAGGCTTCATCCGAATCAGCTGCGCTGATCGAATGCCTCGTCAATCCGAGTCCCGGATCGGCTTCGCCGATCAAACTCGCGTTCTTCGCTGACCTACCGGCCACTCCCGACCAGACCCCGTCGCAATGCCCCCAAGCTCGGCATTCACTCGGCCCGCTTCAGGACATGCCCCAAACGTTCCTGACGGGCAATCACGTCAACATGGTGCATCGTCATGAGCCGACGGATGTGAAGTGGGAAGCGCTGTCCGGGCTGTTGTCGCGGTCGTCCTCGGGACGGCCGCGATTGGACGACCGGCGGGTGCTGAACGGGATCGCGTGGAAGCTGCGGACGGGGTCGGCGTGGCGTGATGCGCCGGCACGGTACGGGCCCTGGAGGACCCTGCACACATGTCCTTGTTCCGAGCTGGCCGGGCTCGATGGGGACCGGGTGCTGCTCGCCTGTCGCCGGGTCGGTGACTGTGGCGATCACGGGCGCTGTGCCCTCCGGGTCGGTCGGGTATCCGTCGGCCCGCTCGACGAGCACCTGGGCGAAGTCGGCGGCGGCCGCGGTGGTCTCGGTGCTCAGGCGTCGGCTTTCGTTCGCCGGGCGATCTCTTCTTCGAGTGGGTACGCCTCGCCCCACGGGTTCTGCTCCTCGACGGGGCGGCCCTGCCTGATGTCGCGCAGCCGTTCGCGGCGGCGGTCTTGGACGTAGCCGCGGCAAAGCAGGGCGTCGTGCTGGGGGGTGGACCAGTTCGAGGCGGTCGCGCACCACCCTCAGTGCGGCGTGCGGGTCAGGCTGTTCCTTATGGCGAGGGCGAGCAGAGCTGCGGCGCAGCCGAGCAGCGCGCCGATCGCGAACATCATGTCGTGTCTCCGTCCGTCGTAATGGCATTGGCGGCGAGGAAGACGCCGGCGGCATCTTCGCTCGTGTCGTATGTGAGGTCCTCGGGTGCCTCCTCGACCTTGCGGTTCGCGGTGGTGGCATTCAGCGCCGGGATGGGTTCACAGGCTCGGTGCTGACCGGTTGGGGCCAGCGCTTGCTGCGCCCTGGCGGGTCGTACCCCAGGCAGCGCCAAGGTCTGGGTAGTTCGCGCCGCGCCCTCCGGCGTTGGCCGCAAGGTCGTCGGCGAGGCGCTCGGGCTCGACCATGACCTGCCGCAGGGCCCGCGAAGCAATCGCGCCCGTGCGCGAGGGGGGATGGCGATGCCTCTGCAGATCTACTTCCGGATCGACTTCGTCGATCTAGATCAGTCACCACCCAGCCCCCGCTCGCAATGGAACTCGCTGATTCGGGCCACGGCTCCAGTTGGACGTTCGCCTACCTGCGGCAGCTTGCTGATCGCGATGTCGAGGTCTCTGACATCCGGCAACAGCGCGGGCCGCGGCATCGCTTCTCCTTCGGCGGTGAATGTGTGCCGGAGCAGTCGTCGTACCCGTCTTTGGGCTACACGGGCACTGTTGTCGGGCCCAGGCCTGTTGTGGGGGTGGTGGTGCAGCAGCCCGAACCCTTGGGGTGGGTGCGCTGGGGTACCGGTCCCCCGCTGGAGGAAGGTGGAGGCGGCCCATCGGTCGGGGGCTCGATCGCACAGTGGAGGCGCCCCCGAAGGAGCAGACGGAAGCGAACCGGTCAGGCCACGCGGCATTCGGGGAGGAGGGTCCGGCGATCCTCGAAGGGAATCGGCGCGCAGGAGATTTCCACGTCTTTGATCCGGAAGACTAGGAGGTCGGGAGGTCGCCTTCGCGGTTCTTGACCGTGGCGCAGGTTGGGGCGATTTCGGTCAGTTCACCGTGGGGCCGCCTGGATCGGGGCCCGGCGACCAGAACGCGGCGCCCCAGCACGATCTGGAGCCGGGCGCAGGTGGGTTTGGGAATGAAACGCGGACGGTGTCGCCCACTTGGGCAATGGATGTCGTGCTCATGACATTCTCTTTCGTGGGATTGGGCTGCCGAACTCAAGGCTTCGCGGGCGGCCTGCTCCAATGCACTCCCGGGGCCCATCGGTCAGCTCCGCCTGGGCCGTCACAGAGGTGGTGGCCGGGTGGGTCAAGGAGGTGTGGCCCTGCGCGGAAGACTCGCGGCGGCGCGTGGAGCCTGGCTCGTCTTCGAGTTGCGCCGTGAGGCGCTGTGATTCGTGTGGAGGTGAGAGACCTTCACCGCTGACCTGTCGTAGCAGGGAGGTGGAGCTGAGGGCAGCCTGATCCGGGTGATGCCGGGGAGGGCGGGAGCGGCCCTGACGAAGCCGGGACGTGCCAGTACTGCCAGATGGTGCGGGTCCGGCGAGCGGGATGGAGAGGAGTACGCGAGGAACCGGCGTCTTTACGTCTCTTAACGACTACACCGGCTCGAACCTGGCGGATCTGGGCCGGAAGCGGTGCGCACTCGCTGCCTGGTGGCAGTGAGGAACTCCTTGACCGGTATTTCGAAGCCGTTCGGGAGGCCACGAGGAAGGTCTACGGCGTACTCGTGGCGATGCCGCAGGGACACAGTCGGGCTCCTACTCCAACGAGCGAATCGCAGTGAACACGGGAACCACCTGTTCTCAACTCCCCTGTCGTGCACAGCCAGTGCCCGGTTGGGGATAGGCGCATCGACCGCCGAACGGTCCGGGTGGGGCGGAGCCGCCGTAGTACTCCGAGCCGGGGAGAGCCCGCGCACATGGGGAAGGGCGGCAGCGGTATCGAGAAGGGATGGAGACTGCAATGCCGAAAGACGCACCGCTGAACAGCGGCGCTCTGCTGGAGGCGGACCTGGTGGGTCCACGCCAGCGGGTATCGGAGATGCAGGCCAAGCTTCACCGTTGGGCGGCGGCCGATCCCGGCCGCCGGTTCGATGATCTGTTCAACCTCGTGCACGACCCGGCGACGCTGATCGCGGCGTTCGACCGGGTCGCCGGCAACCGGGGAGCCCGCACTCCCGGCGTGGACGGCCTGACGGCCGCCGACGTTGAGGAGCGATTCGGGGTCGCCGGATTCTTGGACGACCTACGGGCCCAGCTCAGGCAGGGCTCGTTCCGGCCGCTACCGGTGCGGGAACGCAAGATTCCCAAACCAGGCGGGTCGGGGAAGGTTCGGCGGCTGGGGATTCCCGTGATCGCCGACCGGGTCGTCCAGGCCGCGCTGAAGCTGGTGCTGGAGCCGATCTTCGAGGCCGACTTCAAGCCGGTCTCCTACGGGTTCCGGCCCAAGCGGCGGGCACAGGACGCGATTGCCGAGATCCACTTCTATGGCACCCACGGCTATCGGTGGGTGCTGGACGCGGACATCGCGGCGTGCTTCGACGAGATCGACCACGTCGCGCTGATGGACCGTATCCGGATGAGGGTCAAGGATAAGCGGGTACTGGCGCTGGTGAAGGCGTTCCTGAAGGCCGGTCTCCTCACGGAACTCGGTGAACAGCAGGAGACCTTCACCGGCACGCCGCAAGGGGGCATCATCTCCCCTCTCCTGGCGAACATCGCCCTGTCGGTGCTCGATGAGCACCTGCACCGGGCATGGGAACCGGACGGGGAACTGTCCACCAGCAGTCGGCGCGAACGGCGGAGTGCCAAGGGCCTGCCCTCGTGGCGGCTGGTCCGCTACGCAGACGACTTCGTCGTCCTGGTCAAAGGGACCAGACAGGACACCGAGGCACTGCGCGAGGAGATCGCCCAGGTCCTCGCACCGATCGGGTTGCGGCTCTCGGAAGCCAAGACCCAACTGGTGCACCTGAGCGAGGGGTTCGACTTTCTGGGGTTCCACATCCAGTGGCGCCGCAAGCGCGGAACGGACAAGTGGTACGTCTACACCTTCATCGCCGACCGGCCCGTCCGGTCGGTGAAGGCGAAGATCCGTACCCTCACCCACAGAACGTCGCAGCAGGACCTGGCCGTGGTGCTGATCAATCTGAACAGGGTCACCCACGGATGGGCCAACTACTTCAGGCATGCCGTTGCGAAGCGCACCTTCAGCAACCTGGACAACCTCGTCTGGTGGCGAGTGATCCGGCTGCTGCAAGAGCGGCATCACTGGAACTGGTCGGACGTCCGCAGAAGGCTCACCACCCCCACCGGGCGATGGCTGCCGATCAGCGCGGGCGAGATCGAGTTGCGGAAGATCAGCGCGATCCCGGTCACCCGGTATCGCTACCGCGGCAACACGATCCCCACCCCCTGGACCCCTGCAACCACCTGACGGCAGAGACCGTGGAGAGCCCGTTGCCTAGTAATGGGCACGGCGGGTTCGGCGAGAGGTCCGGGGAAACGGACTGGGAGCAATCCCGGCACCGCGCCCCGGGCCTACTCAGCGATGAAGCTGGGTTCTCCATGACGCCGCCGCAGGCGAAGACCTGGTCACAGCGCGGCCGGACCCCGGTAGTGCGGGTGCGGGGCCGCTCCCGCAGACGGGTGTCCATCGCCGCGCTGACCTGCTATAAACCCGGCCACAGGTCGCGACTGATCTACCGGCCACGCCGGGACGACGGCCGACGCGACGGGCGCAAGAGCTTCTCCTGGCGCGACTACCGGGACCTGCTGACCGCAGCCCACCAGCAGCTCGGCGGCCCGATCGTGCTCGTCTGGGACAACCTCAACGTCCACAAGGCCGCCGGCCTGCGGGAGTTCGTCGAAACCCGGGACTGGCTGACCATCTACTACCTGCCGCCCTACGCACCTGACGTCAACCCCGTCGAGGGGATCTGGTCACTGCTGCGACGCGGCTGGCTCTCCAACGTCGCCTTCAGCACCCCCGAACACCTCGTTCAGCGCATCCGACGCGGCCTGCGACACATCCAGTACCGCAGCGACCTCATAGACGGCTGCCTCGCGGAGACGGGCCTGACCATCAGACCCAGATGAGCAACGACACGACTGTCCTGTCTCACTGGAGGTTGACCACTCTCACCGAAGATTGGCCACTGCCCGCCCTTCCGATCAGCGCAGGCGCGAGAGTCGCAACATGGCCTCGTTGCGGATCTCTGGGTCTGTATCCGACGTCAGCGTTCGCAGTTGCGTGATCAGCTCGACATCGCCCTCTCCGGTCGCCCAGCGCGGGTCACAGTCAAGTTCCGCAGCGAGCTGATCAGCCGTCCCCTCGTCAGACGCCACTGCACGGGCCGCGAGCACGGCACGTAGGCCGGCCAGATCCCTCCGAGCCAACAGAGCCGCAGCAGTATCGGAGGTCACTCCAGTGTCCTGATCGTCCAGGAGGAGACGGTGCAGGACACCGGCGACACTCTCGATCCGAGGCGCCGCCGCCAGCCGCCGCCCTGCAACTGCCCTCACGCGCCAGGCCGGAGAGTCGGCTTCAGCGATCGAGTGGCGAAGTCCTTGCTCTATGAAGTCTTCCACGGCACCAGGCTCCCAGTGTCCCGTCTCATTAGATCTTGACGGGAGAAGGCCACTGACCTGGGGGGTGACAGATTGGCTTGCGACTCAGAGCGCGGAGGCCGTGGGCTTCGGGAGGGGCTGAGCACGGCGCCGAGTTCGCGTCTCATCGATCATGGTGAGACCGGTGGTTCCTGAGCTGGGCTTTGTCAGGAAGGTGAGACGCCCTGCTCCAGGATTCGCAGTGAAGGTGGCAGTTTCCGGACCAGGCCCGACGCTAGTGCTCTGACGGCATAGGTTCACCGGGTTGCGGGTCATGCCGCGTTGGCAAGGGGGTGTCCCGCCCCATCGGATGCCCCGGAACCTTCCCGTGCGAAGGACTACTTCTCGCGCAGGCTCGCAATTTCGGCGGCCAGCACAGCCATGTCGCGCACGTGCGTGTAGTACTCGGCCGCGTACTCGTCGTCGATCGCCGGGAGGACCTTCCCGAACACTGACGTCAGCCGCGTCAAGCCTGCCCGGTGCTGCTCGCTGAGCGGGCCTTCACGAACGACGGCTGCATAGCCATAGGAGTCCGCGTCGAGCAACACCATGTCCTGGCCCTCGACGTCCAGGCCGCGGCAGCCGGGCGGGAACGGCCTGGTCATGTGCTCAGCCATCACTTGGGCAAGCGCGTCGAGCTTTTCTTCGAGCATGCGGGAGATCCTGCCAGACACGGGCTCGCGGCTGTGGACCGGATGCCCCGGCACACCCCAAACACAGGCGAGCCCCAAACCGGCGAACCTGTGAGGTCAGAGCACTAGCTGGGTGTCTGCGATGCCAAATCGGCGTGCTGTCTCTGTGGGCAGTTGGGGATGGTCTCGCCAGTGCGGGGAGGCGAACAGGCCGGTGAGCACGATGACTTCGGGGTAGGTGGCCACTTCGATCCGGGGCTCGGTGGGGCGGTGGGGATCACCGAACGGGTCCTCGCCGAGCACTTCGAGCCGGCGGTTCCACCTCTGCCGAAGAGGCTCTCCGCTTCTCTCACCGGTGAACCACCTGGTCAGGCGGTCGCGGGCATCGACGAAGGCCAGCTCGGTGAAGGGATGGGTGCCCCGGCGGACGATCCGGTGATGCTGGAGGTTGGCCCGCAGAACCTCGGGCAGCAGCGTCAGATCGTGTTGCTCCTCTCCGAGGAGCCAGCGGCGGTGGCAGACACCTTCATGGTGCGGGGTGCTGCGGACGACAAGCCCGCGGACGTGTCGCCGGGCCATGCAGAGGCGGCAGGCCGGGCGGCGTCGCGGCTCGATGACCTCTTCAATTGCAGACCGATGGTGTCGAAGCGGGGCGCCTATCGAGCCGAGCGGTGGCATCGCGTGGACCAGGGATGCCGGGCTCCAGCCGGTCAAAGCGGAGAAGCTGCTGGTCGGTATAGACGACCAGACCTGGCTTCATGGGCGTGGGGACGTGCGCGGCACGCATGGTCATGTCCGGCGCTCTCCATCCGGAAGCGGGCGCGCGTCAGGGTGTGGCCCCCTGCATGAGCTGCTGGTCGCGGGCGATGGACACGGGCACTGCGTTGAAGGTCCGAGGGAGCCGACCGCAGCAGGTCGAAGCCCACCACAGCCGCCCGACAGGGGGCCGCCCGCAGCCGACACGCGCACGGCGTCATCGCAGTGCCCCCCGGATCAACTCCGTTGATCCCCAAGCGCCAGACAGGACCGCAGGCACTCCGCGCGCCCGAGTCCCGCCCTGCACAGCCTCTGCATCCTCTATCTCGCGACATTCCGACTCATCGCAGACAACCATTCAATGACCACTCGAATAAGATACCCTCAGAGACCAGTGGATCCAATCAGACTGGTCGGCAACAGGGGATGCGAGGCGAGATGAGGACCTGGAAGACGAGGAAGGCTGGACTCTCCACTGCGGCGCTGGCTGCGGGCGTCGTGCTCGTCGGGTGCTCCAGCGGCAACGGCGGAACGGCCAAGGAGGCACAGCCATCGCCTACATCAACCCCGACCGCAAACACGACCAAGGTCACCAACGAGGCCCTCAGCAAAGCGCTGGACAAGCTCGCCTTCCACGGCGCCGGAAGCTCCAGAGAGGACGGCGGAGCGTGCCTGGCTAGCGCAGTGCGGAAGGCGGGAATGTCGGAGAAGGCGCTGGCCTACATCATCAAGGCCGACAGCGACGACATGGGCGCGGTCATCGGCGGACTGAACAAGGTGAGCGAGGACGACGCCGCACTCCTGGCCTCGCGGTCGCTGCGCGAGGACTTCGACGGATGCATCAGCAAGGCTGCACTTCCGGACAGCGGTAGCGCCGAGGCTCAGAACTACGCGCCGCCGGAGGCAGCCGCGAAGCCAGTAGCGGGCAAGCCGAACCTGCAGCCGGCTTACCCAGTCCGCGCGGATCAGCCGGTCAGCTCGTCCATCGAGCTCACCAAGGGCCTGGTCTCGATGTTCTCCTCCTACGCCCGTGACGAGAGCCAGAAGAAGACCTACGCGGCGGCCGGCCAGTGCCTGTCGACCTTGGTGTACAAGGCAGGCTTCAGCCAGGAGGCGCTGCACTTCTTCGCCGGCGGTGCGCCGCTCGGCACCGGGTCAATCGTCGAACACCTGCCGAACGACAAAGACAAGGCGATCTGGCAGGCCCCGAGGTTCACCCAGGAGCTCGTCGACTGCACGACGAACGCGACGTCGACTCCCCTGTCCGGCTCCTGAGCGGGCGCTGAAGGGAATCGAGCAGGACCACCTGCTGCGGCCATGCGTGGCACAGGGGGGCAGCGGGGCACGTCTTCGACTCTACCGATGCCCGATAGGAAACATAAAGAGTGGCAGCTGTCTTATCCACTAGCGTCGATAAGGCGACTTCACGGATTGGCAAGGCAAGGCATGGAGAAGCCGCAGATGACTGCCGCACCCGAGTTGGACAAGACGACGCAACCTGCGCGCGGCGCGAAGGAGAAACTGCCGGGCGGGACACGGAGCAGCAGCGGTGGCCGCCAGGGCATGTTCGTCCGGCTGAGCTCGGACGAGAAGCAGCGCGCGGAGTACTGGGCCGACAAGCGCGGGTTCTCCTCGGTGAGCGAGTACGTGGCCGAGGCGGTGGTCGAGAAGATCCGGCGCGAGAACCTCGACTATGACCTGCCGACCCTGGAGATCGCGCGGCTCAATGAGCTCGTCGATCAGGTCGCGGCGCTGGCGAAGAACTCGGCGAACCTCGAACGCGTCGTCACCATGGGCTTCGACTCGCTGATCGGGCTCACCCGCGGCGACAACTACCTGCTCGACGAGGAGGACGGTGAGCTCGTATGAGCCGGGACTTCGCAGAGATGCTGGAGGCGGCCACGCCCACCGACGAGGTGATGGATGTGGACACGTCCTTCCTCGACGCCTACCGGCGTGGTGGGAGCGAGGAGTTGAAGCACGTCCAGGCTCAGGCCGCACGGCCTGGGCCTGAGACGGCAACACCCGAGCCGGAGGGGCAGTTCGATGAGACCGGCGACATCGGCTCTCAACTCGAGGCTGAAGGTCCGCAGGCTGATCTCGATGGGGAAGCCGAAACAGATCGCCCGAACCTGGAGCCGGACCGCGAGCCCGACGTTGGCGACTCCGAGCGGGCCGGCAGATCCAACCAGCGCGGTGGCGCTGGCTCTGGCGGCGGACAGAACACCGCTGACGGGGTGCTCCCGGGCGGTGTGCCGGCGGGCCCTGCGACTGATGCCGTTTCCGCTCCCGGGGCACAGCCGGACGTGGAGGGCGCCGCTACAGCCGAAATCGCTGCTCGTGACGACGTCGCCGCACCGGACGAACCCGAGCAGGTGGGGCCCGGATCGCTGCAGTTCACCGGTGATCAGCGCGCCGTGCGGAGCGCGCCCTCGAAGGGGGGCTCGAGCAGTACAGCCGGGACCGCCACGCTCCCCCAGTCGGGCTTCCGGCTCGTCGGCGTGCAGAGCCAGCCGCACATCAAGGCGCTGCCCGAGAGCGTCATGAACGCGCTGCGGGAGCAGCTGCGAGCAGCCGCAGTCCGTGAGCTGGGCGTGAGCGACAGCGCTGCTCGGGAGTTCAGCCGGCGGCTGAGCCAGGGCACGCTGGTGATGGCGTTCCTGTTGGCACAGCTCGACCTGCGTCTTGATGCCGATCCTGCCACCGAGCGCGCAGTGGAGCTGTTCCGCTCCCGCGACCCGCTGCTGGGCGGCGTGTTGACACGGTTGATGAGCATCGAGGCTGTCGAACGGGAGCGGGACGGGTTGTTGCGCAAGCTGCGCGACGAGCTGGGCGAGGTGCGCCAGACCAGCGCGGTGATCGAGCAGGCGCTCGCGTACTCCATCGCCGACCGCACGGAGAACTTCCTGCGGGGCTCGCACAACCTTCGTGACGCGCCGATCACACACAAGGAGGCGATCCATCTCCGGGACATGGCCCGTGAGGCCACCCGGAAGCAGTTGAGGATCGAACGCGAGCGGGAAGGGCGGCCGATCCGATGACCGCGACGAGCAAGGAGAAGCTCCTTTCGTCCGTCAGCGCTGCAAGCCTGGGGTTATCGGGTCTCTGTGTCCAGGACCCGGGTGCACCTCGGCTCGTACTGCACTCCGCGGTGTGCGGGTGTGGCCGCGCCGGCCTCGCACCCCGAGGACGCGCCGCGGATGCCGGACGCAGCGCGAAGGGGCGTGGGCATTCAAGCGCCCCCGACGATGAAGTGGCTCATGAAGCAGCTGGAGAAGCGCGGCATGGGTACAGGTGCGACCCGCACCTCGACATACTCGGAGGTCGCCAACGACAAGGCGAAGTACCCGCTGCTGACCGAGGAGGGCCGAAAGCTCAGGCTGGCGCAGGCCGGCGAAATGGAGCTGGAGGCTCCTGCCGGGCACGCGCATCGGTGATCTCGGGCTCACCGAGAAGGTCCACTCCGACATGCGCGCCGAGCTGGACGTGAAAGAGCAGGTCGGCGCAGCCCGCGCCGAGGGCGTGTGGCAGGCCGCTCCAGGTGGCCCGAAGAAGGTCGCCTTCAAGAAGGTCTGGTCGGGCCACGAGTTCAGCGATGACGAGGTGGCAAAGCTGCTCGCGGGCGAAACGATCTCGTTCGAGGCGAGGCCGAAGGAGAACAAGCCCTTCCCGGCCACCGGTGCGCTCGGCGTCGGCAACTTCAAGGGTCGCAAGTTCGTCGGGTTCCAGCTGGAGGTGCCGGACAAGCCGACGGAGTGGTCTGGCCGGACGTTCACGCCGGCGGAGGTCGCGGTGCTCCTGGCGGGCCAGGCGCTGGAGATCGACGACTTCGTCAGCGCGCGGACTCGCAAGACCTTCGGTTGCAAGGTCACCTGGGACGCGAAGGCCAGGAAGATCACCCCTGATTTCGGCTCCGACGACGAGCCACCTCGGTCCTGGTGCCAGGTGACCTTCACCGATGCGCAGCGCAAGGACCTGGCGGCCGGTAAGACCATCCAGGGCACGGGCTTCGTCTCGGCCAAGGGCAAGACCTTCGACGCCCGCATCTCCTGGAAGAAGGAGGGCGGCAAGAAGAAGATCGTCCCGTCGTTCGGTTGATGTCGGCCGGGTAGTGACGAGTTGCAGCGGGTCCCGGACCTCGGGGCCCGCTGCTGCCGTTTCACGACAGGAACGCTCTCGGTGCTCGATCGGGTCAAGGAGACGCTGCGCGGCGCCGGGCACGCACCCCCCTCGGTACTCGGAGCAGGCAGTGCTCGACGGGATGTCGGTTCGTCAGGAAGTCCTCGACCAGAGCGGCGATGACTCGGATCCACCAGTCAGACTCGCCCCACGCCGCCATCGGAGTCCCTTTCAATCTCGTTTCGAATGGCTTATCTAAGATAGGATGCCACCCACACGCCTCATGTATGAAGACTTCTCGATAGGTCGAGCAATGGCCATTGCGGTCGCAGGGGGGATCGGAGATTCATGGCGAAACTGTCCTATAAGGTGCCAAGTTCGCTGAACAGGAGCTTTCTAGATCACGAGATCACGCTCAGCAAGGGCGGCTGGGCGGCGAAGCCCTCCCCGATCAAGCAGCTGCTCTTCTTCGGTGGTGGCGCCCTCGCCCTGCTGTGGTTCAGCACGTCGACGTTCGTCGCGAGCTCGGGCCCAGTCGCCATCGCGTTCTTCGTGCTCTGGGGACTGGCGGCGATCGCCTACTTCGGCGGGCTGATGAAGACGAAGGAACTGCGCATCATGCGGGTGCCGGCCTTCCTTGCGTATCTGCCCCGCACAGCCCGCCACGTCCTCACCCGTCGCAGCTCGAACCCCACGGACTTCTACTCGATCGTCGGCATCGACGGGATCGACGAGGACGGGCTGATCCGTTTCTCCGACGGCGGCGAAGGCCGGGTCTACCTGGTCGTCGGCTCAGCGAGCTATCTGCTCTTCGACGAGGACCGGATCGGGATCCTCGACCGGGTCGACTCCTTCTGGCGCAAGGTTGAGACGACCTGCGAGCACAGCTTCATCACAACGAAGGAACCGCAGCGGATCTACCACCAGGTGGCGAACCTGGAGCAGCGCAACCAGGCCCTTCAGCTCCGTGACCCCGATCTGATCGAGCTGCAGAACGAGCAGTACGACATCCTCACGCAGCACGTGGGCGGGAAGTTCCCCTCGATCCACCAGTACCTGCTGCTCAAGGGCAAGAACACCGACTCACTGCGCAAGGGACACCAAGTCCTCCAGGCCGAGGTCGGCGGCTCCACCCTCATGATCAAGGAAGCCACGATGCTCGACCGCGAGGAGGCCGAGCCGATGCTGCGGGTCTTCTACCAGGGCATCGACGACGAACTGCTCGACCTCAAGGCGTCGCTGAACTGACAGCGCCAGGCCGACTCACACGACGAGGAACGAACGAAGGACACCATGGCGCTGATGACGAAAGTCCGGGCACAGCTCGGCATCCCGGGAAAGAAGCCTGACCAGACGAACGAGGGCGCGGAGCTTCTGGTCGACGATCTGCCCGCGGACGACGCTGCCCAGGCTGAGGGCGTGCAGAACACTGCGGCAGCTCACGGCGTCGCCGACGGAGCCGCAGAGCCGAAGAAGAACTGGTGGCAGCGCCGCCGGGAGGTGAAGCACCTCCAGGGCACGTTCGACGCCTATCCGCATCTGCTCGCGCTGAAGCCGAAGGAGAAGTACCTCTTCCGCTCCGACTACTTCGAGGTCGACGGCTCGGTCGCCTGCATCCTGGCGTACTTCCACGACGACGCCGCGCACGACAACTTCGCCGCCTTCTGGGGCATCGATCGGATCCCGGACGGCCTGGACGAGCGGGTCACCGCGGTCGTGCTTGAGCAGGTCAAGCGGATGGACGACAAGTGGATCGACTCCTATACGAAACAGTCCGAGAAGCTGGAACGGCTCGATGCCAACGAGCAGGAGGAGACGGGTACGACCTCCTCCAAGCGCAAGGCCGCGAAGATCTCCGGTGACCTCGGGGTCACGATCGGAGAGCTCCAAGACGGCGCGAGCTACCTCTCGGTGCACAACCGGCTCTTTCTCAAGGCCCCGGATCTGGCGACCCTGGACGACACGATCGACCGGGTCACGCGCCTGTACATCGACCGCTTCGGCACGCTGAAGGCTGCGCCCTACGCCGGCGAGCAGCGCCAGGAGCTCTCGGGCCTGTGGAAGAACAACGAGAAGAAGAAGGGCAAGGGCTTCCACTTCACCTCGACCGAGCTGGCCGGCTCGTACTCGCTCGTGACCAACGGCCTCAACGACAAGGGCGGCGAGTACGTCGGCTACATGGTCGGCGACGTCAACAACAGCGCCGTGCTCATGGACGTGAACGCCTACGACCACCACGTGATCGTCGCCGACGCCACCCTCAGCGAGTACCTCGACCGCCAGCGGGTGGCCAACATGTGGTGCTCGAAGATCTCGCAAGCGACGCTGCTGAACAACGGCCAGGTCGTCCACCTCGTCCTTGAGGGGGCGAACCTCGACAAGCTCGGCCCGAGGTTCGAGCGGCTCACCTCGCGCGTGGACCTGAACCAGGGCGACGTGAACATGTTCGAAATGTTCGGCGAGGAGGAGGACGAGCTGACGGTCTTCTCCGCTCAGATGGAGAAGCTCAAGCTGATGTTCGAGCAGCTCTACGAGACCACCGATGGTGCCGTCGGCTCGATCATCCGCAGTGCCCTCGAAGACACCGCCACGGACTTCTACATCGAGCAGGGCATGTGGCGGCACAACGCGCAGGAGCAGCGCAACCGCCTGCGCGTGGTGAACATCCCGCACACCCAGGTGCCGCGTCTTCAGATGTTCGTCTCCTACCTGGCGACCGCGCACAAGGCGCTGTTGAACTCCAGCAAGACCGACCCGGACCAGCTGCGCGCCTACAACGTGCTCAGAGGCATCGCCAACGCGATGCTGAGCACCAACGGCGACCTGTTCAACAACCACACGGCCTCGACCGTGGACGGGGTCCGGGATTCGCGGCGCGTGGTCTACGACTTCTCGCGGCTCATGCGCCGCGGCAAGGGCGTGGCGATGGCGCAGCTGGTGAACATCGTCGGCTTCGCCGTCGGCAAGCTGGGAATCGGCGACACGGTGATCATCCACGGCACCGAGCACATCGACGACCGGGTGAAGAAGTACCTCAAGGACCAGTTCGACCACATGCACGAGCGCGGCGGCCGGGTGGTCTACAGCTACAACGACGTCGACAAGATGCTGGCCGACAGCGACTTCAACAAGTTCGACGCTGCGGACTACACGCTCTTCGGCCCGATGCGCGACAAAACAGTGGCGGAGTACCAGAAGCAGTTGCACCAGCGGATCCCGCCGGATCTCGCCCGGCTCATCACGACCAAGGACGAGAACCTCACGTACCTGCGCCGGGGCGTCTCCAACGTGGTCTTTCACCTGGACCTGGCACTGGGGATCAACCCCTACCGCGAGGCCCAACGCAGGCAGGTCCGACGGGAGGCGGCCAGGGCCGAAGAGACGGCGCGGATGGACTCGATCATGCACGACAAGCCGGCACCGGGCGCGAACCTCACCAGCATCCGGAAGCACAGCGAGGGCGACGGCAACGAGGCTGACGCGGGCCACGCTGACGCGATCAGGCGCAACGAAGGCAAGAGCCTGCAGCAGCCCGAGAACAACGCAAAGCGACCAGCAACAAGGCCCAGGCCCAAGAAGCTGGAAAAGACATGAGCGAGGTCAGCACTGATACGAGGACGAGGAGTAGAGGAGAGACCATGAACGGGACGATCACGGCGGTGGCGAGGCTGCGTGCCCGGGCCGGCCACGACGTGGAGGCAGGCCGCCCGGGCAGGCTCGCGCGCGGGCTCGCCCTCATGCTCCTGGCGGCGCTGCTCGTGCCGGTCTTCATGATGGCGACGTCTTCGCCGGCGTCCGCGGACGACAAGAAGGAGCGCGACAACTACAGCCTCTACCAGCTGGCCTCGAACGCGAGCTCGTACTTCAGCGAGAAGAACTCGCCGCAGAACGACAAGGGCATGCACGCGAACTGGAAGCCGGTCACGTCCAGCCCGGCCGCGGGCGGTTCCATTCTCGGCTACGCCGACCCGGAGTTCAGCCTGGGCGACATCGTTGGCTGGTTCTTCGCCGAGGTGTCGGGGTCCTCGCAGACCGTCACCTACGAGACCCTGGCCGCGAAAGACGACAAGGGCAACGCCAAGTACTCGGGCATGCTCGACTACGCGCACTTCGGGGCGGCCAACAACGACCTCGGCCTGGACACGATGTCCTCGGGCATCGGCGGCCAGATCGTGAGCGTGATCGGGGGGTCGATCATCTGGGTCCTCTACGCCCTGGCGCTGGCGGTCGGCACGCTGTTCTACGTCATCATCCAGTTCCTGAAGCTCATCAACCCCTTCGTGTGGTTCTACAGCGCGGTCGCGGCGGTAAATCCGACTCTTGCCGATGGTATGACCGGAGGCGATACCGGAGGCGGCGCGCTCTTGGGTCTGCAGCACTGGATCAGCGGCTGGTACGGCTTGCTCGTCGACATCTCGTGGCAGGCGCTCGTGCCGATCTTCATCGGCGTCCTGCTCATCGGCCTGGTCATGTTCAAGAAGATGGACCGGGGCTCGGCGATCAAGAGGCTCATCGTGCGCGTCGTCTTCATCGGCGTCGGCCTGCCGCTCGTCGGGTCGATGTACTCCAGCGTGCTCGGAAAGTTCGACGACTCCGTCCTCGGTCAACACGCCGGCCCGACGCGCGTCGTGCTGAGCACTTACGTCGACTTCGAGGCGTGGATGATGAACGACCGCCTGGGGATCCCGGACCAGGCCACTGTTTCCTGGGACGATGACCAGGCCAGCCCGGACGCGATGATGGCTGTGCGCACGAGTGCGCTGGCGATCAACAAGCAGTCCCACGGGGCGACGTTCAACGGCATCAACATCGGGACGAAGGCCAAGGACGCCGAGTCGGCTTGGAAGGACGGCACCGTCTCCGTCACCGGAAGTGCCTCGGACGACTTCAAAGCGGTGTTCTCGACCTTCGGGATCATCGGCAAGTACATCGCGAGCAACGAGATCGCAGCCTCCGACTTCGAGTCGGGGATCAAGAGCTCGATCACGCAACTGGACGAGAGCGCGGATACCAAGAAGCTCTGGTTTGTCCACGAGGACAGCTACGGCGACGTGAAGAGGTTCGGTGAGGAAGAGGGGCCGAAGCCGGTCGATCACCCGGTGATCTCGACCGACGGCACGGGCCTGACCTCCTCTCGTCCCGGTAAGGATTCGACGGTCTTCACCACGAGGGGGACGAAGGGTGGCTGTGGCTTTACGGTGGGCAAGACGCCCTCCTCATGCAACCTGTCTCCCCTGGCGGCGTACAACTACCTCAACACCGGGTTCAAGCCCAGCTCACTGGCCATGTACTCATCGAACAACGCCACCAGCGGGTTCACCCGCGAGAACCACATGGCGGTCAGCCAGGTGGGCACGGGGCCGGCGAAGTTCATGTACTGGAGCAACTCGGCCACGGTCCTGGGCTCCATCGTCCTGCTCGGCTTCTGGTACGCCATCGGCATGCTGACCGGGGCGATCAAGCGGACCTTCAGCCTGGTGGCCGCCGTACCGTTCGCGACGCTGGGCGCCATGCAGGCGATCGCCAAAGTGATCGTCTACTCCACGGCGATGATCCTTGAAGTCCTCGTCACGCTGTTCGTCTACCAGTTCGTCTCGGAGTTCCTGATCTCGGTCCCGGACATCATGGCTGGCCCCGTGTCGAGCTTCATGAGCCCGGGTGGCTTGTGGGGCAGCCCTGCGCTCGGCGGGATCATCGTGGTGGTCCTGACCCTGATCTCCTCGCTGGTGATCATGGGCATCACCTTCGCCCTGCTACGGGTGCGCAAGACCGTGCTGCAGGCGATGGACGAGGTGGTCACCAAGCTCGTGGACAAGTTCCTCGAGACGAACAACACGCCGAAGCCGGACAAGGGTGGGCTGATGCCTGCTCTGGCCTCGGGTGCGGGGGCTGGCGCGGGTATGGCCATGGGCAACAAGCTCGCCGACGGGTTCAACAGCAAGACCAGCGGTCCGGCGTCCCCGAACACGGGCAAGCCCACAGGCAAGCCCACGGGCAAGACGGCGCCGACGAACGCTGGCGGCACGAACGGTGACGCCATGGAGTTGACGTCCGGTAAGCAGCAGCTGACCCTCGAGGGTGGCGGGCAGGACGGACCGGATGGCCCGGACAGTCCGGCGCTGGATGGTGGTCCTGGTGGTGGCTCCGGCGGTGGCAGTGACGGCGTCAAGGCTCTGCCGGGCGGCACCGGTCCCGCCGGTGCTCTGGGCGCGCCCGGTCGCGACGGACACGCCGACAAGGGTGGTCCGCTGCAGCTGACGAGTGGCGGAGCGGGCAGCTCGCGCTCGGACAAGCAGACGGCGCAGAGTCTGAGCAACCAGGGTGGCCTGTCGAACTTCGGGTACAGCACGGACGGCCAGGACGGCCACAAGGTCATCCGCGGTGAGGTACTTTCCTCGTCGACGGAGCCGTCGAGTTCTCGTGGTGATGCTCAGGGCCAGAGCGGAGCCGGCGGCGCAGCTTCTGTCCCGACCAGCGGAGGCCGTAAGGCTGTCGCCGGTCAGACGGAACCGACGCAGTTCAGCACGGGTTCCCAGGGTGCGCAGAGCCAACAGGGCAGCAACGAGCAGGCTGCACCGCAGCGCTTCAGCGGCGAGGCTGTGCCTGCCCCGGCTCCTGCTCCGACGCGGTCGGGTGCGCCGAGCACGGGTCCGACGCGCTTCGCTCAGGGCACCCCTGCCCCGGCTCAGGCCCAGCCCCCCGTCCAACCGCCGGCAGGGCAGGAGCAGGCCGAGGCGCAGGCGAACCGTGACCGGCGGCCGTCCGTCATCAACGCCCGCCGCGACGGCGCCTCGGCTCCAACGCAGCTAGGGGCCGGTGCTCCGGCTGCGGGTCAGCCAGGGGCCAGTGCCACGGCTGCGGGTCAGCCAGGGGCCAGTGCCACGGCTCCAAGGAAGCCAGGGGCCAGTGCCACGGCTGCGGGTCAGACTCCGGCTGCGCCTGGTGCGCGGACTCCGGCTCCGAGGAAGCCAGGGGCCAGTGCTCCGGCTGTGGGTCAGACTCCGGCTGCGCCTGGTGCGCGGACTCCGACTCAGACGCCACCGCGTCAGCCGGAGTCGATCCAGGCGTCGCCGTCGACGCCGCGCCAGACGCCTGCCCCGACGGCTCATGCTCCGCGGCCGCCGGCTCCCGCACCGGCTCCTGCACCGGCTCCTTCGCCGCGGCCGGCTCCGGTTCCGCGTCCGCGCGGGAATACCGATCCGACCCCTCAGAGCGTGGGGACCCCGGAGCCGCAGCAGCCGTCGGCCGGTGGCCCCCGCCGAGGCCGGCGCAAGAAGGAGGACTGATCGTCCGATCGAGGGCGAGCGTGGAGGCCTGACGCACCCGGTGAGAACGATCATCCTCACCGGGTGCGTCGCCCTTTGAGCAGCATGAGGAGAAGGAGGGGCCATGAGGCTCGGATCGAGGCTTCGCGGCGAGTTCCCGCTGGGCTGGTGGCGCTCGGCGCGATGGTGGCTCACCGGGATCCGTGAGCTGGCACTGAGTACTGCGGCGGCTGTGACTACCGTCGTGTTCGTCGGCGAGATGGTGCGCGCCGTGCGGCATCGCGACGAGCCGAGGATCCTGGCGCGTCTGGCCGGCACGTTCGAGGGGTACGTGTCGGGCCTTCTGGCCAACGGCGCAGGCTTGGGCGTTTTGGGCACCATGGAGATCGAGAATGATCTCCCTGTGGTGCTGATGGTGCTGCTGACGGGGTGGTGTCTGTCCAACATCGGCGTCAGCGCCGTGGTGTTCGTCGTGGTGGCCCGGTCGAGGATTCGGAGGCCAGAGGCATGGGCCGAACTCGATTTCGTCGAGCGGCATGCCCCGAAGTACGGCCAGCCGCCGGAGACTATCGAGGAATACCGGGCGCTGCAGCTTCAGGAGTAGACGTCAGAGGCTTGACCGGCCGAGGAAGGACAGAACCCCGTGGACGCGATGCCCACGGGGTTCCGTGCTGCTTGGCCGGCCGAGCGGGACGTCGACGCTACTTCTTGCACTTGGTCTTGAAGCCGTCCAGCAGAGCCTTGCCGGCATCGGAGTTGTCACGCACGTACACGCTACCGCCGATGCTGATCGAGGTGTTGCTGGTTGAGATGGACTCGCTGCCGGTCCGCCTGTTGCGGGTGTCGTCTCCGGCGACCGTCCAGATGATCTGGGACTGATCCTTGTTGAACTCGCCGGTGCTGGTCACGTCCGGCTCCTTGTAGACACCATCGCAGTTGTACTCATGATGCGAGACGCCGTTGCCATTGACGACCAGCTGGCCGAGTTTGGACGTGCCGTTGACGTCCTTGACGTAGTAGGTACCGTCGAGCTTGCTGGCGCTGTCGCTGCTTCCGCTGCAGGCGGTGAGTATGAGTGAGCCCGCGGCCAGGGCCGCGATGGACACGGTCATCTTGGCCCGCGTCGTACGTGCAGTGCTGGTGAACCTCATGGCGTTTTCCCTTCGTTCGTTATGGAAGTCGGTATGAGACAGAAGGCCAGTCAAAATAACCTATGGATAGGTGACTTTGGCGGATCGGGATCGTCTGTCAGGTGCCTTCTCGGAGGTTGTCGAGCCGATGCTCAGTCAGCGCTAGCGCGAACTCGGCCTGATTGAGCGTGTGTTCGCCGCCCTGGATGCGCCACCGCAGACGCTGCACCGGCGGGGCGTCTGCCTCTTGGACTGCCAGGTCACCGAGTTCACGCAGCCCTGCGTGCGCTCCCTGCAGCTGTTCCTCGTGGTGTGCCGATCGGCGGCGGGCTGCTGGCCGACACAAACTTCGGCTACTCCCACTGGCGGCCGGTCTCGCGCGGGCGACCAGCCTCCGAGGAGTTCGCGAGGATTCGCCCGGACCAGCCCCGCTGGTCATCTCCCGCCGCCCCCTTCCAGCGGTCCCTGCGACCGCGTACGCCGGGAAGCGGCTGTACCTGCTTCGCCACGGCGGCAAGGAGCAGCTCGACGAAGATCGACACAGTCGCATCGCCGTGGAGACCCGCATGGGCCACGAGGTCGCCGGCCACCTGTTCGCGTGAACCGCAGGCCGCTCGGGAACGTTCCCGGGCGGCCTGCGCGTCGTTGTTCCCGAAGAGAACGGAAGGCGAACAGCAGGGGGTGTGCCATGGGTCGAGTGGTGCTGGAGCGGTTTCCCGCCGGAAGTCCGCGGGGAAGCTGGCCCGCCGAGGAGTACGCGGCGCAGCGGATGCGCGAGGGCGTGCCGGCGGAGGTGGTCATGGACCTGGACAGCGATGCGTTCCTCGTCGTGGTCCGGCAGCGGGAATCCCGTTCCGGTCACTGACCACCCGCGGGAGGGTCCGGTGGGCGCACGGCCCTTGGCCTCGCGCCCGCGCAGCCCCACACTGACCCGATGACTCAGCGTGTGGATCTCGCGACGGTGATGGACCGGCTGGCGATCGACGAAGTGGTCACGGGCTACGCGGTGGCCGTCGACGACGGTGACTGGGAGGCGTACCGGGCCCTGTTCACCGCCTCCGGAAGGGTCGACTACAGCTCGGCCGGCGGGATCGAGGGTCCGGTGGCGGAGGTCGCGGACTGGCTGGCGGAGACGATGATGCTCTTCCCCGTCCGCCAGCACCTGATCGTGAACCGGCTGATCCGGCTGGAGGACCTGGGCGGCTCCCCCGGGGACAGCGCCGAGGTCCGGGCGGACTTCCTCAATCCGATGCGGCTGGCCGGGCCGGACTCCGACGCCGCGGTCACCTCGCCCAACTTCGTCGCGGCCGGGCGCTACGGCTTCGCGCTGGCCCGGACCCGTGACGGCTGGCGGCTCACCCGCGTCACCGTGCACGAGACGTGGCGGCACATGACCGCCTGAGCCGCGGGGGAACCGCTCGACTCGGCCGGGGCACCGGGCACTGCCACACTGGAAGCGGAGGCACGCCATGATCACGATGCGCACGCGGTGGTGGTCCCCTCGATGGCGTGCGCCCGCCGCCGTGGCCGCCGGGGCGCTGCCCGCCCTCGCCTTCCCGGCCCCCGCGCTCTGGTGGTTCGCCTACGCCGCCCTCGTGCCCTGGATGCTTCTGCTGCGCTCGGCCCCCACCGGGCGGCGGGCGGCGCTGGAGGGCTGGCTCGGCGGCGCGGGGTTCATCCTGGCCGTCCACCACTGGCTGCTGCCCAGTCTGCACGTGTTCCTGGTCCCGGTGGCCGCGTTGCTCGGGCTTCTCTGGATCCCCTGGGCGCTCCTGGTGCGGGAGCTCCTCGGCGGGACCCCGGCGGCGGGCCGGGCCTGCTGCGCGCTCGTCCTCGTGCCGGCGGGGTGGCTGCTGTCGGAGCTGGTCCGGTCCTGGCAGGGGCTCGGCGGGCCGTGGGGGCTGCTGGGCGCGAGCCAGTGGCAGGTGGCGCCCGCGCTGCGGCTGGCCTCGGTGGGCGGGGTGTGGCTGGTCAGCCTGCTGGTGGTGGCGGTGAACTGTGCGCTGGTGCTGCTGATCGCGGTGCCGGGGGCGCGGATTCCCGCGGTGGCGGGGATGACGGGGTGCGCGGTGCTGACGGGAGCGGTGTGGGTGTGGGCGGCGCGGCCCGAGGAATCGGGCCGGCTGCGCGTGGCCCTCGTACAGCCCGGCCCGGTGACGGACGGCCCGGACAGTGCGGAGCGGCGGTTCGACGTGGGTGAGCGGCTGACGCGGCCGCTGGCGGGGCAGCGGGTCGACCTGGTGGTGTGGGGCGAGAGCAGCGTCGGCGCGGACCTGACCGCCCGCCCGGACCTGGCCCGGCGGCTGGCCGCGCTGTCGGCACGGGTGGGGGCTCCGCTGCTGGTGAACGTGGACGCGCGGCGGGCGGACCACCCCGGTATCTACAAGAGCGCGGTCCTCGTGGGCCCCCAGGGCCCCACCGGCGACCGGTACGACAAGATGCGGCTCGTCCCGTTCGGGGAGTACGTACCGGCCCGTGGGCTGTTCGGCTGGGCCACGTCGGTCGGCAAGGCGGCGGACGAGGACCGGGTGCGCGGTGACGCCCCGGTGGTCATGGACCTGCCCGGGCGGCCGGAGGGGCCCGGCGGTGTCCGGGTCGGCCCCCTGGTGTGCTTCGAGTCGGCCTTCCCCGACATGAGCCGGCGCCTCACCCTGGACGGGGCCTCCCTGCTCGTCGCCCAGTCGGCGACCTCCTCGTTCCAGGAGAGTTGGGCCCCGGCCCAGCACGCCTCCCTGGCCGCGTTGCGGGCGGCCGAGAACGGCCGCCCGATGGTCCACGCCACCCTCACGGGCATCAGCGTCGTGAACGGCCCCTCCGGCGCGCGGGTCGGCGCCGCCCTGCCCACCTCCGCGAGCACGGCGGCCGTGTACGAGGTCCCGCTCGCCCGCGGCACGACCCTCTACGTCCGCTTCGGGGACTGGCCGGTGGCCGCCGCCCTCGCCGCCCTGGCGGTGTACTGCGCGGTCGCGGGCAGCCGTTCGCTCAGGAGGCCTGCTCCAGGGCCGAGCTCACCACCCGCTCGCACAGCTCGTGGGTTCGCAGGGCGTCGCGGGCGCTGAGCGTCGTACCCGCCGCGACCGCTTCCAGGAAGTGGTCGACGACCTGCTCGATGCCGCGCTGGCGGGCGACGGGGACCCAGTCCCCGCGGCGCCGCACGGTCGGCTGGCCCTTGTGGTCGATGACCTCGGCGAGGTTGACGACCTGCCGCTTGGTGTCGCGGCCGGACACCTCCAGGATCTCCTCGGTGGAGCCGGACAGCCGGTTCATGATGCCGAGTGCGGTGAAGCCGGCGCCGGACAGCTGGAGCACCACCTGGTGCATCAGCCCCTCGCGCACCACCGCTCGGACGTCGAGGTGTTCGGCCTCGCCGGGCAGCAGGAACCGCAGGGTGTCGACGACGTGGATGAAGTCGTCCAGCACCAGCGTGCGCGGGTCCTCGGGCAGCCCGACCCGGTTCTTCTGCATGATGATCAGCTCGCGGGCGTGGTCGGCGCACTGCGCGTAGGCGGGCGCGAAGCGGCGGTTGAAGCCGACGGCGAGGGAGACCCCGAGCCGCTCGGCCCGTTCCACGAGCTGCCGCGAGTGAGCGAGTTCGTAGGCGAGCGGCTTGTCCACGTACGTGGGCACGCCCGCTTCCAGCAGCCGCGTGACGATCTCCGGGTGGGCCACGGTGGCGGCGTGCACGAAGGCCGCGTCGAGCCCCTCGGCGAGCAGCCCGTCGAGATCGGTGTGGCGGCGCGCGGCCGGGACGTGGTGGGTGTCGCCGACCCGCTCCAGGGTGTCGGGGTTGCGCGTCTGCAGGTGCAGCTCGATGCCCGGGCGGGTGGTGAGGACGGGCAAGTACGCCTTCTGCGCGATGTCGCCGAGTCCGATGCAGCCGACCTTCACCGGGGCCTCCAAGTTCGGTCCGTGTGGATCTCGGCAGCATAATCCCTGGTGGCCGGGGCCCGGTTCGCTCAGGATGATCCTCATGACCACCAGTTCAGGATCACACCGCGAAGAACCCGCCACCACCGCCGCCGAGCGGGAGATGCTCGACGGCTGGCTCGACTACCACCGTGCCACCCTCATGTGGAAGTGCGAGGGACTGCAGGACGAGGAGCTGCGCAGGACCCCGCTCGCCCCTTCCGAGTTGAGCCTCCTGGGCCTCGTACGGCACATGGCGGAGGTGGAGCGGTACTGGTTCCGGGAGGTCATGCTGGGCGAGGACCTGCCCGAGCTCTACATCACGGACGAGGACCGGGACGGCGACTTCCACTTCACCGAGGCGGCTACGTGGGCCGAGACCGAGCCGGTCTGGCAGACGGAGGTCGAGCTGGCGCGCCAGGCGGCCGCGGGCCGTTCGCTGGACCTGCTCTCGCAGGCCGAGAACCATCACCGCGGCGAGGTGTTCAGCCTGCGCTGGGTCTACACCCACATGATCGAGGAGTACGCGCGCCACAACGGCCACGCGGACCTGCTGCGCGAGCAGATCGACGGCGCCACCGGCGAATAGGCGGTCCGCCCGGGGGCGGTCCCGGACCGCCCCCGGGGCCCTGTCCGGCGGGTGCGTCCGTCACCCGTGCGGGGTGAATATCGGCTCCGGGTTTTCGCAACGGGGTCCTCGCACAGCAGAGTTGCGCGGGTGCATCCCACCCGAACCACGACAACGCTGCTGCTCGGAGTCGCCTGCGCCGTCTCGGCGGTCTCCGGCTGTGTGCAGGTGAGCCCCGGACCCGTGCGGCCCGCGGCGGCCCCCGCCGCCGGGGCACCGCCCCGCCATCAGCCCCGCGGCGGGCCCGGGGCCGCCCCCGTGACCGTCCGGGCGCCCGCCCTGGAGGCGCTGGAGGCCTTGGAGACGGCCCCGGGGCGGCCCGCTGCCCCGGCGGGCCCTGCGGCCGCCCAGCGGTCCGCGCAGCGCCCCGTACCGGGCGGCTCCGGCGGGCCCGTGGAGGAGGCTCCGCCGGTCCCGGACATCCCGGAGCCCCGGCGGACCGCCGAACCCGTCTCCGGGCACCCGGGCGGCCGCCCGCGGCGTCCCCGGCCCGACGCCGAAGCGGAGCGCGAGCTGATCCGGAAGCTGCCGGTGCGGCCGGCCGATGTGTGCGCACTGGGCCGCAGGCACGGCCAATGGCATCCCGACAGCCCGGAGGCCCGCATCTGCTCGGGCGTCCAAGGGGACTGACCGCCCGCGGACCCAGGGCCTACGGGGACTGCTCGGGGAACGGTCGGGGTCCGGATCCAGGTCCGGGCCCGGCCTCCGGCTCCGCGGCCAGGCGCCGCTCCAGCCGGGCGATGGCGGCCCGTACGCCGTTCCCGTACCCGTCGTCGGACAGCGCCCCGGTGGCCGCGCGGGCCCGGGCCAGGTGGATCCGGGCCGCCTCGGGCCGCTGCAGTTTCACGTAGTCGGCGGCCAGGTTCAGGTGCAGGGACGGGTAGAACACCCGCAGCTGCGGATGCGGCTCCCAGCGCGCGGGCCGCCCGTCCCGGGGCGGCCCGGACCCGGGCTGGTCGCCGGGCTGATCGCCGGGCTGATCGCCCGGGAGGTCATCCGGCAGGTCCACCGGCAGGTCGGCTGCGGCGGTCAGGGCCCGCAGGTCCCAGGCCAGCTCGTCGGCCGGATCGTCCTGTGCGTCGGCCATGTAGTGGGCCAGGGTGCACCGGTGGAGGGAGTCCCCCTCCTCACCGATCTCGGACCAGATCTCCCCGAGCCGGTTGCGGGCCTCCTCGCGGTCCCCGGCGTGCAGCAGGATGACCGCCTGGCCGATCCTGGTCATGACGGCATCCTGCGACGCCTCCTGCTGCTCCGTCACGGCGGCCTCCGGCTTGCTCTGCCAGACCTGCTCCGGTCTGATCATCTAGAAGCTAGCCGGAGGTACCGGCAATGGCGCCGAGGCGCGGGGGGACGTCAGCCGAGGTTCGGGATCCGCCAGTCGATCGGCTCATGCCCCTGGGCGGCAATGGCCTCGTTGATCTGCGTGAAGGGCCGGGATCCGAAGAACTTCTTGGCGGACAGCGGGGAGGGGTGGGCACCCTTGACGACCACGTGCCGCTCCTCGTCGATCAGCGGGAGCTTCTTCTGGGCGTAGGCGCCCCACAGGACGAAGACGGCCGGGTCGGGCCGCTCGGACACCGCGCGGATCACGGCGTCGGTGAACTTCTCCCAGCCCTTGCCCTTGTGCGAATTGGGCTCGGCCTCCCGGACCGTGAGCACCGCGTTGAGCAGCAGGACGCCCTGCTCGGCCCACGGCATCAGGTACCCGTTGTCCGGGATCGGCAGGTCGAGCTCCTCCTTCATCTCCTTGTAGATGTTGCGCAGCGAGGGCGGGGTCTTGACCCCGGGCTGCACGGAGAAGCACAGGCCGTGGCCCTGGCCGGCGCCGTGGTACGGGTCCTGGCCGAGGACGAGGACCTTCACCCGGTCGAAGGGGGTGGCGTCCAGGGCCGCGAACACCTGCTCGCGGGGCGGGTAGACCGGCCCGTTCGCCCGTTCCTTCTCGACGAACTCGGTGAGCTCTTTGAAGTAGGGCTGGTCCAGCTCCCCGCCGAGGACGGGGAGCCAGGACTCGGGCAGCATCTGGGTCACGGCGACAACCTCCGGTACAAGTTCGTGCAACTGCTCGTGCAACTGCTCCAGAACCTACCGGGGCCCACTGACAATGCGTCGGCCGCCCGGGGCGGCCGACGCATTGCTGCCGGTGCTACCAGCTGGTCTTGCGGTAGAACTCCCACATCTGCATGACGGTCTGCGGGTCCAGTGCCCGCTCGGAGCCCGCGATGTCCTCGCGCGCCGCGACGTAGAGCTTGCCCTGCCACAGGGGCAGCAGGCGGACGTCGTCGGCGAAGATCTTCTGGGCCTGCTCGAACTCCTGGACACCGGCCGAGCGGTCACCCTCGCGGCGGGACTTGGGCAGCAGGTCGTTCACGATCTCGGCGGGCTCGTACGGGGTGCCGACCGCGTTCTCCTTGCCGACGAACGGCGCGATGAAGTTGTCCGGGTCCGGGAAGTCGGGGAACCAGCCGCGGCCGAAGATCGGGTACTCACCGCTCTTGTAGCCGGTCTGGAAGGTCTTCCAGGGCTGGCTGCGCAGGGTGATCCGGAACAGCTGGCTCTCGTCCAGCTGCCGCTTGAGCTCGGTGAACTCGTCGGCGGTCGAGGAACCGTAGCGGTCGGTGGTGTACCAGAAGGTCAGATCGACCGGCGTGGCGATCCCGGCGTCCCTGAGGATCTTCCTGGCCTTGGCGACGTCCGCGGCGCCGTACTTGTCGTAGAAGGGCGTCTTGTGGCCGACGACCCCCTTCGGAACCATCGAGTACAGCGGCTCTGCGGTGCCCTGGTAGACCTTGGAGACGAGCGCACCGCGGTCGACGATCTGGGCGATGGCCTGGCGGATCGGGAGCTTGGCGACCTGGGGGTCCTTGGGGTTGAAGACCAGGTAGCGGATCTCGGCGCCGACGTTCTCGACGACCTGGACGCCCAGGGCGTGCGACGCGGGGGTCTGGAGGTCGGTGATCTCCGGGGCCGACAGGCCTCGGTAGGTGGCGTCGATCTCCTTCGCCTTCAGCGCCGCGATCATCTTCGGCGAGTCCGCGAAGTAGCGGATGGTCACCGCCTTGTTCTTGCGGTTGGCGAAGCCGGTGTAACTCGTGTTGCCGGTGAGCACCGCCTCGGCGCCGTCCTTGTACGAGTCGAGCACGTACGGACCGGAGCCGGTGATCTTGTCGCCCTCGCGGATCTTGTCGGCCGGGTAGTCCTTGGGCGCGACGAGCGAGGCGGCGGGCGAACCGAGGACGTACGGGAAGGTGGCGTCCGAGGTGTTCAGGTGGAAGACGACCGTCAGCGGGTCCGGCGTCTCGATCTTGTCGAGGGTGCCGAAGAGACCCTTGGGGCCGACGTTGGAGCCGATGGTCTTGATCCGGTCGAGGGAGTACTTGACCGCATTGGCGTCGAGCGGCTCGCCGTTGGAGAACTTCAGGCCCTTGCGCAGGGTGCACCGGTAGGCCTGGCTCGCCGCGTCCGTGAACTCGCAGCTCTGGGCCGCGTCGGGCTGGGGCTTGCTGGAGCCCGTCGGGAACGCCAGCAGGGTCTGGTAGACGTTCCGGTACAGCTCCCAGGAGCCGTCCCACGCGGCCGCGGGATCGAGGGTGCTCGGGGTGCTCGTGGTACCGACGACGATCCTCTTCATCTCGTCGCCGTCGTCCTCCGACAGCAGGCCGCAACCGGCGAGCAGGGATATGGACGCAAGGGCCGCAGTGATCTGCAGGCATCTGGTCCGGTTGAACACGTGCACGCTCCTCGATCAGCCAGGGGTGCGGCAGACCCTACCGCAGTGCCCCACGAATCCAATGGGGTGGTTTCGTGAGGCACTTGACCGGTTCCGTACATATTCGATACGCATTTACCTCTCTTTCGGAGGCAAATACGTCCGATTATCGGTCAGTGGACCCCGGCATTGAGGAACATCCCACCGTCGACGACGAGAGTTTGCCCGGTGATCCATTCCGCTTGTGCAGATGTGAGGAACGCCGCCGCCCCGCCGATGTCCTCCGGGACCCCGAGCCGGCCGAGCGGATAGGCAGCCGCGGCCTCCTGCTCCCGACCCTCGTAGAGCGCCTGCGCGAACTTCGTCTTGACCACCGCGGGGGCGATCGCGTTCACCCGGACCCCGGGCGCCATCTCGTGCGCGAGCTGGAGCGTGAGGTTGATCATGGCGGCCTTGCTCATCCCGTACGAGCCGATGAAGGGCGAGGCGGAGACCCCGGCGATGGACGCGATGTTCACGATCGCGCCGCCGTTGTCCTTCTGCCAGGCGTGCCAGGTCCGCTGGGCGAAGCCCAGCGCCGAGATCACATTGGTCTCGAAGACCTTCCGCGCGACCCCGAGGTCCAGGTCCGCGATCGGCCCGAAGACGGGATTGGTGCCCGCATTGTTCACCAGGAAGTCGACGCGCCCGAAGGCGTCCATCGCGCGCTCGACGGCGACGGCCTGGTGGGCCTCGTCGTGCGCCTTGCCCGCGACGCCGATCACCCGGTCCGCACCGAGCCGCTCGACGGCCTCCTTGAGGGCCTCCTCGTTGCGGCCGGTGATGCAGAGCCGGTCGCCGCGGGCGACCAGTGCCTCGGCGATGCCGTAGCCGATGCCCCGGCTCGCCCCGGTGATCAGCGCGACCTTGCCGCTGTCGATACCGCTGTACGTCATGTCTGCGCCCTGTCTCTCGTGGAACCGTCAGCTGAGCGGGCCGCCGGCCACGTACATGACCTGGCCGGAGACGAAGCCCGCGGCCTCCCCAGTGAAGAAGGCGATGGCGTTGGCGATGTCGTCCGGACGACCGACGCGCTGGACCGGGATCTGGGTGGCGGCGGCCGCCTGGAAGTCCTCGAACCCCATCCCGACGCGGGCGGCCGTCTGGGCGGTCATCTCGGTGACGATGAAGCCGGGGGCGACGGCGTTGGCGGTGACGCCGAACTTGCCGAGCTCGATGGCCAGGGTCTTGGTGAAGCCCTGCAGGCCGGCCTTGGCGGCGGAGTAGTTGACCTGGCCGCGGTTGCCGAGCGCCGAGCTGCTGGAGAGGTTCACGATGCGGCCGAACTTGGCCTCCACCATGTGCTTCTGACAGGCCTTGGACATCAGGAAGGCACCGCGCAGGTGCACGTTCATGACCGTGTCCCAGTCGGTCTCGGTCATCTTGAACAGCAGGTTGTCGCGCAGCACGCCCGCGTTGTTGACCAGGATGGTCGGGGCGCCGAGCTCGCTCGCGACGCGCGCGACGGCCGCCTCCACCTGCGCGCCGTCGGAAACGTCGCAGCCGACCGCGAGGGCCTTGCCGCCGGCCGCCTTGATGGCCTCCACGGTGTCCTTGCAGGCCGCCTCGTCGAGGTCGAGTACGGCAACGGCCCGGCCCTCGGCCGCCAGGCGTACGGCGGTGGCCGCGCCGATGCCCCGGGCCGCCCCGGTCACGATCGCGACGCGCTGCTCGGTGGTGGACATGCTGGATCTCCTCGCCCTTGAGAGACGGTCACCCAGAAATGAGCAACCGCTTAGTAGCTTCAGCTGAGGAGACGCTAGGAGCCCCGGCACCCGGTGTCAACGCCACCCGGTCCGGCCGCGTCGACGGTCCGGGCACGGTGCTCCGAAAAAGGACCCCGAAGCACCGCCGCGACCCTCAGCGGACCAGCAGGTCCAACAGCCGCTCCACCTCTGCCCCCGGATCGGCCGTCAGGCCGGTGTGCACCGGACCCGGCTGCACCACGGTGCTCCGCGGGGCGATGAGCCAGCGGAACCGCCGCCCAGCGTCGTCGCCCGCCGCCTGCCCCGCCTCGGCCCCGCCGCTGCACACGCCCTCTACCCCGCGCAGGGCCGCCCGTACCCCGGCCACATCGGCCCCGGGGTCCAGCGCGAGGAGCTTCGCCTCGTCGAGGTGGGTGCGGGCGGCCACGTACGTGTGCGCCCGGCAGTAGACGATCACGCCCGCGTTGAAGCACTCGCCCCGTTCCATCCGGGGCACCACGCGCACCAGCGCGTACTCGAACACGTCCCGCTTGGTCACTTGCTGCCGCTCTTCTTCTGGTGGGTCTTGTGGGGCCATTCCGGCAGGTGGTCGGTGAGCCAGCCGGGAGGTCCGGCAGGCGTCTTCACCTCGGCCTCCAGCGAGATCCTCTCGTGGATCGTGGCCGCGCGCGGAAGCAACGCCTCCACATAGGCGCGGCGCAGCGCATCGGTGGAGTCGAAGCCCGGCTCGTCGACCAGCCACTCGTCGGGAACGTCGGCCGCGACCTCCGTGAGTAGCTCCTCGGTCACCAGCGGCGCCAGCGCGGCGGCCGCGGCGGCGACGTCCGGGCCCACGGGGGCCAGTACGTGATCGGAGGCGTTGTAGGGCTTGGCGGCCGCGGCCGCGGCGGTGGGCCAGTTGTGGTGCCAGATCATGGTCGCGCCGTGGTCGATGAGCCAGAGGTCCCCGTGCCAGACCAGCATGTTCGGGTTGCGCCAGGAGCGGTCGACGTTGTTGATGAGGGCGTCGAACCAAACCACGTGCCCCGCCTCGACCGGGTCGACCTGGTACGCGAGCGGGTCGAAGCCGATCGATCCGGGCAGGTAGTCCATGCCGAGGTTGAGCCCGCCACTGGCCTTGAGCAGCTCCTGGACCTCCTGATCGGGCTCGCCGAGCCCGATCACGGGGTCGAGCTGCATCTGCACCAGCCGTGGGACCCTGAGGCCCAGCCGCTGGGCCAGGCGGCCGCAGATGACCTCGGCGACCAGGGTCTTGCGACCCTGGCCGGCTCCGGTGAACTTCATGACGTAGGTACCGAGGTCGTCGGCCTCGACGATCCCCGGGAGCGAGCCGCCTTCACGCAGGGGCGTGACGTAACGGGTCGCGATCACTTCTGTGAGCATTTTCCCAGGCTAAGGGCTGTCCCGTAATCCGCGGTGGGCCAGCGCGCGGCGTACGCGCCCGCCACCCACGCCCGCGCCACGGCGATCAAGGTCACCAACTCCCGACTGACCCGGGCGTGGACCGACACCGCCACGACGTCGACCCGGCCCGGTCCGTCCGTGCCCGGTATCGGAGGCTGCTCCAACACCGAACCCCAGACGGGTCAGATCGGCGGCCCGGCGCCGTACCGCCGGTCCTTCACCTACGACGTCACCGGCAACCGCACCTCCTCGACCGACCACGACCCCGCGGGCGACGCCTCGAGCAACACCGTGACCCGGAAGGACGCCGTCGGCAGCCCTCAGTCGCTGACCTGGAGTCCCGAGGGCAAGCTCGAATCAGCCGCCACCGCCACGGGTACCTCCACGTACCTCTACGACGCGGAGGGGACCGGGGAAGACCACCCTCTGCCTCGGCACGACCGAACTCACCCTCAACACCCCTACGACTACGGCCACAACGCGTCCGGAACCCTCCGGCAGTACCAGACGATGTACGCTCACGCGGACGGCCGTACCACGACGCAGAGTTGGGGAACGTTCGACGTGCACACCTGGCAGGGACACAAGTTCTCCAGTGAATCGCAGAACCAGATCAAACTGGAAGTCACGATATGCGGCCAGATGGGAACATGCAGGTGACGGCGCTCCGGGCCAAGGCAGGCCTCTACCTGGCAGCAGCCTCGGTCCTCCTCTCGGCCGGCTGCGGCACGCACCAGGAGCGGACGACCGACGACCCAGGGTCAGCGGCCTCGGCGCCGGCCACACGTCCGTCGACACCGCTGTCCGACCTGGCCCGGCTGGAGTCGGCCCTCGCGAACCAGGCGGGCGCGTCCGGATCCGCGCCCACGGGCAGCGGGCTCAGCCTGGCCCGGCACGTCGGCAACTCCGCCTCGTACCTCTGGGAAACGAGCGAGGGGAAGGTCTGCTTCGCCCAGGGAGCCGTCTCGGGCGCTGCCATGCACGAAACCGCGTGCCTGGACGCCGCCAAGACGACGGTCGAGGAACCCGGATCGCGTCTCGACACGTTCTTCGGCCCCGGTGACGGCTTCTCGGAGCCCTACGTCGTGTTCGCGGCCGCTCCGGAATCCAAGGTGACATCCGTGAAGTACGAGGCCAAGGACACTTCCTGGACGCTCGTCAGAAAACTGGATGCCCGGGCGTCGGGGCGCAACGTCTACTACGTGACGCTTCCGGACGGTCACAAGGGTTGGATCGACGTGACACTGGAACAGTCTGACGGCGCGAAGGTGGCGGACCGTCTTCCCGTCACCATGGGCAAGACGCCCTAGCGACCCGAGTCGATTCTTCGATCGCTGCGGCCCTTCCCATGCGGAGCGGGCGAACGGCCGCAGCGATAGAACGTAGATTCGAGGTCAACTCTTTCGAGGCGTCCGGCGCACGTTGCCGCTGGGCGGCCCGGCTCCGCGAGGGAGGCGGAGTCCGCGATCGCCTCGGCCATCCGACCCGCTGAGCGGCTCCCGCCCCGTTCCCCGTTCCCCGTTCCAGTCGCCGTCAGCGCTAAATTCGCCCAGGGCCGGGAGACGCGTATTCGTGCAAAGGATTGGGGGAGCATGCTTTCTCGACCTCGGTCGCGAGGCGCCCCGACTGACATGGCTCCATGAACCCGCCACACCGATCTCGTCTCAATTCACCGCGTGAGTCGACTCATTGAGCGCCGGCGCTTTCTCGTACGGGTTAAGTTGTTTTACAGGACGGCGATTTGGCGCGCAGGGGGCAGGAGATGGCGTCAGGTTCGCTCGCCGGCAGCGGAGTTCAGCAGGTCGGCCACCTTCCACCGGCGGTCGGCCGGAACGAGGCCGAGGAGCAGGACCTCCCACATCTCGTCGACACGCTGGTCCAGGTCACTGCGGCCGGTGAGCACCGAGGAGACCATCTGGATCCCGGCCAGACCGGAGATCACGAGATATGCCACGGCGTCCGGTGAGATCGTCGGCACGATGTCACCGTCCTCGATGGCCTTGCGGACCATGTTCTCGCACGCGTCGATCCACGTCCGGTACGCGACGGGCAGTTCGCCGGTGTAGGTGAGCTCCATCAGCAGCCGGGTACCGGCCCGGACGATGACGTCCTTGTCGATCATCCGCGCGGTCGTCTTGGAGATCGCCACGATCTGTTCGAGCGCGCACCCGTCGCTTCGGGTGATCTCCTCCACGACGGCGCTCATCCGGCTGGTGTGCTCGTTGAGGACCGCCCTGGCGAGGGCTTCCTTGGCCGGGAAGTGGAAGTGCAGCGCACCTCTGGTCGTCCCGGCCCGCTCGACGATCCGACCGAGGCTCGCGCCGGCGAACCCCTCCGTGTCGAACACGGCTGCGGCGCTCTCGATGATGTGCTGCCGGGTCGCGAACGCCCGTTCCTGCTGAACTTCTCTCATCCGTTGGACCCTCCCAACGGGGCAACTGTTGTTGACATCGCTCAAACATATCCGGACCGCTGTCATCGGCCCACGACATGGGTACGTCACACGTTCTGCCGGCCCGGGCCGACGGGCACGCGCGCCCGTGGGGTGGGGAACGTGCGGGGGACACGGGCGGCGCAGGCGCCGGCGTCTGCGCCGCCCGTGTCCGGTCGAGGAGCCGCGGGTCAGCGGACCGCCGCGGACTTCGCCAGGTGCCAGCCCTGCGCACGGCGGCGTTCCCGCCAGAAGTGCGCGTACCGGCCGTCGCGTGCGACGAGGTCGTCGTGGACTCCCTCCTCCACGACCCGGCCGTCGCCGAGCACGATGATGTGGTCCGCCTCCCGCAAGGTGTGCAGCCGGTGGGTGATGACCAGTACGGTGCGGTCCCGCGCCAGTGCCGACATCGCCTCTTGCAGGGCGTGCTCGTTCTCGGCGTCCAGTGCCGCGGTCGCCTCGTCGAACAGCACGATCGGGGTGTCCTTGAGCAGTGCGCGCGCCATCGAGATGCGCTGGCGCTCACCGCCGGAGAGCCGGCTCCCGCCCTCCCCGACGGGTGCTTCCCAGCCGCCCGGCAGCCGGTCGGCGATCTGGTCGACGCGCGCAGTGCGGGCCGCGGCGTGGACCTCCTCGTCGGTCGCGTCGGGCCTGCCGAGACGTACGTTCTCCAGGATGGTTCCGTCGAAGAGGTAGACGTCCTGGAACACGGCCGAGATGAGGGAGGTGAGGTCCTCGGTCCGCATCTCGCGCACGTCCACGCCGCCGACCCGCACGGCCCCGGCGTCCGGGTCGAAGAACCGCGCGATCAGCCTGATCACGGTCGTCTTGCCGGCGCCGGAGGGACCCACCAGCGCGGTCATCCGGCCCTGCGGCACCCGCATCGACAGTCCGTCCAGGACCGTGGATCCGTTGTAGCCGAAGCGCACGTCATTGAGTTCGATGTCGGCGCCGTCCGCCCGGCGCGACGTCCGCGGTTCGGGCAGCGTCTCCGTGTCGATCAGTTCGTTGATCTCGGTCAGCGCGTGCTCGGCCACCCGGATCGCACCGCCCAGCTCGGAGGTGAGCATGATGGGCTCGACGAACCGGGCCGACAGCACGAGCAGCGCGATGAACTCGGCCGCGTCCAGCGATCCGCCCAGCGCCAGGCGGGTTCCGAGGGCCAGCAGCACGACGAACGACGCCTGCGCGATGAAGGCGAGCCAGACCAGACCGGGCATGCTCGCGCGCAGCAGGCGCCGACCGGCCGCGTGCTGCGCGACCAGCGAGTCGTCGAGCGCGGCGTGCCCCTGCGCCGTACGGCCGAAGGCCCGGAGCACCGGCTGGGCACGGGCGAACTCCACGATCCGTACGGCCGCGTCGGCGTGGATGCGGTCCGCCTCCTTGTCTGCCGCCGCCATTCCGCGGCCCGCCACCCGGTACACCAGCGCCACGGCGATCGCGGCGACCGTCATCGACAGGGCAAGTCGCCAGTCGAACAGGAACATTGCCAGCACCACCACGGCGGGTGTGACGAAGGTGTCGACCAACTGGTGCAGCAGGTGGGCGGGCACGCCCATGATGTCGACGACGCGCTGCGAGGCCAGACGCCCGAGTCCGCCGACGCGGTCGGGGGTGAACCACGCCAGTGGGAGCCGGGCGACCTTGTCCCCGATCCGGTGGTGCAGGTCGCGGCTCATGGCCGCCCCCGTGCCGTAACCGGCCAGTGTCGCCGGGTAGCTCACCGCCGCGTAGCCGAGCCACAGCACCGCGAGGGTGATCACCCACGGCCAGGCCCGCTCCGGCTCGTCGCCGAGCAGTTCGCGCAGGGCGGGGACGAGCATGACGAACGCGACGCCTTGGATTGCGGCGGCTACGGTGAACCGGGCCAGCAGCCTGCGCAGCGCGCGGTCGTGCTTCGGGCCCAGCGCGGTGAACAGTCGGCGGATCATCGCGCTTCCTCCTTCGCGATGCCGGCGCCGGCGTGGGCGTCGTGGCCGTCGGTCTCCTCGGCGCCGGCCTGCTCCTGCAGGTTCCAAGTCCGCCGGTACCGCCCGCCGGCGGCGAGCAGCTCCTGGTGCGTGCCCTGCTCGACCATCCGGCCCTGTTCGAGGACCACGATGCGGTCGACGCCGACGACCGAGGCCAGCCGGTGCGCGACGACGAGCACGGTTCGCCCCACGGCCAGTTCCGACAGCGCGTCCTGGATCTGCGCCTCCGATTCCGGATCGGCATGGGCGGTCGCCTCGTCGAGCACCACGATCGGGGTGTCCGCGAGGATCGCCCGGGCGATGGAGATCCGCTGTGCCTCGCCGCCGGAGAAGCGGACGTCCTTGCCCACCATCGAGTCGTAGCCACCCGGCAGTTCCTCGATGCGCCGGTCGATGGCGGCCGCGCGAGCCGCGCGACGCACCGCTTCGTCGTCCGCGTCGGGACGGGCGAGCCGGATGTTGTCCCGCACGGTGGCGTGCAGCAGCTGTACGTCCTGCAGGACGAACGACACCAGCCGGTACAGCTGGTCCGGGTCGATGTCGCACAGGTTCACGCCGCCGATGGTGACGGTGCCCGCGGTCGGGTCGAAGAACCGGGGCAGCAGCTTCGCGAGCGTCGTCTTGCCCGAACCCGAGCTCCCCACGAGGGCGGTCACGCTGCCGGGTTCGAGGGCCAGGTCGATGCCGCTCAGGACCGGCCGGTCCGCGTCGTAGGCGAACTCGACGCCGGACAGCTCCACGCGGACACCGCCATCGGTCTCCGGCCGCTGCGGCGCATCGGAAACCGCGAGTTCCGGCGCGGCGAGCAGTGCGCCCACGCGCTTGGCGGCCGCCCCGGCCATCTCCATGTCGTGACCGTGGAAGTCGAGCGCCTGCAGGGGTGCGGCCACGCTCAGGCCCAGGATGGCGAACGGCAGCAGGTCGAGCGGGTCGAGCGAACCGGACGAGACGAGTGCCGTGCCGCCGACCAGCACGGTGAGCAGGATCGTGACCGGGCCGAGGATCAGTGCCGACGCCGCGGTGGCCCGGTAGCCCTTGGAGATCCAGGCGATGAAGAACGTGGTGAAGTCGTCGGCGGCCTGCGCGTACTGACGGTGCGCTCGCCGGGCCTGGCCGAACATCTTGACGACGGCGATGCCTTCGACGAACTCGATGACCCTGGAGACGATGCGCTCCTGGGCCTGCTCGTAGGCGGCGGTCTGGGCGTCCAGGCTCACCATCATCTTGATGAACAGCCCGATTCCGATCACCAGCGGGATCATCAGGATCAACGCCATCCGCCAATCCACCACGAAGAGGTAGACCAGGGTCGCGAGCGGGGTGACCACGCTCGCGGTGAGGTTCAGCAAGGAGTGGGCCACCAGGTGGTGCATGGTGTCCACGTCGTGCTGGACCGCCTTCCCGATTCCGCCCGCTCCGCGATCGGTGAACCATCCCAGTGGCACCCGGCCGAGCCGGTCGACCATCCTCCGTCGCACCGAGAGCTGGAAATCCAGGTCCGCGGCATGGGCGATCGCTCCCGCCGCGGTGTTCAGCACCAGCCACAGCATCAGCGCGCCGCCCGCGGCGGCGGCGACCGTCCGTGCCGCGCCCTCGTCGACCGGGCCGTCCACCAAGAACACCCCCGCCAGTTCCGCCACCGCGGCGAACGGCACCACGGCGACCACCGCCGCGACGGCCTGCAGCCCGATCGCCGCGACCAGCCTCGACGTGACGGGGCGCAATAACTCGCCAAGCCCCACTGCTTCCAACGGTTGCACCTGCTCCGATTTCATCGCGTCCCCGTCACCTTCCGTCGGCTTCGACCCCTCCGCTCCGGCCGTCCGCCAGAGCAGTTGGGGCGCGCGGACACGGCCCTGCCTGGCACACGTCCGCGTCCGCCAACCTACCAAGAAACCGGCTGTTTAACCTGTTTCCGTTGTTCACGCTCGCTCCCCCGCCTACCGGGTGATCGACAGGCCGCCGCAGAAGGGGATCACCGCGCTGGACGGGTACGCCGAGCCTCGGGGCCCCGGAAACCCAGGACCCCAGTAACTGGATGGCGCCCGCGAGGTCGCCCAGCCAGCCGGGCCTGCTGCGCACGCGTGAACTCAGACGATCACTCCGGTCAGCAGTCGACCGGGCTACGGGCGTCAGGTCGCGGGAGCCCACTGATCGAGGAGCTCTTCGGCGGTGGTGATGTCCGCTACCAGCGCGAGGGAGTTGCGGATCACCTCGGCGGTGCAGGAGGCCGGCACCCCGGCGATGGCGTCCTCCGGGACCACCACCCGGTAGCCGAGGTTCACGGCGTCGAAGACGGTGTTCGGGATGGCGATGTTGGAGGAGACCCCGGTGACGACGAGGGTGCGGATGCCGAGATTGCGCAGCAGGGGGTCGAGGTCGGTACCGGCCATCGGGGAGAGTCCGTGCAGCCGGCGGACCACCAGGTCCTGCCCGGCGACGACGATGGGCGCGGCAACCTCCACCGCCCGGCTCCCGGTCAGCTGGCGCACGGGCAGCCGCTCCGCGGCCCGGAACAGCCGGGCGTTGGCGTTCGCGCCGAGCCCGTCGGGCCGTCGTTCGGCAACCGCGTGAAGCACCTGGACGCCGGCCCCGCGCGCGGCGTCGACGAGCGCGGCCACCCGGTCCAGCATCCCCGAGTCCCGGGCCTCCTTCGCCAGTTCGGGCAGCGCGCTCTCCTCGCCCACGACACCGTTCTGGCACTCGACGGTGAGCAGCGCGGTGGTGGCGGGATCGAGATCCGGCATGGCTCCCCCTGGCGTGGCGACGGAAGAGCGCTCATGATTCCTGACACACAGTCAGATGTGAAGGGGTGCAGTACGGATGGACGTGGACGGGTCAGGAACCGGAACCTCGCAGCGGC
Source organism: Streptomyces sp. NBC_01439 (assembly GCF_036227605.1). Taxonomy (GTDB): domain Bacteria; phylum Actinomycetota; class Actinomycetes; order Streptomycetales; family Streptomycetaceae; genus Streptomyces. The sequence goes on along the minus strand of NZ_CP109487.1, from coordinate 7,711,385 downwards.
GGGGCCGGCGCATCATGATGAGCGACGCGGAAGTGGACTCCTTCCTGCGCGAGCAGAGGACCTGTCGGGTCGCGACGGTCTCCCCCGACGGGCGCCCGCACGTGGGCGCCCTGTGGTTCGCGTGGGACGGCAGCTCGCTGTGGCTGTACTCGATCACGCGCAGCCGCCGCTGGTCCGACCTGAGCAAGGATCCGCGGATCTCGGTGGTCGTGGACGCCGGCGAGTCGTACGACGAACTGCGCGGGGTGGAGCTGTCCGGCAGCGCCGCCTTCGTGGGCGAGGCCCCGCGCACCGGCGAGCCCTGCCCCGAGCTCGCGGAGGCCGAGCGGATCTTCCCGGTCAAGAACTTCGGCATCGAGGAGATGCCGCACGACGGGCGGCACGCCTGGATCCGGCTGACCCCCGACTCGATCGTCTCCTGGGACTTCCGCAAGCTGTAGGCGTGTCGTGTCGGACCGGCGGACCGCGAACCGCAGACCGGCAGACCTACCGAAGGCCGGCGGCCGCCTGCCGCAGGGCGTCGACCGCGGCCCGGATGGAGGGCCTGCGGTCGGCGTCCGCGCGCCAGACGGCGTAGACGTGGCGGCGTACGCTGTCGCAGACCGGCAGCAGCCGCACGCCCGGCGGCACCGGGCCGCGGCCCAGCTTCGGTGCCACGCACACGCCGAGTCCGGCCTCCACGAAGGCCAGCTGGGTGTGGTGCTCCTCGGCGATGTGGGCGATGCGCGGCTCGATGCCCGTACCGCGCAGGGTGAAGACCAGCCACTCGTAGCAGAACTGCCCCTCGTTCCAGGAGATCCAGTCGTCGTCGCCGAATTCGGCGAGGGAGATCCCGGACTTCGGGGAGCTCGCGGTCCGGTCGGCCAGCCGGTGGCCGGCCGGGACCGCGATGTCGACGGTGTCGTCCAGCAGGTGGGTCCGGGTGAGCTCGGCGGGCACCGGCATCCGCTTGTTGTGCCAGTCGATCGCCAGGGCCAGGTCGAGGTCCCCGCGCACGACGGCCGCCATGCTCTCCTCGGGCTCCTGCTCGCGCACCCTGACCCGCAGCTCCGGATGCCCCGCCCGCAGTGCGGCCAGGGCCCGGGGCAGCAGCCCGCGCATGGCGGTCGGGAAGGCGCCGATCCGCAACTCGCCCACGGCGCAGCCCCGCTGGGCTTCGACATCGGCCTGGGCGAGCTCCACCTGGGAGATGATCCGGGCGGCGTGATCGGCGAGCAGCCGCCCGGCGTCGGTGAGCCGGACCCCGCGCCCGTTCCTGGCCAGCAGCGGCTGTCCGACCTCGCGCTCCAACTTGGCCAGCTGCTGGGACACGGCCGAGGTGGTGACGTGGAGGCCGTCGGCCGCACCGCTGACCGAGCCGTGGCGGGCGAGGGCGTCCAGGGTGCGCAGCCGCTCCAGGTTCAACATGTAAGCAATGCTACGACGCCACCCCGAGAAACTCTCGCTTGTCCTACGAAGTTGATGCACGCACAGTAAGGGGCATGAGCGCACCGACCACCGCCGGACCGACCCTCCCGGCCGCCTCCCCGTCCCCGGCCTCCCCCACCACGACCGCAGCCCCCACCACGACCGCCGCCCCCTCCACCGGCCGGCGCCGGGGCGGCCTGCTGGACTGGCGGATCCGGTTCGCGATCCTCTCGGTCGTCTGGGGCTTCAGCTTCCTCCTGATCAAGGTCGGCACGGAGGCCTACGCTCCGTTCCAGGTGGCGCTCGGCCGGGTCCTGTTCGGCGCGCTCGCCCTCCTCACCGTGCTGCTGGTCCGCCGCGAGCCGCTCCCCCGGGGCCTGCGCACCTGGGGCCACCTGACCGTGGCGGCGCTGCTGCTCAACACCGCCCCGTTCTCGCTCTTCGCGTACGCGGAGCTGAGCATCCCCTCCAGCCTGGCCGGCATCTGCAACGCCACCTCGCCACTGTGGGGCATGGCGCTGTCGCTGGTCGCGCTGTCCGAGGACCGCCCGACGCGCCGCCGGTTCGCCGGACTGGGCCTGGGCTTCCTCGGCGTCCTGACCGTGCTCGGTGCCTGGCAGGGCTTCTCCGGCGTCGACGCCAAGGGCACGGCGTTCGCCCTGCTCGCGTCCCTGTGCTACCCCGTCGGCTGGATCTACGTCCGGCGCACGCTGGCCGGGACCCCCGGCTCCCCGGTGGCTCTGACCGGCGGCCAGCTCATGGTCTCCACGCTCCAGCTCGCGCTCGTGAGCGCCGTCTTCACCTCGACCCCGAGCTCGTTCCCGCTCTGGCCGACCCTGTCGGTGATCGCGCTGGGCGCCCTCGGTACGGGCATGGCCCTGCAAATGCAGTACGGGCTGGTGACGGAGGTCGGCCCGACCACTGCGCAGATGGTCACCTACTTCATCCCGGTCATCGCCACCACGGCGGGCGTGTTGGTCCTCGGCGAGCAACTCCACTGGAACACCCCGGTCGGCGCCGCGATCGTCCTGGCCGGCGCGGCCCTGACCCAGACCCGCCCCGGGGCCCGCAGGCCCGCCTGACCTTCCCCGACCCCGTCGGGGCGGCATGGGGTCCCGCCCCGACGGGGTCGGTCGACCGCCGGGCCCTACCGAGCAGGGGATCCGCCCGGCCCGCAGGATCTCGCGACGGCCGCCGACGCCGGTTCGGTGTTCAGCCCGTACGGAACCGGCATCCCGTCGAGCAGTCTCCCCCCGCTCCCCCGGCCGGCCCCGGATCCCGCTGGCAAACCCGGCGGCCCGGGCGCGGCCCGGGCGGGGCCGACCGCCAAGGCCGGACTGGCGAGCCCCGGGTTCCACTGCGCCGCGGGTTCCCTGCCGGAGTCCGAAGTCCGGCTCCGCGGCGCCGGAGCGCCCGGTCGCTCGGGCGCTCGGGCGCTCGGGCGCTCGGGCGCCCGTCAGTCGTACCGCACGCCCGCCGCTCCCACACTGGCCGCCGCGGCCACCGCGTCCGCCAGGCCCGGCACCTCGTCGGCCGACAGCTGCGAGACCGTCAGCCGGACCCCCGGCCCCGCCTCGACCCGGAAGACAGCCCCGGGGGACACCGCCCATCCGGCGGCGAGCAGCCGGGTCACGACCACCGTCTCGTCGACCACCGGCACCCAGACGTTCAGGCCGCTGCGCCCGTGCGCCCGGACCCCCCGCTCCCGCAGCGCCTCGACCAGCGCGTCGCGCCGCTCCGCGTACGAGCGGGACACCGCCACCGGGTCGACCGCGCCCGAGGCCCACAGCTCCACCACCGCGTACTGCAGCAACCGGCTCACCCAGCCCGGCCCCAGCCGTTGCCGACCCCGCAGCCGGTCCAGCGTGACCGCATCGCCGGTCAGCACCGCGAGCCGCAGGTCCGGCCCGTACGCCTTCGCCGTGGACCGCACCAGCACCCAGTGCCGGGTCACTCCGCCCAGCGGATGCAGCGGCAGGTCGACGATCCCGTTCCCGTGGTCGTCCTCGATCAGCAGCACCTCGGGGTGGTCCGCCAGCAGGGCCCGCAGCTCCCGCGCCCGTTCCGCACCCACCGCGGCCCCGGTCGGGTTCTGCGCCCGCGAGGTCACCACCAGCGCCCGCGCGCCGGCCTTCAGCGCCCGGGCCACCGCCTCGGGCCGGGGCCCGTCGTCGTCCACGGCCACCGGCAGCACGCGCAGCCCGAGCGCCGGGACCAGGTCCAGCGCCCCGCCCCATCCCGGGTCCTCGACCGCCACCGCGTCGCCCGCCCGCAGATGGGCGGTGAGCACCCGTTCGATCCCGTCCAGCGCACCGGAGGTCACCGCCACCGGCCCCGGCGGCACGCCGTCCGCGTCGAAGCCGGCCCGGGCCAGCTCCGCGAGCTCCGGGGCGACCGGGGCCGCCCCGTAGAGGGTCGGCGCCAGCGCGTAGCGGCGGGCGGCCGCGGCGAGGGGCCCCTCCAGCGCGGGGAGCAAGGACACGTCCGGGCTGCCCTCCGCGAGGTCACGCACGCCCTCCGGCACCACCATGCGCAGCGCGTCCCGCGGCGTGCTCGACGGGCGGGCCCGCACCCGGCTGCCTCGCCGCCCGTCGGTCTCGATGACCCCGCGCTCGCGCAGCGTCCGGTAGGCGGCGGCCACGGTGTTGGGGTTCACCCCCAGCTCGCCCGCCAGCTCCCGCATCGGCGGCAGCAGCGAACCCGGCGGGAGCGCACCCGAGGCCACGCCCGTCTCCACGCCGGCGGCGATATCCGCTGCGCGACGTCCTGTGATCCGATAGTCTCCTAGCACAAACCCCAGTATGCACTAGTGCAATGGAGTCGGCACCATGACCGCCACGCCCGCGACGGAACCGCCCGCAACGACCGCACCCACCGAGAGGACCGAAGGGACCGAGGGGCCCGCCGCGGACGGATCGGCCGGAAGCTACGAGCCCACCGACCTCACCGTCCCCAGCCGTTCCCGCGACCGGGCGCGCTACGACCGCGAGACGGTGCACTCGATACTCGACGGCGCCTACGTCTGCCACCTCGGCTTCGTCCGCGACGGCGCGCCCGTGGTCCTGCCCACGCTGTACGCCCGGGTCGGCGAATCGCTCTACATGCACGGCTCGACCGGCTCGCGCCCGCTGCTCGCGGCCCGCCGCACCGACCCGGGCCTGCCCGTCTGCGTGACCGTGACCCACGTCGACGGACTGGTCCTGGCCCGCTCGGCCTTCCACCACTCGCTCAACTACCGCTCGGTGGTCGTGCACGGCACCGCCCACCAGGTCACGGACGAGGCGGAGTGCCGGACGGCCCTGGACGCCATGGTCGACGCCGTCGCCCCGGGCCGCTCCGCCGACACCCGGCCGGCCAACGCCCGGGAACTCGCCGCCACCTCGGTGATCCGCGTGGACCTCGCCGAGGTGTCAGCGAAGATCCGCAGCGGCCCGGTGAACGACGACGCCGAGGACCTGGACCTGCCGCACTGGGCGGGCGTGGTCCCGGTGGCCCCGGCGTACGGAACCCCGGTGCCCGCCGCGGACCTGACCCCCGGCATCGCCGTACCGGACTACCTCAGCGCGCTCTGAGGGCTGCGCCGCACGGGGGTGGGCGCGGCCACCGGCCCGCGGGCCTCCGCCACGATCAGCGCGCCCACCGCCGTCAGCAGCAGTACGGTACCCAGCACCACGGCGCCGGTCAGCCGCTCCCCGAGCAGCAGGACCGCGATCGCCGCCGCGCTCACCGGCTCGATCAGCATGATCACCGACACGGTGGCGGCCCGTACCGCGGCGGCACCCGTGAAGTAGAGCGCGTACGCCAGTGCGGTCGGCACGGTGGCGACGTACACCAGCAGCCAGAGCACCCGTCCGAGATCGGCGGTGTGCGGCAGCAGCCCCTCCACCGCGGCGAGCGGCAGCAGGCACACCGTGCCCACGGCCACCGACCAGGCGGTGGTCACCAGCGGGTCCCCGCCCGCCCCGCGCTGCCCGAGCCAGCGCGCCCGCAGGGTCATGCCCGCGTACCCGGCGGCCGACAACAGCGCCCAGCCGACGCCGAGCGGCCGCACCTCGCCGCCGCCGCTGCCCAGCACCAGTACGGCCAGTCCGGCCAGCGCCCCCACGACGGCGACCGCGCCGCCGCGGCCGAGCCGCTCGCCCATCCAGTACCGGGCCCCCAGCGCGATGATCACGGGCCCGGCGCCGAGGGTGACCACGGTGCCCACCGCGAGGCCCGTATCGCGCACGGCGGCGAAGTACGCGGCCTGGAAGAGGGTGAAGAGGAGCCCGGTGACGATCAGCGAAGCCACCGGGGGCCGCACCCGCCCCGGGACGGACCGGGACCCGCGCACGGCGAGCACTCCGAGCAACACCAGGAGGCCGCCCGCGCACCGCCAGAAGGACAGGGCGAGCGGGCCGAGGTCACTGGCCAGGAAGAGGAGGGAGGCGGCCGCCCCGGCGGTGCCCCAAGCGGCTCCGGCGACGACGAGGTACAGCAGACTGCGCCCGGCAGCGGGCGAATGGTTCGACACGAGATGTCTCCGCGCATGCGTGAAGGATGAAAGAAGCAGGTCATCGCTTCGCGGGCAGCACGGACCCGCCCGGGGAGCTCCCGGACCGGGTACCTGTCGTGGTGGCGCCGCCCGCGCTAGGCGGCGGGAGGCGGAAGCACGGTCGAATGCATGTCCGCCACCCTAGCCCTTGCCGACCGCGGCCGCCTCACGGCCCGGCACGGCCTGCTCGGCGACGACCGGCACCGGCGGGACCGGCCGGGCGGACTGCGCGATGAAGGCGCCGCCCAGCACCAGACCGCCACCGACGATCTGCCAGGTGGAAAGGTGCTCTCCGAGCAGGATCCAGGCGAACACGGTGGCGACGACCGCCTCCAGGAAGGCCACGACGCCGGCGACCTGCGGCGAGAGCCTGCGCACCGAGACCACACCGGTCAGGTAGGCGAAGACGGTCGCGACCAGCACCACCCAGGCGAGCAACACCGGCGCGGGCACCATCGTGCCGCCCACGGAGGCCTCGCCGCCCAGCACCTGCCAGTCGATCTCCCAGGGCCGGGCGATCACGGTCATCACCAGGGCGCCGACGAGCATGCCGTACGCGATCACCCCGAGCGGGTCGGGGGCGTCGTCCCCGTCGGCGCCCTGGTCGGCGAAGACGAAGTAGAAGGCCTGGCAGCAGGCGGCGGCGAGGCCGAAGAGCACGCCGAGCAGGTCCAGGCTCAGCCCGGCCCAGATCTCGACCACGCAGGCCAGCCCCACGACGGCCACGGCCGCGCCCGCGGCGGCGGCGCGCGTCACGGGCTTGCGCTGCACGAAGCGGATGTAGCCGAGCAGCAGCGCCGGGCCCAGGTACTCCAGCAGCAGGGCCACGCCGACGGGGATGCGGGACAGGGAGGCGAAGTAGAAGGCCTGCACACCCGCGACGGCGACCAGCCCGAAGCCGGCGAGCAGCGCGGGCCTGCACAGCACGAGGTCGCGGTGGCGCCAGGCCAGCGGGGACAGCACGAGCGCCGCCCCGGCCACCCTGAGCCAGACCATGTGGAGGGGGTCCAGACCCGCCTCGATCAGCGGCTTCGCCGCGACTCCGGAACCACCGAACGCGAACGCCGAGACGAGGGCGAGGCCCAGTCCGGCATTTCTCCCTGACGCTTGCATCCCGCCATCATGACAGGGTGGGTCAGGACCGTCACGGGGATGACACCTGTTGAGACGGAGTCGAGATCACGGCCGGTCGACCGCGGCCACGTCTGACAGGTCGTCAGTATTGAATGTTCCGCCCGCCGGGGCTACCTTCCGCCGCACGTACCCGACGAGAAGGGGTGGCCGCATGGCCGAAGTCACCGCGGAATCACGCATCGAGGCGTCCGCCGCGCTGCTCTGGTCCCAGCTGACGGACTGGGACGCGTACGGGCAGTGGAGCATGACCCACACGAACTTCCCCGGGGGCGGACCCGAGACCCTCGCGGTCGGCGCCACCTTCGCGGAGAACATGAAGATGATGGGCTTCCCGGCCGAGGTCGTCTGGACCGTCTCGGAGCTGGAGGCCGAGCGCCTCTTCGCCATCACCGGCAAGGGCCCGATGGGCGTGGCGGTCCTCACCCGGTACACCTTGATCCCGGACGGCGAGGCCACCACGGTCCGCATCGACGGCGAGTTCACCGGGGCCGCCGTCTCCCTGATGGCGGGCAAGCTCAAGGACTCGGCCACCGCCGCACTGAACGAGTCGCTGCGCAAGCTGGCCGGCCTGGTCGTCTGACCTCCGGGCCGTACGCTCCGCACGCGAAGGCGCGCCCCGCGAGACGAACTCGCGGGGCGCGCCGCCGCACGCCGGGGCCGGTCGGGCTCAGTGCTCGTCGGCCAGGATCAGGTAGAGCTTCTTGCGGGCGTCGTTGATGACCCCGAGGGCCTTCTCCCGCTGCTGGGGCGAGCCGGTCTTGAAGACCTGCCCGAAGGCCTCCATCAGACCGATGCCGGCCGTCCGGACCTCCTGCATCGCCTCGAAGTCGAAGCCGCGCCCGGCATCCGCCCACGGGGCGTCCGGGCCCGACTCGGCCTCGGTGCGGCCGGCGTCGGTGAGCGTGAACAGCTTCTTGCCGCCCTCGCTCGCACTCGCGATGAGCCCCTCGTCCTCGAGCAACTGCAGGGTCGGGTAGACCGAGCCCGGGCTGGGCTTCCAGGCCCCGCCGCTGCGCTCACCGATCTCCTGGATCATCTCGTAGCCGTGCATCGGCCGGTCGGCGAGCAGCGCCAGGATCGAGGCGCGCACATCGCCGCGCCGGGCCCGACCCCGCGGTCCGCCACGTCCGCCGCGACCACCGAAGGGGCCTCCGCCGAAGGGCGGGCCGAACGGGCCGAAGGCGGCGCGCCGCCCCTTGAAACCCTCCCGACGATCGGGCCCGCAGTGGTCGTGGCCCCGTCCGTGGTCATGGCCGTGCTCGTGTCCGTGCTGTCCGCGTGAACGCATGACTGCGCTCCTTTCGTCACGTTGTCGTTGCTTCATCGGTTGTCCGATGTCTCCACTATCGGCGACACCTCGCGACCTGTCAACGATATATCGGAACCTGTCGTCGATAGTGCGGCGGGGCAGCGGTCCCGCACCCGGTCGTGCGCCTGGCCGACGGAGGAGGCGCGACGGGTTCCGCCGACTGCCCGGATCGCAGAGCTTCCCAAGAAGGCCGCTGACCAGGCTCGTTGCCGGGAGGGGCGCATCCTGGAGGTGCTGTACGGTCTGCCTCCGGATGCCCCCAAGGGGCAATGCCGTGACCGGAGTTCGACCGACAAGCTGGCTACCGTCACACACGCGACCGGCTCGGCGACCACGCGCCGCTCGCTGCATGCACGTCCATCCAGATGCGGGGCGCGCCCGCCGCGGGCCCTTGGCGACATTCGTACAAGACCGGCAGCCGCCGCCCCCCGCACCATCGCCCCATGGACGACCACGACGCACAGCACGCGCAGTCGATGCATGTGGACCGCGACGGACCGCGGGACGCGCCGCCGCTGCTGCTCATCCACGGATCTGGAGCCTCGGGCGCCTCCTGGGAGCCGGTGGTCCCGGCCCTCGCCGCCCGCCATCATGTCGTCCGGATGGACCTCGCGGGCTGCGGCCAGTCCCCGCCCGCCGTGTCCTACGACGTTCGGGCGCAGGCGGGCCGCGTGGCGGCGCTGCTCGACGAACTCGGGCTGCGCTCGGTCACCGTGGCCGGCCACTCCAGCGGCGGTTACGTCGCCACCGCGCTCGCGGAGCAGCGCCCCGACCTGGTGGGTTCGCTGGCGATGATCAGTACCGGCCCGCGCATCGACGCGCTCCTGCCGCAGCCGGCCATCCTCCGCGCCATGCTGGCACCGCCCTTCGGGCCGCTGCTGTGGTCGCGACGTTCGGATGCGATGATCCGCAAAGGCATCGGCGCCACGCTCGCCGGCCCTGCGCCCATCCCGCCCGGCATGGTCGCCGACGTGCGGAGCACCACGTACCGCGCGTTCCGCAAAGTGCTGCGCGAGAACACCGCTTACCTCGCCGAGCAGCCGGTGCCCGAGCGGCTCGCCGCCCTCGGGCTCCCGGTACTCGTGGTCTTCGGCGCTGCCGATCCCCGGTGGGATCCTGCGTCGGCGCGCCAGTACGACGTCGTGCCGGACGTGCGGGTCGAGATGATGCCGGGCGTCGGGCACATTCCCGTGCTGGAAGCGCCCGAGCCGGTGGGCCGGCTGCTACTGGACTTCGCGGCCCTTTGCGCCGGAAACCCGCCAACGGGCCCGGCCTAGACTGGTGTCGTGTCGTCGCAGGGCGTGCCCCCCGTGTGGTCGGGCGTTGACATCGCGGTACCGGTGCCTTCGAACCGGCTGCCGGGCATCAGCATGGCCGGATTCCGCCAGCGTGTCCCCACGCCCGTCGACATCGCCATGGTCGCGCATCCGTCCGTCACCTTGCTCATCGATCTGAGCGACGATGACGGCCTGGTCTACGACACGCGGGGCCGGCGCGGACACGGCAGTGTCGTGATCGGCCTGGCCCCCGGGGAGCTACGGGCGTCCGGCCTGGTGGGCGAGTGCCTGCAGATCCGGCTTCAGCCGGGTGTGGCGGCCGCGGTGCTCGGCTCGTCGGCCGGGGCCAGCGGGAGCGTGGAGTCCTTGGCTGACGTCTGGGGCCGCGACGCCGGACGCATCGAGGAGCGGCTGAGTGCAGCCGGGTCGTGGGACGAGCGGTATGCGATGGCGGCGGACATCATCCGCCGGCGGATCGGGGACGGCCTGCGGGTCGATCCGGAGGTCGCCCACGTCTGGAGGCGGACGGTCACCGGCGGCGGCCGGGTGCGTATCGACAGCCTGGCGGACGAGGTCGGCTGGAGCCGCAAGCGCCTGTGGGCGCGTTTCCGGGCACAGCTCGGCATCACCCCGAAGCGCGCCGCCCAGCTGGTGCGGTTCGACCGTGCGGCCCATCTACTCGCGGCGGGTCTCCCTCCCGCCGGTGTCGCGGCCGAGAGCGGTTACGTCGACCAGCCCCATCTGCACCGCGACGTGAAGGCGTTCACGGGGCTTACGCCGACTGCCGTCGCCGCCGCGCCGTGGCTGGCGATCGACGACGTCGCGTGGCCGGACTTCTGGCGGGCAGGGAGGCCCGTGACAGGTGGCGCACGCGGTTCCGGCCGGCGCTGAACCGCTCAGCCGCGGCCCTCGCCTTGCTCCCGACCGACAACTCTCCTTTGACATCCACCCTCAGGGCTGTCCCGTAATCCCCCCAGGTCAGGCCATCGCATGGACTGACTCGGCTGTCAAAGGGCAGGTGCCCCGTGCCACCGAACTCGGATCGGTCATCGACGTGGGACCGAACGCAGTTCGTGGAGCCGACGATGGACCGCTGCAGACCGAGGTCGATGCGCCGGCAAGGACGCTGCCCCTCGCACGGCCCGCCGTCCGGACCGTGCTGTGCTCGACCCGAGCGTCCGCGGCGGCCGGATGTGGACCCCCGAACGGTTCGGGCTGCGCGGTCGGCCCGGGATCGAAGCTCTGTGGAACCACCTCGTCGACACCACGACCGCAGCACGTCCGTGGGGCCCGGTGGGACTGGAGGCCCGGCAACCGAGCGAACGGAGCGGACGGAGTGGACAGAGCGGACGGAGTGACGCGACGACCACTCCCCGTGGGTTGGCCGTGTCCTGGCCCTGCGCTGGAGCCCGCTTGCACCGTTCCTGGACCGTGGCCGGCGAGTCTGGAGCCGCTTCCCCCGAGGGCCTCCCGGCAGGGACTTCCCGACGGGAAGCAGACCGCTCCGACCCGCCTCACCCTGGAGATGCGTTGACCCGTCGTTCCCTCAGCAAGCGCGCAGCCGTCGTCGCCGCCGCCACGGTCCTGACCCTAGGTACCGTCGGCACCGTCGCCGCGACGGCCGGGCCCCAGCACCGGGACCCCCAACCCACAAAGGTCCAGGTCGCAGGCCTCTTCGACACTTGGAACAAGGCCCTGCAGACCGGTGACCCGAAGAAGGTGGCCGACCTCTACGCGAGCGACGCGGTCCTCCTGCCCACGGTTTCCAACAAGATCCGTACCGACCGTGCGGAAATCGTCGACTACTTCGAGCACTTCCTGCAGAACAAGCCCGTCGGCGTGAAGGTCGAAACCATAGTCAACGTCCTCGACAAGAACTCCGCCATCGACACCGGCGTCTACGCATTCACGCTCACCGACCCGAAGACCGGAGCGAAGAGCACCGTGAAAGCCCGCTACTCGTACGAGTACGAAAAGCGGAACGGCAAGTGGCTGATCGTCAACCACCACTCCTCGAAGATGCCCGAAGGGTGATGACCACCCACAAACCCGAGCCGGGAGCGTCCTGCAGGGTCACCGTGCCGCCGTCGTCCGTCACCAGCTGCTTGACGACGGCGAGGCCGAGGCCCGAACCGGAGCGCCCGGTCAGGCCCTGACCGCGCCAGAACCGGTCGAAGGCGCGGGACTTCTCCGCATCCGACATGCCGGGTCCCTCGTCGAGGACGGAGAGCACGGCCTCGGCACCGCGGGGGTCGATCCGGACGGTGATCGTGCCGCCGTCCGGTGAGACCTCCAGCGCGTTCGAGAGCACGTTGTCTAGCACCTGGTCCAGATGGCCGGGGCTGGCCAACACCGCCGGCCGGCCGTCGACGCCCGCCCCGAACGCGATGGTGACTCCGCGCTCGTCGGCGGCCGGCCTCCACACCGACAGCCGTTCCTCCACGATGTCCCTGAGCGGCAGCGGCTCGGCCGCGGACACCTTGGCCTCCGCCCGGGCCAGCACCAGCAGACCGTTGACCAAGCGGCTCATCCGGACGACCTCCGTGGTCGCCAGTTCCACGTCCTCGTGCACGAACTCGTCGTCGACGCCGTCCGCGATGTTGTCCAGCGACAGGCGCAACGCCGTGAGCGGCGTGCGCAGTTGGTGGGAGGCGTCCGCGACGAAGATGCGCTGCGAGGCGATCAGCGTGTCCAGCCGCTCGCCCGCCTGGTTGAGGGTCCGGGCGAGGGTCCGGGTCTCCTGCGGGCCCTCCACCGGGGAGCGTGCGGACAGGTCGCCGTCACTGAACCTGCTCGCCACGTCGTTGAGTTGGCGGAGCGGACGCGTCAGCCGGCGGGCCACCACCGCGCCGATCAGGGCGGCCACCCCGAGCACCGCCACCGCGAGCCCGGCCCGGAAGCCCCAGATCGTCCACAGCCGGTGGGTGAGGTTGCCGGTCGAATAGACGATGCGCACGGCGCCGACGATCCGGCCCCGGTCCTTCGCGGGGACGGTGATCACCAGGTCACGGCCCCATATGAGGTCCGAACCCCAGTCGGTCGTCGTCTCCCCGTCCTTCAGCGCCCGGGACAGGACCGCGTCGGCGGCCGGCGCGGGAATGTCCGGCGCACAGGTGTCGGTGACGGTCACCTGCACCCGGTCGTGGGTCTCCTGTTCGTACGCCCGCACCACCTCCTCCAGCGCCTGACAGGAGCTGGCGTTGCCGTTGCCCAACAGCAGGGCCATGGTGGTCGCCTCGCGCTTGACGAACGCCTCGGTGTCATCGCGCAGCTGGGCGGTGAGCGTGAAGGCCACCGGCACGGTGAACAGCAGGATCGCCACGGCGACGAGCAGGATGTAGCTGCGGATCAGCTGGCGGATCATGGAGCGGCGTCGTTCCCGCCCTTGTCGACCTCGAGCCGGAAGCCGACCCCCCGTACCGCATCGATGGTGATCGCCCCGACGAGTTTGCGCCGCAGCGCCGCGACGTGCACGTCCAGCGTCTTGGTCGGCCCGAACCAGTTCGCGTCCCAGACGGCTTCCATGATCTGCTCGCGGGACATCAGCGCGCCGGGCTCCTCGGTGAGGAAGGCGAGCAGGTCGTACTCCTTGGGGGCGAGCGCCACCTCTTGGCCGTCCAGCCGGACGCGGGCGGCCCTGCGGTCGATGGTGAGCCGGGAACCGTACCGGTCGGGGGCGCTCTCCAGAGTCGACGGGGTGCGGGGTTGCACGCGCCGCATCACCGCCCGTATCCGCGCGATGACCTCCCGGACCCCGAACGGCTTGGACACGTAGTCGTCGGCGCCCAGCTCCAACCCGACCACCCGGTCCGTCTCGTCGCTGCGGGCACTGATCACGATGATCGGCACGGCACTGCGCCCGCGCAGCGCCTTGCACACGTCGAGGCCGTCGGTGTCGGGCAACCCGAGATCGAGGAGGACGACGTCGTACGGACCCTCGTGACCCAACGCCGCGCCGCCCGTGGTGACCCACTCGACGTCGAAGCCGTAGCGGCTCAGGCCGCGGAGCAGGGACTCGGCGACCGGCTCATCGTCTTCCACCAGAAGTACGCGCACACTGCGCACACTAGTGCGTACGGACAAGCCGGTTCACGGCGGCAAGGGTGAACCGGAGCCCTGCGTACCGGGCGTTGCGCGCCGCCCCGCGGACCGCCGCCCCGCGGACCGCCGCCCCGCGGACCGCCGCCGCGTCGACGATCCGGTGTGGTTCGGGTGTCGGACGCTCGGTCCGGGCGGCGAGGTCGTCGTCGATGCGGGCGCGGCGGCGGGCTCCGGGGAACTGGACGATCCGTGACGGTCCGGTCGGGGCCGGACTGCGCGGGCGGCACCACACCGGACAGGGCCAGTCACCCCCGATTGGCCTTTGTCGATGATCAAGAAACCGCCCTACCGTCGGAGCATGCGCATCCGAATCGTCGACGCCTTCACCGACCGACCCTTCCAGGGGAACCCCGCGGCAGTCCTGCTCCTCGACGCAGCGTTCCCCCCGGACGCCTGGCTCCAGCAGGTGGCCTGCGAGATGAACCTCTCCGAGACCGCCTTCGCCCACCCCCTGCCGCCCGGCGGGGAAGCCGACTGGGCGCTGCGCTGGTTCACCCCGGCCGCCAAGGTGGACATGTGCGGCCACGCCACCCTGGCCACCGCGCACGTGCTGGCCACCAGCGGGCTCGCCACGGGACTGATCCGCTTCTCCGCGCGCTGCGGCGTCCTCACGGCCGAGGCCGCCGAGGACGGCACGGTCACCATGGACTTCCCGACCTCTTCGCTGACCCCGGTGGCGGCGCCGGCCGCCGTGGACCATGCGCTCGGCGGTCCCCCGATCCTCTCGGTGCACGACACCGCCGACCACATCGGTGACCTCGTCGTGGAGCTCGCCGACGAGAAGACCGTGCGCGAGCTGGAACCGGACCACGGCGCCCTGCGCGCCTTCGCCCGGCGGGGGGTGATCGTCACCGCGCCCGCCGAGGATCCCTCCCTCGGGTACGACTTCGTCTCCCGCGGCTTCTTCCCCGCCTTCGGCATCGACGAGGACCCGGTCACCGGCAGCGCCCACACCGCGCTCGCCCCGTTCTGGGCGGAGCGGCTGGGCCGTACCGAACTGACCGGCCTCCAGGGCGGTGCGCGCCGCGGGCTGGTACGGGTGACCCTGGCGGGCGAGCGCACCCTGCTGACCGGCCGGGCCGTCACGGTCGTGGACGGAGAGCTCCTCGCGCCGCCGCCCGGGGCCGAACGGGCGGGATGAGCACACGGGACACGAACGCGGACGAGGACGAGGACGAGGACGCCAAACCGGGCCGGGCCGGAGGTGCCTGTCCGAGCGGGTCAGCCCGCGGACCCGCCCCCGTCCCCGTCCCCGTCCCCCTGCACGTCCCCCTTCGCGCGCCTGGCCTTCGCAACCGCCTTCGCGTGTGCGGCACTCCGCCGCTTCCGCTCCTGTTCCTCCCACGCGGCCGAGTCGATCCGCTTGCGGTACACCTGCTTCGGCTCCGCCGCGCCCAAGTGCACCGTCCACACCCACAGGAGGGCCGACATGACGAAGAGGACGCCCGCCGCCCCCAGGTAGGAGGCGATTTCCTCGGACTCGGAGACACCGTCCTCGTGCATGAAGCCGGGTACGCCTGCGATGAGCGCGTTCACCCACCACGCGAGCGCGACGTTGAACAGGAGGAGGGAGATCCAGTAGACGACCCGCACGCTCTTCGCCGGGCCGCTCGCTTCCCCCAGGAGCAGCAGGCGGCGCAGCGAGACCGGCCCCGTCCGGTGGCGGCCGCCCGTGTCCGCCTTGGCCCGGCGCACCGACGCGTAGCACTCGTCCAGCCAGCGTCCGGGCTCCGGATCCGGGGGCGGCGCATCGGTCGGCGCCAGCTCCTTGGCCTGCAGCCAGCCGGTGAGGAACTGGATCTCCAGCGCGGCCTTCTCCAGGCGCCTGCGGTAGTGGTGATCGCTGCTGCGCGCCTCCCGTCGGTCCCGAATGAGGAGGCTGATCCCGCCCACCAGGCCCGTGACCACGGGCACCAGGAACGGCGCGAACGGCACCAGGGAGTCCAGAACAGCCACCGGGTGCGCCTCCTCACTGGTGCTGTGGCCGGACAGGCGGGCCGGGCGTGCCCGTCGTGCCTGGCACGGCGACCCGGTGGACCCTGCCGGTCACAGCACTGGCCTCCAGCGTCGCACCGCCCCCGCGTCCGTCACCGCCCGGAAGGGCCGATCGGGTGGGCCACCGTCGGTCAGGGGTCGGTCAGGGAGGCGGTCACGGGGTCGGCAGCCAGCCCACCTTGCCCGCGAGCAGCGCGTACCCGCCGAAGGCCACGATGTCGAGGAGCGCGTGCGCGACGAAGAGCGGTGCCACCCGGCCCCAGCGCCGGTAGGCGAGGACGAAGACGACGCCCATCACCATGTTGCCGATGAAGCCGCCGATGCCCTGGTAGAGGTGGTAGGAGCCGCGCAGCGCCGAGCTGGCCAGCAGCGCGGCCATGGGCGACCAGCCCAGCTGGCCGAGCCGGCGCAGCAGGTAGGCCAGCACGATGATCTCCTCCACCAGGGCGTTCTGCAGTGCGGAGAGGATGAGTACGGGGAACTTCCACCACACGTCGGGCAGCGCCTCCGGCACCACCGTGAGGTTGAATCCGGTGGCCCGGGCGCCCAAGTAGAAGGCCAGCCCGGCGCTACCGATCCCGGCCGCGACCAGCGCGCCCCGGCCGAGGTCCCACCAGGGCCGGGTGCGGTCGAAGCCCAGTGCCCGCAGCCCGGGGGCGCCCTCGCGGGTCAGCAGGTGCGCGACCAGCAGTACGGGTACCAGGGCGCTCGCGATGCCGAACAGCTGCCAGGCGAGGTCCAGCCAGGGCCGGCCCGGGGCGTAGGAGCCGTTGAGCGTGGCCGCCTGGTCCTTGAGGCCGCCGGGCTTGGTGAGCGAGCCGATGAAGCTGATGAGTGCCGAGACCCCGCTCGCGCCCAACGACAGCGCGAGGACGAGCAGCGTCTCGGTGCGCAGCAGGCGCCGCCGCCCGTCCTCGTCCAGTTCCAAGAACACCGGCTCCGGCTCCGTCCGCACGCCCGACTCCGTCCTGCCATCCCGTTGCGACCACCCCATACTGCCTCCTCGGCGGACTGGGAGGATCACTGCGGGGCCCTCAACAAGATCGCCGGGGGCGTCGGGCGAGCGGGCGGGAGCGCAGGCGGGCGGGCCAGCGGAGCCCTCAGCCGGAGCCGGAGACACTGCCGGAGCCACCGCCGGAGCCACGGCCGGAGCCGGTCAGCGCACGACGGGCACCGAGGCGGTCACCTCCTCCGTCAGCCCCACCGGCCAGGTGTGCACCGGGTCGCCCTTGTGCATGAGCTCGCTGTACCTGCGGGTCGTCGCAGCCAGCGCCTCGTCCCGCTCCAGTCCGGCGGCGAGTGCCCGGTGGTAGGTGTCCACCTGCCAGGTCGCCCCGTTCACCCGGCGCCGGCAGCGCTCCTCGATGATGCCGAGGTAGTGGTCCCGGTCCGCGGGCTCGATGCCCCAGGCGTCCAACCCCGCAGCGGCCATGGGCAGCAGCTCGTCCAGGACCAGCCGTACGGCGGGCACGCTCGCCAGCCCCCCGGCCCGGCCGCGGCGCGGCCACCGCAGCCGCGCGTCGATGCCGTACCGGCAGGCCGCGTCGAAGTTGGCTTCCGCCTCGGCGAAGGGCAGCCGGGTCCAGACCGGGCGCGGTTCGTCCGCGATGGTGCGTACGAGCCCGTAGTAGAAGGCGGCGTTGGCGACGACGTCGGCGACCGTCGGCCCGGCCGGCAGCACCCGGTTCTCCACGCGCAGGTGCGGCACCCCGTCGGCGACCCCGTACACGGGCCGGTTCCACCGGTAGACGGTGCCGTTGTGCAGGACCAGTTCCTGCAGGCCCGGTACCCCGCCCTCGTTGAGCACCCGGAGCGGCTCCTCCTCGTCGCATATGGGCAACAGGGAGGGGAAGTAGCGGACGTTCTCGGCGAAGAGCTCGTACGCCGAGTCCACCCACCGCTCCCCGAACCACGTGCGGGGCCGCACGCCCTGCGCCTGGAGCTCGGGCGGCCGGGTGTCGGTGGCCTGCGTGAACAGCGGCGGCCGCGACTCCCGCCACAGCTCGCGCCCGAACAGGAAGGGCGAATTGGCGCCGACGGCTATCTGTGCCGCGGCCACCGCCTGCGCCGCGTTCCAGACCGCCGAGAACCGGGCCGGCGTCACCTGCAGGTGCAGCTGTACGGAGGTGCAAGCGGCCTCCGGCACGATCGACCCGGAGGTCCAGATCAGCCGTTCGACGCCGTCGATGTCGAGCGTGAAGTCCTCCCCGCGCATCATCAGGATCTGCTCGTTGAGCAGCGAGTAGCGGTCCACCGCCGAAAGGTTCGCGGTGACCAGGTCGGCGCGGGAGATCGTCGGCAGAATGCCGATCATCACCACTCCGGCGTCGATCTCCGCGGCCTTCCGGTGGGCATAGCCCAGCCCGGCGCTGAGTTCCTCGGCGAGCCGGTCGAATACTCGACCACCCAGCCGGTGCGGAAGGACGTTCACCTCCAGGTTGAACATTCCCAGTTCGGTTTGAAAATCAGGGCTCGCAATCCGCTCCAGCACCTGCGCATTCACCATTCTCGGCAATCCGTCGGCACCCGCGAGATTCAGCTCGATCTCCAGTCCCATCATGTTCTTCGGGCGATCGAACCTCTTCTCCGCCAGGAGCCGCTCCAGTCCCTCCAGGCACTCGTGGAGCTTCCTTCGATACCGCTGCCGATCGGACAGGTCGAATCCGCCCGCCACGACCTTCTCCCCCATCGAAGCGTCCCTCCTCGAGTGGGCCTGGCCCGGTACACCCCAGGCGCGCGTTACGGTCGATGATGCCCCGGCAGCGTGATCCATAACGCGCGGGGGGCGTGCGTGACGAGGAGCGCGCGCCGGTTTGGCCGAAGGGCGCTTCGGCACATTCACTTGGCAAGTCGCGGTATGCAAATTCCGCTTCGACTTTGCCTCGTTGGGATAACCGAAGCTTTCCAGCCGAGCCCCCATCCGGTAACCTCCGAGGTCAGCGCGACATGTTCGCGCGCAGCCGCCATGAACGTCATGTCAGCGGGTCCGGTAAGCGCCTTGCCGGCAATAGGCGGGACAGCTAGCCGAAACACTGCGTGAACACATGTCGTATAAACTCCGCAAACGAGGCAGAGAGTTGGCGCGCGGCCATTGCCCCTCGGCCCCCCTCTGGCCCCAGAATGCGAGTCCGCACCTGCCCCCGTTCCACCGGTCTCCCAAGTGAGAGGCGACCCACCATGCCGCTGCATGTCCCTCCGGCTCCCGCGCCCGCCCTGCGCAGCGTCCTCGCGGCACTCGGTTCCCCCACCGCCGTCCACGAGGCGCACACCCCGGCCCTGCGCGCGATCCAAGGGCCGCTGACCGCCGAACTCCCGCTTCCGGTGCACGTCCTCGACCGGCTGGGCATGTCCAACCTCGCGGCCGGCGGCAGGCCGCCGCGCACCCGGCTCACGGGCTGGCGGTTCCTGATCCGCAGCGGGGACCGCTACGTCGCGGCGGCCGACACCCGGCTGACTCCCGACGGCTGGGTCTTCTCCCATTTCTTCGAGGGCCCCTACGTCGCGGCCACCGAACGCGCCCTGCGTCAGGCGGAGTCCCTCACCACCGGCTACCAGCCACGGCTGCTGTCGGTTCCGGAGCTCTACATGCTGACCCTGTGGCTGCACGGGGCGGTGGGCGCGGACGCCGCCGCCGGGCTACCGGCCGGCGAGGACCTGCTGGTACCCCTCGCCCCGGCCCCGCCCGGCATCGCCGCGCACCGGCCGCATCCGGTCTCCGAGCTGCTGCCCGTACTCACCCGTCGGCTCACCCCGACACCGACGGCGCCGCCCCCCTCCCTGGCCGCACCCGCCGCCTGACCTGAATCACTCATTCGGCCTAGTCCACCCGGGCCACTCGCGAACCATCCGAAATGACAGGGGAGTTGGCCTGAACCGCCCGCACGAGTGATGCGTCATCAATCTGTGAGGACGGCTGCCGGGAAATACCTGCGAAGCGGCTGTCATGGAGGAAGACTGATGACACGCTCCCCGCGGGTGCGGGGATGACCCAGGGGGACGGCCATGAATCACGCATCGAGCCGTAGCACACAGACCACACCGCAGCGAAAGAACGCATCCATGTGCCAGCACCAGCCAGCCTGCCCGTCAGCCGAATCCGCCGACCGGGAGGCCGCGCGCCCGGTGGCCAACCACCCGGAGCAGGGCTGGAGCCTGCTGTGCAATGGCGTCCTCCTCTTCGAGGACACCGGTGAACTGCTGCCGGACGGCCAGATCATCGCCCCGCACCGCCCGCTCGCGGCGGCCTAGGCGAAGCCGTCCGGTCGACCGTAGCGAACGACGAAGGGGCTGGTCCGGGAGATTCTCCCGGACCAGCCCCTTCTTCATGCCGTACGACCGTCATGCGGCGGTCGTACGACGCGGTACACCTCAGGCGTCGTACTCGTCCAGCGGCGGGCAGGAGCACACCAGGTTCCGGTCACCGAAGGCACCGTCGATGCGGCGCACCGGCGGCCAGTACTTCTCGGCGGCCGTGACCCCGCCCGGGAAGACGGCCTCGTCCCGGGTGTACGGGTGGTTCCACTCGCCGCCCAGCGCCGCCGCGGTGTGCGGGGAGTTCGCCAGCGGGTTGTCGTCCACCGGCCACTCACCGCCCGCGACCCGTTCGATCTCACCGCGGATGGCGATCATCGCGTCGCAGAAGCGGTCGATCTCGGCGAGGTCCTCGGACTCCGTCGGCTCGATCATCAGCGTGCCGGCGACCGGGAAGGACATGGTCGGCGCGTGGAAGCCGTAGTCGATCAGGCGCTTGGCGATGTCGTCGACGCTCACGCCCGTGGCCTTCGACAGCGGCCGCAGGTCGATGATGCACTCGTGCGCGACCAGGTTGCCCGGGCCGGTGTAGAGCACCGGGTAGTGCGGCTCCAGGCGCTTGGCGATGTAGTTGGCGCCGAGCACCGCCACCTGGGTGGCGCGCTTGAGGCCCTCGCCACCCATCAGGCGCACGTACGACCACGAGATCGGCAGGATGCCCGCCGAACCCCACGGAGCGGCCGAGATCGGGCCGACGCCCGTCTCCGGGCCCGCGGTCGGCTGGAGCGGGTGGTTCGGCAGGTACGGGGCCAGGTGCGCCCGGACACCGACCGGGCCGACGCCCGGACCGCCGCCGCCGTGCGGGATGCAGAAGGTCTTGTGCAGGTTCAGGTGCGAGACGTCGCCGCCGAAGTGACCCGGCTTGGCCAGGCCCACCAGGGCGTTCAGGTTGGCACCGTCGACGTAGACCTGGCCGCCGGCCTCGTGCACCTGGGCGCAGATGTCGGCGACGTGCTCCTCGAACACACCGTGCGTCGAGGGGTACGTGATCATCAGCACGGCGAGCTCGTCACGGTGCTGCTCGATCTTGGCGCGCAGGTCGGCCGTGTCCACCTCGCCGTCATCGGCGGTCTTGACGACGACGACCTTCATGCCTGCCATCACGGCGCTGGCGGCGTTGGTGCCGTGCGCGGAGGACGGGATCAGGCAGACGGTGCGCTGCTCGTCGCCGTTGGCCCGGTGGTAGGCACGGACGGCCAGCAGGCCGGCGAGCTCGCCCTGGGAGCCCGCGTTCGGCTGGATGGAGACCTTGTCGTAGCCGGTCACCTCGCAGAGACGTTCCTCCAGCTCGGTGATGAGCGTGAGGTAGCCCTCGGCCTGCTCGACCGGCGCGAAGGGGTGCAGCTGACCGAATTCGGGCCAGGTCACCGGCTCCATCTCGGTGGTCGCGTTGAGCTTCATGGTGCAGGAGCCCAGCGGGATCATGCCGCGGTCCAGCGCGTAGTCCTTGTCCGAGAGCCTGCGCAGGTAGCGCAGCATCGCGGTCTCGGAACGGTGCTGGTGGAAGACCGGGTGCGTCAGGTACGCGTCCGTGCGCAGCAGGCCCTCGGGCAGCGTGTCGACCGTGGTCGTGTCCAGCGCCTCGATGTCAGCGGTGACGCCGAAGGCGGCCCAGACGGCCTCGATGTCGGCGCGCAGGGTGGTCTCGTCACAGGCGACGGAGACGAGGTCGGCGTCCACCTGGAACAGGTTGACCCCGCCCTCGCGGGCGGCGGCGACGACCTCGGCGGCACGGCCCGGCACGCGGGCGGTGATCGTGTCGAAGTACGAGCCGTGCACGATCTCGACCCCGCCGGCCGTCAAACCGGCGGCGAGCAGGGTGGCGTAGCGGTGGGTGCGGTTCGCGATCGTCCGCAGGCCGTCCGGGCCGTGGTAGACGGCGTACATGCCAGCCATGACGGCGAGCAGCACCTGCGCGGTACAGATGTTGCTGGTGGCCTTCTCCCGGCGGATGTGCTGCTCACGGGTCTGCAGCGCCAGACGGTAGGCCTTGTTGCCGTCCGCGTCCACGGAGACGCCGACGAGGCGGCCGGGCAGCGAGCGGGCGTGCTTGTCCTGGACAGCCATGTAACCGGCGTGCGGTCCGCCGAAGCCCATCGGGACGCCGAAGCGCTGGGTGGTGCCGACGGCGATGTCCGCGCCGAGCGCGCCCGGGGAGGTCAGCAGGGTCAGCGCGAGCAGGTCCGCGGCGACGGCCACGATGGCACCGAGCTCGTGGGCCTGGTCGATGACGGGCTTGATGTCCCGGACGGCACCGGAGGCGCCGGGGTACTGGACCAGGACACCGTAGATGCCGCGCTCGGCGACCTCGGCCGGGATGCCGGCGGACAGGTCGGCGACGACGACCTCGATGCCGATCGGCTCGGCGCGGGTCTCGATCACGGCGATCGTCTGCGGCAGCGCGTCGGCGTCCACCAGGAAGACGTTGCCCTTGGACCGGCCCACGCGGCGGGCCAGGGTCATGGCCTCGGCGGCCGCGGTGCCCTCGTCGAGCAGCGAGGCGCCCGAGGTCGGCAGGCCGGTCAGTTCGGCGACGACCGTCTGGAAGTTCAGGAGCGCCTCGAGGCGGCCCTGGGAGATCTCCGGCTGGTAGGGCGTGTACGCCGTGTACCAGGCCGGGTTCTCCATGACGTTGCGGAGGATCACCGGCGGCGTGAAGGTCCCGTAGTAGCCGAGACCGATCATCGGGGAGAGGACCTGGTTGCGGTCGGCGAGCGAGCGCAGCTCGGCCA
The DNA here is from genome assembly GCF_036227605.1 of Streptomyces sp. NBC_01439. Lineage (GTDB taxonomy): Bacteria > Actinomycetota > Actinomycetes > Streptomycetales > Streptomycetaceae > Streptomyces. The sequence goes on along the minus strand of NZ_CP109487.1, from coordinate 7,688,585 downwards.
GCACCTCGGCCTCGGTGCGCGCCTCGGGCAGGTCGAGCGCCTCGGCGGTCTTGATCACATCCGGGACCGCGGCAGCGGTCAGTTCGTCCAGGGAGCCGTAGCCCACCTGGGCGAGCATCTTCGCCTGCGCCTCGGCATCCGGGCCGATGTGGCGCTGTTCGAAGGGGATGCCTCGCTCCAGCTGGGAGAGCGGAATGCGGTTGGCGGTCATGTACGGAGGCCTCCTGGTCGTATGACCTGCGAGGGGCACCACGGCGCGGGCACCCGGACGGCCTCCCCCTCTGTCATCTGCACCTGAGAGTTTCACCGGAGTCACGGGGGTCTCCCGAGAGTTCCGGCTTTCACCGTCGGTGAGGAGGGGGACCGGCACTGCACGCCCGGTACCCGCCCTGCTTTCCAGAGTGGCCTCGTCCGTGCGGTACGTATGCCTGAGAGATTCCGGGGAGGATTTGCTCCTTCGGCGCCTCCGTCACGTTCACTCGGAGGACTCTCCCGCACAGGGTCGACAGCCGTTCACCAGCGTACCAGCGAGGATCTGGACCCTCCCCGAGTGGCCTCCGCTGCGGATATGCACTTCTGTAGTCATTACGGAGCAGTTGCGACCTTTTGGAGGGACCGTGCAGACCGACATCGATCCGCGCAGCCTGATCGGCCGCAAGGCGTTCGACCGCAATGGCACCAAGATCGGCACGATCGACGAGGTCTACCTCGACGATGCCACGGGCGTCCCGGAGTGGGCCGCGGTCCGGACGGGACTCTTCAGCCGGGACGCCTTCGTCCCGCTGGAGCCGAGCGAGCTGGTGGGCGACACCCTGCGGGTGCCCTTCGAACGCGCCCTCATCAGGGACGCCCCGGACTTCGGGGTCGGGCGCCACCTCTCCCCCGAGCAGGAGCTGCAGCTCTACCACCACTACGGGCTGGACACGACCCTTCCGTCGGACTTCGACCGCGACTTCGGCCGTCTGGCGGGTGACGAGAACTAGGGGTCAGGGCCGCTCCCCCACGAGCGGCAACGGATCGGACGGCTCCAGCTCGGGGTCGTCCACCCGGAAGGTCCGCACCCGGCCGGGCTCCGATCCGGGCTGCTCGAACCGCACGGTCACCCGCCCGACCCCGCTGCCCTGCACCCATCCGGGCCCGTACACGGCATGTCGCACGTCGCTTCCGGCCGTCCAGCGCCGTTCGGGGGCCGGCTCCGGCTCCCCGAGTGGCTCAGCGACCCCCCGGGCGCCCTCGGCCGCCGTCTCGACGGCGCCGCCCGCCAGCGCCTCCCCTACGGCCCCGACCGTCCTGTCCGCTCCGTCAGCACTGTCAGTCCCACCAGTCCCGTCAGGCCTGCCAGTCCCACCAGACCTGTCACTGCCGTCAGCCCTGTCAGTCCCGTCCGACTCAGCGGCGAGCGACTGCGCGAACAGGTCCTCCTGCGTGTAGTCCGCCAGCCCGCTCACCCCCACGCCCAGCAGCCGCACCCCGCCCGTGGTGTCCACGCCCTCCAGCAGCCGCCCCGCCGCCTCCCGCACCACCGCCGGGTCGTCCGTGGGCCCCCGCAGGGTCTCGGAGCGGGTCAGCGTGGAGAAGTCGTACCGCCTCACCTTGAGCACGATCGTGCGCCCCGAGTGCCCCGAGTCCCGCAGCCGCTGCACGCACCGGTCGGCGAGCCGCTGCACCTCGCCGCGGATCCGTACCCGGTCGTGCAGGTCCACGTCGAAGGTGTCCTCGACCGACACCGACTTCGCGTCCCGCTCCGCGACCACTCGCCGGTCGTCCAGCCCGAGGGCCATCCGGTACAGCCCGGCACCGGCGGAGCGGCCGACCATCCGGACCAGCTCGTCCTCCCCGGCCTCCGCCAGCTCCCCCACGGTCGTGATCCCGGCCCGGCGCAGGTGCTCGCCCGTGGCCGGCCCCACCCCGGGCAGGGTCCGTACCGACATCGGCGCGAGCAGCTCGCGCTCGGTCCCCGGCTCGATCAGCAGCAGTCCGGCCGGCTTGGCCTCCTCGGAGGCCACCTTGGCCAGCATCTTCGACCCGGCCAGCCCCACCGATCCGCTGAGCCCCGTGGCGGCCCGGATGTCGGCCCGCAGCCGCTCCCCCGCCTCCCGCGCACTGCGCGAGTCGAAGGCCACCCCGCCCGCCTCCAGGTCCACGAAGGCCTCGTCCAGGCTCAGGGGCTCCACCAGGGGCGACAGTTCCCGCAGCATGGCCATCACCACGTCGCTGACCTGCCGGTAGAGGCTGAAGCGGGGGACCAGGTACGCGCCGTTCGGGCAGAGCCGGCGCGCCTGCCCCATCGGCATCGCGGAGTGCACCCCGAAGCGCCTGGCCTCGTACGAGGCCGTGGCGACGACCCCGCGCGGCCCGAGGCCGCCGACGATGACCGCCTTGCCGCGCAGGCTCGGCTTCGACGCCTGCTCCACGGAGGCGTAGAAGGCATCCATGTCCAGATGCAGGATGGTCGGCGCGGCTCTCACAGCCCGATGCTGCCCTACGCCACTGACAATGCCCCGGATCGGGTCAGACGGCCCGGTTGCGGCGGGCGGCCAGCTCGTCCGTCGGGTTGTGCCGCACCAGGGTCTCGCCCGTGTCCACGCGCTCCCCGTGGAGCTGCGACAGCGCGCTCTCGACGTCGCGCCACACCACGCCCACGGCAATGCCGAAGACGCCCTGCCCGCCCTGGAGCAGGCTGACGACCTGGTCCGGCGAGGTGCACTCGTACACGGTGGCGCCGTCGCTCATCAGCGTCATCCGTTCGAGGTCCGAGAGCTCCCGGTCGTGCAGGTGCTGGACCGCCGTGCGGATGTTCTGCAGCGCCACCCCGGTGTCCAGGAAACGCTTGACGATCTTGAGGAGCACGACGTCGCGGAAGCTGTAGAGCCGCTGCGTCCCCGCCCCGTGGGCGGCCCGCACGCTGGGCTCCACCAGCCCGGTCCGGGACCAGTAGTCGAGCTGCCGGTAGGTGATGCCGGCCGCGGCGCACGCCGTGGGCCCGCGGTATCCGATCTGCTCGGGCTCCGGGTCCGCGCCCACCGGTCCGACCGGCGTCGACTCCGGCTGACGGCGCGCAGCACCGACCGAACCGCCGTGCAGCGGGTACGGCCCAGCCTCACTCCGTGCGGGGGTGCCCCCGGTCGTACCGTCGCCCGTGATCCTCACGCCGACCCTCCGTCCTTGACCTGCCCACCTCGAAGGTAGGCAGTCACCAGGGGTGCGTCAACGATCGCCACACTCGGCACGCCGAGTGATAATCACCCTGAGAGTGGTTTCCCGTATCCCTTTGCGTGGAAAGGCTAATCGAATGGCCTGAGGATCCCCGAGGACGACGCGGCCGACACCTCACTGCGGGCCGGTGCCGAAGTCCTCCGGTGAGATCTGGTCGAGGAACTCGCGGAACTTCTCCACCTCGTCCTCCTGCTCGTCCGGAATGGCGATTCCGGCGTCGTCCAGCACGCCGTCACTGCCGTAGATCGGCGTCCCCGTCCGCAGGGCGAGGGCTATGGCGTCGGAAGGACGCGCACTCACCTCGACCCCGCTGGCGAAGACGAGCTCCGCGTAGAAGACGCCCTCCCGCAGATCCGTGATCCGGACCTCGGTGAGCTCCTCGCCGATCGCCTCCAGCACGTCCTTGAACAGGTCGTGCGTCAGCGGTCGAGCAGGGGCCATCCCCTGCTGCGCGAAGGCAATGGCGGTCGCCTCCCCTGGACCGATCCAGATGGGGAGGTACCGGTCGCCTCCCACTTCACGCAGGAGCACGATCGGTTGGTTGGAGGGCATTTCCACCCGGACACCCACAACGTCGAGCTCGTTCACACAGTAACCCTAGGACCTGCTCGACAGGTTTGGGTAGTCGGGCCCCCCACCTCAGGGCAGTCGGACCCCGAGAGCGGTCTGTACGAACGCCTCGTGGAGCCGCACGGACAGTCCCGCGAGCTCCTTCAAAGTGGCCTCCGCATGGGCCCTCGTCTGCGGATTGCGGTGCCGGCGCAGCGGTGCCACCACCTGCTCCACCAGCCCGGCCTCGCGGTCCGCGGCGGCCTTCATCGCACGCAGGTGCCGCGGCTCCAACCCGAAACGGCCCAGGTCGGCCACCAGTCGGGCCACCGTCACCGCCTCGGCGTCGAATCCGCCGTCGGCGCCTTCGGCCAGCAGCCCGTACGACTCCCACTCGACCAGCTGCACCTCGTCCACCCCGGCGGCCGCGAGGAGCTCGGCCCGGCCCACCCGGGCCACGGTGGGCCGCTCCTGTCCCGCTTCCCCGTAGACGGCCGCCGGTCCGGCAGGATCGGTGGCGTCCCCGTGCGCGGTCGGTGCCGGAATGCGGATCTGCTCCCCGCGGGCGAGCGCGTCGAGCTGCTCGCGGATGACCTTCAGCGGTAGGTAGTGGTCGCGCTGCAGGCGCAGGATCCGAGCGAGCCGCTCCACGTCTTCGGTGCTGAACTTGCGGTATCCCGAAGGTGTGCGCCGGGGCTCGACGAGTCCCTCCGCCTCCAGAAAACGGATCTTCGAGATGGTGACTTCGGGGAATTCGTCACGCAGCGTGGTGAGCACCGTGCCGATGCTCACCAGCCGCCCGGCCGGGCCGGCGGTGCCGGCGGTGCCGGCGGCGCCACTCCTCGGGGCACCGCCGGTCGGGGTACGCAGCATGGAACCTTCCCTTTGAGGGTCAGATGCCCCGCAGGCTCGCGTAGAAGACCAGCCGGTACTTGCCGATCTGCACCTCGTCGCCGTTCTGCAGGGCGACGGAGTCGATCGGTTCACGGTTCACGTACGTGCCGTTGAGGCTGCCGACGTCGGCGACGGTGAAGCCGCCCTCCTGGCCCCTGCGGAATTCGACGTGCCGCCGGGAGACGGTGACGTCGTCCAGGAAGATGTCGCTCTGCGGGTGGCGGCCGGCCGTGGTCAGCTCACCGTCCAGCAGGAAACGGCTCCCGGAGTTGGGACCGCGCCGCACGATGAGCAGAGCGGAACCGGGGGGCAGCGCTTCCACCGCGGCCTGCGCCTCGGGGGACAGCGAGGAGGACGACACGTGCGGTTGTCCGGACACCTCGGCCTCGTAGGCCTCGAGGCCCGAGATCGAGATCGTGGACGTGGTCTCCGAGGCACGCTCCGGCGTCAGACCCGCCCGCAGCGGCGCACCGCAGTTCGAGCAGAACCGACTGGCCGCATCGCTGCGGTGTCCGCACCTGCTGCAAATCTGCTCGGCCGACATGGACGGCTCCTCGCGCCGCGGCTGCCCCGCGGATGCATTGGTGGCATACGGGTCGGGGGCAAACCCTCCACCCGCACTTGAGGTTGATGGTCCACCGAAACCTATGCGTCCGGTACCAGCAGGGTCAACAGCCGACGCGCCGGGGGCACCCGAAACATCCCCCGCGCCGGCGACCTCGTCACGGAAGAGCGGCCGGTCGCCCTGCCCTTCCGCCTCACCGTGTCCGGCGCGGTGCCGTGCCGCGCCGCCTTCCTCACGGTTCTTCTTGCCGAACAACTTCTCAAACAACTTCACGGGCGATTCCCCTTGACTGAAACAGACCCGCCCGTGGGGCAGGACGAACTCCGAATGCAGACACCTGCCGACCCGGACATTCTGACAACGTCCGTAACCACCAGACAGTTTCCACCACGCACCGCGACTTCGGTGCGCCGACCCCCCGCAGGCATCCGCCCGCGTGGGCCGCTCGACCCTTCACTCCGATTCATCACGATGACGACCGAGCGTAGTCAGGCTGCTTCGCAGCCCGCAAGGCATCCACAACGATCTTCGCCGACCGTGTGACGGCGACGGTGGCCTGCTCCTTCTCCAGCGTCTGGACGACACCGCCGGGGATGTTCAACGCGGGCTCCAGATCCTGGGGCTTGCCGATGACCTTGAATTCGTAGGGTTGTGTGATCTTCTTGCCGTCGATGGAGACCCCGCCGTTCTCGTCCGAGAAGTACGAGCCCGCCACGATGCGCACGCCGTTGATCTGGATCGCCTCGGCCCCCGCCGCCCGCAGCTCCTGAAGCGTGTCCAGCAACTGGTCGGACTGCACCTGACCCGTGAGATCCGTGATCTTCAGCGTGATGCCCGGTCCTTGGGCTGCCACCGTACCGGCCAGGATGCCGAGTTGGCGTTCCTTCTCGACCGTCTGCTTGCGGGCCTCCTCGGCCTGGTTGGAGCTGCTCTCCAGTTCCTTGCGCTGGTCCTCCAGCCGCTGCTTCTCGTCCTCCAGGCGCTTGGTCCGTCCGTCGAGCTCGTCGAGGATCCGTACGAGGTCCTCCTGGCGGGCCCCGCGCAGCGCGCTGGAGTCGCTGTTGGACCGGACCTGGATCGCGAGTCCCAGCCCCAGGACGAACAGCAGCAGCGCCACAATCAGTTGGGCGCGGCTCACCCGCGGTGGCCACAGCCCGGCCGCGAGCCGCTGCCGACCGGTCTCCTCCGGCTGCCCCGGTACCTCCTTGGACGGCTCCGACGCCTCCTGCGGTTCCGGCGACTGCAGGGGTCGTGGCGACTTCGGGGGCTCCGAGGACTGCGCGGGCCGCAGGGACTCCGGAGACTGCGGGGTCCCAGGTGCCCTCGGGGGCTGCGGCGTCTTTGGAGGCTGCGGCGCCGTCGGGGGCTGCGGCGCCGTCGAGGGCTGCGGGCCCTCCGGAGACTTCGTGGGCTCCGGGGCCTTCGGGGGCTCCGGCGGCCGGCCCGCGCCCCCCTGCTCCTCGGGGCTGTCGTTCGTGCTCATCGGCCTCACGCCCGGAACACGTGCCGGCGGATGGCCGCGGCGTTGGAGAAGATGCGGATGCCGAGGACCACGACCACACCCGTGGACAGCTGCGAGCCGACCCCGAGCTTGTCACCGAGGAAGACGATCAGCGCGGCCACGACCACGTTCGACAGGAACGACACCACGAAGACCTTGTCCACGAAGATGCCGTCCAGCATCGCGCGGAGGCCGCCGAACACCGCGTCCAGCGCCGCCACCACGGCGATCGGCAGATATGGCTCCACCACGGCCGGCACTTCGGGCCGGACCAGAAGTCCGGCCACCACTCCGGCCAAGAGGCCCAGTACCGCGATCACGATGCACCCTTCTGCTGCTCTGCCGGTGTAGCTGTTCGTACGGTCAGACTCGATGCGGCCGGCAGCCGCAGGTCGTCCGCCGGGGACAGGGCGTAACGGATCCCGTAGCTCTCCTGCAACACGTGCAGGTACTGTCCGTCCGCCGAGTCCTGGAAGGCCGTGCCGAGCCGTTTCTTGTCCCCCACCGCCAGCACTTCATACGGCGGCACCAGCGGCCTGTTGTCGACCAGTATCGCGTCACCCGCGGCCCTGATCGCCGACAGTTCCGTCAGCCGCTGCCCGTTGATGGAGATGGCCTCCGCCCCGGACTGCCAGAGCCCGTTGACGATCTTCTGCAGGTCACGGTCGCGGAGTCGGCCGGTGTCCGAGAAACCGGAGCTCTCGCGCGGTTTGCCACCACCGCCCGAAGACGCGCCCTTCGCGTCGTCCACCACCAGTTTGATCCCCGGCCCGTGGACCTCCGTGGCACCCGCCAGCAGGGCCACGAGCTCGCCCTGGCCCCCGCCGGGCTGCTTCAGTGCCGCACGCTGGCGGCCCGCGACATCGGTCCTGAGGCGGTCGATGTCACGCTCCAGGCCGTGCGCGCGGTCGTCCGCCCGCTCCACCCGGTCGATCAGTTCCTGACGCTCCTTGGCCAGCACCGGCGCGGCTATCTGCGCCTCGGCCGCACCGAGCGTGACGACCATGGCGGTGACGACGAGCCCGGCGGCGAGCCCCAGTTTGGCCTTGAGGGTCCGCGGCAGACCCGCCGTACCCTCCGCCTCGCGCCGGGCCGCCGCCTCCGCGTAGCCCTCGTCGAGACTGTGGTCCATCACGTGCGTCAGCAGCGACATGGAAGCGTCCGGGCGCGCGGGCACAGGAGACGCCGAAGTCCGGTTGTGGGGCGGCTGCGACATGCCGCACATCGTCGCATGTCGGCAGCACACTCACCCAATGCGTCCATCCGGTGGGCCGGGCCGGCACTCCCCGCGCCCGGCCCACCGGACTTCCGCGCTACGTCATCGCGTGCCGGGCACTCACTGCCCGGCGCCCTCCACGACGCCCGCCCACTCGTCGAGCAGGGCCTGCGCGGTGCCGCCGTCGGGGCCCTCGGCCCACAGGTGGGTCACCGCTTCCGCCGGGTCCGGCAGGACCAGCGCCCACCGTCCGTCGGCCTCGACCACCCGCACCCCGTCCGTGGTGTCCACCTGCCGGTCACCGGCCGCCTCCACGACCCGCCGCATGACGAGCCCCTTCACCGCCCACGGCGTCGAAACGTCCCGCTTGAGCACGTGGGCCCGCGGGATCCGGGCGTCGATCTGGCTCAGCGTGAGCTGTGTGCGCGCCACCAACCCGAGCAGTTGTACGAAGGCGGCCGAACCGTCGAAGACGCTGCTGAACTCGGGAACGATGAAGCCGCCCTGGCCGTCGCCGCCGAAGATGGTGTTCTCCGCGCGGCCCACCCGGGTCAGGTCGTCGGGCGAGGTCGTCGTCCACTCGACCTGTGTGCCGTGGTAGGCCGCCACCTGCTCGGCCACCCTGGTCGTGGTCACCGGCAGCGCGACCTTGCCGCTGCGCTTCTCCGCGGCCACCAGGTCGAGCATCACCAGGAGCGCCCGGTCGTCCTCGATGATCCGCCCGCGCTCGTCCACCAGCGAGATCCGCTCGCCCACCGGGTCGAACCGCACCCCGAAGGCGGCCCTCGCGGAGGCCACGATCTCTCCCAGCCGCACCAGCCCGGCCCGCCGGGATTCCCTGGTCTCGGTCGGCCGGGACTCGTCGAGCCCGGGGTTGATCGTCAGCGCGTCCACACCGAGCCGGCCCAGCAGGCTGGGCAGAACCAGTCCGGCGCTTCCGTTCGAGGCGTCCACGACCACCTTGAGCCCGGCATCGGCGATGCCGGTGGTGTCCACCCGCCGCAGCAGCGAGCCGGTGTAGGCGTCGAAGACGCTGCCCGGGAACTGCAGGTCTCCGATCTCTCCGGGGAACGCCCGCCGGTACTCCTGGCGTGCGTAGACCCGGTCCAGCTTGCGCTGTCCCTGGAGCGAGAGGTCCGCTCCCCGCTCGTCGAGGAACATGATGTCCACCGAGTCGGGCACACCGGGCGAGGTCCGTAGGACGATCCCGCCGGCGCTGCCGCGCGCGGTCTGCTGCCGTGCCACGGGCAGCGGTACGTTCTCCAGGTCTCGTACGTTGATGGCGCTGGCCTGGAGCGCGGAGATCACGGCCCGTTTGAGCGCCCTGGCGCCTCGGGAGTGGTCACGGGCCGTGGTGACAGTCGCCCCCTTCTTCAGGGTCGTGGCGTACGCGCCGGCGAGCCGGACCACCACTTCCGGGGTGATCTCCACGTTCAGGATTCCGGAGACCCCGCGCGCGCCGAACAGGTGCGCCTGGCCGCGGGACTCCCAGATAACCGACTCGTTGACGAAGGCACCGGCCTCGATCGTCTTGAAGGGGTAGACCCGCACGTTCCCCTGGACGATGGATTCCTCACCGATGAGGCACTCGTCGCCGATGACGGCGCCGTCCTCGATCCGCGCGGCCCGCATGATGTCGGTGTTCTTCCCGATGACGCAGCCACGCAGATTGCTGTGCGGTCCGATGTACACGTTGTCGTGGACGACGGCCCGGTGCAGGAAGGCCCCGCTCTTGACGACGACGTTCGACCCGATGACGGTGTGCTCGCGGATTTCCGCGCCGGCTTCGACCTTGGCGTAGTCCCCGATGTAGAGCGGCCCGCGGAGCACCGCGTCGGGGCTCACCTCGGCCCCTTCGGCGATCCACACCCCGGGGGAGATCTCGAAGCCGTCCATCTCGATCTGGACCTTGCCCTCGAGCACGTCGGCCTGCGCCTTGACGTAGCTCTCGTGCGTGCCGACGTCCTCCCAGTAGCCCTCGGCGACGTAGCCGTAGATGGGCCGGCCTTCCTTCATCAGCTGGGGGAAGACGTCACCGGACCAGTCGACGGAGACATCGGGATCCACGTAGTCGAAGACCTCGGGCTCCATGACGTAGATGCCGGTGTTGACGGTGTCCGAGAACACCTGCCCCCAGGTCGGCTTCTCCAGGAACCGTTCGACCTTGCCCGCCTCGTCCACGATCGTGATGCCGAATTCCAGTGGGTTCGGCACCCGGGTCAGGCACACCGTGACGAGGGCTCCCTTCTCTTTGTGGAAGCGGATCAGATCGGTGAGGTCGAAGTCGGTGAGCGCATCGCCGGAAATGACGACGAAGGCGTCGTCCTTCAGTGCCTCCTCGGCATTCTTGACGCTGCCGGCGGTCCCGAGTGGCTTCTCCTCATGGGCGTAGGTGAGCTCCATTCCGAGCTCTTCGCCATCCCCGAAATAGTTCTTGACGAGTGACGCCAGGAACTGCACGGTGACCACGGTCTCGCTGAGCCCGTGCCGCTTGAGCAGCCTGAGCACATGCTCCATGATCGGCCGGTTGGCCACCGGCAGGAGCGGCTTGGGCATGCTCGACGTCATGGGGCGAAGACGCGTGCCCTCGCCACCGGCCATCACGACGGCCTTCATGTCGGAAGAGTCCTCCTTGGGAGACGACAGTCGTGCCGACCCTCGCCCGTCTCGGTCGGTGACTCCGCGACTCCTCCGCGTCATCCGGCGCCGGGCGGGCTCAATCGGCCGTGGTGTCAGCCTTCACCAGACGGCGGACTTGAACCACGTAAAGGATTCCTGCCCACCAGTAGAGGGTTGTACCCCATACAGCGAACGCCCATCCGAAAACTGACGCCAACCAGGCCAACCAGCCGCTTCCGTCACTGAGCAGCAGCAACGGAAACGCGTACATCAGGTTGAAGGTGGCGGCCTTGCCGAGGAAGTTGACCTGCGGCGGCGGATATCCGTGACGGCGCAGGATCCACACCATGACCAGCAACATCAGCTCGCGCGCCAGCAACGCTCCGGTGAGCCACAGCGGCAGAAGCCCGCGATAAGTCAGACCGAAGAGCGTCGACAGGATGTAGAGCCGGTCCGCGGCAGGATCGAGCAGCCGGCCGAGCTTGCTGATCTGATTCCAGCGCCGCGCGAGCTTCCCGTCGAGGTAGTCGCTGATCCCGCTGAGCATGAGGACGGCCAGGGCCCACCCGTCGTACTCCGCAAGGATCAACCACAAGAACAGGGGTACGCCGGCGAGGCGAGCCATGCTCAGGATGTTGGGAATGGTGAAAATTCGGTCAGTCTGAACCCGAGTCTCCTGGACCTCCACCCGGGGGCCTCCACTGTGACTGTAGAAATGTGGTCGTTCGATGCCTCCTGACCCTACAGGAGACCGCACACGTGTCCTGAACGCAGAAAAGCCCCGCACCGAACCCATAAAGGGCTGGTGCGGGGCTTCCGCAATAATTGTTCGGCGGCGTCCTACTCTCCCACAGGGTCCCCCCTGCAGTACCATCGGCGCTGAAAGGCTTAGCTTCCGGGTTCGGAATGTAACCGGGCGTTTCCCTAACGCTATGACCACCGAAACACTATGAAATTTAGAACGCTGGCTATCATCACAGCTGTTCGTTATTTCAGAACTAACACAGTGGACGCGAGCAACTGAGGACAAGCCCTCGGCCTATTAGTACCAGTCAGCTTCACCCGTTACCGGGCTTCCACATCTGGCCTATCAACCCAGTCGTCTACTGGGAGCCTTACCCTCTCAAGGAGGTGGGAATACTCATCTTGAAGCAGGCTTCCCGCTTAGATGCTTTCAGCGGTTATCCCTCCCGAACGTAGCCAACCAGCCATGCCCTTGGCAGGACAACTGGCACACCAGAGGTTCGTCCGTCCCGGTCCTCTCGTACTAGGGACAGCCCTTCTCAATATTCCTACGCGCACAGCGGATAGGGACCGAACTGTCTCACGACGTTCTAAACCCAGCTCGCGTACCGCTTTAATGGGCGAACAGCCCAACCCTTGGGACCGACTCCAGCCCCAGGATGCGACGAGCCGACATCGAGGTGCCAAACCATCCCGTCGATATGGACTCTTGGGGAAGATCAGCCTGTTATCCCCGGGGTACCTTTTATCCGTTGAGCGACGGCGCTTCCACAAGCCACCGCCGGATCACTAGTCCCGACTTTCGTCCCTGCTCGACCCGTCGGTCTCACAGTCAAGCTCCCTTGTGCACTTACACTCAACACCTGATTGCCAACCAGGCTGAGGGAACCTTTGGGCGCCTCCGTTACCCTTTGGGAGGCAACCGCCCCAGTTAAACTACCCATCAGACACTGTCCCTGATCCGGATCACGGACCGAGGTTAGACATCCAGCACGACCAGAGTGGTATTTCAACGGCGACTCCACAACCACTGGCGTGGCTGCTTCAAAGTCTCCCACCTATCCTACACAAGCCGAACCGAACACCAATATCAAACTGTAGTAAAGGTCCCGGGGTCTTTCCGTCCTGCTGCGCGAAACGAGCATCTTTACTCGTAGTGCAATTTCACCGGGCCTATGGTTGAGACAGTCGAGAAGTCGTTACGCCATTCGTGCAGGTCGGAACTTACCCGACAAGGAATTTCGCTACCTTAGGATGGTTATAGTTACCACCGCCGTTTACTGGCGCTTAAGTTCTCAGCTTCGCAACCCCGAAAGGTCACTAACCGGTCCCCTTAACGTTCCAGCACCGGGCAGGCGTCAGTCCGTATACATCGCCTTACGGCTTCGCACGGACCTGTGTTTTTAGTAAACAGTCGCTTCTCGCTGGTCTCTGCGGCCACCCCCAGCTCAAGCAGCAAGTGCTATCACCAGTGATGGCCCCCCTTCTCCCGAAGTTACGGGGGCATTTTGCCGAGTTCCTTAACCATAGTTCACCCGAACGCCTCGGTATTCTCTACCTGACCACCTGAGTCGGTTTAGGGTACGGGCCGCCATGAAACTCGCTAGAGGCTTTTCTCGACAGCATAGGATCATCCACTTCACCACAATCGGCTCGGCATCAGGTCTCAGCCTTATATGAGGGACGGATTTGCCTACCCCTCGGCCTACACCCTTACCCCGGGACTACCACCGCCCGGGCTGGACTACCTTCCTGCGTCACCCCATCGCTTACCTACTACAAGTCTGGTTCGTCGGCTCCACCACTTTCCTTTCCCCGAAGGGTCCGGAACGGCTTCACGGACTTAGCATCGCCTGATTCGATATTGGGCGTTTCAAAGCGGGTACCGGAATATCAACCGGTTGTCCATCGACTACGCCTGTCGGCCTCGCCTTAGGTCCCGACTTACCCTGGGCAGATCAGCTTGACCCAGGAACCCTTAGTCAATCGGCGCACACGTTTCTCACGTGTGTATCGCTACTCATGCCTGCATTCTCACTCGTGAACCGTCCACAACTAGCTTCCGCTGCTGCTTCACCCGGCACACGACGCTCCCCTACCCATCACAGCGGGCGTTGGCCCTATTGCTGCAATGACACGACTTCGGCGGTACGCTTGAGCCCCGCTACATTGTCGGCGCGGAATCACTTGACCAGTGAGCTATTACGCACTCTTTCAAGGGTGGCTGCTTCTAAGCCAACCTCCTGGTTGTCTCTGCGACTCCACATCCTTTCCCACTTAG